>NZ_JBIVHS010000019.1:0-184818 GCF_044749365.1 Kitasatospora sp. NPDC089509 | reverse complement strand
GGACGCTTCCTTCGGACCGCCTTCCAGCGGGCCCTCCGGGCGCTTCGTTCTTTCGTGTTTCCAGCTTACCAGATGTTTTCCGCTCCGTTTTCCGGGGCTTCGTCATCCAACTCGCTGGTGTCTTCTGCGGCTTGACGCCCCGTCCGACGTTTCAAACTCTAGCCGATCCCCGCTCCGAAAAGCGAATCCGGCCGCAATCCGATAAAACGCACATGACAAATAAGCCCCAGGCCAGAACGCGTAAAGAACGCGAAACAGGACCCGGCGCGAACCGAGAAGTGGTGTTTCAAAGGATTGGCCGCCCCGGGACCGTCCACACTGATGCGTGTCCGGTGCTCCCTGCCGAGCGACTAGAGAACACTACCCCTATCCGGCGCCAGGGGCAACCCGCTGCCGGAGACGGTCCGGGTGCAGAGCGCCCGGCCCGGCTTCACGTACTCGCCGTTGGGGTGGTCGTTGCCGGTGACCCAGTGCAGCGCGGTGGCCTCGTCGCGGCCGCCCTCGCGGTGGCGGCGGAGTAGACGCTGCTCGCGGACGGCGTCGTCGGTGTCGACGTACCAGAGTTCGCGCAGCAGCCGGCGGGCGTCGGGCCAGGGGGTGTCCGAGGAGGCGAGGTAGTTGCCCTCGGTGATGACCAGGCGGGTGTGCGGTCGGACGACGTGGCGGGCGGCGACCGGTTCGTCCAGGGTGCGGTCGAAGTCGGGGACGTAGATGTCCTGGAAGCGGTCGGCGGCGACCCGGCGCAGCAGGGCGACGTAACCGTGGGCGTCGAAGGTGGCCGGGGCGCCCTTGCGGTGGGTCAGGCCGAGGCGGTCGAGCTGGGCGGCCGAGAGGTGGAAGCCGTCGAGCGGGAGGTAGGAGGCGGTGCCGGGGCCTTCGACGCGCTCGACCTCGGCGACCAGGTGACGGGCGAGGGTGGACTTGCCGGCTCCGGGCGGGCCGACGAGTCCGAGGATCGTACGGGCGTTGCTGCCCGGGCCGCGGAGGAGTCCGAGGGCAAGGGCGGTGAGGCGGTCCTCGTTCATGGCCGCACCCTACTCACCTGTCCCCCCGCTCGTCCGGGCCCGGCAGCCGCCGTCAGGGAAGGGCGGGGACGAGGGCGGGGTGGTCCAGGGTGAGGGTGCCGGCGTCCGCGTCGAGCAGGGCCGGGACGCCGAGCGGGACGGTGAGGGTGGACGGGCAGTGGCCGAAGCCCAGGTCCCCGAGCACCGGCACCCCGAGGTCGCCGAGGCGGTCGAGCATCACGTTCCGGACGCGGTCGGGACGTCCGCAGCCCTCCCAGGAGCCGAGGGCTATGCCGGCCACCCCGTCGAGGGCACCGGAGCGCAGGAACTGGGTGAGCAGGCGGTCGAGCTGGTACGGGTGCTCGTTCACGTCTTCGAGGACCAGGATGCCGGCCCGGTAGGAGGGGCGGGCGGCGGGTGTGCCCCGCTCGGCGGCGAGGACGTGGAGGCAGCCCCCGGCGGTGACGCCGTGGGCACGGCCGGGAACGAGCGGGGTGGCGGTGGGCGAGCCGAGGACGGTGACGGTGGCGGGCTCGAAGAGGGTCCGGCGCAGGTGTTCGGCGGTGGGGCCGTCGCCCACGAAGGAGGCGCCGGCGGCCAGCGGCCCGTACAGGGTGGCGAGGCCGAGGCGCTGGGCGAAGGCCTCGTGCAGGGAGCTGACGTCGCTGAAGCCGATGAAGGGCTTGGGCCGGGCGGCGCGCATCGCGGTCCAGTCGAGCAGGTCGACGATCCGGTGGACGCCGTAGCCGCCGCGGGCGCAGATGACGGCGTCGACGGTGGGGTCGAGCCAGGCGGCCTGGATGTCGGCGGCGCGGTCGGCGTCGGTGCCGGCCAGGTAGCCGAGGACGGGGTGGGTGTCGAGGACGTGCGGGGCGACGGTCACGCGCAGGCCCCAGGAGCGGAGGATCTCGCAGCCGGCGGTGAGCCGCTCGGGGTCGATCGGGCCGCTGGGTGCGACGACGGCGATGTGGTCGCCGGGGCTCAGCTGCCGCGGGCGGGTCAGTCCCTGGCCGGGCGTGGTCGGTTGCTGGTCCATGGACCGGGCCTTTCGGGGAAGGGGCGGGGCCGGGGCGGGCCCGGGGTGTGGTCGGGGCCGCCCGGTGACGATATGCCCGCCCGTCGACCGGCCGATGTCGGTGGGCGACGGGCGGGCAGCGGGCCCGGCCGGGGTGGGGGCCCCTTCAGATCGCGCCCATCACCTCCCGCACCTCGGCGAGGGTGGCGTCGGCGATGGCGTTGGCCCGTTCGGCACCGGTGCGCAGGACCTGGCGCAGGTGACCGCGGTCGGCGGCGAGTTCGGCACGGCGGGCGCGCAGCGGACGGAAGTACTCGTTGACGGACTCGGTGACGGTGCGCTTCAGGGCGGCCGCACCGCCGTCGCCGATCTCCTCGGCGATCGCCTCCGGGGCGCGGTCCTGGCAGAGCGCGGCGAGCAGGACCAGGCCGGAGACCTCGGGGCGGCCCGCCGGGTCGTAGGTGATGCGGCGGTCGGCGTCGGTCCTGGCACCGCGGATGATCCGGGCGGTCTCGTCCTCGGAGGCGCCGAGGGCGACGGCGTTGCCACGGCTCTTGCTCATCTTGCCGCCGTCGGTGCCCAGCAGCATCGGGGCCTCGGAGAGCAGTGCCCGCGGGCGGGGGAAGACGGCGCTGCCGTCGGCGTGCGGGTAGCGCTCGTTGAAGCGGCGGGCGACGGTGCGGGCGACTTCGAGGTGGGGCAGCTGGTCCTGGCCGACCGGGACGAGGTCGGCCTTGCAGAACAGGATGTCGGCGGCCTGGTGGACGGGGTAGGTGAACATCAGCCCGTTGACGGCGGCCTGGCTGGAGTGGGCGATCTCGTCCTTGACCGTGGGGTTGCGGCTGAGTTCGGCGACGCTCACCAGGCTGAGGAAGGGCAGCAGCAGTTGGTTGAGGGCCGGGACGGCGCTGTGCGCGAAGACCGTGGCGCGGTCGGGGTCGAGGCCGGCCGCGAGGTAGTCGAGGACGAGGTTCTCGGTGTGCTCGGCGAGCCGGTCGGCGATGTCGCGGTCGGTGATGACCTGGTAGTCGGCGACCAGCACGAACATCTCGACGCCCCGGTCCTGGAGCCGGACCCGGTTCTGCAGGGTGCCGAAGTAGTGGCCGAGGTGGAGCGGGCCGGTGGGGCGGTCGCCGGTGAGGACGCGGTGGGCGCCCGGGTCGTCGATCGGGTCCGCGCCGGTCAGATCGGCGGTCGGGTCGACGGTCGCGGTAGTGGTCGCGGTCGGATCGGCGGTCGCGGCGCCGGAGACGGTGGCGGTGGCGGAGACGGTGGCGGCAGCAGTGGTGGCGACGGTGGCGGTCATGGGGTTCTCCCTCGGTACGGCGGTGGTGGCGGCCGTCCGGGGCGCGGGCCCGTCCCGTGGGGAAAACGCGACAGGGCCGTCCATCCCGGACGGCCCTGGTCAGGCGAGTGTGGTGGCCGTCCTAGGACGGCCACCAGCACAGGCCCACGAAGCGCTTCATGCCCCCACGATAGCGTCCGGTCCTCCGTTGGTCCTCGTTTGGTCCTCGTCAGTCCTCCACGACCAGGGCCTGGGTGTCCTGGCGCAGCGTCTCGCCGCGGAAGAACTCGGGCCGGATCATGCCGTACCAGGTCATCAGCCCAGCGCCGAGCAGCAGGATGCCGACGCCGATCACGAACACCGAGCCGATGCCGAACACCGAGCCGCTGCCGTAGTCGGGGGACCAGGCGTCGGTGAGGGTCTGCAGGAAGACGGCGCTCAGCAGGAGCCCGCCGAGCAGCGGGGCGACGCCCTTGAGCAGCAGGTCGCGCAGGCTGCCGCGGAGCGAGCGGCGGAAGTACCAGACGCAGGAGAAGGCGGTCAGCGCGTAGTAGAAGCAGATCATCAGTCCGAGCGCCAGGATGGTGTCCTGGACGACGTTCTCGCTGATCAGGCTCATGCCGACGTAGAAGACCGCGGTCGCCAGGCCGGCCGCGACGGTGGCGTAGCCGGGGGTGCGGAAGCGCGGGTGGACGGTGCCGAAGCGGGGCGGCACCGCGCGGTAGGCGCTCATCGCGAGCAGGGTGCGGGCCACCGGGATGAAGGTGGTCTGCAGGCTGGCGGCGGCGCTGGCGACGACGGCCAGGAAGAGCAGGATGCTCCACGGCGAGCCGAGCACCGGGCGGGCCAGCGCGGCGAAGACGTTGTCGGCGGTCGCCGGGTTGCCGAGGCCGTTGCCGGTGCTGCCGACGCCCGCGAACATCTGGGCGGCGATCGCGACCAGCAGGTACGAGCCGACCAGGGTGACCATGGTGATCATGGCCGCCCGGCCCGGGGTCTTGGCACTGCCCAGGGTCTCCTCGTTCATGGTGAGGCAGGTGTCCCAGCCCCAGTACATGAAGATCGACAGCGACAGCCCGGCGGTGAACGCGCTGAACGAGCCGACCTGGAGCGGGTTGAGCCAGGAGAACGAGAAGCCGATCGAGTCGGGCAGGTCGCCGGCGGCGGCCTTGCCGATCGCGATGGCCGAGAAGAGCAGCAGCACGGCCAGTTGAAGGCCGACCAGGCCGTACTGGAACCACTTGGTGGCCGTCATCCCCCGGTAGCTCATCGCGGTGGCGCCGGCGATGAGCAGGACCACGGTGAGCAGGTGGACGGCCTTGTTCTGGTCCAGCCCGGCCACCCAACTGCTGCCGGTCATCTCACCGAGCATCAGGTAGAGGAAGTCGGTCGCGACCCCGGCCAGGTTGGAGAGCACGATGATCGTCGCGACGGTCAGTCCCCAGCCGGCCATCCAGCCGACCCGGGGGCCGAAGGCCTTGACCGTCCAGGTGAAGGACGTTCCGCAGTCCGGGAAGTCCTTGTTCAACTCCTTGTACGCGAACGCGACGAGCAGCATCGGCAGGAAGCCGGCCAGGAACACCGCCGGCATCTGCACGCCGACCGCGGTGACCGTCGGCCCCAGCGTCGCGGTCAGGCAGTAGACCGGGGCGACCGTCGAGACGCCCAGCACCACGCTGCCCAGCAGGCCGACCGAGTTGCCCCGCAGGCCCTTGTCCCCCGCTCCCCCAGCTGTTCCCGGTTCGGGAACGCCACCACTGGTGCCACTGACCGGGGCACCCTGCGGAGCGCCGGGCGCCATTGCCCGGCCGCTGCTCGTGCGCTCTGAGAGCTGCTGATCAAACACGAGCGCACTCTAAGGCGGATGAGGAAGGTTGAATAGACCAACTCTTGGTGATTTTATGCACTTACGATGACTTTTGACGGCTCCGCGGACACCCCCGTCCGACGGGCACGGCGGGCAGCGGGATAGGTTTGCCTCACCTAACTCCGATATCTGACCCGATGGCCCCGACTGCCCGGTCCCGACCCGTGAAGGAGCGTCGCGTGACCCCCCACACCGACGGCCCGACCCCCGACCTCCGAGCCACCGCCCTCCGCACCCCCGGGCGACGCCGCTTCCTCACCGCCGGACTGACCGGCGCCGCCGTGCTCGGCCTCGGCGGGCTGCTCAGCGCCTGCGGCAGCTCCGGCGGCTCGGGCGGCGGCGAGAGCGGCGGAGGCGGCGGGAACAGCGCCAAGCCCGGTAGCGGCGGCTCCCCCGACCAGAAGTCCGTCAAGCAGGGCGGCGACGACTACGCCACCGTGATCGAGAAGATGAAGGGCTTCGGCACCGACGCCGCCGCCGGCGTCTACCCGCGCACCGTCAAGCACGCCATGGGCGAGACCGTCATCCCGGCCCGGCCCACCCGGGTCGTGGTGCTGGACACCGGCGAACTCGACAACGTCGTCTCGCTCGGCATCCAGCCGGTCGGCGTCGTCCACACCGACGGGTCCAAGTCGCTGCCGTCCTACCTGAAGGACAAGGCGGGCAGCCCCGCCGCCGTCGGCACCATCAACAGCCTCAACCTGGAGGCGATCGCCGCACTCAAGCCCGACCTGATCCTCGGCAGCCAGCTGCGCGCCCAGGACCAGTACGCCCAGCTGTCGAAGATCGCGCCGACCGTCTTCTCGCTGCGCCCCGGCTACCCCTGGAAGCAGAACTTCCTGCTCAACGCCAGCCCCTTCGGCCTCCAGGCCGAGGCGCAGGCCCAGCTCGACGCGTACCAGGCGGCCGCCACCGCGATCGGGGCCGGGCTCGGCGACAAGCGGCCCACCATCACGCCGCTGCGCTTCATGCCGGGCCGGACCAGGCTCTACGCCGAACTCTCCTTCATCGGCACCATCCTCACCGACGTGCCGCTGCCGCAGCCGAAGATCGAGCAGGTCAAGGAACTCGCGGTGGAGGTCAGCCCGGAACAGATCGACCGGGCCGACGCCGACTGGATCTTCTACGGCGTCTACGGCAGCCCCAGTTCGACCAACCAGGACGCGGTGCTCGGGGGCGCGCTCTGGAAGACGCTCGGCGCGGTCAAGTCCGGTCAGGCCCGGCCGGTTTCGGACGAGACCTGGTTCCTCGGGCTCGGCGTCGCGGCGGCCAACGCGGTGCTCGCCGACCTCAAGGGATTTGTCTCACACGGGAGTTGAGCCGATCCGCCGGGTGGGCAGCGGCGCTGATCCCCTGGTCGCGCCGCCGGGCTCCCGGGCACACGCCCGGGAATGACGCTTGGAGCTGGTCGCGCGGTGCGGGAGGATCGTCGGGACCGTCCGCCGAAGGGCCCGCCGATGACCTCGCTCCACCCCAGTTCCACCGACTCCGCCCTACCCGGCCCGACCGCGGACGGCGCCGGATGCCCGCCCCCGGGCGGCCTGCCACCCGTGGCCGGCACTGCCGCTGCCGACGCGCCCGTTGCCGGCCCGACTGCCCCGGAGGCGCCCGGCCCGGGGGCTCCTGGCCCGGCGGCGACGCTGTGCGCGGTCGCGGCGGCGGCCGACGGCGGTACGGTCTGCGCGCCGGTCGCAGCGGGCGCTCCGGCCCGTCACGACTCGGTGCCGCAGCCGCGCACCCCGGAGGACGTCGAGGCGCAGCTCCGACGCGCCACGGCCGACGGCGATGCGACCACCGACCGGCTCCGGACGGCGTTCACCGAACGGCTGCGGGCCGCACGCGCCGAGGGGCGCTCGGTCGCCGAACTGGCGGCCGCGTGCCGCCGGTCCGTGGCGGAGGTGCGGGCGCTGCTCGGAGAGGCCGCGGACGACCCCTCCGTCGGGGCCGAGGAGGCCCGGGCTACGGAGGGGGCCGGGGCCGTCGAGGAGACCGGGGCTGCGGAGGAGGCGGCCGGGAGCGGCGCCTTCGGCGGGGCCGGGGCGGGGTTCGTCCGGTTCCAGCAGCCGACAGCACCGTCGGAGGGCAACCGGCCCGCGCCGGTGCCCCGTTCGACGCACGCGGAGGTCCGCGGCCTCGGCTCGCGACGGCCGTCACCCTCCCGCCGACTGCGCCGGATGCATCCGCAGACCGACCGGACCGGGCAGGAGGCGACCGCACGGGAGACGGCCGCGACCGACCCGACCGGAGCGGAACCGCGCGGTGCGGGGTGGGCGGGTGAACCGACCGGTGCAACGGGGGTGGTGGCCGACCGCGCGCCCCTGGCGGGCGGCCGGGCCCGGCCGTTCACGACCTCGGAGTTCGCCGCCCAGGAGTTCGCGGGTCCGGCAGTCTCCGGTTCGACGTTCGTCGGCCCGGCCTCCGCAGGCCCGGCATTCGCGGGACCGGCATTCGCGGGACCGGAGTTCGCGGCCTCGGCCACCCGGGCCGAACCGCCGCTCGGCATCCTGATCGGCGGCAGCCCGGTCCAGCCGGAGGCGGTCGGCCGCCCGGAGGAGCGGACACCGGTCCGGGTGGCGGCCGAGCCGATCCGGGTCGGCCGCGGGACCAGCCTGGTCGTCCTGCCCTCCTGGCGTCCCGCGATCGCCGTCTCGGTGTCGACCGAGCAGCTGATCGCCGAAACCGGGCTCACCGTCGAGCAGTTGGCCACCACCCGGCTGACCGTACGGATGAACCCCTGGGCGCTGCACGACCGGGAGTTGGACCTGCACGGCTGGGAGATCGGCCCGGCCGGACCGACCGGGCGGGCCCGGCGCGGCGGGAACGGCGGCGGGAACAGCGCGCGCGGCTAGCGGGCGTTCGGGACGTACCCGAGGTCGACGGGCACCGGAGGGCGCCCGTCGACCGCCCAGCCCCCGCGGACGGGTTCCAGCAGTTCCGGGAGCGTGGGCGGCCAGAGCGCGTCGGCGTTCTCGTCGACGAGGTCGGCCGGGGTCCACCAGCGCCAGTCGAGGATCCGGTCCTGGGCGTGCACCGCGCTGACGTCGCCGACCGGGCCGCGATGCGGTCCGCCGGTCAGGTAGATGTGTTCGTGCTGGCGGACCGGGGTGCCGTGCCAGGTGAAGTCGTGTTCCCAGGTGCAGAGCAGCGGGCCCGGTTCGAGGTCGGTCCAGCCGGTCTCCTCCCCCAGTTCGCGCCGGGCACCGTCCCGCGGGCTCTCGCCCGGTTCCAGTCCGCCGCCCGGCATGGTCCAGTGGACGCCGACCTCGTCGTTGTCCGAACGGAGCAGGAACACCGAGCCGTTCGCGTCCAGGACCACGGTGCGGGCGGCCCGACGGGGAACGCGTTTGCGCGGTCGCAGCAGTCTTCGCATCGGGACACTCTGACAGCGCCCGGACCGTGCGTCGATCGAATTCACCGTCCCGCCCGCCCACTTGAGCCGATCCGGGGCAGCGAACCGCCGTCGAGCCGGGGCCGTCGGCGGCCCGCTGGCCGTACCCTGACCGCCATGCCCGTACCCTCGATGCTCTTTCCCGCCGATCCGCTCAACCCGCGTCGGCCCGATCCGCACTTCGCCTGGGAGGCCCGGCTGCTCCGGGAGTTGGGCGGCGAGCACCATCTGGTCGACCACGACGCGCTGCTCGGCGGGCGCGCCGAGGAGGCGGTCCAGCGGGTGCCCCAGGGCGGCGGACCGCTCTGGTACCGGGGCTGGATGCTCCCCTCCACCCGGTACGCCGAGTTCGCCGCCGCGCTCACCGCCCGCGGCGGCAACCTGCTGACCAGCCCGCCCGGTTACGCGGCGGCCCACGAACTGCCTGGCTGGTACGGGGTGTTCGAGGGCGCGACCCCGCCCAGCGTGTGGATCCCGGCCAAGGGAACGGCGGCCCCCACGCCGGAGGAGCTGGCGGACGCGGCGACCCGGCTCGGCGGGAGCGGGCCGGCGATCGTCAAGGACTACGTGAAGTCGCGCAAGCACGAGTGGCACGAGGCCTGCTACGTACCGGAGTTGGCGGACCTGGCGGCCGTCGGCCGGGTGGTCGGACGGTTCGTCGAGCTGCAGGGCGAGTTCCTGGCCGGCGGGGTGGTGCTGCGACGGTACGAGGAGTTCGAACGCACCGGCGGACCGCTTCGGGACACCGCGCGCCCTGCGGACGGCGCAGACGGCCCGGACCGCGCAGATTGCCTGGACCGCGCAGATGGCCCGGACGGCGCAGATGGCCCGGACGGCACGGATGGGGCGGACTGCGGGGGGCGGGCGGTGGAGGCCCGGGTGTGGTGGCTGGACGGCCGGCCGATCCTGGTCGGGCCGCACCCGGACGCCCCGCACCAGCGGGTCGACCCCGACCTCAGCGAAGTGCCCGCGCTGGTGCGAAGACTCGGCTGCCGCTTCGTCACCACCGACCTCGCCAGCCGGGCCGACGGCTCCGGCTGGCGGGTGGTGGAGGTCGGGGACGGGCAGGTGAGCGACCTGCCGCGCGGGGTCGACGCCTCGGGACTGCTGGCCTCGTTGATCGCCGCCTGACGCTCCTGGGGCCGGCCTGTTCCGCGGTCCGCCCGCCTGCCGGACCGGCAGGCGGGCGGACCGTGGGGTCGGGGCTACCCGGCGGCGACCGCCCCGGCCGGTGCCGGGTGGCCCTCCGCGATGAACGCCCGCCAGAGCCGGGCGTACGTCCCGTCCAGGGCCAGCAGTTCGGTGTGGGTGCCGTCCTCGACCACCCGGCCGTGGTCCAGCACGACCACCCGGTCCGCGCGTTCGGCGGTGGTCAGGCGGTGGGCGATGACCAGGGTGGTCCGGCCGCCGCTGAGCCGCTCCGCGGCCCGGTTGACCGCGGCCTCGGTGGCGAGGTCGAGCGCCGCGGTGGCCTCATCCAGCAGCAGGATGTCCGGGTCGACCAGTTCGGCCCGGGCCAGTGCGATCAGCTGGCGCTGGCCTGCCGAAAGGTTTCGCCCACGGCCCGCGACCTCGTGGTCGTAGCCGTCCGACAGCCCGACGATCATCTCGTGGGCGCCGACCGCCCGGGCCGCCGCCTCCACCTCGGCCGCCGAGGCGTCCGGGCGGCCGTAGGCGATCGCCTCCCGGACCGTGCCCGCGAACAGGTAGGCCTCCTGCGGCACCACGCCCAAGCGGTGGCGGTACTGGGCCAGGTCGTACCGGGTGAGGTCCACCCCGTCCACCCGGACGGTGCCCGCGGTGGCGTCGTAGAACCGCGCCACCAGCTTGACCAGCGTCGACTTGCCCGCGCCGGTCTCACCGACCAGCGCCACCGTCTGCCCCGCGGGTATCCGCAGGTCGACACCGCTCAGCACGTCCGGGGCCCCGTCCGCGCCGCCGTTGTAGGCGAAGCCGACGCCCTCGAAGCTGATCTCGCCGCGCAGGCCCTCCGGCACCGGGACCGGGTCGGCCGCCTCGGCCGTGGTGGTCGGGGTGCGCAGCAGTTCCCGGATCCGGCCGAGGCCCACCGCGGCCTGCTGGTAGCCGTCGAACACCTGGGACAGCTGGTTGACCGGGGCGAAGAACAGGTCGATGTAGAGCAGGTACGCGACCAGCGCGCCGACCGTCAGCGTTCCCGCGTCCACCCGGGCGGCGCCCACGATCAGTACCAGCGCGGCGGCCACGCTGGAGAGGAACTGGACGAACGGGAAGTACAGCGAGATGTAGAACTGCGCCCGGACCCGGGCCTCGCGGTAGGCGATGCCACGCGCCACGAAGCGGTCCGTGTTGGTGTCCAGCCGACGGAAGGCCTGGACGATCCGCATGCCGGCCACGTTCTCCTGCAGGTCGGCGTTGACCGTGCTGATCAGGTCGCGGGAGCGCTCGTACTGGTCCTTGGACTTCTTGCGGAACACCAGGGTGGCGACCACCAGCAGCGGCAGCACCGCGAAGACCACCAGGGCCAGGCCGGCGTCGATGACCAGCAGGGCCACGAAGATCCCGGCGAAGGTCAGCAGGCTGACCACCGCGGTGACCATGCCGGTCTGCAGGAACGACGTCAGCGAGTCCAGGTCGGTGGTCATCCGGGTCATGATCCGGCCGGTCAGCTCGCGCTCGTAGTAGTCCAGGCCGAGCCGGTTCAGGTGGGCGAAGATCTTGAGCCGGAGGGTGTACAGCACCCGCTCGCCGGTACGGCCGCTGACCAGGTTCTCGCTGCTCTGCACCAGCCAGTCCAGCAGGACCACGACCAGGGCGATGACCGAGGCCACCGCGACGCCGGACATCAGGCCCTTGCGCACGCCCTCGTCGATGCCGTGCCGGATCAGCACCGGCAGCACCAGGCCGGCGGCCGCGTCGAGGGCGACCAGCAGGAAGGCGATCAGCAGCGGGGTGCGGAAGGGGCGCAGCAGGCGGCCGAGGCTGAAGTCGGGGTCACCGGCCTCGGCTTCGGCGCGGGGGACGGCGGGGACGTCGGCGGCCGGCGGGAGGGCGGCGACCTTGGCCAGCAGGTCGGGGTCGGCGGTGCGGGCGGCCTTGACGAGGGCGGGGGTGGGGAGTTCGGGAGTCTGGCCCTGTTCCTGCTGCGCGGGCCGCTCGTGCCCGGTCGCGGGCTGGCCGGTCGTCGGCTGGTCCTTCGCGGGCTGCTCGGTCGCGGACTGCGGCTCGGGGGCGCGACCGGCCTCGGGGTCGGTGATCAGGGCCCGGTACTGGGGACATCGGGCTTCGAGTTCCTCGTGCGTACCGAGGTCCAGCAGTCGGCCGTGGTCCAGGACGGCGATCCGGTCGGCGAGCTGGAGGGTCGAACGGCGGTGGGCGATCAGCAGCGTGGTGCGGCCGGTCATCACCGAGCGCAGCGCGTCGTGGATCTCCGCCTCGACCTGCGGGTCGACGGCCGAGGTGGCGTCGTCCAGCAGCAGGATCCCGGGGTCGGTGAGGATCGCCCGGGCCAGGGCGATGCGCTGGCGCTGGCCGCCGGAGAGGGTCAGGCCCTGCTCGCCGACCTTGGTCTCGTAGCCCTCCGGCAGCGCCCGGACGAACTCGTCGGCCTGGGCGGCGCGGGCGGCGGCGACGACCTGCTCATCGGTGGCGTCCGGGCGGCCGTAGGCGATGTTGGTGCGGACCGATTCCGAGAAGAGGAAGCTCTCCTCGGGGACGATGCCCACCGCCGCCCGGACCGAGTCCAGGGTGAGGTCGCGCAGGTCGTGGCCGTAGAGGCGGACCGCGCCGACCGCCGGGTCGTAGAAGCGGGGCACCAGCTGGGCCACCGTCGACTTGCCGGAGCCGGAGGCGCCCACCAGGGCGAGGGTCTCGCCGGGGGCCAGCCGCAGGCTGAGGCCGTGCAGGACCGGGGCGGGGTGCTCGGGGTCGTAACGGAACTCGACCTGGTCGAACTCCAGGGCCACGTCGGGGGTCCGGGGGCCGGTCGTGGCGGCCCCGGCGTCGGAGCTGTCGGACCTGTCGGCGTCGGAGCGGCGGGAGCCGGCGTCGGAGCTGCCTGCGTCGGAGCCGCCGGCCGAGGCGGTGGCGCCCCGGGTGAGGTCCAGCGCGACCGCGTCCGGGCGCTCCTGGACCAGCGGACGCTCGTCGATCAGCTGCAGGACCCGCTCCACACCCGCCCGGGCCTGCTGGCCGACCGTGATGACCATGGTCAGCATCCGCACCGGACCGGTCATCTGCGCGACGTACGTGGAGAAGGCGACGAAGGTCCCGAGCGAGACCCGCCCGTCGACGGCCAGCCAGCCGCCGAAGGCCAGCACCGCGACCTGGGCCAGGGCCGGTATCGCCTGCATCGCCGGGTTGTAGCGGGCGTTGAGGCGTATCGAGCGGAGTCGGGCGGCGAACAGGTTGTGGGAGACCTGCTCCAGCTTGTCCCGCTCCTGCGCCTCCTGACCGAAGCCCTTGACCACCCGGACGCCGCCGATCGCGCCGTCCACCACGCCCGCGACGGCGGCCGCCTCCTGCTGGGCGGCCCAGGTGGCCGGGAACAGGCGCTTGCGGCTGCGCACGCTGACCCACCACAGGGCCGGGGCCATGACCAGGGCGATCAGGGTCAGCGGCGCGGACAGCCAGACCATCACGCCCACCGACATGACGAACATCAGCAGGTAGCCGGTCATCATCGGCAGCATCGACAGCAGGCCGTTGATCAGCTGGAGGTCGGAGGTCGCACGCCCCACCACCTGGCCGGTGTCCAGCCGGTCCTGCCGGTGACCGTCGAGCCGGCCGAGCGAGCGGAACAGGTCGCTGCGCATGTCGTGCTGGACGTCGAGGGCCAGCTGGCCGCCGTAGTAGCGGCGGACCTGGGTGCAGCCGAAGACCACCACGGCCGCCACCAGCAGCACCACGGCCCACGGGGTCAGCGAGCGGGTGTGGGCGACGATGACGTCGTCGATGATCAGCTTGGTGACCAGCGGCACCAGCGCGGTGACGGCCATGCCGAGCAGCGAGGCGCCGAAGGCCAGCAGCAGGCTCCGGCGCGACCGCCAGCTGTAGCCGATCAGGCGGCGCAGCCAGCCGTCGGTCCGGGTCACGGACGGGTCCGCGCCCGGGCTGCCGTTCGCTCCCGGGCCGGCGTTCGCTCCCGGGCCGGCGTTCGCGCCCAGGTCGGCGTTCGCACCCGGCTCGGGGCGCGGGTCGGCGGTGTGCGGGCCGTCACCGGGGGCCTCCCGGTTCGAGCCGGGGGCCGGTGGGCCGCTCGGGGATTGCTCCACCATGGATCCGTGAGTCTCGGGCATATTTAGGGATGCTAACCATTTCATCGGGTGGCCGCCATGGTTTTTCCGGCCGCACGAGGCGGTCGGGACTGACTCCGGGCGGCCCGGATCGTCCGGTCCGGCGGACTGGGCAACAGCCTGCGGCCAGCGGTGATTCCCGATCGCGCGCGACTGCGACCCAACGGTGCGCCTCTGCCTCAAGCGTCGCCGACGACCCGGCACCCGCCCAGCGACCCGGGGGCGGGCGGGCGCCGTCCTTTGGACCTAGGCCCTCTCCGGCCGGCCACGGGCGGCCCCCGACCAAGGGGCGCGGGTGAGTCGACGGGCGGGCTCGACGCCGCGGCCTAGGAGTCGGTGGACGCGGAGCGCACCGAACCGACGGGGCCGGAGCCGGCCGGATCGGCCGGATCGGCGGTCGACTCCGCCGCCGCCGCGAACGCACCGTGGGCGAGGGTGTGCAGCAGCGCGGCCATGCCGTCGCGCTGGAGTCCGGCGCGCTCGCCCTGGGCCGGGTTCGGGCCGAGGCTGTGCGGGGTCGAGTTGATCAGGCCGAAGACCGCGTGCACGGCGGCCCGCGCCACCGGTTCGGCAGCGGGGGCGGCGAGCGGCGGATGGGCCTGCCGGACCACGTCCACCCACAGCTCCACATAGCCGCGCTGGAGCCGACGGACGGTACGGCGGTCCTCCTCCTTGAGGTTCAGCAGCTCGCGGTCGTGCAGGGTGATCAGGTCGCGGTCGTTCAGCGCGAAGTCGACGTGGCCGCTGATCAGCGCGTCCAGCGCGGCGGCCGGGCCGTCGCCGCCACCCGCCCGGCGGCGCCCCTCCTCCAGCAGGCGCTCACTGATGCCGATCAGCAGGTCGGCCAGCATCGCGTCCTTGCCGGCGAAGTGACGGTAGAGGCCGGGGCCGCTGATGCCCACGGCCTTGCCGATCTCGTCCACACCCACACCGAGGAAGCCCCGGGCGGCGAACAGCCGGGCGGCCTCCTTGCGGATCTGGTCACGGCGTGGGAGCGCGGAGGCTGCGGGGACGTTCGGCATGCTGCCCATCGTAGACAGTCGGGTTATCGACCGTTAACCTGGGCGCGTAAGTTAACGTTAATTAACGTATGGAACCACGGGCGCACCGCACTCGGCCCGCCCGCCTGCTGCCGAGGGCAAGGGAGCTCTTGGGAATGGTCATCTCAACCACCGGCTCGCCCTCCGGCGTCCGGTTCAGCACAGCGAACGGCACCGCGGCGGCCCCGGGCGCCGTATCTCCGGGCGCCGCCGCTCCGGCTCCCCGGCTCGGCACCTCCGCCGACCCGGGCTCCGCGGCCTACCGGGCCAACACCGAGGCGCACCAGGCCCTGGTCGCCGAACTGCGCGCGAAGCTCGACGCGGCCGCCCTCGGCGGCGGCGCCAAGGCCCGCGCCCGGCACACCTCGCGCGGCAAGCTCCTCCCCCGCGACCGGGTGGACACCCTGCTCGACCCGGCCTCGCCGTTCCTGGAGCTGGCCCCGTTGGCCGCCGACGGGATGTACGACGGCGCCGCGCCCGCGGCCGGGGTGATCGCCGGGGTCGGCCGGGTCACCGGACGCGAGGTGGTGGTGGTCGCCAACGACGCCACCGTCAAGGGCGGCACCTACTACCCGATGACGGTGAAGAAGCACCTGCGCGCCCAGGAGGTCGCGCTGGAGAACCGCCTCCCCTGCATCTACCTGGTGGACTCCGGCGGCGCCTTCCTCCCGATGCAGGACGAGGTCTTCCCGGACCGCGACCACTTCGGCCGGATCTTCTACAACCAGGCCCGGCTCTCGGCCGCGGGCATCCCGCAGATCGCCGCGGTGCTCGGCTCCTGCACGGCCGGCGGCGCCTACGTCCCGGCGATGAGCGACCAGGCGGTGATCGTCCGCAACCAGGGCACGATCTTCCTGGGCGGACCGCCACTGGTGAAGGCCGCCACCGGCGAGGTGGTCACCGCCGAGGAGCTGGGCGGCGGCGAGCTGCACTCCCGCACCTCGGGCGTGACGGACCACCTGGCCGAGGACGACGCCCACGCCCTCTCCATCGTCCGCACCATCGTGTCCGGACTCGGCCCGCGGTCGGCCAAGCCGTGGCCGCTCACCCCGGTCGAGCCCCCGGCCGTCGACCCGGCCGGCCTGTACGGTGCCGTCCCGGTCGACCCGCGCACGCCCTACGACGTGCGCGAGGTGATCGCCCGGCTGGTCGACGGCAGCCGCTTCGCCGAGTTCAAGGCCGAGTACGGCGCGACCCTGGTCACCGGCTTCGCCCGGATCCACGGCCACCCGGTCGGCATCGTCGCCAACAACGGCGTGCTGTTCTCCGAATCGGCCCTCAAGGGCGCCCACTTCATCGAATTGTGCGACCAGCGCGGCATCCCCCTCCTCTTCCTGCAGAACATCACCGGCTTCATGGTCGGCCGGCAGTACGAGGCGGGCGGCATCGCCAAGCACGGCGCCAAGATGGTCAACGCCGTCGCCTGCACCCGGGTCCCGAAGCTGACCGTGGTGGTCGGCGGCTCGTACGGGGCCGGCAACTACTCGATGTGCGGCCGGGCCTACTCACCCCGCTTCCTGTGGATGTGGCCGGGCGCCAAGATCTCCGTGATGGGCGGCGAACAGGCGGCCTCCGTCCTGGCCACCGTCCGTCGCGACCAGCTGGAGGGACACGGCGAGGAGTGGCCGGCCGAGGCGGAGGAGGAGTTCAAACGCCCGGTCCGCGAGCAGTACGAGCGGCAGGGCAACGCCTACTACGCCACCGCCCGGCTCTGGGACGACGGTGTGATCGACCCGATGGACACCCGCACCGTCGTCGGGCTCGCCCTCACCGCCTGCGCCAACGCCCCGCTGGCACCGCCCGCTCCGTACGGCGTCTTCCGCATGTGACGCCGTCCGCCGGCGCGTTCGCCCGGTGGCCGCTCCGCCGCCCGGCGGGTGCTCCCACCGTCCGGTGACCGCTCCGATGTGCTCCCTCCCTTCCGGGTGTGACTCCTGCGGCGCCGGCCCGACGACCGGGTCGGCGCCTCGACCGCCCACCGCCACCTCCTACTCACGGCTCCCCTCGACCCGGAGGAACGCCTCCCATGTTCGACACAGTTCTGGTCGCCAACCGCGGCGAGATCGCGCTGCGGGTGATCCGCACCCTGCGGCGGCTCGGCGTCCGCTCGGTCGCCGTGTTCAGCGACGCGGACGCCGACGCGCCGCACGTCCGCGAGGCCGACGTCGCGGTCCGGCTCGGCCCGGCCGACCGCAGCGACAGCTCCGCGGCCGAGACCTACCTGCGCACCGACCAGATCCTCGCCGCCGCCCACCGCACCGGCGCCCAGGCCGTCCACCCCGGTTACGGCTTCCTCGCCGAGAACCCCGGCTTCGCCCGCGCCTGCGCCGACGCGGGCCTCGTCTTCATCGGACCACCTCCCGGTGCGGTCGAGCTGATGGGTGACAAGATCAACGCCAAGGAGGCCGTCCGGACCGCCGGCGTCCCCGTGGTCCCCGGCAGCCAGGCCACCGCGCCCACCGACGAGGACCTCGTCGCCGCCGCCGACGAGATCGGCTACCCCGTCCTGCTCAAGCCCTCCGCCGGTGGTGGCGGCAAGGGCATGCGTCTGGTGCGGGACCCGGCCGAGCTGCCCACCGAGATCGCCGCCGCCCGCCGCGTCGCCCGGACCGCGTTCGGTGACGACACCCTGCTGTTGGAGCGCTGGGTCGACCGGCCGCGCCACATCGAGGTGCAGGTGCTGGCCGACGCCCACGGCACCACCGTCCACCTCGGCGAGCGCGAGTGCAGCCTGCAGCGCCGCCACCAGAAACTGATCGAAGAGGCTCCCTCCGTTCTGCTCAATGCGGAGACCCGCGCCGCGATGGGCGCCGCGGCCGTCCGTGCCGCCGAGTCCTGCGGCTACACCGGGGCCGGCACCGTGGAGTTCATCGTCCCCGGCATCGACCCGGACGCCCCCGCCTCCGCCGCCGAGGGGGTGCGGGACTTCTTCTTCATGGAGATGAACACCCGCCTCCAGGTCGAACACCCCGTCACCGAACTCGCCGTCGCCGTCGGGCCGGACGCGGCCCGACTGGACCTGGTCGAGTGGCAACTGCGCGTCGCCTCGGGCGAGCCGCTCTCCTTCACCCAGTCCGACATCTCCTTCCTGGGCCACGCCATCGAGGCCCGCATCTGCGCCGAGGACCCGGAACGGGACTTCCTGCCCACCGGCGGTCGCATCCTCACCCTGGACGAGCCCCGGGGCGAGGGCATCCGCGTCGACTCCGGGATCGCCCCCGGAACCGTCGTCACCAGCGCCTACGACCCGATGCTCGCCAAGGTCATCGCGTACGGGCCCGACCGCCCGACCGCGCTGCGCCGGCTCCGCGCCGCGCTGGCCGACACCCGCATCCTGGGTGTCACCACCAACACCGGCTTCCTGCGCCGACTGCTCGCCCACCCCGAGGTCGTCGCCGGCCGACTGGACACCGGCCTGGTGGAACAGACGGCCCAGCAGCAGCCGGCCCTGCTCGTGGCGCCCCACTCGCCGTCGAACGCGGCGGCGTCGTCGGTCGCGGCAGCGACGTCGAGCGCGGCACCATCGGACACGGCCATCCCGGAAGCGACCGCCCCGACCGGGGCCGCGGACCTGGACGCCGTCGCGCCGACCGAATCGCCGTCACCCGCCCACCTCCTCTACTTCGCGGCCGCGCTGGCACGGCACCTGGAACTCACCCCGGCCGCCGACCCCGGCGGCTGGACCGACCCGTTCTCCCTTCCCTCCGGCTGGCGCCTGGTCGGCACCCCCGCCTGGACCACCCACCGACTCCGTACCCCCGGCCAGGACCCGGTCTCGGTGCGCATCCGTTCGATCACTGCGGGCAACGTAACCCACCCCACTGACAACTCCCCCGGGAGCGCCCGCGAGGTGGAGCTCCGGCTCGATGCCGGCCCGGTGCACCGCGCCCGCGCGACCCTGGCGGCCGACCGGTTGCACCTGACCGTCGACGGCCTGCAGACCGCGTTCGCCCTGGCCACCGACGCCACCCCCGGTCTCGCGGGCGGCCCGGTGACCTGGCTCGGCGTCGAGGGCGACGCCTGGCCGATGCACGGCTACGACCCGGTCGTCGAGAGCGCCGCCGGGGCCTCGGCGCACCACGGCGCGCTGACCGCCCCGATGCCCGGCACCGTCACGGTCGTCAAGACCACGGCGGGCGAGACGGTCCGCAAGGGCCAGCCCCTGCTCGTGCTGGAGGCCATGAAGATGGAACACGTGATCGCCGCACCGCACGACGGCGTGGTGGCCGAGCTGCGGGCCACCGCGGGCGCCACCGTCGCGATGGAGGACCTGCTGGTCGTGGTGGCCCCGGCCGAGCCGGCCGCCGAGCCCGTGGAGGTGCGGTCATGACGTCCCAAGAGCGCCCGGACCAGGGGACCCCGGCCCGCGAGCCCGACACCCTCGACCTCGGCCTGCCCTCCCCGGTCCGCGCCCCCGGCCTGCCCGAGGCGGTCCGGATCCACGAGGTCGGACCGCGCGACGGGCTGCAGAACGAGAGCTCCCTGGTGCCCGTCGAGGTCAAGGCGGAGTTCATCGGCCGACTCGCCGCCGTCGGGCTGCGGACCGTCGAGGCGACCAGCTTCGTTCACCCGAAATGGGTACCCCAGCTCGCCGACGCCGAGGACCTGATGCCCCGGCTCGCCGACCTTCCGGACCGCCACCCCGGCCTGCGGCTGCCGGTCCTGGTGCCCAACGAGCGCGGCCTCGACCGCGCGCTGGCCCACCACGCCACCGACGTCGCGGTGTTCGCCAGCGCCACCGAGACCTTCGCCCGGCGCAACCTCAACCGCTCGGCGGACGAGGCCATGGCGATGTTCCGCCCGGTCGTGACCCGGGCCGCCGAGGCCGGGGTCGCGGTCCGCGGCTACCTCTCGATGTGCTTCGGCGACCCCTGGGAGGGGCCCGTCCCGCTGGACCAGGTGGTCCGGTACGGCGTGCAACTGCTGGAGATGGGCTGCGCGGAGCTGAGCCTCGGCGACACCATCGGCGTGGCCACACCCGGCCAGGTCGGCGCCCTGCTGGGCGGCTTCGCCCAGGCCGGCGTGCCCGTCGGCCGACTCGCCGTGCACTTCCACGACACCTACGGCCAGGCGCTCAGCAACACCCTGGCGGCGCTGCGCGAGGGCGTCACCACGGTGGACGCCTCGGCCGGCGGCCTGGGCGGCTGCCCGTACGCGAAGAGCGCCACCGGCAACCTGGCCACCGAGGACCTGGTGTGGATGCTGCACGGACTCGGCATCCGGACCGGTGTCGACCTGCGCGCACTGGTCGCGACCAGCGGCTGGATGGCCGAGCGCCTCGGCCGGCCGAGCCCCTCCCGCACCGTCCAGGCGCTGCTCGGCACCACCCGGGGCTGACCGCTCCCCCACCGGGGCCGGCCTTCCCGACCCGGGGCCGGTGCCGGGGCACCTCGTCGTCCGCCTTCTTCCGTCTCCGTCCACGTTCATCCGCCAACCACACCGTGCGACCGTCACACCGTCAGACGGACGCCGGTCATCCGCTCACCGCCCGCGGCCGCCCCGGCCGGGCACCAGGAGGATCAGATGCTCGACCACCGGCTCAGCAGCGAGTACGAGGAACTGCGGCGCACCGTCGCCGAGTTCGCCAAGGACGTGGTGGCCCCGAAGATCGGCGAGTTCTACGAGCGGGAAGAGTTCCCGTACGAGATCGTCCGCGAGATGGGGCGGATGGGCCTGTTCGGTCTGCCCTTCCCGGAGGAGTACGGCGGCATGGGCGGCGACTACTTCGCGCTCGGCCTCGTCCTGGAGGAACTCGCCCGCGTGGACTCCTCGGTGGCGATCACCCTGGAGGCCGCCGTCTCGCTCGGCGCGATGCCGATCCACCGCTTCGGCACCGAGGAGCAGAAGCGCGAGTGGCTGCCCCGGCTGACCTCGGGCGAGCTCCTCGGCGCCTTCGGCCTCACCGAACCCGAGGGCGGTTCGGACGCCGGGGCCACCCGCACCACCGCGCGGTACGACGAGGCCACCGACGAGTGGGTCATCAACGGCACCAAGTGCTTCATCACCAACTCCGGCACCGACATCACCGGACTGGTCACCGTCACCGCGCTCACCGAACCGCTCGCTCGTTCGAGTGAAGAAGGCGAATTCCGCTCGCCCGTACGGGAGATCTCCTCCATCATCGTGCCCACCGGGACCCCCGGGTTCCAGGTCTCGAAGAAGTACTCCAAGGTCGGGTGGAACGCATCCGACACCCGCGAACTGTCCTTCACCGACTGCCGCGTCCCCGCGGCCAACCTGCTGGGCGAGCGTGGCCGAGGCTACGCCCAGTTCCTGCGGATCCTCGACGAGGGCCGCATCGCGATCGCGGCCCTGGCCACCGGCCTGGCCCAGGGCTGCGTCGACGAGTCCGTCAAGTACGCCGGCACCCGGCGGGCCTTCGGCCACCCGATCGGTGCCAACCAGGCCATCCAGTTCAAGCTTGCCGACATGGAGCTGCGCGCCCACACCTCCCGCCTGGCCTGGCGGGACGCCGCTTCCCGGCTGCTGCACGGCGAACCGTTCAAGAAGGAGGCCGCGATCGCGAAGCTGTACTCGTCCGAGGCCGCCGTCGACAACGCCCGCGAGGCGACCCAGATCCACGGCGGGTACGGCTTCATGAACGAATTCCCGGTCGCCCGCTTCTGGCGCGACTGCAAGATTCTCGAAATCGGGGAGGGCACGTCCGAAGTCCAGCGCATGCTCATCGCCCGGCAGCTCGGCGTCACTTCGTGACGATCCCTTCCTGAGGGTCACCTCCTGAGCCGAGCCGACCGGGCCGACCCACCGCTCCGCAACGGGTGTTGAGGAGCCGACCGAACAAGCCCAGGGACGCACCGGGGCGGCGCAGGCCGCCACGGAAGGCACAGGAGGAGACCCCGGAGGAGGCATCAGGAGCAGCAACAGGCAAGGCGTTCAAGGGGTTTGACCGGAGCTCGCGGGCGTCCGCGGAACCCTCAGGGGATCACGATCACCGGGCGGTTGGCCCGCCGCGCCAGCCGCCCGGAGACCGAGCCGAAGATCTTGCCGAGCAGGCCGTGCGTCGTGCCGACGACGATCGCGTCGGCGGCGTACTCACGGCCGACCTCCTCGATCTCGTGGCAGATGTCGCCGCCCCGCTCGATCAGGATCCACGGCACCCCCGCGAGGAAGTCCGCACAGGCGAGCTCCAGGCCGAGCACCTCCGTGCGGTGGTCCGGGAGGTCGACGAAGACGGGAGGTTCACAGCCTGCCCAGACCGTGGCGGGCAGACGGTTGGCGACGTGCACGATCACCAGGCCGCACTGCGACCTGCGGGCCATGCCGACCGCGTAGGCGAGGGCGCGCTCGCTCGACAGCGAACCGTCGAAGCCGACCACGACGCCATGCTGGAACACCGGATCGAGGACGTGCCCGGGCGCGTCCTTCCCCGACGGCCCGGTGTGCCCGCCGACCCGGCCGGACGCCGTGTCCGGACGATCGGCACCGGGGCCGGGGTGGCCCGTCACCGGGGACTCCGCAGCGGCGCCCGGTCGCCCGTCGCTCCGCTGGCGGGGCGCTGAGCGGTCACGGCGGGCGAGGCCGACCCGGCTGAGGCTGCGCAGAGCGCGCGCCAAGCCTCGGGGTTCGGGGTGCTCGGGGTTCGCGGCGACGGGTCGGGCCGCTTCGCCGGCACCGGTCCGCTCCCGGTCCGATCCACCGACCGACCCACGGCCGGGCGGGAGTTCGGCGTGCGGGGCAGCGGCTGGACCGTCGGGTGAATCGCGACGCGGGTCGTGCTGCGGGGCTCCGGTCGGCTCGCCGGGTGGGTCGGCCGAGCCGTCACGTCGGCCGGCGAGCTCGGCAGGGTCGGTGAGTTCGGCCGGATCCGCGCGGCCCGCCACATCGGCGCCGTCACCCGGGTCGGCGAGATCGTCCAGGCCTGCGCGGTCGTCCAAGTCGGCGCGGTCGCCCGTACGGCCTTCGGCGTGTCCGTCCGGCCGTTCGTCGCGGCGCTCGTCGGGCTGCCCGTCGACCGGGTCGAGGTGCGGATGGACGCCGTCTTCCCGGGGGCCTGCGCCCGCACCGCGGGACGTGTCCGGTCCGACCGGTCGGGACGACTCAAAACCAGCCATGGCTCACGGCTCTTCAAGGGAGAGGGGCCGACAGGAGAGGACAACGCTGCCCGGGCAGCAGGCCCGCTCACGGGATGACGTCGGTCAGCGCCGCGCAGCACCGTATGTGACCTGTTCCTTTCAGAGTACGACGGGCAAGGGGCCCAGCCCAGCGGCGAAGCCCCGGAGCGACGTTGTTCCCGCGAAAGGAGGATGCGCCCGCCGCGGAAGTGCGCCCTGCCCGCAGGCGATCGCGCCCCCTCCAGAACGGAGGTTCTAAGGAGCTTGACTGAGCGGGCCGGGAGGCGCAACAGGCCCGTGGGACACCGTGACCGGACTGTCATGGATTGGCGACGATCCGTTGCGGCACGTCGCCAACCGTCACGCCCCGCGCGTCCCCGTCGGCGCTCCGGTCCGTCCGGGACCACCCCGTCCGTCCGGTGTCCGGGCCGTTTCAGCCACTTCGTACGGCTTCGCGACGCAGTCCGGCATTTGCCAGATGCATAGGCGCGGCCGCTGGCACCATGCTCGGCATGCCCCTGCTCCTGTTCGACCTCGACAACACGCTGCTCCCCCGGGACGCCGCCTACCGGGCCTGGGCGCAGGACTTCCTGTCCGAACACCGCCTGCCGCCCGGCGACCTGGACTGGTTCGTCACCCTCGACGGCGGCGGCTACGTGCCGCGCAGCACCGTACTGTCCGCCGTTCGGCGCCGCTACGGCCTGGACGCCTCCGTCGAGTTCCTGCTCGCGCACTTCCGACGCGGCATCAACTCCCACATCCACTGCCCGATCCGGAACATCGAGGCACTGCGGGCGGCGCGGGCGGCCGGGTGGACGCTCGGAATCGTCTCCAACGGCGGCACCCGACCGCAGTTGGAGAAGATCCGACGGACCGGGCTGGGGCCACTGGTCGACGGCTGGGTGATCTCCGAGGAGGCCGACTGCGTCAAACCGGATCCGCTGATCTTCGAGATAGCCGCCCGGCGGTGCGGCATCCGGCCGACCGGGGACTGGGCGGCGCACACCTGGATGGTCGGGGACCACGCGCCGGCCGACATCGCCGGTGCCGAACTGGCCGGGCTGCGCAGCGTCTGGCTGCACCACGGCCGGCCGTGGGCCGAGAACGGCTACCGGCCGACGCTGAAGGCGGCCGGTCTGCCGGAGGCGGTCGGCCTGGTGCTGGCCGCGCGCAACGCACCCTCGGCCCGGCCGGGCATGCGGCCCGGCGTCCAGGCGGGGGTTCAGGCCGGGGTCCAGACGGGGGTCCGCGCGGGCGGGCCGGGTCGACGGCAGGCGGCCGGGGCCGCGCTCCGCGCGACGGCGCTGCTCGGCTCGCGGCCCGGCGCACGCCCGACGGCATCCGCCCCGGGAAGACCGAATGCGCCCGTTTCCGTGGACACCGGGACGGCGGTTGCCGCGGGTTCCGGAGCCGGATCCGGTGTCCGAAACCGATCAGGCGGGTTTGCCGCGAGCGCCGACGGCCTCCAGCGCTCCGGAGTCCCCGGAGGACCGGGGGCCGGGACGGGCGCCGACCTGCGGTCGGGCGACGGGGCGGCGCCGGGCGCGAACGGCGAACGGCCGGGCGCGACGGCGCGGCCGACGCCCCTGCGTACGGAGGCCGGTGGGGCCGGGGGTACTGGTGGGACCGGTGGTACGCGTGGGGCCGGACTGGCGCGAACCGTGTTCGCCGCGGTGCCGGGCACCGCTCCAACTACCCTGGCAGCACGCGCTGTTGTGGTTCCGGTCGGCGCGGCACCACGCACCACGGGACCCCTCGCCGCGACACCGGCCCCCGCCACCGCTTCCGCCGCGGCGGCGGCGGTCGGCCAGTAGCAGTCACCCCCGGGGCGCAGCCGACCGCGCCCCCGCCGGTCAGCCGCCCACCGAGGTACGGCTCCACCAGCAGGTGGGGGCGAGGGCGGTGAAGCCGAGCTTGCGGTAGAGCGGTTCGCCCGCCGAGGTGGCGACCAGGGTGGCCGGGCGACCCGGGTGGACGTGGGCCAGGGCGGTCTGCAGGACGGCCTTGGCCACACCCTGACCGCGCTGGTCAGGCAGGGTGGCGACCCAGTACACCCCGGTGGCGGTCCCGTCGTCGAAGGTGAGGCAGGCGCCCGCCGGCGCACCGTCGATCCGGCCCGCCCAGGCCCGGCAGCCGGGTTCGCGCAGCAGCTGCGCCGGGAGGGCGTCACCCCGC
The DNA here is from genome assembly GCF_044749365.1 of Kitasatospora sp. NPDC089509. Classification (NCBI taxonomy): domain Bacteria; kingdom Bacillati; phylum Actinomycetota; class Actinomycetes; order Kitasatosporales; family Streptomycetaceae; genus Kitasatospora; species Kitasatospora sp. NPDC089509. Next base: position 159,699 of record NZ_JBIVHS010000019.1, on the reverse strand, counting down.
ACCCAGGGCTGTCGGGCGGGCAGCGGGAAGCCGTCCACGACGGTCCGCTCGACCAGCGCGAAGGTGTCGTCGTCCAGCACCTCATCGACCGTCAGGGCGCCGCCGCCGTGCGCCCTGGAGACGGCCGGCAGCCCGTCGGCGACGCCCTCGACCGGGCCGAACTCCCGGGCCATCACGGGCATGATCGGTATCCGGACGGCCCCGAAGCGGGTCAGGTCGAGCCCGCCGTACGGGTCTTCCAGGGTGAAGCGGACGGTCTTCCATTCGTCCAGTAGGTCGGCCAACTGCTGTTCCACGTCGGCCGGTTCGGCGTAGGGGCGGGTGACCACGAAGCGCTGCGAGTCGTCCGGGGTGCGGGCGCAGCGGACCGCGGTGAGGCCCGGTCGGACGTGGGAGCGCCAGCCGTGCACACGGGCCTGGGTGAGCCAGAAGGCGGCGGCGTTGTCGTTGGCCTGTTCGAGCCGGCTGTCGGTGTTCACGGCAGGACGGTAGCCCGGTGGCGGTGTCGCCGGTCGGGCCGTCCGGGCACTGGCCGGATGGAGCCCGGGAGGCGCACGGTCGGCGCCCGTGCGCCCTCTCGTGCACCGCCGATTTTCGGTCAATTTCGCGCCTCGCCCTCCCGCTTGGGCAAATCCGCAGCCCAGACCCGCCGACCGGGCGCCCGGAAGCCGGACGCCCCAGGAACCGCCCCGCGACAACCAGCCACCGTTGCACCGGCCCTCTTCCCAGAAGGGTCGACGGGTGCCACGCTTCGTGATCGAATGCATCACGCCAAATTGCCATGTCGACATAGCGTCGGATGGTGAACTTGTCACAACGGCAACGGTCCACCCGATAGATTTCGATCTTGGCCAGCAGTGCCGCACCACCCACACCACACCACCGAGGGGGCTTGAGCGCCTTGAGCAGGGTGAGCAGGAGCGACGCGGGTCCTGACAGCGGCCAGGCGCCGGCCGGCACCGCGAGTCGGACCGTCAGAAGCACCGGCAACTCCGCGATCGCCGCCACCACCCGCACCTCCGGCACCCCGAGCACCTCGGGCCCCGCCTCGCACTCCTCCTATCCGGTCGTGCCGTCGCCCGCCGGCCACGCCCAGGCCGAACCGGGCGGCCCGCAGCACGGCGGTCCACAGCACGGCGGTCCGCAGCACGGCAGCCCGACGCACGGGAGCGCCACGCACGGCGGACCGGCGCCCTACGGCGCCCCGGCGTACCAGGGCGGCCACCCGAACCCGCTCGGACAGCCCGTCAGCCGAGGACCCGTCAGTCCGGCCCAGGCCTACGGCGGCCCCGCCCCGACCTACGGCGGCGAGTACCCGGCCCACCCGGGACACCCCGGCCACCCCGGGAGCCCGGCCCACGCCGGCACCCCGGGCTACCCCGGCCACCCGGTCTACCCCGCCGGCGGCGCGACCCCCGGGCTGAACGGCGCCGGCACCGGCCCGCTCGGCGGCGGCCTCGCCCTGGGCACCGCCCCCGGCCACGGCCCGCTGGGTCACGGCGGGCCGGGCGGCAGCGGCTCCCCGAGCTCCCCGTCGGCGGTCGGCGCCCCGCGCAAGCTGTCCGGCCGGCGCCGCCGGGAGACGGTCGCGGTGCTGATCTTCGGCGGTGCACCGATCTTCGAGAGCTCCATCCCGCTCTCCGTCTTCGGCGTGGACCGCCAGGACGCCGGGGTCCCCCGCTACCGGCTGCTGGTCTGCGCCGGCGAGGAGGGCCCGCTGGCCACCACCGGCGGCCTGACCCTCTCGGCGCCGTACGGCCTGGAGGCGCTCGCCCGGGCCGGCACGATCGTCGTACCAGCCTGGCGCTCGATCTCCCAGCCGCCGCCGGTCGAGGCGATCACCGCCCTGCGCAAGGCCCACCACGAGGGCGCCCGGATCATCGGCCTGTGCACCGGCGCCTTCGTGCTCGCCGCGGCGGGCCTGCTGGACGGCCGCCCGGCGACCACCCACTGGATGTACGCGCCGACCCTGGCCAAGCGCTACCCGCGGGTGCACGTCGACCCCCGCGAGCTGTTCGTGGACGACGGCGACGTGCTGACCTCGGCCGGCACCGCCGCCGGGATCGACCTGTGCCTGCACGTGGTGCGCAGCGACCACGGCGCCGAGGCCGCCAACGCGCTGGCCCGCCGCCTGGTGGTGCCCAGTCGCCGCAGCGGCGGAGGACAGGCCCAGTACATCGATCAGTCTTTACCGGAGGAGATCGGCAACGACCCGTTGGCCGAGGTGGTCACCTGGGCGCTGGAGAACCTCAACCAGCAGTTCGACGTCGAGGTGCTGGCGGCCCGCGCCTACATGAGCCGGCGCACCTTCGACCGCCGCTTCCGCACGCTCACCGGCAGTGCGCCGCTGCAGTGGCTGATCACCCAGCGGGTGCTGCAGGCGCAGCGGCTGCTGGAGACCTCGGAGCTGTCGGTGGACGACGTGGCGCGCCGGTGCGGGTTCCGGTCGCCGGTCGCGCTGCGCGGGCACTTCCGCCGTCAGCTCGGGGTCTCCCCGGCCGCGTACCGGACCAGCTACCGGGCCCGTCGGCCCGGGCAGCAGGCGCCGACGCCCGCCGGGGCGCACGGGGCCGACCTCCGGCTGCCCGGCGCGCTGCAGCACGCTGCGGCCGCGGCCGCAGCGGCGGCGGGCGGGCCGTTCGGCGCCGGGGTGCACGGCGGTCCGCAGGCCCACCCGTTCCCGGCCGGTCCGGGCGCACAGGTGCCGGGCGGCCAGCCGGGCCAGCACGGGCAGCCCGGTCCGTACGGTCCGGGGCAGGTCGGGACGCCGGCCGGCCAGGGCTTCCACGGGCGCGCGGGCCAGCCGTACCCGCACCAGCAGGCCGCGCAGCAGTCGCACCCCGGGCAGCAGGGTGCGGCACGCGGTCAGCTGCGGACGCCGCTGGTCCCGCCGCAGGCCGCTCCGGGTGCGGGGCGTCCGCCGCGCACCGCCGAGCACGCCGCGGCGGAGGACGGCCACCCCCAGCCGGGGGCGCGCGGTCAGGGCCAGGGGCACCGCAGCGCGGTCGAGCGGCCCGGGGACGAGCCGGGTGCGGCCGGGCGGGCGCACGGTGCTCCGACCGGACGGGTGCCGGCCGGTGCCGCCGGGCAGCCGGCGGCCGGGGCGGGCGAGCTCCGGGGCCGGCAGGCCCGGGCGCCGCAGGTCCGTACCCCGGCGGGGGCCCGGGCGGCCGCCCCGGACGGCGGACGGGCGACGCGCGAGGCCCGTCCCGGGCGGGACGGCCACGCGGTCCGGACCGACCGGGAGGGTGACCACCCGGAGGGCCGCGGCACCCACGCCGGGGCGGAGGAGCACCAGTCCGAGGCCGCCGCGACGGCACCCCGGTCGGCTCCACCGGTCCCCGCGGCGCGTGATCGCGCCGTAGGGTGAGTTGCGTGAATGACCGTTTGGTATGGATCGACTGTGAAATGACCGGCCTCGACCTCGACCGGGACGCCCTGGTCGAGGTCGCGGTGCTGGTGACGGACTCCGAGCTGAACATCCTCGGCGAGGGCGTGGACGTCATCATCCGCCCGCCGGCGGAGGCGTTGGCGAACATGCCGGAGGTGGTGCGCGAGATGCACACCTCCTCCGGCCTGCTGGAGGAGCTGGAGCAGGGCGTGACCCTGGCCGAGGCCGAGGATCGGGTCCTCGCGTACGTGCGCGAGCACGTGCCGGAGGCCGGGAAGACGCCGCTGTGCGGCAACTCGGTGGCCACCGACCGCGGTTTCCTGGCCCGGGACATGCCCGCGCTGGAGAAGCACCTGCACTACCGGATCGTGGACGTCTCCTCGATCAAGGAGCTGGCCCGCCGCTGGTACCCGAAGGCGTACTACAACAGCCCGCCGAAGGGCGGGAACCACCGGGCGCTCGCCGACATCCGCGAGAGCATCGACGAACTGCGCTACTACCGCGAGGCGGTGTTCGTCCCGCAGCCCGGTCCGGACGCCGAGACCGCGCGCACGATCGCCGAGAAGTACCGGGCCGCGACCGACTGACGGGGCCCGTCGCAGGGTCGGAGGGGGTGCCCTCGTCCACCGGGGCGGAACCCCGGCGCGAGCACCCCCTCGGATCCTGTACAGTTCTTCCTGTCGGAACGGGAACGCGGAAGCGCGAACGGACCGGACAGATGGTGGGTATAGCTCAGTTGGTAGAGCACCTGGTTGTGGTCCAGGTGGCCGCGGGTTCGAGTCCCGTTACTCACCCCAGAGCCTGAGGGGCCGATCTCTTCAAGAGATCGGCCCCTCAGGCGTTTTGGCGTTCCCGCACGCCGCCCGATCGGATGCGCTCCCGGTTCCACCCGGTGGCCCGGTGGCCGAGGTTTTCCGACCGACCCCTGCCGCAATAAGCTACCGGCTAGTAACATCTTCGCCATGACCACTCCTTCGATCGGCCAGATGCTCGACTCCACCGTGCCGATGGCGCACACCCTCAAGCTCGAGTACCTGGAGACCACCGCCGAGCGCGCCGTGCTCCGGCTGCCCGACCAGCCCGCGTTCCACAACCACGTCGGCGGCCCGCACGCCGGCGCGATGTTCACCCTCGCCGAGTCCGCCAGCGGCTGCATCGTGATCGCCGCCTTCGGGGACCAGATGTCCCGGGCCGTGCCGCTCGCCGTGAACGCCGAGATCGCCTACAAGAAGCTGGCCATGGGCGAGGTCACCGCCACCGCCGTGCTGGGCCGCCCGGTCGCCGAGGTCGTCGCCGAGCTGGACGCCGGCGGCCGCCCCGTGTTCCCGGTCACCGTCGAGATCACCCGCGCCGACGGCGCGGTCACCGGTGTGATGACGATCACCTGGACCCTGCGCCCCAACTCCTGACCGCCGCACGGCCGGTGGCCCCGGGAACACGGCCCCGGGGCCGACCGTGCGATGACTGTCCGTGACGGCGGGCGTGACCTCACCCCCCGCCCGCTCGTTCTCAACTCACGTGCGAGCCAATCACGCGACCGAGCCCCAGGAACCCGCCCCCAGCGGCGACGCCGGAGCACGGCGGGCGGTCGCCCGGTGGCTCCCCCGCCCCCGCACCGTCGCCGCCGGCGGGGCCCTGCTCGTACAGCTCTGGGGCATCGGCGCCCCCGGCGCGTACGCGGCCACCGCCGAACCCTCCCCGGGGCAGCCCGGAGCGGCCGTCCGCCGGAGCCTGCACGGTCCACCCGCGCTGGACGGGCCGTCAGCCGTCCGACCCGGCGGACCGGGCGGTGACGGCGGGCTCGTCGGGGGGCTGACCGACGGAACCGCGCCGGGCGGGGAGGTCGGAACGGTCGGCGAGGCCCTCCAGGAACGCATCCGGGCCGGCGGACTCCCGCTGCCCGGCCAGGGCGCCGCCCTCCCCGACGCCTTCGCCCTCGCCTCCGGGCTGCTCGGCACCGTCCCCGCCCAGGACCGACCCGACCGGACCCGCGCCTCCCGTGAGGGCGAACCCACCGCGCTGCCCGCCGTCCCCCGGCCTCGCGCCGGCGGCACCGCCGACCCGGCCGGCCGGACCGGGCCCGCACCGAACGGCACTCCCGCCGTCCAGGAGGCCGCGGCCCGCGAGGGGACGGTCGCACCGGAACCCGTCGGGGGGGGGGGGGGGGGGCCCCGCCGGCCCCCCCCCCAACCCCCCCCCCCCCCCCCCCCCCCCCCCCCCCCCCCCCCCCGCGGCCCCGCCCCCGCGGGCCGCGCCGCCGCCCCCGCCGCCGGCGGCCCCGGGGCGCCGCCCCCCCCCCCCCCCCCCGGGGGGCCCGGGGGGGGGGGCCCCCGGGGGGGCCGGCCCCCCCCCGCCGGGCGACGGGACCGCCGAGGCGCTCGCCCTCGCCGACACGGCGACCGTCACAGCGGCCGTGGACGGGTCCGCCACCGCGACCGCCGTACTCGCCCCGATCGCCGCCGGACTGCTGCTCACCGGCGCGGCGATGTGCAAGCACCGCGGACTGCCGCGCGGGCACTGAGCACGGCGCACGGCGGGACCCGGGCCGGGTGTGCCCGGGTGTGCCCGGGAGGGTCCGGGACGCCGAAGGGTCGGCCGGTCAGCGGAAGACGGTCAACGGAAGCCGGTCAGCGGAAGACGGTCAACGGAAGCCGGTCAGCGGAAGACGCTCGGCGGCGGCTCCGGGGAAGGGCTCGCCGTGGCGTCGGTGGCCGGGACGGCGCCGGCGGTGAAGTCGGCCAGGGCGCGGCCGTGTTCGACCCGTCCGTGGGAGGAGTCGGAGGCGACCCGGCGGGTGAGGTCGGCGATCGGGAGCGGAGTGTGGGCGGCGGCCAGGATCAGGTTGCCGAAGCGCTTGCCGCGCAGCACGGCGGGGTCGGCGGTGAGGCACAGTTCGGGGAACACCGCACCGACGGTGGCGACTTGGGAGCGGGCGAAGGGCAGGGCGCCGCCGTCGGCGAGGTTGGCGGCGTACCAGCCGCCGGGGGCGAGGGCGCGGGCGGCCACGGTGGTGAACTCGACCGTGGTGCAGTGGGCCGGGGTGCGGGCGCCGGAGAAGACGTCGGTGATGACCAGGTCGACGCTGCCCTCGGGGGTGCGTTCCAGCACGCTGCGGGCGTCCGCGCCGCGCACCTTGATCTGCCAGCCGCGCTCCAACGGGAGTTCGGTGCGGACGAGTTCGGTGAGCGCGGTGTCGATCTCGGCGACCTGCTGGCGGGACCGCGGCCGGGTGGCGGCCACGTAGCGGGCCAGGGTGAGGGCGCCGCCGCCCAGGTGCAGGACGGTCAGCGGACGGCCCGGCGGGGCGACCAGGTCGATCAGGTGGCCGAGTCGGCGCTGGTACTCGAAGCCCAGGTGGGTGGGGTCGGCGAGGTCGACCAGGGACTGCGGGGCGCCGTCGACGAGCAGCGACCAGGCCTGCGGGCGGTCGCGGTCGGGGCGCAGTTCGGCCCGGCCGGAGCCGACCGCGCGAAGGAGCGGCCCCTGGGCGTGGCTGCGGCCGTCCGTGCCGGTGGTGAGCGCCGGTTCGGGGCTGCGCGCGGCCCTGTTGCTTCGTCCCATACCCGCCATTATCGCCGCGGGCGACCTGGGCGGGCGCCCCGGCCGACGGGGCGCCCGCCCAGGTCAGGGGCGTGCTGCGGGGATCCGGCCGGTGGGCGTACGGGCCCGGCGGGATCCGCGCGGCACGCCCGCTAGAACGGGCCGAGGCCGCCCGCGGTGAGCGTGCAGGCGGCCTCGCAGAGGGCGGAGCGGAGCACCCAGGCGTCGGTGGGGCGGGTGGCGCGTGCGGAACCGGCGGGCGGGATCACCCAGCGCGGGTCGGTGGCGCCGGGCACCAGGGCGCCGGCCGTACAGGAGCTGCCGGGCAGGTGCCAGGTCTCCCAGGTGCCGGCCGGGACGAGGAAGGAGACGGTGCTGCCGTTGCGGCTCTGCAGGACGGCCCCGCAGGCCCGGCGCAGCCGCAGGATGTCGACGGCCTCCAGGCCGTGCCGCAGGGCGACCGTCACGGTGTCGCAGCCGGTGACGAGGGTGTCCTCGACGGGGACGGCGCGGCCTCGGCCCGGTCCGCCGCAGGAGCTGCGGCCGCCCTCGACCGGGCCCCGGCCGGGGAACCGGTCGTCGGCGGGCTCGGGGAGCAGGGCGGGGACGGCGGCGGCGAGCACACCCCCGGCGACGGGTCGGTGCTGCGGCAGTCCGGTGGCCATCATGGGCCCTCCTGTACCTCGTCGGGGCGGAAGCGGTGCCGCCGCGGGTGGGGCCGCGGACCGGGGGACGGGCCGGGGGACGGCCTGGGCTTCCAGGTATCAGGACAACGCGGCAGGAGTACCGGAAGCCACGGGGCGCCTTACAGCAAGGCATGGCATTTCATGGCGGATATCCGGCAACTACGCCCGCTTCGCCCCGGATTGACCGGAGATGTCGCACGAACCGACTGTGGCCGACCGGTGACTCCGAGTACTCTCGGCGCCATGGCAGCCACCCCACCGGCCGAGCCGAACCGACCGTCCCCCAACCCCGTGATGCGCGCACTGCGCGGCGACCGCTCACCCGGCGAGTTCGCCGTGGCGGTACGCCGGGCCGCTCGCGAGATCGGCGAGCACGTGTCCTGCGACGCCCGTTACGTCGGCCGGGTCGAGTCCGGTGAGATCCGCTGCCCCAACTACGCCTACGAGCGGGTCTTCCGGCACATGTGGCCGGGGCGCACGCTCACCGAACTCGGCTTCGCCCCGCGCACCGCCGTCCGCCGCCGGACGGCGGCCGACCCGGTCGGCGCGGCCGGAGCCCCGCCCCACCCTCCGATCCATCCGACGTTCCCGCCCCTGCCCGGCCCGCGCTCACCACTCTCCACCCAACTCCCGTACGCTGCCTCGCCGTACGCGGATCCAGCCGCTCCGGACGGGCCCCCGTGGCCGATGGCCGGCGCGGTGCCCCGGGGGCCCGATGGATCGCCCTACCCCGACGAGGAGAACGACGACGTGCGTCGCCGTACGTTCCTGGCCGGCGGCTCGACCGCGCTGGCCACCGTGATCGGCATCGACCGGCCGGCCGCCGCCGGCCCGGTCACCGGTGTCGGCTTCACCCCGGCCACCGGCGCCGGCTACGACCCGGTCACCGGTGCCCGGTTCGGCCCGGCTCCAGACCGGACGGTCTTCCCCCGCGCGGAGCTCACCGTGCCCGCGCTGCTCGGTGACGAGCCGGTGGTGCCCGGCCGGCCGGGCCCGGTGCCGCCACCGCGCAAGGTCGGCGCCGCCGAGGTGTCCGGTGTCGAACAGGCCGTCCGGGAGATCAGACTGGCCGACGACGCGCACGGCGCCGACGCCCTGTACGAACTCGCCGGGCAGTCCCTGCGCACCGCCTACCTGCTGCTCAACGAGGGCGAGTACAGCGCCGAGACCGAGCGCCGACTCCAGGCCGGGGCGGGCGAACTGGCCATCTCCGTGGGCTGGTTGGCCCACGACTCGAACCGGCTCGCGGACGCCCGCTCGTTCTACGCCGAGGCCCTGGCCACCTCCCGGATGGCCGGGGACTCCGCACTGGAGGCGCACGTCTTCTGCAACAGCGCCTTCCTCGCCCGGGACGCCGGGCGACCGCGCGAGGCGCTGCGCGCCGCGCAGGCCGGGCAGTCCGCCGCCCGGGAGCTGGGCTCCGCCCGGCTGCTCGCCCTGCTGGCCATGCGCGAGGCCGGCGCTTGGGCCGTACTGCGGGATCGTTCCTCCTGCGAACGCGCGATCGGCCGGGCCTACTCGTTGTTCGACCGGGGGCCGTCGGAGGCCGATCCGGAGTGGATGTCCTTCTTCGGCGAGGCGGAGATCGCCGGCCTGCAGTCGCAGTGCTGGTCCGCGCTGGAGGACTGGGACCGCGCCAGCGAACAGGCCGCACTGGCGATAGCGCTGCAGGAGCCGCACTTCGTGCGCAATCGGGTGCTGTACACCGCCGAACTGGCCCACGACCGGCTCGGCCGGGGGGACCTGACCGGGGCGGCGCACCACGGCTCGGCCGCCGTGGCGCTGTTCGGCGAGGTCCGCTCGGCCCGGATCCGCAGCATGCTGGCGGACACCGCGGGACGGCTGCGTCCGCACGCCTCGGTGCCCGAGGTCCGCGGCTTCCTGAACGGGTACGACCGGGCCGCGGCGGCCTGACGGACGGTCGGGCCACCGCCGACCGCGACGGCTGCCGGTCGGTCGACCGGCAGCCGTCGACATCGGCCTCAGTGGCCGGACTTCAGCCCCTCCAGGTGGGACAGGTCGTTCCAGACCTCCACCGCCGGGGCGCCGTACTCCCAGGACAGCACGCACAGCGCCGCCGTACCGAGCTTGAACCGCTGGGCGAACTCGGGCGGCAGGCCCAGCCAGCGGGCGGTCAGGATGCGCAGCAGGTGGCCGTGGGCGAACAGGACGACGTCGCGGTCGGCGCAGTGCATGACGGTGGTGTCCGACTCCGGGACACCGTGCTCGTCGTTGAGTTCGGCGAGGAAGGCGTCCACCCGGGCGGCCACCTCGGAGAGCTTCTCGCCACCGGGCACGCCGTCGCGCCAGATCAGCCAGCCGGGGTGGTCGGTGGCCCGGATGTCGGCGCCGGTGCGGCCCTCGTACTGGCCGTAGTCCCACTCCAGCAGTTCCGGGCGGTCCACCGCGCGGTCGCCGAAGCCGGCCAGTTCGCAGGTCTCCCTGGCCCGGCCGAGCGGGCTGGTGTAGACGAGCGCGTCCGGCAGCCCGTTCCAGGGGGCCTTGGCGAGGCGGGCGCCGAGCGCCCGGGCCATCGCGCGGCCGTCCTCGGTCAGCGGGATGTCGGTGCGGCCGGTGTGGCGGCCGGTGGCCGACCACTCGGTCTCGCCATGGCGGACCAGCACGATTCGGGCGGGCATGGGGGACTCCTCGCAGCAGGGCGGTCAACGGTCGGTCTCACCCTTGAGCACCGGTCTCCATGATCCCCCACCCGGAGGGCGGCCACGATCGCGGGCCCGGGGCCCGGCCCGGACCTGGCTCTGACCCGGCCCGGGGCAGGGGTCCGGACGGCCCCGGGAGAGCAGGGGGAAACGGCCGGTTGCGGCCGGAACGGGCCGGTCCGCACCGCGTTGTCGGACCCGGGTGCGACACTGGGCCGCACCATGAACGTCTCGACGAACGTCCCGCTCAGCGGGTCCGCTGAGCCGCTCGCCCAGCGGCTCGCCGAGCTGCGCGGACCGGCCCCGCAGCGCAGTCTGAACGCCCGCTCCCTCGCCGCGCTGGCCGCCAATCCGGGCTGCCACCGCCGCGCCGTGCTGGACGCGGCCGGGGTGGACAAGTCGGTGCTGGCCGCCCGGCTCGGCCGCCCCGCCCCCTTCGGGCAGTCCCCGTTCGCGATCGCCCGCGGCGTGATCTTCGAGTCCCGGCTGAAGGCGGACGACCACACCGCCCTGCTGGAGCCGCTCCGTGCCCACCTCGGCGTCCCGGCCGACGACCGCACCCCGCTGCTGGTGCCGGACCTGCTGCACCGCTCCGGCCCGGCCGTCCGCGCCGACCGGACGACCGAGGTGCTGGCCCGGGCCGCCGCCGATCCGGACGCCTGGACGCTGCTGGACCACCCGATGCTGCGGCTCTCCGTGGCCGGCAGCACCGCCTACCTGGAGCCGGACGCCCTGGTGGTGCACGGCGGGCGGTGCACGGTGGTCGAGATCAAGTCCTTCCCGGTGCTGGACGGCAGCGCGGACCCGGCCAAGGTCGGCGCCGCCGCCCGCCAGGCCGCGGTGTACGTGCTGGCGCTCCAGCACGCCGCCGCGGCGGCCGCCGGAACGTCGCTCGGCGACGACCCGTACACCGAGCAGCGGCTGCCGGGCAGCCCGCGCACCACCGTGCTGCTGGTCTGCCCCAAGGACTTCGGCAACCGGCCGACCGCGGTCACCGTCGACGTCCGCCGCGAACTGGCCACCACCCGCCGCCAGCTGAGCCGGATGACCGGCATCGGCCGGCTGCTGGCGGAGCTGCCGGCGGGCACCGACTTCGACCTGGCCGCCGACGGGGACGGCACCCCGGCCCGGACCGCCGACCAACTGACCGCCTCGGTCGAGGCGGTGCCCGCCGCCTACAGTCCGGACTGCCTCTCCACCTGCGAGCTCGGCTTCCACTGCCGCGCCCGGGCCCGCTGCGACGACCGGGTCGAGCAGCTCGGCCGGGGCGTGCGCGGCGAGCTGGGCAGCATCCGTACGGTCACCGAGGCGCTGGCCGCGGCCGCCGGCACCGGACGTCCCGCCGACGGCCACGGAGCCGACAGCGACGGCGACGCTGCGGCCGACGGCGCGCGCGAGGCCGCCGAGCGCCTGGCGTACGCAGCCGCCCTGCGCGCCGAGGCCCTGGGGGTGGGGGCATGAGCCTGCTGACCACCCTCGCCCGGCTGGAGGCCGTCCGCAGCGGACGGGCCGAGCCGCTGGCCACCGTCCGGCACCGGCACCTGTCGGAGCGCCCGATGGTGCTCGTCCCGCTGACCGCCGCCGGTGAGGCCGGCGCGCCGCTGGCCGTACTGCTGGGCACCGACCGGGACGCTCCCCGGCTGCACCTGGTGCCGCAGCCGCTCAACCGCACCCTGCGGTTCGACTACCTGGCCGCGCTGGCCGCCGACCTGCTGCCCTACCTGGAGTCCTTCGGGGCCGACGTCGAGCAGATCGAGGGCTCCGAGAAGGATCCGGAGACCGGCGAGAAGACCCAGGTGTTCCGCGAACTGTGCACCGACGCGCCGCAGTTGATCGTTCCCAACAGTGCGGGCGTGCACCACCTCGCGCTGCTCGGCCGCTCGACCCGGTTCCGTCGCACCGCCGAGGACGCGGACCCGGGACCGCACCCGGCACCGCTGCGGGTGCCGCTGCTCGGCCGCTGGCTGACCCACCTGACCGACCGCGCCCAGGTGCCCGGCTCCAGCCTGCTGCTGCCGATGACCGGCCTGCTCGCCCGGCACTGGGCCACCGGCCAGAGCCACCTGGAGGACCAGCACCTGGCGGCCCGGCTGGCCTGGCACGGCCCGCCGCCGGGGCTGACCGGGGCCCGGGCCGCCGAACTGGCCGAGACCGCCCGCGACGAGCGGGGGCAACTGCTGCACCCGCCGGCCGGGCCGGCCACCGACCCGGCCTTCGACGAGGGGGTGCTCGCCCCGGCGATCGCCCGCTACGACGCGGCGGTCACCGCGCTTCAGCACGGCGACGACCCGGACGGCACCGAGCGCGCCCGGGCGGCCGTCCGCGCGGCGGTCGAACAGCTGGAGCAGATGTTCTCCGCCGTCCTGCTGCCCACCTGGCGGGACGTCTGGCGGGGCCTGGACCTGCTGCGCGCCCTGCCGCCGGCCGGCCACCTGGAGGAGCGCTGGACCGGCGACCGCTGGTCCTACACCGGCCACCGGGACCGACTGGTGGCCGGCGAGCCGCCGCAGCCCCGGCAGGACGACGCCGTCACGGCGGCCCGCAAGCTCGCCCAGCGCGAGCGCGAGCAGGCCCGGCTGGACGTCCAGGAGGCACTGGACGATCCGCTGGCGATGGCCGAACACCGGCTGTCCGGCGAGGCGTTCAGCGGGGTGGTGACGGACGTGGTGCTGGAGTACGACACCACCGGCCGCTCCCCCAAGCCGCGCCCGCTGGTCACCCTGCGCACCGCCGACCGCCCGCACGCCGACCTCGGCCGGGAGGCCCACCGGGTGCACGGGCCGTCCGCGCAGAAGACCGAGATCGTCGCGGTCGACCCGGCCGAGGGCACCATCACGCTGCGGGTGCTGTCCGGGATGGGCCGCAAGAAGGAGCCCGAGCCGGGCAGCCTGCCCGAGCCCGGCGAGCCGGTCACGTACACCCTGTTCGAGTTGACGGTCCGGCAGTCCGCGCCGCTGCCCGAGCCGGACGACACCCCGTGGACCCACGGCGGCCCGCCCGGCACCGCGCCCGCGCCCACCCCGTCCGCCACCGCCACCGCCACCGAGGATTGGGAATGATGAGCACGCAGTCCCCGGGCGCGGCCGCCGACGCCGCCGTGGCCCGCATCCTGGCGGCGACCGTCCACCCGCCGGCCGGCGCGCCGCGCGGTGTGGTGGTGGACTCCCCGCCCGGCGCCGGGAAGTCGACCCTGGTGGTGCGGGCCGCCCGCGAGCTGGTGGCGGCCGGCGAACGGCTGATGGTGGTCGCCCAGACCAACGGCCAGGTGGACGACCTGGTCGGCCGACTGGCCGAGAAGGCCCCGGAGTTGACGATCGGCCGACTGCACGCGGCGGACGCCCGGCCCGGCCCGGAGGTGCTCCGGCACCCCAACGTCACGCCCTCCGACAAGGTCGCCGACCTGGTCGAGCAGGACGTGGTGATCTCCACCGCCGCCAAGTGGCAGTGGGTGCGGGCCGAGGCGCCGTGGCGGCACGCGATCGTGGACGAGGCGTACCAGATGCGCTCGGACGCCCTGCTCGCGGTGGCCCGGCTGTTCGAGCGGGCGCTGTTCGTCGGCGACCCGGGCCAGCTGGACCCGTTCACCGTGGTCGGCACCGAGCAGTGGGCCGGGCTGTCCTACGACCCGTCCAGCAGCGCCGTGGTCACCATGCTGGCGCACAACCCGCAGATCGAGCCGCACCGGCTGCCGGTCTCCTGGCGGCTGCCGGCCAGCGCGGCGCCGCTGATCTCGCGGGCGTTCTACCCTTACACGCCGTTCCGCTCCGGCACCGGGCCGGACGACCGCCGGCTGACCGCCGCCGTCCGCCCGGACGGCTCGGCGCTGGACGCGGTGATCGACCGGGCGGCCGAGCACGGTTGGGCGCTGCTGGAGCTGCCCGCCCGGCACACCGTGCGGACCGACCCGCAGGCGGTGGCGGCCGTCGCGGCGACGGTCCGGCGGCTGCTGGAGCGCGGGCTGACCGGCAGTTCCGAGCAGGGCGAGGCCCCGCTCACCGCGGACCGGATCGCCGTCGGCACGGCCCACCGGGACCAGGCGGCGGCCGTCCGGGCGGCGCTGCTCAAGGTGGGCGTCCCGGTGGACGGCTCGGCCGGTCCGGCCGTCACGGTGGACACCGCGAACCGGCTGCAAGGCCGGGAGTACGACGTCACGGTCGTGCTGCACCCGCTGTCCGGACGGCCCGACGCGACCGCCTTCCACCTGGAGACCGGACGGCTCTGCGTGCTGGCCTCCCGGCACCGGCACGCCTGCATCGTGGTGGCCCGGGCCGGGATCGCCGAGCTGCTGGACGAACACCCCTCCACCGAGCCGGTGCAGTTGGGCGTCCCGGTCGCTTTCCCGGACGGCTGGGAGGCCAACCATCAGGTCCTCCAGCACCTGAGCGGCCACCGGGTGCGCCTGCGCTGAGGCGGTCGGCGGTGGTCCCGGACGGTCAGTCCTCGGTCTCGCAGACCGCGTAGGCCACCACCGAGCCCTGCTCGGCCCGGGCGCTCCAGCCGGTGGCGTCGGCGGTCGGCCCGTTGACGCGCACCGGTCCGGCCGCGTCGGGCTGGAGGCGGTAGCCGCCGCCGGTCAGGTGGCTGCCGGCCGGGCAGGTCGCGGTCGAGACGCCGCCCGGGCTGCTCGGCTCCCCGGTGACCACCTTGGCGGTCTCGGCGGCGAAGGCGGGCCCGGCGGGCGCGACGGCGGCGACGGGGGCGAGGACGACGACGGCCGGCAGGAGGCCGGTGGACAGTGCACGCATGGGGGGCTCCCGGTTCGGTGGGCGACTGCTGCACCCGGAACAACCGGTTCGCATGCGATCCGGAAGCGCGGCGCCCGGAGCGCCCTTCCGGCGCGTGCCCGGGAATAGCGCCTGCATGCGCACCGTTCCGCTACCGGCCGCCGCCGCGAGACAATGGACGACGGCCACGACCGGGCGGTGCGGCCCGGAGCAGCCCGCCGCCCACCCTCACCGAGACCCCGGAGGTGTCCGTCCATGCCCGACTCCCCCGCCAAGACGCCCGAGTCCACCAGGCGTCTGCGCCCCGCGCAGCTCCTGTTCGAGCCGCAGTCCGCCGAACCGGAGCCGGAACGATTCTTCGACCTGGAATCGATCGACGACCCCACGGAGCTGCTACGCCGCTCCACCGAGCTGGCCCTGGCCTTCCGGGCCGCCGCCGAGCGGGCCACCGACTTCCAGGCCGTCGCCGCCGCCCAGCTGGCCGACCCGCGCCGGTTCGACGCGCTGTCGAACACCGAGGTGGCCGCGCGGGCGGACTGGACCCCGGACTACGCCACCAAGATGATCGAGTACGGACGCGGCCTGCTCCAGCCGCGCCGCCACGAGGACTGAAGACCTCGACCTGCGGCCGCTGGCATATGCCAGCGGCGGAGGGTACGGGATCGGCCGCCGCCCTGTCCGGCGAACGGCGCTTTCCGCCCCACCGGGGGCGCGCACGGCGCAGGCTGCTGGGCGTGGACATCTGGACGCACCAGTCGGTGGAGTACGTCACCGTGGCCGGGGAGGCCTGGCTGGCCTCCGCCAGCGAGTACCCGCGCAGCATGCGCGCCCTCTGGGAGGCCCGCCCGTGGGCGCCCTCGGTGCTGCCCTGCGGGCGCGCCTTCGACGTGATCAGCATGCCGTCGCTGTTCGGCCGCCGGGTGCTGGACGAACTGTGGGCCTCCGGCCCCGGCTGCGGCCCGGTGGCCGGCTACCGGGGGCGCACCCTGCTGTTCGTCCAGCCCGGCGCGGCGCCGCGGCTGCGCCGGCTGCTGGCCTGGGAGGAATGGGCCCGGGACGTGCCGCCGCTGCTCTGCCACGGCAGGGGCGACGCGGTGACGGTGCCGCCGCTGCAGCGGATGGTGCACGGCCCGGAGTCCCCCGGCCAGGGGTCGGGCCGCTGGATCGTCGCCCCGGAGGACCGGGAGCCCTGGCTGCCCGGGGCCTCGGTGGTGCTGTGGGCCTGCGTACGGGCGGCGCGCGAGCCCGGCGGGGCCGTCCCGGCCGAGCCGGCGGTCGTGACCGGCGGGTGAACGGGGGGCGGCCGGTATTCGATTTTGGCCCGACCGCGGGCCACTGCTAGAGTCTTCTCTGTCAGCAGGCGCCGCTAGCTCAGTTGGTTAGAGCAGCTGACTCTTAATCAGCGGGTCCGGGGTTCGAGTCCCTGGCGGCGCACAGACAGCCGAGAGGCCCCTTGCGAAAGCAAGGGGCCTCTCGGCGTTCCGCCGTACCCGGAAGGGCGGCCGGGCCGGCCGCCGGAGGAGGCGGACGGCCCGGCCGGGGCTCAGCGGCCGCGCAGTGCGCGGTAGCGGGCGACCAGCGCCGCGGTGGAGCTGTCCAGCTGCTCGCCGCCCTCGCCGGTGACCAGCACCGGCTCGATCCGCTTGGCGAGCACCTTGCCCAGCTCGACGCCCCACTGGTCGAAGGAGTCGATGTTCCAGACCGCCCCCTGGACGAACACCTTGTGCTCGTACAGCGCGACCAGCTGGCCGAGCACCGAGGGGGTCAGCTCGGCGGCCAGGATGGTGGTGGTCGGGTGGTTGCCCTGGAAGGTCTTGTGCGGGACGAGCTCGGCCGGCACGCCCTCGGCCGCGACCTCCTCCGGGGTCTTGCCGAAGGCCAGCGCCTGGGTCTGGGCGAAGAAGTTGGCCAGCAGCAGGTCGTGCTGGGCCACCAGTCCGGCGGGCAGGTCGGGGGTCGGCCGGGCGAAGCCGATGAAGTCGGCCGGGATCACCTTGGTGCCCTGGTGCAGCAGCTGGTAGTAGGCGTGCTGGCCGTTGGTGCCGGGGGTGCCCCAGACCACCGGGCCGGTCTGCCAGTCGACCGGGGTGCCGTCGCGGGTCACCGACTTGCCGTTGGACTCCATGTCCAGCTGCTGGAGGTAGGCGGTGAACTTGGACAGGTAGTGCGAGTACGGCAGCACCGCGTGCGCCTGGGCGTCGAAGAACGCGCCGTACCAGACGCCCAGCAGGCCGAGCAGCAGCGGGACGTTCTGCTCCGGCGGGGCGGTGCGGAAGTGCTCGTCGACCAGGTGGAAGCCGTCCAGCATCTCGCGGAAGGCGTCCGGGCCGATCGCGATCATCAGCGAGAGGCCGATCGCCGAGTCGTAGGAGTAGCGGCCGCCGACCCAGTCCCAGAACTCGAACATGTTGGCGGTGTCGATGCCGAAGTCCTGCACGCCCTGGGCGTTGGTGGACAGCGCGACGAAGTGCTTGGCCACCGCCTCGGTGCCGGCGCCCAGGCCGTCCAGCAGCCAGGCCCGGGCGGAGACCGCGTTGGTGATGGTCTCGATGGTGGTGAAGGTCTTCGAGGCGACGATGAACAGCGTCTCGGCCGGGTCGAGGTCGCGGACCGCCTCGTGCAGGTCGGCGCCGTCCACGTTGGACACGAAGCGGACGTCCAGGTCCCGCTGGGTGTACGGGCGGAGCACCTCGTAGGCCATCGCCGGGCCGAGGTCGGAGCCGCCGATGCCGATGTTGACCACGGCGCGGATCCGTCGGCCGGTGTGGCCCTTCCACTCGCCGCTGCGGACCCGGTCGGCGAAGGCGGCCATCTTGTCCAGGACGGCGTGCACCCCGGGGACGACGTTGACGCCGTCGACCTCGATCACGGCGTCGCGCGGGGCGCGCAGCGCGGTGTGCAGCACGGCGCGCCGCTCGGTGACGTTGATCTTCTCGCCGCGGAACATGGCGTCCCGCAGCCCGGCGACACCGGTGGCGGCGGCGAGCTCGCGCAGCAGCTCCAGGGTCTCCGCGGTGACCAGGTGCTTGGCGTAGTCCACGTGCAGGTCGCCGACCTGGAGGGTGTGGCTGCGGCCGCGCTCGGGGTCGGCGGCGAACAGCTCACGCAGGTGGGTCTCGCCCAGCTCGGCCCGGTGCTTGGCCAGGGCGGCCCACTGCGGGGTGCGGTCGAGCGGGGTACGGGCGTCGGCGCGGGTCTCCGACATCGGTGGGTCCTCGATTCATCTGGGTGCAGAAACCGGCAGGGCCAGGCGTGAGGGCCAGGCGGTGAGCGCCTGTTCGCGAGGTCGTGGCGGTACTGGTGGTGCGCCGACTCCGTTGACGGCCTGCCCGGGTTCAGCCTATGCAACCCCGGAGGGGGTCGCGCACATTCCGCACCGTCGGCGGCGGGCGGGCCGGACTGTCCGTCACTTCCGCCGCGCCCACCGCCTCCGCCGCTGCCGCTACTTCCGTTCCGAGCGCAGGTCCAGCCCGCGCAGCACGTGGTCGACCAGCTCCGGGTCGGCGCCGAGCTCGCTGCGGGCGATCAGCATCTCGCGCCGGGAGGCGGCGATCATCTCCTGCTCGACCTCGACGGCGGCCCGCCACTGGGCGACCCGCTGCTTGGCCTCGGCGGCCTCCTCCTCGGCGTAGTTCTCCGGGCAGAGCCGGGCCAGCCGGTCGTGCTGACGGTCCCGCAGCCGGTCGGCGACCTCGGCGGGCAGCTTGTCCTGCTCCTCCAGTTCGCCGAGCCGCTGCAGCCCGGCCTTGGCGGCCCGCCACCAGAGCCGGCGCACCGCCTGCTCGTGCTGGTCCTGGTCGATGTCCAGTTCGAGCCGCTTGGCCAGCCAGGGCAGGGTCAGCCCCTGGACCAGCAGGGTGAACAGCACCACGCTGAAGGCGATGAAGACCAGTCGGCCGCGCTCCGGGAAGTCCTCGCCGGAGTTCAGGGAGAGCGGAATGGCGAGGGCCAGCGCCACGGTCGCCACCCCGCGCATGCCGGACCACCAGAGGATCACGCTCTCCCGCCAGCTGAACGGGGTGTCCTCCTCGTCGCCCTTGCGCAGCTTCTTGGACAGCCAGCCGGCCGGCAGCAGCCAGAGCAGCCGGACCACGACCACGACCGCGATGACCACGGCGGCGTCGCCGAGGAAGCCGGTCCAGCCGCGGCCGGCCTCCTTGAGCACGGTGGCCAGTTCCAGGCCGATCAGGCCGAAGGCGACGCCGGTGATCAGGATCTCGACCACCTCCCAGAAGGCGTTGCCGACCAGCCGGTAGGCGACCGCGTCGGCGTCGGCGGCCCGCTCGGCGAGGTAGAGCGCGCAGACCACCACGGCGAGCACGCCGGAGCCGTGGATCTCCTCGGCGATGGTGTAGGCGGCGAAGGGCACCAGCAGGTTGAGCGCGACCTGCTGGGTCGGGTCGTCCAGCCGGTCGGCGAGCTTGGCGTTCACCCAGCCGAGCACCACGCCGACCACCACCGCGAGCACCGCGGACAGCACGAAGCGCAGCACCGCGTGGCCGACCGAGAAGTCGCCGCTGACCACGGCCTCGATGGCGAGCGAGTAGATGACGATCGCGGTGACGTCGTTGAACAGCCCCTCGCTCTCCAGGATCGCCACCAGGCGCCGGGGCAGCCCGACGCTGCCGGCCACCGCGACGGCGGCCACCGGGTCGGGCGGGGAGACCAGCGCGCCGACCGCGATC
Organism: Kitasatospora sp. NPDC089509; assembly: GCF_044749365.1. NCBI lineage: Bacteria > Bacillati > Actinomycetota > Actinomycetes > Kitasatosporales > Streptomycetaceae > Kitasatospora > Kitasatospora sp. NPDC089509. The sequence goes on along the minus strand of NZ_JBIVHS010000019.1, from coordinate 140,013 downwards.
GCGGCGGCCAGCGGCAGGGCGGGCAGCAGCCAGTGCACGGTGCCGGCCACCGCGATGGTGGTGACCGCCACCAGGGCGATCGCCAGCAGCAGGATCGAGCGGGCGTTGGCCTTGAAGTAGCGCACCGAGGAGCGCCGGGCGACGGCGAAGATCAGCGGTGGCAGGACCAGCGGGAGGATCAGCTCGGGCTCGATCTTGACGTCCGGGATCTGCGGGACGAGCGCCATCACGATGCCGAGCAGGGTCATCAGGACCGGTTGCGGCACACCCGTCCTGCGGGCGAGTGGCATGGTCACCACGGAGGCGAGCAGCACCAGGAAGAACAGGGGCAGCTGGCCCACGGGAAGGTTCCTCTCGACGGCGGATCGGCGGCGGCCCGAACGGGGACGGGCGACCGGTCGACGGCGGACGGCTGAGCGCCGCCCAGGATAAATCTGACAATGCGCCCATACGTGAAGACACGCCGAACGAGTGCTTGACCTCCAGTGCACTTCAGGTTCGAGGATCGGCGGTACCGAAACGATGCGAGAGCGCGAAGGAGCCCCCCCATGAAGGCGGTCACCGTCCCCAGGTCCGGCGGTCCGGAGGTCCTGCGGGTCACCGGGGTCACCGACCCGGAGCCCGGCCCGGGCGAGGTCCGGGTGCGGGTGTACGCCGCCGCCGTGCAGCCGGTGGACCTGGCGATCCGGGAGGGCTTCCGCCCGCCGGGGCTCACGGTCGAGCCGCCGCTCGTGCTCGGCAACGAGTTCGCCGGGGTGGTGGACCGGCTCGGGCCGGACGCCGGGGCCTGGCGGGTCGGCGACGAGGTGCTGGGCTTCCGGGTGCTGGGCTGCCAGGCCGAGCTGGTCACGGTGGACGCCGGCCAGCTGGTGGCCAAGCCCGCCGGGATGCCCTGGGAGCAGGCCGGCTCGCTCTCCGCCTCCGGCCAGACCGCACACCTGGCGCTCGAACTGCTCGGGGTCGGCTCCGGCGACACCGTCCTGGTGCACGGCGCCTCCGGCGGGGTCGGCACCGTCGCCGTCCAGCTCGCCCGGGCCCGGGGCGCCGTTGTGATCGGCACCGCGAGCGAGCGCAACCACGACTACCTGCGCGGGCTGGGCGCGATCCCGGTCGCGTACGGGGAGGGGCTGGTCGAGCGGGTCCGGGCGGTCGCCCCGCAGGGGGTGGACGCGGCCTTCGACGCGGCGGGCCGGGGCGCGCTGGCCGCCTCCGTCGACCTGGTCGCCGACCGGGACCGGATCGGCACCGTGGTCGACTACCCGGAGGCCGAGCGGCTGGGCGTCCGGGGGCTGCGGGGGCCGCGCACCGCCGAACGGCTGGCCGAGCTGGTGCGGCTGTGGGAGGCGGGCGGGCTGCGGATCGAGATCGCCGAGTCGCTGCCGCTGGAGAAGGCCGGGGAGGCGCACCGGCTGGTCGGCGGCGGGCACGTCCGCGGCAAGGTGGTGCTCACGGCCTGAGCGGGCGGGCCGACCCGGGAGCCTCCGGGCGGACCGCCCCGGGCTCTCCCAGCTCTCCGGGCGCTCCGGGCCGATTGTGTGTTTCGGCTGCTGACCAGGTAATGTTCTCCACGTCAGCAGGCGCCGCTAGCTCAGTTGGTTAGAGCAGCTGACTCTTAATCAGCGGGTCCGGGGTTCGAGTCCCTGGCGGCGCACAGACAGCCGGAAGGCCCCTTGCGAAAGCAAGGGGCCTTCCGGCGTTTCGGCGTTCCCGCGCCGCGCGTGGCAGGAAAGGTGGGAAACCGGTCATTGCTGCCGTCACCGCCCGCTGTCAGGCTGACCGCATGAGAGAGCGCAGCGTGGTCGTGGTCCTCTACGACGGCGTGCAGAGCCTGGACGTGACCGGCCCGTTGGAGGTGTTCGCGGGGGCGGGCGCGGCCGCCCGGCGGCCGGGGGCGTACCGGGTGACCACGGCCTCCCCCGGCGGTGGGCCGGTGCGCAGCTGCAGCGGGCTGCGGCTGCTGCCGGACGTCGACCTGGCCGAGGTCGGGCCGGTGCACACCCTGCTGATCCCCGGCGGGTTGGACGTGGAGCACCCGGACGGCGCCCTGGTGGCGCGGGTCCGGGAGCTCGCCGGTCGGGCCGAGCGGGTGGTGTCGGTGTGCACCGGGGCCTTCCTGCTCGCCGAGGCCGGGCTGCTGTCCGGGCGCCGGGCGACCACCCACTGGGCGTACTGCGCGGAGCTGGCCCGGCGGTTCCCGGAGGTGACGGTCGACCCCGACCCGATCCACGTCCGGGACGGGCACGTCGCCACCTCCGCCGGGGTCACCGCCGGGATCGACCTGGCGCTGGCCCTGGTCGAGGAGGACCTCGGCCGGGACGCCGCCCTGCTGATCGCCCGTCATCTGGTGGTCTTCCTGCGCCGACCGGGCAACCAGGCGCAGTTCAGCACCCAGCTGGCCGCCCAGGTGGCGGCCCGGCAGCCGCTGCGCGAGGTCCAGCGGTGGATCGCCGAGCACCCCGAGGCCGACCTGTCGGTCGAGGCACTGGCCGGCCGGGCGGCGCTGTCACCGCGGCACTTCGCCCGGGCCTTCGCGGCCGAGGTGGGGGCGACCCCGGGCCGGTACGTCGACGGGGTCCGGCTGGAGGCCGCCCGGCGGCGGCTGGAGGACACCGACGACGGCATCGAGGAGATCGCGCGCTCCTGCGGCTACGGCACCCCGGAGGCGATGCGGCGCGCCTTCGTCCGGGCCCTGGCCGCTCCGCCCGCCGAGTACCGACGCCGCTTCCGTTCCCGACCCGATGGAGGTCAGTGATGCGCATCGCGATCCTGCTCTACGACGACTTCACCGCGCTGGACGCGGTCGGCCCCTACGAGGTGCTGTCCCGGATCCCCGGGGCCGAGGTGGTGTTCACCGCCGCGAAGCGCGGCCCGGTCCGCACCGACATGGCCAGCCTGGCGCTGACCGCGGACGCCGCCCTGGACGAGGTGGACTCGGCCGACCTGCTGCTGGTGCCCGGCGGTCCCGGGACGGAGGCACAGCTGACCGACGGGGCGGTGCTCGACTGGGTGCGCCGGGTGGACGCGACCACCACCTGGACCACCTCGGTCTGCTCCGGCTCGCTGATCCTGGGCGCCGCCGGGCTGCTCGGCGGTCGCCGGGCCACCAGCCACTGGGGCGTGCTGGACGCCCTGCCCCGGTTCGGGGCGGAGCCGACCGGCACCGAGCGGATCGTGGTCGACGGCAAGTACGCGACGGCGGCCGGGGTCTCGGCCGGGATCGACCTCGCCCTGCGGCTGACCGGCCTGATCGCCGGCGACGGGACGGCCCAGGCGATCCAGTTGCTCATCGAGTACGACCCGCAACCGCCGTACGGGACGGGCTCGTTGGCCAAGGCCTCGCCGTCGGTGGTCGAGCAGGCGCGGCTGCTGCTGGCGCCCTGACCGGACCGTACCGGGCGGTGGGGCCCGCGTCCTGCGGGCCCCACCGCCGGGTCAGCGGCCGAAGTAGCCGTCGAAGTTCTTGGAGAACTCCCGGCCGCCGAACTGGTCCCAGTTGACGGACCAGGTCATCAGTCCGGCCAGGTTCGGCTGGGCGCCCGAACGCGGCACGTACGTCCCGCAGTTGGCGAGCCTGGTGAGGCAGTCCAGCGCCTTGTCCACCTCGGACGGGGCGATGTAGCCGTTGCCCGCGTTGACGGTGGCCGGCATCCCGATGGCCACCTTCGAGGCGGGCAGCGGCGGGAACATGTTGGCGGTGTTGCCCGCGACCGGGAAGCCGTTGAGCAGCAGGTCGGTCATCGCGACGTGGAAGTCGGCGCCGCCCATCGAGTGGTACTGGTTGTCCAGGCCCATGATGGAGCCGGAGTTGTAGTCCTGGACGTGCAGCAGGGTCAGGTCGTCGCGCAGCGCGTAGATGACCGGCAGGTACGCCCCGGCGCGCGGGTCCTGGCCGCCCCAGGGGCCGGATCCGTAGTACTGGTAGCCGAGTTGGACGAAGAAGGTCTCCGGCGCCATGGTCAGCACGAAGCCCGGGCCGTACTTGGCCTTGAGGGTCTTCAGTGCCGAGATCAGGTTGACGATGACCGCGCTCTTCGGGTTCTTGAAGTCGGTGTCGCCGGTGTCGAGCGAGAGCGAGTGGCCCTCGAAGTCGATGTCCAGGCCGTCCAGGCCCCACTTGTCGATGATCGCCGAGACCGAGCTGACGAAGGTGTCCCGGGCCGCGATGGTGGTCAGCTGCACCTGGCCGTTCTGGCCGCCGATCGAGATCAGCACCTTCTTGCCCTGGGCGCGCCTGGCGGCGATGGCGGCCTTGAAGTCGGCGTCGGACTCGACGGTCGGGCAGTCGGTGGCCGAGCAGCGGTTGAAGCGGATGTCGCCGGAGGTCGGGGAGGTGGGCTCGCCGAAGGAGAGGTCGATGATGTCCCAGGAGTTGGGGACGTCGGCCATCCGGGTGTAGCCGGCGCCGTTGGCGAAGCTGGCGTGGAGGTAGCCGACCAGGGTGTGGCTGCCGCCGGGGGTGCCGGTCGGGGTTCCCGTGGGCGTACCGGTCGGGGTGCCGGTGGGCGTACCCGTGGGCGTGCCGGTCGGGGTTCCCGTGGGCGTACCCGTCGGGGTGCCGGTGGGCGTACCCGTGGGCGTGCCGGTCGGGGTCGGGGTCGGCGAAGGGCTGGGGGCGCCCGGGCCGTCCAGCGAGACGTCGTCCGCGTAGTAGGTGCCCTGTCCGTACCAGCCGTGGGTGTAGACGGTGGCGGTGGTCTGGGTGGCGCCGGTGGTGAAGCCGACGCTGAGCTTCTGGTACGCGCCGCCGGTGCCGGGCGTCCAGGTGCTCGGGCCGCCGCCGTCCACGCCCAGGTAGACGTACGAGCCGTTGACCCAGGCGCTCAGCGTGTAGGTGGTGTTGGGCGCCACGGCGACGGTCTGCGAGCACTGGGCGGTGTCGGCCGCGGTGGCCGCGGCGGCGAGGGCGTAGCCGCCGCTGTGCACCGGGGCGGTGACGACGCTGCCGGAGTTGCCGGTGCAGCTCCAGGGGCCGAGCGAGCCGGACTCGAAGCCGCCGTTGACCAGGAACTCGCCGGCCGAGGCGGCGGGCGCCAGGCCCAGGGTGACGCCGACCAGGGTGGCCGCGGCGACGGCGGAGGCGGTGCCGGCGGCGATCGCGGCACGGCGGTGTCCGGACACGGTTGATCTGGGCACGGTTGATCTGCGCATGCGGGGTGCTCCTGCGGTGGCGCGGTCGTGGGGGACGTCCGAGGGCACGCCGGAGCACGCGCCAGTGGGGGGAACGGCCCGGCCTGGCACCCAAGTTGGACTAGACCACTGAAGCGGATCCGGCAGTGTGCCGTCAATGGTCCAGACCGGTCGAGAGGGGTCCGGGAGGACCGCCCCGGTTGCCGGGGGTGACACCCCGTCGAAGGATGGAGGGGTGACCCCGCCCGGCTACCTCCGCCACCCCCACCTGCACGGCGGCCTGCTCACCTTCACCGCCGAGGACGACGTCTGGATCGCCCCGCTGGACGCCGGCGCCGCCGCCACCGGCCGGGCCTGGCGGGTCGGCTGCGACCGCACCCGGGTCAGCCACCCCCGCTTCTCCCCCGACGGCACCACCCTCGCCTGGACCAGCTGGCTCGGCCTCACCCCCGAGGTGTGGACCGCCCCGGTCGACGGCGGCGAGGCCCGCCGGCTCAGCTTCTGGGGCAGCCAGGACACCCGGGTGCGCGGCTGGCTGCCGGACGGCGAGGTGCTGGCCGTCACCTCCTACCACGAGCCCTTCGGCCACTACACCTGGGCGCACGCCCTGCCCCCGGACGGCTCCCCCGGCCGCCGGATGCCCTGGGGGCCGGTCGGTGACGCCCAGCTGAGCCGGGACCGGACCGTCCTGCTCACCGGCTCCGCACCGCACGAGCCCGCCGCCTGGAAGCGCTACCGCGGCGGCGCGATCGGCCGGCTCTGGGTCGACGGCGAACCGGTCCTGACCGGGCACACCGGCCACCTCGCCTCCCCCATGCCGGTCGGCGAACCCCCCGACGACCGGATCGCCTTCCTCTCGGACCACGAGGGCATCGGCAACGTCTACTCCTGCCGCCCGGACGGCACCGACCTGCGCCGGCACACCGACCACGCCTCCTACTACGCCCGCGAGGCCGCCACCGACGGCACCCGGATCGTCTACCAGCACGCCGGCGACCTCTGGCTGCTGGACGGACTGGACGCCCCCGGCCCGCGCCGGCTGCACGTGCCGCTCGGCGGCGCCCGGGCCGGCCGCCGCCCGTACCAGGTCGGCGCCGCCTCCCAGGTCAAGGACCTCGCCTGCGACCAGACCGGCCGGGCCGGGGTGATCACCGTGCGCGGCAGCCAGTACTGGCTCACCCACAAGGACGGCCCGGCCCGCGCGCTCGCCGACACCCCCGGGGTGCGCACCCGGCTGCCGGTGGTGCTCGGGCACACCGGCGAGGCCGCCTGGATCACCGACGCCGAGGGCGCCGACGCGATCGAGGTGGTGCCGCTGCCCGGCCACGACGGCCCCTCCGGGGCGACCGGCGGTGAACGGCACCGCCACCGGGTGCTCGCCGCCGGGAAGCTCGGCCGGGTCCTGGAGCTCACCGCCGCCCCCGACGGCGCCCGGCTCGCCGCCACCACCTCGGACGGGCGGCTGCTGCTGGTCTCCGCCGACGACGGCGGGGTGCGCGAACTGGCCGCCTCCGAGCACGGCCCGGTCGCCGGCGCCCGGTTCTCCCCCGACTCGCACTGGATCGCCTGGTCCCAGCCCGCCGCCGGCCGCTCGCTGCGCCGGATCCGGCTCACCCGCACCGACGCCCCCGGGCCGACCACCGACGTCACCGACGGCCGGTTCGAGGACGAGCAGCCGGTGTTCACCCGGGACGGCCGCTACCTGGCCTTCCTGTCCTGGCGCGGCTTCGACCCGGTCCACGACGTGCACACCGGCGACCTCTCCTTCCCGCTCGGCTGCCGCCCGTACCTCGTCCCGCTCGCCGCCGACACCCCCTCCCCGTTCGCCGCGCCCGTCGAGGACGGCGCCCCGCGCGGGGACGGCGGCGGCGACGGCACCGTCCGGGTCGACCCGGAGGGCCTCGGCGAACGGCTGCTGCCGTTCCCGGTGATCGCCTCCAAGTACTCGGCCACCGACGCGGTGCGCGGCGGCCTGGTCTGGCTGCGCTGGCCGATCTCCGGCACCCTCGGGCAGACCTTCGCCAGCCCCGAGGACACCTCCGGCCGCCCCTCGCTGGAGCACTTCGACCTGGCCCGGGGCACCCGCAGCACCCTGGCCGACCGGCTGGACGGCTACGCGGTCTCCGGGGACGGCGGCTCGATCGTCGTCTACTCGGCCGGCACCCTGCGGGTCGTCCCGGTCGGCGCCCCCTCCGCCGGGACGTCCGTCGACCTGCGCCGGATCACCCACACCGTGCACCCGGCCGCCGAGTGGCGCCAGGCGTACCACGAGGCAGCCCGGATCGTCCGGGACCAGTTCTGGGACGAGCGGATGTCCGGCCTGGACTGGCCCGCGCTGGTCGCCCAGTACGAACCGCTGCTGGAACGGATCTGCTCACCCGACGACTTCGCCGACCTGCTGCGCGAACTCCTCGGCGAGCTCGGCACCTCGCACGCCTACGTCACCCCCTCCCGGCGCGCCGAGGGCCCCACCCTCGCCCAGCAGCCGCTCGGCCTGCTCGGCGCCGACGCCCACCGCTCCCCCGACGGCCGCTGGCTGGTCGACCGGGTGCTGCCCGGCGAGTCCTCCGACCCGCGCGCCCGCGCCCCGCTGGCCGCCCAGGGCGTCCGGGACGGCGACGAACTGCTGGAGGTCGGCGGCCGCCCGGTGGACCCGGTGCGCGGTCCGCTGCCGCTGCTGGCCGGCACCGGCGGCACCACCGTCGAACTGGCCCTGCGCAGCGGCCCGGACGGCCCGGTCCGGCGGATCGCGGTCACCCCGCTGACCGACGAACGGGCCATCCGCTACCAGGACTGGGTGGCCAAACGCCGTTCCCTGGTACGGGAGTTCAGCGACGGCCGGTGCGGCTACCTGCACATCCCGGACCTCGGCGGCTCCGGCTGGGCACAGTTCAACCGGGACCTGCGGCGCGAACTGGACAAGCCCGCACTGGTGTTGGACGTGCGCGGCAACGCCGGCGGCAACGTCTCCGAACTGGTCCTGGAGAAGCTCACCCGGCACGTCCTCGCCTGGGACTTCAGCCGGGACCGCCAGCCGGTCCGCTGGCCCCGGCACGCGCTGCGCGGCCCCCTGGTGGCCCTCGCCGACGAGGCGACCAGCTCGGACGGGGACGTGATCATCGCGGCGATCAAACTGCTCGGCCTCGGCCCGGTGATCGGCAACCGCACCTGGGGCGGGGTGGTCGGGATGACCGGGCGGCACACCCTGGGCGACGGCACCCAGATCTCGGTGCCGAAGAACGCCTCCTGGTTCGGCGGCGGGCTCGGCTGGTCGGTGGAGAACCGGGGCGTCGAGCCGGACGTGCACGTGCTGCGCACCCCGCGGGACTGGGCGCGGGGGCGCCACCCGGAGCTGGTCACCGCCGTCCAGCTGGCCCTGGAGCTGCTGGAGGACGCGCCCGCGGCGGCACCCCCGCCGGAGTCCACGCCCCGGCCGGACCTGCGGCGACCGCCGCTGCCGCCGCGGAGCGGATGACCCCGGGGCGGCAGCGGAGGCTCAGCTCCAGGGGTCGCCCTCGGAGGTCATGTTCTCGGCGGCGCGCCGGTCCGCCTCCTCCTGGGCCGCCCGTTCCCGGGACACCCGGTCCTGGGTGTCCCGGGTGCGCTCGACCTCGTCGCTGTACGCGTCGGCGGCCTCGTCGTGGGCGAGGGCGGCGCGCTGGGCGGCCTCCTGGCCGGTGGACTCGTGCTGCGGCGGACGGTGGAACAGCCTGTCCAGGATGCCCATGACTCCTCCTCCGAACGGATTACCGGGCTGCCCCCACTCTCACACCGGGGACCAGTGGTCGCACGTTGAGCCTTTGGTCCCGGGTGGACGCGCCCAAGGGCCGTAGCCGGGAACGGGCGACGGGCGGAGGGTGGCGGTGTGAGGAACTCCACCGAGGAACTGCACGACGGACCGCGCCGCCGGGTCGGCGCGCTGGCCGCGCTGGACGGACGGCTGCCCGGCACCCACGACCTGCTGCTGATGCAGTGCCCCGGCTCGCTGCGCCCGCTGGCCGGCGGCGAGCTGCCGGAGTGGGCCCGGCCGGTGCTGCGGGCGCACCCGTGGGTCACCGTCGGCCGGGCGCACCCGGTGGTCGGCACCCCGCTGGACCTGCCCCGCCCCCAGCGCTGCACCCGGGACCCGGAGGCGGCGCCCGAGCACTGGATCCCGGTCACCGTGCGCGGCCCGCACCCCGGACAGCGACTGGACGCGCTGGCCCCCTGGGCCGCGGTGGCCCGCACCCTGCGGCCCGAGCGGCTGCCCGGCCGACGGGAGCGGCTGACCCCCGGGCGGCTCACCGGGATCCCGGCGCTGGCCCTGCTGCCGGAGGTCGGCCGACTGGTCGCGGACCACCGGCTGGTCTGGGGGCCGATCGGCGCGGTCGGCTACGAACTGGGCACCGGCGTCCCGGTGACCGGGCCGCTCAGCCCGCTGCGGCTGGTGCTGCGCGCCCCGCAGCCGATCAGCCGACGGGACGCGCTGCAGCTGCGCCGGGCGCTGAGCAAGCTGCCGGTGCCGGTGCAGGCCGAACTGGAGACCCGCTACGGCGCGGTGCAGCTGGCCGAGTACGCGGCCGGGGCCGGGGTGCGCGGCCTCACCCTGCTGACGCCGGACGGGCCCCGGGAGGTCCACGATCCGTGGTTCCCCCGGGGCCCGTCCGTATGAAGCCGGCGTCGGGAGCCGTCGTCCGGGCCCGTCGTCTGAACCCGTCGTCTGGGCCCGTCGGATCAGCCGCTGACGCTCGGCGCGCCCGTCTCCAGGTGCCCGGTGAACCGCTGCGACCAGCTGCTGTCGGTGTTCACGGTGACCGTGAAGTCGTACCAGCCGTTGTTGTAGGCGACCGCGTTGAAGAAGTCGCTGACGCTGCCGCCGGCCGGCACCTGGTACGTCCAGGGGCCGTCGGTGCGGTAGTTGTTGGAGGTGATGGTGAAGGTGATCGGCGAGGTGCCGGAGTTCGCCATCGCGAAGTAGACGGCCAGCTGGCCGCTCCCCGGCTCGACCGCGTACGAGGCGGTGACGGCGGCGTTCTTGCCCGGCTTGGTGAGGTCGCCGGTGAAGCGGCGCAGGAAGCGGTTCGGGCCGACCACGGTCAGGTCGTACTTGCCGTTGCCGAAGTTGTTGGTGCCGCAGTTGAAGAAGTCGGTGACCGGGCTGCCGGAGTCGACGGTGTACTGCCAGGGGCCGCCGCTGCGGTAGGCGTTGGCGTAGGCGGAGAAGTGCGCGGCCCGGGCGGCGCCCTCGTTGGCCATCTTCACCCAGACGTGCATGATCCCGCTGGAGTTGCTGTCCCAGTGGTCCAGGTTGGCGTTGGGCTGGTACGGCAGCGGGCGGGCCGGGCGGGTGCCGGGCTCCTGGGCGGGCAGCGCGTTGTTGCTCGGCGAGGGGTTGGGCAGCGGGCCGCAGGTGGACAGGCCGATGGTCTGCGAGGTGTCGGGCAGCGCGGGCATGCCGTAGACCGGGTTGGCGAAGTCGAAGACCGAGGTGAGGTCGCCGCACGCCTTGCGGCGCCAGTCGCTGATGTTGGGGCTGGTGGCGGGGGTGCCGAGGGCGGCGGTCCACACCTCCAGGAAGCGCAGCACCGAGGTGTGGTCGAAGGTCTCGGAGTTGACCCAGCCGCCGCGGGTCCACGGGGAGATCGCGAGCATCGGGACCCGGAAGCCGAGGCCGATGTTGGTGGAGTTGTAGAACTCCCCCGCGGTGCCGGCCGGCGCGGCCGGCGGCGGGACGTGGTCGAAGAAGCCGTCGTTCTCGTCGTAGTTGATCAGCAGGACGGTGGAGTTGAACACGTTGGGGTCCGCGTTCAGGGCGTCCATCACCAGGTGGACGAAGTGCGCGCCGTCCTGCGGGGTGGCGTAGGGGTGCTCGGAGGACTGCTGGTCGGCGACGATCCAGGAGACCTGCGGCAGGGTGCCGTTCTGCACGTCGGCCCGGATCGCGGCGGCGATGTCGTCCGGGGTGCGGCCGGTGGCCTTGGGGACGGAGCCCATGCCCTTGACGGCGAGCGGGCTGCCGGCCGCGGCGCCGGTGAACTGGCTGAAGTAGGCCAGGGCGTTGTCGCCGAAGTTGTCGGCGGCGTTCTGGTAGACCTTCCAGCTGACGCCGGCGGCCTCCAGCGCCTCGGCGTAGGTCTGCCAGCGCAGGCTGGACTCGGAGCCGCCGTCGTAGGCGGGGCCGCCGGCGGTGCCGGCCGGGTCGATCATGCCGCTCCAGTGGTACGTCCGGTTGGGGCCGGTCGCGCTCAGCACCGAGCAGTGGTACGCGTCGCAGATGGTCCAGTTGTCGGCCAGTGCGTAGTGGAACGGGATGTCGCCGCGCTGCAGGTAACCCAGGGTGCGGACGGTGCCCTTGGCGGACACCCAGGAGTCCATCTTGCCGCCGTTCCAGGCCTTGTGCTGGTCCGACCAGGCGTGCGAGAGGTCGCCGTTGCACTGGGCCTGGGTCTCGGGACTGCCACTGGCGCCCGAGGGGTTGAAGGCCCACGGGTACTGGCGGGCGAACAGCCCGTTGGGCTGGTTGAAGACGCTGTAGCCGCCGGAGAGCTGGATGGTGGCCTTGTCGCCGTAGCCCCGGACGCCCTTGAGGGTGCCGAAGTAGTGGTCGAAGCTGCGGTTCTCCTGCATCAGGATCACCACGTGCTGCACGTCGTTGATGGTGCCGGTGGTGCTCAGCGTGGTGCTGGAGGCGGCCGCGGCACTCGGGGTGGCGGCGCCCACCACGTCGGCGCCGGCCACCGCGAGACCGGCCGCGGTGGCGCCGGACAGCGCGACGAACTTTCTACGACTCAACTCGGCCATCAGACCGGTCCGTCCCTTCACTGGCGATGTTGTGTACACAACTCGGGGCCATCGATCGCGGTGAAGTGTCCACCGCAGCCGGAGCGGGCCACCAGATGCGCGCAGCAGGGTTGTCGGACTGTTCGCCCGGGTGTCACCGAGCGACGCCGGGCTGAACACCCGGCCGACCCGACGGGGAGACGTCTCCACCCCGGAGAACCCCGGAGAACCGGGGAAGGCCAGGGAGAGCCCGGGGCCCGGTCAGCGGTCCTTCACCTCGATGCCCAGCGCATGGGCGAACTGCGGTGCCAGCTCCAGCAGTTGGGTGGAGCTGATGACCGCCCCGCGCAACCCCAGGTGGCCGTCCGCCAGGCCGAGCCGCACCGCACCGCGCAGATCGGTCTTGCTCAGCGCCGCCCCGCGCAGCCGGACCTCCTCCAGCGTCGAGCCGGGGAAGGACACCCCGGTCAGCTTGGCGTCGCCGAAGTCCACGTCGCGCAGCAGGCAGTCCTCGAACACCACGTCCCGCAGGACGGCCGCCCGCAGGTTGACGGCCTCCAGCTTGCAGCCGCGGAACACCACCCGGCGCAGCGCCGAGCCGTGCGCGGCGACCCCGGCCAGCACCCCGCCGACGAAGGAGCTGTCCTGCCACTCGGTGTCGCTCAGGTCGCAGGCCACCCAGCGGCCGGCCTGCACCCAGACCTCGTTGAACCGGGCCTGGCGGAGCTTGACCCCGCTGAGCGCGACCCCGGTGAAGGCGCACTCCAGGAACGCCGCCCCGGAGCCCGACTCGTCGGTGTGCTCACCACCGTCGAAGTGCGCGGTGTCGTACCGGTCGTCGCTGCGCAGCGGGCCGGTGTGCGGGCGCAGCAGTTCGGCGTACGGGAGGTCGGTGAGCTGCTCGGGGACGGGACGGGGCATGGCGGCGGCGCCTTTCGGGACGGGGACGAACGGGTCTCGCCCGCATGCTCGCACGCACCACCGACAGCGCCCGCCCGACGCACCACCGACCGGGCCCGCCCGACGCACCCCCGGCCCGGCCGCTGCGGACGCGGCCGGGCCGGGGGCGCTCACCCGGGGTTCAGGACGGTCAGCCGCGCGCCCAGAGCGAGTTGACCCGGCTGCGCTCGGCGCTGTTCGGGTACGGGTTGGTGCAGGACGGGCCGGGGCCGCCGCCGGACATCAGCTCGCTGCACGGACCGGAGTAGTGGTCCGGCAGGCCGAGCACGTGCCCGGTCTCGTGGGCCGTGACCCGGACCGAGTTGTACTGCCGGTTCTGCTGGTAGTCGAGGAAGACGTAGCCGCGCCCGTGCCCGTCGGTGCTGGCGTACGAGCCGCGCGGGTCGTTGCCCTCGTAGTAGCGGAAGTCGGCGGCCGAGCCGGCCCGCAGCTGGACGTTGCCGACCGAGCTGTTCCAGATCTGCGCGGCGCTGGCGATCTGGCTGCGGAAGGACGGCGCGGAGCTGGCGTCGTAGGTGACCACCACGGTGGCCAGGCCCGGGCTGGCGGCCTGCTTGGCCTTGGCGGAGGCCATCACGGCCTGGAAGAACGCCTGGTTGTCGGCGGCCTCCTCGGCCGAACCGGCGTAGGTCGAGGCGGTGTAGCCCTGGACGGCCTGGGCGGCGGGCGCGGCCTGGGCGGCGGGCGCGGCCGGGGCGGCGGTGGCCGCGGTGGCGGGCAGCACGGCGAGACCGGCCGCGAGGGCGAGGCCGAGGGTCGCGGACAGCACGGATCGCTTCATGTGGGGGCTCCTGAAGGGGTCCTGGAGACGGTGGGGGCTCCGGTCCCGGGTGTCGCGGCCGGTTGGGGACGGCCTCTGGGGGACACCTGGCGACCGGGTGTCCCCAGAGCTTCGGGCAGCCCGGCGGCCGGGCGGATGATGTCAACCCGCGATAGCCCGGTCCAATCCCCCGGACCCCCGGAGGATTGGGTCGCCTTTTCCTCGTCTTGACCCAGCCATGCCCCTGGCATTCCGTTCCGGGGGCGGCTAGGCTCCGGGACGGGGAAGTACCCATGCGGCGACCCGCCCGTTTCCGGCCGGGCGGGCCGCCGCACCCGATTCCCCGGCGGGGCAGGTCAGTTGGCCGGAGCCGCGCCGTTCGCCCAGAGCGAGTCGACCTGGGCGCTCTCATTGGCGTCGGGGTGCGCGTTCATGCAGGACGTGCCCGGGCCGTGGCCCGACATCAACTCGCTGCACGGACCGGAGTAGTCGTCGGGCAGGCCGAGCACGTGTCCGGTCTCGTGGGCGACGATCCGGAGCGAGTAGTACTCCTGGGTCTGCTGGTGGTCGAGGAATATGTAGCCGTGCCCGTGCCCGTCGGTGCTGGCGTACGAGCCGCTGCCGTCGCCCTCGGTGTACGAGAAGTCGCCGGTGCCGCTGGCCTCCTGGAGCTGGACGTTGTGCACCGAGCTGTTCCAGATCTGCACGGCGTTGGCGATGTCGGCGGTGTAGGAGGGGGCCTGGGTGGTGTCGTAGGTGACGGTGACGGTCTGCAGCCACGGTTCGGCGGCCTGCCGGGCCCGGGCGGAGGCCATCACGGCCCGGAAGAACGCCTGGTCGTTCGCGGCCCGGTCGGCCGAACCGGCGTAGCCCGACCGGGCGTTGGCCGCCCGGCCGTCGGTGGCGTGGCTGTCGGTCGCGTGGGTCGGGGCGGCGGTGGCCGCGGTGGCCGGCAGGGCGACGAGGCCCGCCGCGAGGGCGAGGCCGAGGGTCGCGGACAGCACGGATCGCTTCATGTGGGGGCTCCGGATTCGCGGCGCGCCGGTCCGCCGGGGCCGGTGGGGGCCGGACCGGACGGTGGCGGCGCGCGGTGGGGGCCGTCCCGGCGGGGCACCGGGGCGGTGTGGTGCCCCTGAGCTTCGACCCGCCCGGGCCCGTCGCGGATGATGTCAACCGGCGATAGTCCGGCCGCATACCGGCGGGGCGTCCGCCGCCGGTCCTGTCAGCGCGCCCTTGAATCCCTGTCATGTCCTTGGCGATGTGGCGCGATGACGTCTATGCTCCCGTCGTGGAGCTCGACGTGAGACACCTCCGGGTGCTGTGCGCGATCGCCGACACCGGCAGCCTCCGCAAGGCCGCGCTCCAACTCGGCATGACCCAGCCCTCCCTCACCACCCAGCTGCACCGCATCGAACGGGCCATCGGCGGAACCCTGTTCACCCGGGAGCAGACCGGCAGCCGGCCCACCGCGCTCGGCCACTCGGTGCTGTCCCGGGCCCGGCCGGTGATCAGCGAGATGGCCGCCCTGGTCGCCGCCGCCCGCCAGGAGGCCCGGGACACCACCGGGCCCGGCCGACAGCGGCGGCTGCGGATCGGCAGCGTCGGCAGCCGGGCCGTCGCCGCCTGGCTGCGCCGGGTGCACGAGCGGCTGCCGGACACCGACACCACCATCCACGTCGACATCTCCGCCAGCGCGCTGCTGCGGATGGTCGCCGCCGACCAGCTGGACGTGGCCTTCGTGTACGAGAGCGAGGGCTTCCCGCTGCGGGTGCCGCCGGACGCCGAGCACCGGGTGCTGATGGCCCGCGAGCCGCAGTTCGTCGCGCTCGCCGCCGGGCACCCGGCCGCCGCCCGCCCGGTCGTCCACCTGGCCGACCTGGCCGAGGACACCTGGATGGTCGACCCGACCGCCGACCACGAGTACGCCGCGATGCGCCGGGTGTTCAGCGAGGCCGGGCTCAACCCCCGGGTGGTCCAGGTGCGGGACAACGCCACCGCCGCCGAGCTGGTCGCCTCCGGCGAGGCCGTCCGCCCCTGCCAGCCCACCTCACTGCCCGGGCCCGGCACCGTGGTCCGCCCGGTGCACGGGGACCCGCTGGCCGTCCGACTGCTGTTCACCTGGCGCCCCCGGGTGCTCAGCCCGCCCGCCCTGGACGCGCTCTACGGCGAACTGCGCGCCGCCTACCTGGATCTGGCCAAGGTCAACCCGGCGTACCTGGCCTGGCTGGCCCGGCACGAACCGGTGCTGCTGGGGCGGCTCTCGGCCTAGGATCCGGCCCGGCCCTCCCGACCCTCCCGGCTGTTCCGGCTCGCCCGGCTCTCCCGGCCGTGGATCAGCACGCCCGTCGCGACCATCAGCGCGCAGACCAGGCCCGCCGCCAGCACCCCCGAGCCGCCCAGCGCCGTGCAGGCCAGCACCAGCAGCGCGCCGACCGGCGCCACCGACTGGGCCACCACCCCGCGCTTGGTGTGCCGGGAGTGCAGGTACCAGACGGTGACCAGGTAGACCGCGGTCGGCACGGTGACCGTCGCGGTGGCGGCCGCCGGGGAGATCTCCGCCTGGTGCACGGCCGACTCCACCGCCACCTCCAGCCCGGTGCCGATCGCCGCCGCCGAGCCGAACACCAGGTAGTGACCGTACCCCCAGGCGAAGGCCTGCCGGTTGGAGCGCAGGTGGTCGTGGACCGGCCGGGCGAAGTAGATCCACCAGGCCGCGAAGCAGATCAGCAGCCCGCCGACCGCCACCGGCACCAGCCGGCCCAGCTCCTCGTGCTCGTCCACCGCCGACTGCACCGCCACCGTCGCGGCGGCCACCGTCTCGCCGAGCACGATCAGGGTGAACAGCCCGTACCGCTCGGCGATGTGGTGCGGGTGCCAGGAGGTCTGCATCCGCAGCTCGGCCACCACCGGCACGGCCAGCTCGCACAGCACCCCGATCGGGATGACCCACGGCCGGGCGGCGGCCGGCAGCAGCACCACCACCACCCAGCCGATCTGGCAGAGCGCGATCCCCACCGCGTAGCGCAGCGCGACCCGGCGCGCCTCGCCCTGCTCGGCGGCCGCCGCGCGCAGCCACTGGGTGACCATCGCCAGGCGCATCACCACGTAGCCGGCGATCGACAGCCGCAGGTCCTGGGTGGCGAACAGCCTCGGCACCCCGGCGGCGAGGATCAGCACGCCGGCGATCTGCACCAGCGTGGTGATCCGGTACGGCACGTCGTCGCAGTCGTAGGCGGAGGCGAACCAGGTGAAGTTCATCCAGGCCCACCAGATGGCGAAAAAGGCGATGGCGTAGCCGCGCAGGCCCTCGCCGTAGTGCCCGGCCGCGAGGGAGTGGGCGAGTTCGCGGCCCGCCTGGCCGACCGCGACCACGAAGCAGAGGTCGAAGAAGAGTTCCAGCGGGGTGGCGACCCGGTGCGGCTCGGCGCGGTCGCGCGGGACCATCCGGCGCACCGGGGGCGGGTCGACACGGTGCGCTCGGGGTGCCGCGGCGGCGGGGTCACTGGCCATCGGTGCTGCTCCGGGTGGGTCGGGAGGAGGCGGACGGGGTCCGCGGGAAGGGCGGCCGGGGCCCGGGAGGGCGCGCCGTCCCGCGCATCCTGGCAGCGGTCCGGGCCCGGCGCACGCACCGGCGCGGCGCGGGTACCCCGTCCGCGCGCGGGTGCGTCCACGGGTGCGCCGCGGGAGCCCGCCGGGTGCGTCCACGGACGGCAACTCCGTTCGACCCGGGGCACGATGCCCCATTATGCCCTTTTTCTCCTTGCCGTCAGCGAGAGTTGACGCCCCGGTGCGCGAAGTGGGTGACAGCACGGCGGGTTTCCGGGCGCGCCCCGCGCGCTGCACCGCGAGCGGCCGGAACGCCCCGCTAGATTCGTCCCCGGTTGGAAGCGGGCGCGGGCCCCCTGCGGGGCCCCACGACACGGGCGGCCTGCGGGCAACGCGGAAGGTCAAGGCCGGTGGCAGGACAGCGGGGGCGGCAGTTCCGACCCACCCGTGTCCGTACCACCGGCCTCGTGATCACCGCGCTGCTCGCCAGCGCCTGCCGTGCCCTCGCCGTCGCCGTCGCTGCGGCCGCCCCGGCGGCTCGGGCTACTTCTCCCAGCCGACCGTGCTGTAGTCCTCCTGGCCGAGGCCGAAGGCGCCGTAGTTGGCGAGTCCCTTGCGGGTCGCCACCACGGCGGGCCGCTGGTAGAGCTCGACGGTGTGGCCGAGCTCCCAGATCTTCGCGTCCGCCTGGTTGTAGAGCTTCGCGGCCTCCGCCGGGTCGACCGTCCCGGAGGCCTTCTTCAGCAGGTCGTCGATCTCCGGGGTGCCCAGCCGGGACGGGTTGCTGAAGGTGTTGTCGCCCACCGGCAGGCGGAAGTTGGCCAGGCTCTTGGAGTTCGGGAACGAGTCCGTGTTGCGCCAGCTGGCGATGTCGAACTTGCCCGGGGTGATGTACTTGTCGAAGTAGTCGTTGGCGGCCACCTTGTCCAGGTCGACCTTGACCCCGGCGGTCTGCCACATCGCCGCCGCCGCGGTGGCGAGGTCGAGCTGGGCCTGCGCGGTGCCGTCGCTGAGGATCCAGTGCAGCTCCAGCGGCTTCCCGTCCTTGGTGCGCGGCTGGCCGGCGCCGGCCTCCTTCCAGCCGGCGTCGTCCAGCAGCTTCTTGGCCGCCGCGAGGTCGAACGTGGCCCACTGCCCGGAGTTGTCCTGGTAGCCGGTCTGGTTGGGCATGATGATGTGGTTGCCGAGCGGCTTGAACTCCACCGGCACCCCGTTGTTGGCGATCTTGATCAGCGCCGAGCGGTCGAGCGCCTTGCCGAGCGCCTGGCGGACCTTCTGGTCCGCCAGCGCGCCGGTGCCGCCGAAGGAGATGTGCACCTCGTCCCACGGGCTGGCGGACCGGATCACGGTGTCCTTGGCGTTCTTGAGCTGGCCGTACGCGGCGGCGGTGCCGGCCGAGGCGAAGTCGATCTCGTTGTTGAGGTAGGCCTGGATGCTCGCCGACTTGTCCATCACCCGGAAGGTGATCTTGTCGAGCTTGGCCCTGGTCCCCCACCAGGCCGGGTCCGGGACCAGACTGATGGTCTGCGCGGTCTTGTCCGCCGTCCCGATCTTGAACGCGCCGGCGGTGATCGGGATCTTCTCCACCCAGCCCTTGTTGAAGTCCTCCGGGGTGGCGATGCCCGCCGCCGGGATCAACGGGCGGAACAGGTTCTGCCAGTCCGCGTACGGCTGCGAGAAGGTGACCTTCACCTCGGTCGGGTCGGCACCCTGTTCGACCGCGGAGATCAGCTCGTAGCCGGACGGGTCGTAGAGGTTGTACGCCTGGTTCTTGCCGTTGCTGGCCTGCCAGTCGGCCTTGAAGTCCAGGTAGCTGAGCGGCTTGCCGTCCGACCACTTGGCCTTCGGGTTCAGCTTGTACGTGACCACCTGCGGCGAGTCGGAGGTGACCTTGGCCTCCGTCAGGTAGTTCGGGTTCGCCCGGAAGGTCCCGGAGGCGTCGGTGCTGAACAGCGTGGGCTCCAGCGTGCGCATCAGGTCCACGGTGTCGTTGTAGGAGCCGCCGTCCACCTGGAGCGGGTTCCACTGGGTGATCCACTGGTCCAGCTGGAAGCGCACCTCGCCGCCGTCCTTGATCTGGTCCAGCGACTTGGCGTTGATGTCCTCGGAGTCCTGTCTCGGCGGCTCGCTCTTGGCCACGTCACCGGCCGAACCGCCGCCGCCCGAGGTGCACGCGGTGACCGCCAGCGCGACGGCGGCGGCGAGGGCGAGCGCCCGGCCGAGACGACGGGGCGTGGTGACAGCGTCCATGAGGGTCCCCCTGGTGAGGTCTGCGCGGCGTGGGCGCGAGGTAGGCGCGAGGTGGGCGTCCGACATCCGTCGGGCGAGCGACAGGTATGCGTCAGGTACGGGAAGCAGGAGTTGGGGCGCGACAGGCATGACCGGGCTTGAGCGTGGGCACTCAATCCGGCACCGAGCCAGAGGAACGTAACAGCGGATCAGATCCGCCACCAGGGGGAGGACCGGACACCTGATCCAAAAGTCACACGCGGCAATCCAGCCGCAACACCCCGGTGCTTCACTCTGACCTGCGGTTTCCCAACCGCCCGGCCGCTCCTGCCAGCTGACGCCCGATCGGGCCCCGACCGAAGGCCACCACCCAATGCCCTCCAGACGCGTCGCCCCCGCCCCGACCCCGGGCGGCCGCTGATGCTCCGCTACCTGTCGAAGCGGCTGAGCTACTACGCGGCGCTGCTGATCGCCGCCGTCTTCCTGGCGTACGCGATCTCCGCGAGCGCCCTGCAGCCGCGGGCCTACTTCGACGCCAAGGTCCCCCGCCCGTCCGCCGCCTCGGTCGAACGCCAGCTCACCGCGCTCAACCTGAACGACCGCACCCCGGTCGTCGAGCGCTTCGGCCACTGGGCCGGCGACCTGCTGCACGGCGACCTCGGCCGGACCATCCACGACACCCCGGTCACCGACGACTTCGGCCGCCGGGTCTGGGTGTCGCTGCGACTGCTGGTGATCGGCAGCCTGCTCGGCACGCTCCTCGGCGTCGCCGCCGGGGCGTGGAGCGCGGTCCGCCAGTACCGGATCTCCGACCGGCTGCTCACCGTGGTGTCCTTCGTACTGCTCTCCACCCCGGTCTTCCTGGTCGCGCTGTTCCTCAAGAACGGCGCCATCGCCGCCAAGGACGCGGCCGGCCACGAGGTCGTCCCGTTCACCGGCTACGAGACCCCCGGACTGGCCGGCGGCCTCGGCACCCACCTCACCGACTGGGCCCTGCACCTGCTGCTGCCCACCGTCTCGCTCGCCCTCGGCGGCCTCGCCACCTACAGCCGCTACCAGCGCGGCACCATGCTCGACGTGCTCGGCTCCGACTACCTGCGCACCGCCGAGGCCAAGGGCCTCACCCGGCGCCGGGCCCTGCTCAAGCACGGGCTGCGCACCGCGGTGATCCCGATGTCGACCATGTTCGCCTACAGCTTCCTGGGCATCTTCACCGGTGCGATCTTCACCGAGACGATCTTCGGCTGGCACGGCATGGGCGAGTGGCTGATCCAGTCGATCAACGAACAGGACGTCAACTCGGTGGTGGCGATCAACCTGTTCACCGCCGTCGTCGTCCTGGCCTCCGGCTTCCTGGCCGACACCCTGCACGCCGCCCTCGACCCGCGCGTGCGGTCCTGACCGGAGGTGGACCGAGATGACCGTCGTCGCCGCTGAACCCACTGGCCCCGAGGAACCCTCCGGACCCGCCGGACCTGCCGGCCCTGCTGGACCCGCAGGATCCATGAGCGTCCCGGAGCGGCCGCGGGCCGCCGGCCGGGGCCGACTCGTCCTGGCCCGGCTGCTCGCCGCCCGCGGCGCCCTGGTCGGAGCCGGGCTGATCCTGCTGCTCTTCCTGCTCGCCTTCGGCGGCCCCCACCTGATCCCCTGGGACTACGCCGCCCCCGACTTCACCGCCCTGCACCAACCCCCGTCCGCCGAGCACTGGTTCGGCACCAACGGGGTCGGTCAGGACGTGTTCGCCCAGACCGTCCGCGGACTGCAGAAGTCGCTGATCATCGGCCTGCTGGTGGCCCTCTTCTCCACCGTGCTGGCCTCCCTGGTCGGCGCCTGCGCCGGCTACTTCGGCGGCTGGGCCGACCGGGCGCTGATGTTCCTGGTCGACCTGATGCTGGTCTTCCCCAGCTTCCTGATCATCACCGTGGTCTCGCCCCGGCTGCGCAGCAGCGGCTGGATCGCCTTCGTGCTGCTGCTCGCCCTGTTCAACTGGATGATCACCGCCCGGGTGGTCCGCTCGATGACCATCTCCCTGCGCGACCGCGAATTCGTCCGCGCCGCACGGTTCATGGGCGTCCGGCCGCTGCGGATCATCACCCGGCACATCCTGCCGAACGTCGCCTCCTTCCTGATCGTCGACGCCACCATCGCGGTCGGCGGCGCGGTGATGAGCGAGACCGCGCTCTCCTACTTCGGCTTCGGCGTCCGGCCGCCGGACGTCTCGCTCGGCACCCTGCTCGCCGCCGGGACCTCCGAAGCCCCGGTGTTCCCCTGGATGTTCTACTTCGCGGCCGGGCTGCTGGTGCTGTTCGTGCTCGCGGTCAACCTGGTCGGGGACGGGCTGCGCGACGCCCTCGACCCCACCTCCGGGACCGGGCCCCGCCGTTCCCGCCGCTCCCGCCGTTCCGCTCGTCCCGGTAGCCCTGCGAGGAAGTCCAAGTGACCACTGCCGTCGAGACCCCCTTGCTCGCCGTCCGGGACCTGCGGGTGGACTTCGCCGGCCCGCACGGCCCGGTGCCCGCCGTCCGCGGGGTGGACCTCACCCTGCGCCGCGGGGAGACCCTAGGCATCGTCGGCGAGTCCGGCTCCGGGAAGTCCGTCACCGCGCTGTCCGTGCTCGGCCTGCTGCCCGGCACCGCCCGGGTGTCCGGCTCGGTGCGGCTGGACGGCCGGGAGCTGGTCGGCCTGCCCGGCAAGGAGCTCGCCGCGATCCGCGGCCGCCGGGTCGCCATGGTCTTCCAGGACCCGCTATCCGCCTTCACCCCGGTCTACCGGATCGGCGACCAGATCGCCGAGGCGGTCCGGATCCACCAGCCGGTCGACCGGGCCACCGCCCGCCGCCGGGCCGCCGAACTCCTCGACCTGGTCGGCATCCCGACACCCGACCGGGCCCTGGACAGCTTCCCGCACGAGTTCTCCGGCGGCATGCGCCAGCGCGCGATGATCGCGATGGCCATCGCCAACCAGCCGGACATCCTGCTCGCCGACGAGCCCACCACCGCCCTGGACGTCACCATCCAGGCCCAGGTGCTCGACGTGCTGCGCACCGCCCGCGCGGAGACCGGCGCCGCCCTCGTCCTGGTCAGCCACGACCTCGGGGTGATCGCCGGGGCCGCCGACCGGGTCGCCGTGATGTACGCGGGCCGGGTGGTCGAGACCGCGGGCGTGGACGAGCTGTTCGCGGCCCCGCGCCACCCGTACACCCTCGGACTGATCGGCGCGCTGCCCCGGCTGGACGGGCCCGGCGGTCCGCTCGTACCGATCCCCGGCACCCCGGCGCCGATGGCCGAACTGCCGCCCGGCTGCCCGTTCGCCGCGCGCTGCCCGCTGGTCGAGCCGCGCTGCTCGACCGCGGAACCCGAACTGGCGGGCGCGGACGGGCACTCGGCCGCGTGCGTGCGCTCGGACGAGCTGGCCGAGCGGCGGCCCGCACCGCACGAGGTGTACCCGGTGCCGTCGCTGCCGGTGCCGCTGCAGACCACGGGGGCGACGGACCGGGACCATTCGGAGCGGGACCGTTCCGAACGGGCGTCGGTGCTGTCGGTGAGCGGGCTCGGAAAAACGTTTCCGCTGCTCAAGGGCGCGGTGTTCAAGCGCAAGGTCGGCGAGGTCTACGCGGTGGACGGCGTCGACCTGGACCTGCGGGAGGGCGAGACCCTCGGCCTGGTCGGGGAGTCCGGCTCGGGCAAGTCCACCACCCTGTTCGAACTGCTCAAGCTGGGCGCCCCGGAGACCGGCCGGATCGAACTGCTCGGCCGGGACACCGCCCGGCTCACCCGGGCCGAGGCCGAACGCCTACGGTCCGAACTGCAGATCGTGTTCCAGGACCCGATGGCCAGCCTCGACCCCCGGATGCCGATCGGCGACATCGTCGCCGAACCGCTGCGCGCCCGGCGCGCCCCGCGCGCGGAGATCGCCCGCCGGGTGCCCGAGCTGCTGCACCAGGTCGGCCTCGACCCGGACCACGCGGTCCGCTATCCGCACCAGTTCTCCGGCGGGCAGCGCCAACGCGTCTCGATCGCCCGGGCGCTCGCCGTCCGGCCGAAGCTGCTGGTGTTGGACGAACCGGTCTCCGCCCTGGACGTCTCGATCCAGGCCGGGGTGCTCAACCTGCTGCAGTCGCTCAAGGCCGAGCTCGGGCTGTCCTACCTGTTCGTGTCGCACGACCTCTCGGTGATCCGGCACCTCGCCGACCGGGTCAGCGTGATGTACCTCGGCCGGACGGTCGAGCAGGGCCCGGTCTCCGCCGTCTTCGACCGCCCCCGCCACCCCTACACCCGGGCGCTGCTCTCCGCCGTCCCGCTGCCCGACCCCGCCGCCGAACGCGCCCGCGACCGCATCCTGCTCGCCGGGGACCCGCCCTCCCCCACCGAGCGCCGCACCGGCTGCCCGTTCCGCACCCGCTGCCCGCTCTACGCCGGACTGGCGGACGCGACGGCCCGGGCGCGCTGCGAGCAGGAACGGCCGACGCTCGACGGCGACCGGGCCGCAACGGACCACCAGGCCGCCTGCCACCACCCGGGATGATAGCGGTGGGTGATCGGCCGAATACGATTCGGCGGATCGGCCCGGCGGCGTGTACTGTCTTCCACGTCAGCAAGCGCCGCTAGCTCAGTTGGTTAGAGCAGCTGACTCTTAATCAGCGGGTCCGGGGTTCGAGTCCCTGGCGGCGCACATGGCAAGGTCTCAGGCCGTCCACTCCGGTGGGCGGCCTGAGGCGTTTCCGGGGGCCGTCCGCCCACGTCCCCGCCTCAGCGGGTGTCGAGGACGGCGGAGGCCACCGCGTCCGGGCGGTCGAACATCACCAGGTGCCCGGCCGGGGCCGTGGTCCGGTAGTCGGCCCCGAGCAGCGTCGCGAGCTCCCGCTGCTCGGCCAACCAGGACTCGGTCCGACTGTTCCGGCACCCGTCGTCGGCGGCCAGCACGGTGATCGGCAGGTCCTCGGGCAGCGGCCGGCTGCGCCGCAACCCGTCCAGTTCGGCGGCCATGTCGAGGTACCGCCCGTTCTCCCGGAGCAGCGCGCGCAGGGCCCGTCCGGTGCAGTAGCAGTGCCGGACCAGCGGCGCCGGGGCCAGGTCCTCGCGCCGGACGGTGGACAGCCGGGCGGTCATCCGGCGCACGGTCGGACCGAGCAGGTACGGCACGGCGAGCGCGGTCGCGGCGCCCGCCACCGCCCGGGCCGCCCGGTCCCGCGCGACGGGCGCCGGGTACGGGCGGGCCTCCGGTTCCACGCTGCTGTCGACCAGGACCAGCCCGGCCGCCCGCTCGGGGTGCAGCCGGGCGAAGGCCTCCACGTGGAAGCCGGCGAGCGAGTGGCCGACCAGGGTGCAGGGCCCGTCGAACCCCAGGCCGTCCAGCACCGCGCGGATCCGCTCGACCTCGCCGGCCACCGTCGGCGCGGGCCGCCTCCCGGTCGCGGGCTCGGCGGCGCTGAGCCCGTAGCCGGGCCGGTCGAAGCGGACCACGGTGCGGTACGGGGTGAGGAACGGGACCACCAGGTCCCAGTCGAACCAGCTGCTGCCGAGGCCGCCGGTGAGCAGGCAGACCGGGCCGCTGCCCTCGGTGCGGACGTGCAACGGGACGCCGTCGATGCGCAGGAAGCGGGCCCGGGGCTCGGGGCGGGCGGGGCCTTCGGAGCCGACGGGGTCGTTGGGGCCGGCGGGGTCGTTGGGGCCGGCAGGGCCGGTGGGCTCGGTCATGTCCGCCGCCGATCCGGGGCGGCCTCGGGCCGGCCGTCGGACCGGGCCGGGCGGCCCGCCCCACCGGAGCGGTCCGCGCGGGCGACGGCCACCGCCAGGACGCCCAGCCAGAACGCGACCAGCAACACCTGGAGCCGCTGCCCGGCGCCCAGCGCCCAGGTGCCGCGACCGGCCTGGAAGGCGGCGATCGCACCGAGGCTCCAGCCGGTGGCGAGCAGTTCGGCACCGAGCAGCCAGGGCCCGAGCCGGCGCACGGCCGGCCAGCGGTGGTGGCGGCGGGCGGCGACGGTGAGCGCGACCAGTCCGGTGAGCGCGCCGAGCATGGCGAGGCTGCTGGTCACGGCGTGCGCGGTGTGGGTGGCGGGGACGAGCCCGGCGGTCTCCCGGGCGGCGCACATCTCGTCGCTGGTGGGGGCGCAGCTGAGCGGCAGCCGGGAGT
The DNA here is from genome assembly GCF_044749365.1 of Kitasatospora sp. NPDC089509. Classification (NCBI taxonomy): domain Bacteria; kingdom Bacillati; phylum Actinomycetota; class Actinomycetes; order Kitasatosporales; family Streptomycetaceae; genus Kitasatospora; species Kitasatospora sp. NPDC089509. The sequence continues at coordinate 114,497 of NZ_JBIVHS010000019.1, read as the reverse complement.
CGGCGGCGGTCGCGGCGCCGAACAGGGCCAGCGCGGACCAGCCGACCAGGGCCCACCGGTCCCAACCGTCGGCGCCGGGGGGCCTGCCGGGTGCACCGGGATGTCGGGCCTGCCCGGTGGCGAGGGCGGTGACGGCGGCGGCGAGCACGCAGAGCCCGGCGACCAGGTCGGTGGCCCGGAACAGGCCGCCCAGCGGCTGGTCCTCGGCCGCGAGTTCGCTGATGTACGCCTGCACCGGGTCGAGCCCGGTGCTCAGCACCACCTCCAGCACCCACGCGGTGTACGCCACGGCACTGAGCAGCAGCAGGACGGCGACCGCCGTCCGCGCGCGGTCGTCCCTCGCGCGGTCGTCCGGCCGGGAGCTGGGCACGTTTCCACCCTAACCGGGCACGAACTCCCTCCCAACCGGGAGGAAACGGGCGGACCGGGGCGCCTTCTCGCGGTGGCGGAGCACTGGCGGGGCACCCGGCGGAGCGGGCGCGGTTCGAGGCACCCCCCGGAACCGTGTATTGTTCTCCAGGTCAGCAAGCGCCGCTAGCTCAGTTGGTTAGAGCAGCTGACTCTTAATCAGCGGGTCCGGGGTTCGAGTCCCTGGCGGCGCACAGACAGTTGGGGAGCCTCTCGCAACAGCGAGGGGCTCCCCGATTTTTTGGCCCTCGACGTCCGTTTTGCGTGTGATGTCGGTCTCGATTGTCGTTCCGATGGAGCCATTGGGCCCATCCGACGCGTCCAGGGCAGTAAACCGGAATCGGGACAAAGGTCCCTAACCGCCGATGTCCCCGTCCGTGCAGGCTGGCCCGGTCCGCCCGCAGGAAAGGCCGCGCCTTGTTCCGAAACGCCCAGAGCGGCGGCCGTCCCAAGCCGTCGATCGGCCTCCGCCCGGTCAAGCGGCTCAAGAACACCGCCACCACGTCCGGCGGCGGGAAGCCGCGCCGCCCCAAGCGCAAGCGCACCGGCTGGCGCCGGCTGATACCCACCTGGCGGATGACGCTGCTCGGCTTCGCCGCGGCGCTGCTGCTCGGCGTCGGCCTGTTCGCGCTGGGTGTCGCGCTGGTGAAGGTCCCGGACGCGCACGCCGCCGCGACCGCCCAGAGCAACACCTGGCTCTACGCCGACGGCTCGGTGATCACCCGCACCGGCCAGACCAACCGGCAGAACGTCGGCCTGGACAAGGTCTCCCCCGCCGCCCAGCACGCGGCGCTGGCCGCCGAGGACCGCAACTTCTACAACGAGGGCGCCATCAACGTGCAGGGCCTGGCCCGGGCCGCCCTCAACACCGCCAAGGGCGAGGGCACCCAGGGCGGCTCCACGATCACCCAGCAGTACGTGAAGAACACGTACCTGGACCAGAAGCAGTCGATCACCCGCAAGGTGAAGGAACTCTTCATCGCGATCAAGGTGGACGCCACCGAGAGCAAGGACGAAGTCCTCTCCGGCTACCTGAACACCTCCTACTACGGCCGCGGCGCGTACGGCATCCAGGCCGCCGCCCAGGCGTACTTCGGCATCGACGCCTCCGCGCTCGACCCGGCCCAGGGCGCCTACCTGGCCACCCTGCTGAACGCCCCGAGCGCCTACGACGTGGCCACCGCAACCCCGGCGGGCAAGCAGAACGCCGTCAACCGCTGGAACTACGTCATGGACGGCATGGTCAAGGAGGGCTGGCTCTCCGCCGACGACCGGGCCAAGGCCACCTTCCCGGACGTCAAGGACCCGCAGCCCAACCCGGGCCTGTCCGGCCAGTCCGGCTACCTGGTCAACGCGGCCACCCAGTACCTGACCTCGAACAACATCATCAGCGAGACCGAGCTGGCCAAGGGCGGCTACACGATCAAGCTGACGATCGACCCGAACCGCCAGCAGGCCCTCCAGGACTCCGTCCAGGCGCAGCTGCACGACACGCTGAACCCGGACAAGCGGAAGAAGGACGCGGCCGCCCAGGCCGGCGCCGTCTCGGTGGACCCGAAGACCGGCGCGGTCGTCGCCCTGTACGGCGGCGTCGACTACGTGAAGCACTACGTCGACAACGCGACCCGGCGCGACTACCAGGCCGGCTCGACCTTCAAGGCGATCGCACTGGCCGCCGCCTTCGAGAACAACGCCAAGACCCAGGACGGCCGGACCGTCACCCCGCGCACGGTCTACGACGGCACCAGCGGCCGCAAGGTCCGCGGCGGCAAGGGCACCCCGTACGCGCCGCCGAACGAGGGCGACAGGAGCTACGGCCAGATCAGCCTGCAGCAGGCCACCGACTGGTCGGTCAACTCGGCCTTCGCCCAGCTGGCGCAGGACACCGGGCTGCAGAAGGTGAAGGACACGGGCGTCGCGCTGGGCCTGCCCGCCAACACCCCGGGGCTCGACCCGGTGCCGTCCATCCCGCTGGGCGCGGCCACCCCGAGCGTGCTCGACATGGCCGGCGTCTACGCCACGCTGGACAACGGCGGCAAGCAGATCTCCCCGTGGCTGGTGCAGTCGGTGGACCGCGAGGGCGAGTCCGTGTCGCTGCCCGCGCACAAGGCCACCCAGGCGATCAGCGCCGACACCGCCAACCAGGTCACCTCGATGCTCCAGGGCGTGGTGAGCGACCCGGGCGGCACCGGCTTCCGGGCGAAGGCACTGGGCCGCCCGGTGGCGGGCAAGACCGGCACCACCGACGACCAGAAGTCCGTCTGGTTCGTCGGCTACACCCCCGAACTGGTCACCTCGGTGGCCCTGTTCGGCCAGGACCCGGGCACCGGCGCCCAGGTCAGCCTCAGCGGCATCGGCGGGATCGACGGCGCGGCGGGCGGCCAGTACCCGGCCCAGATCTGGACCAGCTACATGAAGGCCGCGCTCAAGGGCCAGCCGGTCAGCGACTTCCCGACCCCGGCGGACGGCGACGACTCCTCGGGCGCCACCGACCTGCCGACCGCCCCGGGCACGCCGAGCAGCACCCCGTCGACCGGCGGCGCCACGCCGAGCACCGGCGCCGGCAACCCGTCGGGCGGCAACTCCGGCGCGACCTCCTCGGGCGGCTCGGGCACGGGTTCCGGTTCCGGCTCCGGTTCCGACGGCTCCGACACCGGGCCGACCACGGCCCCGACCACGCAGCCGACCACCCAGCCCACCTCCCGGCCCACCACCCGACCCACCACCCGGCCGACGCCGACCACCCAGCCCACCACCGGCCCGACCACGCAGCCGACCACCCAGCCCACCGGCGGGACGGACGCGCTCAGCGGGGCGGGCGCCGGGGCCGGGGGCTGATCACCCGCCCGGTCGCCCACCTGCGTCCCGGCTGCGTCTCGTCTGCCTTCCAGCCGCATCGGCCGGACCACTGACCTCGGGTCGGTGGTCCGGCCGACGTCGTCCCGGCGTTCGACGGTCCCCGTCCGTGAGCAGTCCGCGTCCGTGAGCACTCCTCCACGGACAGTTCAGTGCAGGACCAAATGACGAAATGGCGCCTTACCGAAGCATCGGTATGACTGTCACAATGCGGCCGTGCACAGATCAACGGCCTCGCCCACCCTCCCTTCGGGCAGAACCCTCGGCCTCAGCCTCGCCCTGGTCTCCGCCGTCGCGTTCGGCGGCTCCGGCACCGCGGCCAAACCACTGATCGAGGCCGGCCTCTCCCCCCTGCACGTGGTCTGGCTCCGGGTCACCGGGGCGGCCGTGGCCCTGCTGCCGATCGCCTACCGGCACCGGGACGCCGTCCTGCGCCGCCCCGGCCTGCTGCTCGGCTTCGGCCTGCTCGCGGTGGCCGGCGTCCAGGCCTGCTACTTCGCCGCGATCTCCCGCATCCCGGTCGGCGTCGCCCTGCTCATCGAGTACCTCGGGCCGCCGCTGCTGATCGGCTACGTCAAGTTCGTGCAGCGCAAGCCGATCACCCGGGGCGCGGCCGTCGGCGCCGGCGTCGCGGTGACCGGGCTGGCCTGCGTGGTGGAGGTCTGGAACGGCCTGGGCTTCGACCCGCTGGGCGTGCTGTTCGCCCTCGGCGCGGCCTGCTGCCAGGTCGGCTACTTCCTGCTCGCCGACGCCGGCCGGCGCGGCGAACGCCCCGTCGACCCGCTGGCCGTCAGCGCGTACGGGCTGCTCATCGGCGCCGTCGTGCTCACCGTGTTCACCCAGCCCTGGCAGGCCGACTGGAGCCTGCTCGGCGGGTCCGTGGTGATGAACGGGCACAGCCTGCCCGCGCTGATCCCGGCCGCCTGGATGGTGCTGATCGCGACCGTGCTGGCCTACCTGACCGGGGTGGTCTCCGTCGGGTACCTCTCGCCGCCGATCGCCGGGGTGGTGGCCAACCTGGAGGCGGTGGTCGCCACCGTGCTGGCCTGGGTCCTGCTCGGCGAGCACCTGGGACTGCCGCAGGTCGCGGGCGGCCTGCTGGTGCTGGCGGGCGCCTTCGCGGCGCAGACCAGCAAGTCGCCGGGGGTCGAGGGGGCGGTGGCCGAGCCGACCGGCGGCGGTGCCGCTGCCTCCGGTGCCACTGCTGCGGCCCGGGAGCGGGTGACCGCCGCCGACGGTGGCGTCAGCGGCCGGTCCAGCCGAACCAGTCGAGGTGACTGACCGGCCACACCACGGCCGAGACCGGGCCGACCACGTTGCCCACCGGTACGGCGCCGCCGCCCGGGTTCTGCCGGTGCCAGCGGGAGTCCGCCGAGTCGCTGCGGTGGTCGCCCTCGACCCAGATGTAGCCCGAGGGCACCGTCACCGGGCCGAAGTCCATGCCCGCGCAGGAGTCGTCGCCGGGGTGCAGGTACGGCTCGTCGACCTTCTTGCCGTCGACGGTCAGCGTGGTACCCGAGCACTGCACGGTCTGCCCGCCGGTCGCGATGACCCGCTTGACCAGGTAGTTGTCGTCCTTCGGCGGCATCAGCCCGACGAAGCTCAGCACCGAGGTCACGGTGTTGGTGAGCGGGTTCGAGTCGACCGGCTGCGGCGGCAGCCAGTTCCCCGGGTCCTTGAACACCACCGGCTGTCCCGGCTCCGGCTTCCAGCCGGTCAGCGGCGCCAGCTTGTTCACACCGACCCGGTCACCGATCCGCAGGGTGTTCTCCATCGACCCGGACGGGATGGTGAAGACCTGGAACAGGCAGGTCTTGATCAGCAGCGCGACCACCAGCCCGACCGCCGCCATCGCCGGAATCTCGATCCACCACGGTCGCGGACGGCGCCCCGCCCGGCGGGCCTTGCGCCCGCGCGCCCCGCCGGCCCTCCGACGGGCCTCGGCACGACCACCGGCCGGGTTCCGGGGGTGCTCGCCGTTCGGGCCGGGCAGGTCGGGCCGGCCGGGCAGGTCGGGCCGACCGTTCGGGCCGTGCTGGCTGGGAGCTCCGCTGGGCGTTTCGGGCAGGTTCACCGCCATCGTCGCTGCTCCACCTCTCCGGCTGGGGAAACCTGCACGCTACGCCAACCGGGGAGCCGCACGAAATCCGGGCTTTAGCCGCCCCCGACATCGCCGGACGGCGGAACGCCCGTCCGCGGGCGGCCCCCGACCGGGGAGCCGCGTCGCCGAGTGCCGGAGCGCGGCACCGACGTCCGGCCCCTCGGCGGCGGGTGGTGCGGCGCCCTCGGTGCCGGGTGGTGCGGCGCGCCCGGCAGCGGCGTTCCCGCGCCCCCGGAGTCGCCTTCAGCGCCGGATTCAGGCGCGGGCGATGGCCTCGTGGTGGCGGATGACCTCGGCGATGATGAAGTTCAGGAACTTCTCCGCGAAGACCGGGTCGAGCTTCGCCCCGGCGGCCAGCTCCCGCAGCCGCTTGATCTGGTCCCGCTCCCGGGCCGGGTCGGCCGGCGGCAGCTTGTGCTCGGCCTTGAGCCGACCGACCCGCTGGGTCGCCTTGAAGCGTTCGGCCAGCATGTGGACCACCGCGGCGTCGATGTTGTCGATGCTCTCGCGCAGGCTGGTCAGCTCCGCCCGCACCGCGTCGTCGATCCCCTCGGGCGCACCGGCGTCGGAGGTCGTGGGCTGGTCCGTCATCGGGGCGGCTCCCGGTGTCTGTGATGGGCGCCCGACCGTACGGCGGCCGGGCTCGGGCCCCGGCAAATCTAACAGGGCACCCGCGCCGGACCGGCACCGTCCGGGGAACGGTCCAGCATCCGGACGGCCGCGGCACCGCCCGTCGTCTCATCCGTCACCCCGTCGCCCCGTCGCCGCCCGGCTCGGTGACTGGCCTGCCCGTAGGCTGGTGCGTGCATGACCGGACGTGACGAACAGCAGTCCCCCAGTAGTGGAGGAACCGATCGTGGCAACCACCCGCACCGCCCGCACCGCCTGGGAGGGCGACCTCCTGCACGGCAAGGGGGAGGTGACCTTCGCCTCCTCCGGGATCGGCGAGTACCCCGTCTCCTGGCCGGCCCGTGCCGAGGCGCCCAACGGCAAGACCAGCCCCGAGGAACTGATCGCGGCCGCCCACTCCGCGTGCTTCTCGATGGCCCTCTCGCACGGCCTGACCGGCGCCGGCACCCCGCCCAGCAAGCTGGACACCCAGGCCGACGTCACCTTCCAGCCCGGCACCGGCATCACCGGCATCCACCTGACCGTCACCGGACAGGTCCCCGGACTGGACGAGGCCGGTTTCGTGAAGGCCGCCGAGGACGCCAAGGCCAACTGCCCGGTCAGCCAGGCCCTGACCGGCACCACCATCACCCTCACGGCCAAGCTGGCCTGACCGCCCCCAGCCCCTCCGGGGGCGCACCCCAGCCCCGCCCCCGGCGCGCAACCAGCGCCCGGGGGCGCGGTCTCGGCGCGCGCGCTCCCGGCGCACCTCATGTGATGTGTAGCGAAGGCGTCCGAACGTTCCACCATGCATGATCACAAACGGGACGAATCACCCTGCCGGCGGTCACCGCGCGTTGTCATCGCGGCCTATGATCGGCCGAAGCGCCCTGTTCTCCCCCGGGTCCCCGCGCGGCAGCGCCCCACGGCGAACGCCCCGCAGCGGACCGACCCCGAGACCCCGACAGAGCGCGGAGCCGGCCGCCGGTATCCCGGCCGACCAGGCGAACCATCGTCAAGCGTCAGCAGCGGACGGGAGCATGCCGTGCCGGGCCAGACCGAGGGGGCCGACTCACACCACCCAGGCGTGCGACACGAGGAATCGTCACACCAACGCCGCCTCGCCGCACCGCTCCTCGATCCGGCGGGCCGCAGCGGATCGACCGTTACCCCCTCCTCCACCGCCGCCCCGGCCACGGCCTGCGGCACCCTGGAGGATCCGGGGGTGCCGCTCTGCCCCACCTGCTCGACCCCGTTGACCGACGGCACGCACCTGGGCGGCAGCGACGCCCCCGGCCCGCCGGTCAGCTCCGACGACCGGCTGCTGGCGGCGCTCCGGGCCAGCGAATCCCGGTTCCGGGCCGCCTTCTGCGACGCCGTCATCGGCATGGCCCTGATCGACCCCGAGGACCGGATCATCGAGGTCAACCCCGCCTGCGCCGCCCTGATCGGCCGCGGCGTCGGCGAGCTGGCCCGCACCCCCCTGTACGAGATCATCGACCCGGAGGGCATGCCGCACCGGCTCTTCGACGAGCTCGTCCACGGCGGGCGGGAACGGTTCCGCGTGGAGAAGCAGCTCAAGCACCGCGAGGGGCACACGGTCTGGAGCAAGGTGACCGTCTCGCTGATCCGGGACCCGGCCGGACAACCGCTCTACACCCTCGCGCTGGTCGAGGACATCACCGAGCAGCGGCGGCTCGGCGACCGCCTGGAGTACCAGGCCCTGCACGATCCACTGACCCGGCTGCCCAACCGGACCCTCTTCTTCGAACGGCTCGACGCCGCCTGCCTCCCGGCCGTCGAGGAGCCCGTGCACCGCAGGACCGGCGGGAGCGGCGGGAGCTCCGACGGGTCGGTCACCTCGACGGACGGGCGACGGGTGGGTCTCTGCTACCTGGACCTCGACGGCTTCGCGGCGATCAACGAGACCCTCGGCCACCACATCGGCGACCAGCTGCTGATCGCCGTCGCCGCCCGGCTGCGGGGCGGGCTCTCCGGACGGGACACCGACCTGGTGGCCCGGATGGGCGGCGACGAGTTCGCCGTCCTGGTCACCGACAGCAGCGGCGACGAGCAGCTGACCTCGCTGGCCGGGCGGATCCTGGAAGTGCTGGAACGGCCCTTCGACGTCGCCGGGCACCGACTGGTGATCACCGCCAGCGTCGGCGTCGTCGAGCGGTCGGTGCACGAGACCACCCCCACCGACCTGGTCAAGGACGCCGACGCCACGCTCTACTGGTCCAAGGCCGACGGCCGCGCCCGCTGGACCCTCTACGACCCGGACCGCGGCGCCCACCAGCTCACCCGCCAACTGCTCGCCACCGCACTGCGGCCGGCCCTGGAACGCGGCGAGTTCACCATCGAGTACCAGCCGCTGGTCAGCCTGGCCGACGGCACGGTGCACGGCGCCGAGGCCCTGGTCCGCTGGCGCCACCCCCGCTACGGGACGCTCTCCCCCGACCGCTTCATCCCGCTCGCCGAGGAGTCCGGCGCCATCGTGCCGCTCGGCAAGTGGGTGCTGGAGGAGTCCTGCCGTCAGGCCCGTCGCTGGCTCACCGAGTTCCCGGACACCGAGACCTTCGTGAGCGTCAACCTGGCGGCCCGCCAGATCTGGGACTCCGACGTGGTGGCCGATGTCGCCCGGGCCCTCGAACACACCGGCCTGCCCGCCCGGCTGCTCCAGCTGGAGATCACCGAGAGCGCCCTGCTCGGCCCCGGCGGCCGCCCGCTGCAGGCCCTGCAGGCGCTCGCCGACATGGGCGTGCGGATCGCGATCGACGACTTCGGCACCGGCTACTCCAACCTGGCCTACCTCTCCCGGCTGCCCGTGCACGTCCTGAAGCTCGACGGGACGTTCATCGAGGGCTTCCGCGATCCGGCACCCGCGCCGGCCGCCGCCGTGGGCCCGGCCGGGGCCGCGTCGCCGGCCACGCCATCGGGTGCGGTCGGGGCATCGGCGGCGGGCGGCGCTCCTGCGGCGGACCGTCCCGGCCGCCTGGAGCTCCGCTCCCGCCGCAGCGACGCGGACGAGCAGATCGTCGGCGCGATGGTGCAGCTGGCCCACACCCTCGGCCTGACCGTCACCGCCGAGGGCATCGAGAGCGCCGCCCAGGCCGAGCGGCTGCGGCTGACCGGTTGCGACACCGCCCAGGGGTGGTACTTCGCCCGGCCGGGCGAGGCCGAGCTGGTCGCGGCGATACTCCGGGAGGGCCGCCCCACCCCGACCGGGCGTTAGCCCGGCCCGGCGGGGCGGGGCGGGGAGGCCGGGGCGGGTGACCGCCCTCAGACGGTCGCCGTCAGGCCGTACGCCTCGGCGATCATGCCGTAGGAGCGGAACCGGGCCTCGTGGCCGTGGATGTGCGAGGTGACCATCAGCTCGTCCACCCCGGTCCGCTTGCGCAGGGCCTCCAGGCCGTCCGCCACCTGGCCCGGGTCGCCCAGCACGACGTTGTCGAGCCAGTTGTCGATGAAGTCCGCCTCGACCGGGCTGTACGGGTACTCCTCGGCCTCCTCCGGGGTGGGGATCGGGCCGGGGGTGCCGCGCCGCAGCCGGAGCATGCCGAGGGCCGCGGACCGGGCCAGGCGGCGGGCGGTGTTCTCGTCCTCGGCGGCGACGGCGCTCACCCCGATCAGCGCGTACGGCTCGCCGAGCACGGCGGAGGGGCGGAACGACGTCCGGTACAGGTCCAGGGCCGGGATGGTGTTGGCGCTGCTGAAGTGGTGGGCGAAGGCGAACGGGAGCCCCAGTCGGCCGGCCAGCTGGGCGCTGAAGCCGGAGGATCCGAGCAACCAGATCGGCGGGCGGCTCTCCCCCGCGGGCACGGCGGTCAGCCGCTCGTACGGGTGGCCGGAGGGGAAGTCGCCGTCGAGGAAGTGGGTCAGCTCGGAGAGCTGCAGCGGGAAGTCGTCCGCGCCCTCGGCGAGGCCGCGGCGCAGCGCGCGGGCGGTGGCGGGGTCGGTGCCGGGGGCACGGCCGAGCCCGAGGTCGATCCGGCCGGGGTGCAGGGCCTCCAGCAGTCCGAACTGCTCGGCGATGGCCAGCGGGGCGTGGTTGGGGAGCATGACCCCGCCGGAACCGAGGCGCAGCGTCGTGGTGTTGGCGCCGAGGTGGGCGAGCAGCACGGCCGGGGTCGAGCTGGCCACACCGGGCATGCCGTGGTGCTCGGCCACCCAGAAGCGGTGGTAGCCCCACTTCTCGGCGCTGCGGGCCAGCTCGGTGGTGGCGGTCAGGGCCTGGCCGGGCGTGTAGCCGACGCCGACGGTGGCCAGGTCGAGGATCGAGAGCGGAGCGGGGGCCGTGCCGCGGGCGGTGCCCCGGATCGCCTCGCTGGCCCCGGGCCCGGTTCCGTGCTCCTGCTGGTCCTCGGTGGTCATGCCGTCCGCCCTCCTGGCTGTGGTGGTCCGGCTCTCCTCCGAGCCGACCGTCGTGGGCGGCCGCGCGGGTCTCGGACGGCCCGGCGGTCGCTGCTGCCGACGGAGACCAACCACTACCGGGGGCCCGCTGTTCCCGTGTCGGCCGCCGGAACCGGGCGAGGTTCGGACAACGGCTGCGGGCGGGGCTCGGACCCGGTCTCCGATCCGGTTCGGGTGGCTGCTCGGACGCCGGTCGCCCAGGCGGTCCGGCCGTCGGGCGCCGGTGGGCACCGGTCGCCATCGATAGGCCGACCGACCGTTCGGATGACTCAGAGCCATCAGGCCGACACGGTTGGCGACTTCACGCCAGGGTCGGAAGTCGCCAGCCCCGGCGCTCGCGGTCGGCGACCCGCCTCGGGCAGGCTGGTGATCAGGAGCGGGTCACCGAGCGGGTCCGTGCTCCGTCAGCAAGATCGCCGGGCTGGACCAGCCTCGGACGATCCCTGCGAGCCCTCGGCGCGGCACCCCGCCCCGGGGGCTCGTTCCATTGCCGGCCCCCGGCTCCCGGCGTCCGGGTTCGCCGCCGCCGGGCCCGCACCCCGGCGCCGACCGACCCCCGCCCACCGGGGTGCTTCATGGCATGAAAAGTCGAGGCGCTAGCGTTGACCTCCTAGCCACCTGCTCCACCAGGGCGGCGTGGAGGGAGTAAGGGCCTTGAATTTCGTAGCGACGATCGGATCCTCGTGGATCTGTGCCCTTGCCCTGTTCGCCGTGCTCGGCGACGCCCTGCTCCCCTTCATCCCGAGCGGGACGCTGGTCATCCTGGCCGTTCTCAAGACCGCGCAGATCAACGGCGCACCGCTGCTGCTCGGCCTCGGCGTGGCGGTGGCGTCCTTCCTGGGCGACGTCCTGCTGTTGCACCTCGCCCGACGCGGCGCCCCGGTGCTGCAGCGCCGGCTCGCCCGGCGCCCGAAACTGGCAGCCAGCGTGGCGCGGGTCCAACAGTCCCTGATCGAACGCCCGCACGGCGGGGCGGCCGTCATGGTGGTGGTCGCACGGTTCGTGCCGGCCGGGCGGACCGTCCTGGACCTCGCGATCGGCCACTCCCCCGCCCACCCGCACCGCTTCCTGCACTGGTCGGCCCTGGCGGCACTGATCTGGGCCGCCTACATCGTGACGCTGGGCTGGCTGAACAGCCACTGGTTCAACACCGCCTGGCTGAGCCTGGCGGTCTCCTGCGCGGCGGCCACCGCCGTGAGCACCGCGATCGCGCGAATAGTGCGCCGCAACCGGCGGCTGGCCGCGCTCTGAGGCCCCTCGGGCCGATCCGCACCGATCCGCACCGACCGGCTGTCCGGGGCCGAACGGCACCGTCTGACCGCACTGTGCTGTCAGTAGCACAATTTTCCCTTACGGGCGACGGTCCGTTCCGAGCGCTGACGAACTCTGACCGCGCCGGGCGGCGCGGCGGTACCGTACTTCCCTGAAGACGCGCGGTGTGAAGCGTCACAGGACCGCAACAGACGATGGATCCGTGCAGCCCGACCGGGCGCCCCAGGCGTGTTGACTGTCGTCGGAGCCGGGCGACCTTGGAAGCCGCCACGGCGACATGACATGCTAACGGCGGAATATTCATCAATTGCCCGATTTGGCCGGTGCGGCCCGAGGCCGCCCTCACCACCGGCCATCGGCACCAGGGGAGACCATGACCAGCATCTCGCGCAGGACGGTGCTCAGTGCAACCGCTGCGACCGCAGCCCTCGGCGCGGTCGCGGCCTGTTCCAGCAGCGGATCCGGTTCCGGGCAGAACTCCACCTCGGCTTCCTCCAGCGGCAGTAGTGCCACCACCGGCACCGCCGACCCCACCCAGGCCGTGGTGCCCAAGGGCGCCCCGATCGGGGACGGGTCCAACGCGGACACCGGTCCGCAGCCGAACCAGCCCAAGCCCGAGAAGCTCAAGCCGGGCGAGCGCCCGCCGCAGTTCGTGGTGTTCTCCTGGGACGGCGCGGGCGGCACCGACGACGGCCAGTTCCCTCGCTTCCTGAAGCTGGCGGAGCAGTACAAGGCCACGATGACCTTCTTCCTCTCCGGCATCTACGCCCTGCCCAAGGGCAAGTCCGAGCTGTACCACCCGCCGAAGCACGCGGTCGGCGCCTCCGACATCCCGTACCTGTCGGACGGCGCGGTCAAGAGCACTCTCAAGCTGGTCAGTCAGGCCTGGCTGGCCGGGCACGAGATCGGCACCCACTTCAACGGGCACTTCTGCTCCAGCCGTCCGGACAAGAACGGGGTCAACATGTGGACCCCGGACGACTGGCAGAGCGAGATCGACCAGGCGATCTCCTTCGTCACCCAGTGGCGGACCAACACCGGCTTCACCGACGTCGATCCGCTGCCCTTCGACTACAAGAAGGAGCTCATCGGCGGCCGCACCCCGTGCCTGGAGGGCCAGAAGGCGCTGCTGCCGACCATCGCCAAGCTGGGCTGGAAGTACGACGCCAGCTCCGCGGGCGGCCTCCAGATATGGCCGCAGAAGGTGCAGGACGGCAAGGTCTGGGACTTCCCGCTGCAGTCCATCCCCTTCCCCGGGCACACCTTCCAGGTGCTGTCGATGGACTACAACATCCTCGCCAACCAGTCGAACGGCAGCACCAAGGGCGACCCGTCCAAGTACAACGACTGGCGCACCCAGGCCACCAACTCCTACCTGGCGGGCTTCGAGCGCGCCTACAACAGCAACCGCGCGCCGTTCTTCGTCGGCAACCACTTCGAGCAGTGGAACGGCGGCATCTACATGGACGCCGTCGAAGAGACCCTCAAGGCCATCGCGGGCAAGCCGGAGGTCCGGCTGGTCTCCTTCCGGCAGCTGGTCGAATGGCTGGAGGTGCAGGACCAGTCCACCCTGCGCAAGCTGCGCACGCTCAACGTCGGCCAGGCGCCGGCCGGCGGCTGGGCGGGCTTCCTGGGCACGGCGGGCTGACCCGGTAGGACCCGGGCGGCCGGTGCCGGATCGGAGCTGGATCACGGCCGGATCGGAGCCGATCAAGGCTGCTACACGGCCGGCGGGGTGTTCGCACCCCGCCGGCCGTGCCCGTTCCGCCGCCGCGTCGTCGCGGCGTGCGGCCGCTCTGCCGTTCGGCCGAGCCGACTTGGGGCCTACCCGGCAGCGGGGGCGTCCGCGAGCAGGCCGCGGACGATGCGGTCGGCCCCCGCCTCGCCCCAGAGGATCGAGTAGTGGTTGGTGTCCGGCACGGGCGAGGCCGGCACCCGCCGCTGGTCCAGCCCGGCCAGCCCGATCCGCTGCTGGTCGTAGAGGCCCTGCGGCTCGTTGAGCAGGCCGCGTTCCGCCCAGAGCAACTCTCCCGGACAGGGCAGCCGGTGCACGGCGGTGGCCGCCTCCTGGTCCAGCAGGACCTGGGCACCGTCGGTCCGGACGGCCTCCAGCACGCAGGAGGAGCGCAGTTCGGGCTCGGTGCCGACGAGATCGCGTTGAGTGTAGGCGTCGATCCCGTCGGCCCAGTCGCCGTCGAAGGCCGGGTGGCGCTGCCAGAACTCCCGGTAGGCGGCGCGGTCCGGGAAGGTCATCGACAGTCGGGCCAGCGCGGGACCGAGCACCGCCGCCAGGGCGTCCTCCTCGCGGACGCCCTCCGGGAGCGGGAAGCTCACCGCGCCGTCCACCAGCAGGACCCGGCGGACGAGTTCGGGGTGCCGGACGGCGGTCAGGGCCGTGACCCAGGCCCCCATCGAGTGGCCGACGACCACGACCGGCCCCGTGCCGAGGGCGGAGATCAGCGTGGCCACGTCGTCGGCGTGCCGGGCCAGCCCGTACGGTCCGGTGACCGTGCTGCTGGCGCTGCGTCCCCGCAGGTCGGGGGCGAGCAGGGTGACCCGCCCGGCGAGTCGGCGGGCGACCTCGTACCAGGCCAGGCCGTTGGCGGTGATGCCGTGCACCGCCACGACCGTCGGGGCGTCCGGTCGGTCGGCGGGCCAACGCAGGACGGCCAGGTCCCCGCCGGGTACGGGGACGGTCAACTCCTCGGGCTTCAGGGGCGGCTGGCTCACGCGGGGGAACCTCCGGTGGGACGGGCGGCGGGCACGCCGGCCGGCGTGCGGACCGCGCGGGCGGATCGGGCGGCGCGGATGCGGGCGGGCAGTCTAGCCAGGCCGCCCGGAAGCAGGTAGACCACGGCGACGAACAAGGAGCCCAGCAGGAAGAGGGGTTGGGAGAGCGGCACGCGCAGCACCGCGGGCAGTTCGGCGACGGCGGTCGAGTTGGCGAGGTCGCCGAGCCGATGGCCGGCCCAGGTGTAGAGCACGCCACCGAGCAGCGGCCCCCAACGGGTGCCGGAGCCACCGAGGACCACCATGACCAGCAGCGCGAGTGTGGCGTCCGAGCCGGCGGCCTGCGGTGCGGCCCCGCCGGTGAGCAACAGGTAGACCACGCCGCCCATCCCGGCGAGCCCACCGGCCAGCACGAAGGCGACCAGCTTGTACCCGTAGGGCCGGAGTCCCAGCACCTCGACCCGGCGCTCGTTCTCCTTGATGCCCTCCCAGACCCGCCCGGTCCGGGAGTTGACGGCCCAGTGGACGACCGCGACCGTCAGCACCAGGTATCCGACGGCGATCCAGTAGAGATTGGCGGTGTTCTCGATCCCGAGCAGGCCGGACGGCAGCAGGTCGGCCGGGGCGGAGCGGCCCTCCTCCCCGCCGGTGACGCCACCGGGGTTGCGCTGCACCAGGATCGCGCCGGCCTGGGCGAAGGCGAGGGTGACCATGGAGAACCCGATGCCGGTGACCCGCAGGCTCACCGAGCCGAGCACGACGGCCAGCAGCACCGTGCAGGCGACGCCGAACACCGCGGCGGCGGCGAAGGGGAGTCGCAGTTCCAGCATGCCGAGGTCGGTGGCGTAGAGGCCGGTCGCGAAGTAGAGCGCGTGGCCGAAGGAGAGCAGTCCGGTGCGACCGAGCAGGAGGTCGTAACCGGTGGCGAGGGCCCCGTAGAGCAGGCACAGGGCGATGAGTTGGAGACTTCCGGGGCTGCCGAGCGGGCCGTCGAGCAGTCCCGGGACGGGAAGCGCACTGTATGGGGCGACAAGGAACGTGATCAGCAGGGCGATCGGCCACCAGCGTAGCGCTCTGTGCATGACTGTCCAGCGATTAGTGACTGAATCACCTGTTCGAGGGATGGCGCCGGACCCGTCCCTGTGTTCACAATGGGTTCCGGCAAGGCTGGTGTCAGTCCCCCTTGTCATAGTGACGGTGTCGGCGGAGCTGGTGTCAGTCCCCTCTGCTGACATGGTGGTCACGGCAGGGCTGGTGTCAGTCCCCCCTGCCGAGGTGGCGGCGCTGCGGGCGGCCGCGGGGCCACCGGTGCTCGTGATCGGAGTTTCGGCGTTCACGCGAGCCTCCCGGTGAGTCCACGGGGTCGGACCAGAAGCAGCACGGCGAGCAGGACGACGACCGAGAGGTCGCCGAGCCCGGCACCGGTGTAGTAGTTGGCGAACTGCTGGACGAGGCCGACGCCCACCGAGGCGGCGGCGGCCCCGGTCACGGAGCCCATGCCACCCATCACCACGACGACGAACGCGAAGATGAGCAGGCTGGTCCCCTGGCCGGGACTGGCCGAACCGAAGTAGAGGCCGCCGAGGGCGCCGCCGAGCGCGGCGGCCGCCCCACCGAGGGCGAAGACGAGGGTGAACGCCCTCCGGACGTCGATGCCGAGCGCCGTGACCATCGCCCGGTCCTCGACGCCGGCCCGGACGATCAGCCCGCAGCGGGTACGGGCGAGGAACAACCGAAGAGCGAGCAGGAGCAGCGCGGCTGCGGCCACGAGCACGAAGCGGTTGACCGGGACGGTCGCCCCGAGCACGTGCCAGGTGCCGGCCAGCAGGGCCGGCTGGGGGAAGGGGCGGGCGTCCGCGCCCCAGATCCCCATGAGCAGGGCGGGTACGGCGAGCCCGACCCCGACGGTGGCGAGGATCTGATCGCGCGGCCGGCTGTAGAGCGGCCGGATCAGGAAGAGCTCCAACAGGACGGCGGCGACCGTCCCGAGCAGGGTGCCGAAGGGCACCGCGAGCCAGAAGGGGAAGCCGGCCTCCACGCCGGCCCACCAGGTCGCATAGGCGCCGATCGAGAGCAGGGCGCCGTGCGCGAAGTTGAGCACGTCCATCAACCCGAATATCAACGAGAGACCGGAGGCGACCAGGAAGTACAGCGCACCGAGGCCGAGACCAGTACAGGAGAGGAGAACGACGGTGTCCATCAGGGCTTCACCTCCGTGGTGACGACAGGGGCAGTCGAGGAGGCGACGGCGGGCCGAGGTCCACCGGCGAGCGGGTGGCGGGAGCCGACGCCGAGCAGGCGGCGGGCGGCCTCCTCGTCGGCCAACAGCTCGGCGGTGTCGCCCCGGTGGGCGGTCCGGCCGTCGGCCAGGACGGCGCAGGTGCCGGCCAGGCGGCGGACGAGCGCGAGGTTCTGCTCGACCAGGAGGACGGGCGCGGCCTCGGCCGCCCGCGCCAGCACCTCGGCCACCTCCGCGACGATCTTCGGCGCCAGGCCCTTGGTGGGTTCATCGGCGATGATCAGCCGGTTCCGGTTGAGCAGTGTCCGCCCGATCGCCACCATCTGCTGCTGGCCGCCGGAGAGCGTCCCAGCCAACTGCCCGGCCCGCTGCTTGAGTTCGGGGAAGAGCTCGTGGACGAGCGAGTAGTTCGGCTCGCCCGCACCGGCCCCGTCCCCACCCCGGGCTCCGCGCTCGGCGAGGCGGAGGTTCTCGGCGACCGTCAGGCCGGCGAAGATCCCCCGGTCCTCGGGCGCGTACCCGATGCCATGACGGACCACCAGATGAGTGGGAAGAGAGGAGATTTCCGCGCCGGAGAACCGGATGCTTCCGGTGCGCGGCACCAGGCCCATGAGGGCCTTCACGGTGGTGGTCTTGCCCGCGCCGTTGCGGCCCAGCAGCGCGGTGACCCCGGCAGGGGCCACGTCGAGGTCGACGCCGTGGAGGATGTGCAGCCCATCGATGACCACCCGCAGATCGCGGACGGAGAGGAGGGACTCGGCGACGGACGGCTCGCCTGCGGACTGCTCGGAGGAGGACACCAAGGAGGACATGGAGGAGGACGGCTGCATCGAAGAACCAGGAGAAGAACCAGGAAAGGAGGTCACAACGCCTCACCCAGGTAGGCCTGTTGCACGGTCGGGTCGGCCATCACGGCCTCGGGGGTGTCCAGGGCGAGCAGGGTGCCGTGGTGCATCACCGCCAGGCGGTCGGCCAGGCCGAGCAGGACGTCCATGTGGTGCTCGACCATCAACACGGTGCGGCCGAGCTCACGGTGCACGGAACGGATCAGTTCGGTGAGGGCCGGCACCTCCTCCGCGCTGACGCCGGCCATCGGCTCGTCCAGCAGGATCAGCCTCGGGTCGGAGACGAGCAGGACGGCGAGTTCCAGCTTGCGCTTCTCACCGTGCGAGAGCGCTCCGGCCAGGGTGTCGGCGCGGTGGGCGAGTTCGGTGCGGTGCAGGGTGTCGGCCACCTGCTCCGCATAGCGGTCGGCGCGTCGCCACAGCCGGTACGAGGCGCCCGGCCCGGCTGCCGCCTGGGCGGCCAGCCGGACGTGGTCGGCAACGGTCATCCCGGGCCAGAGGGAGGAGGTCTGAAAGGTCCGGCCGAGCCCGCGACGCGCCCTGGTGTGCACGGCCTCGGCGGTGATGTCCGCACCGTCGAGGTGGAGGGTGCCGCGGGTCGCCGGACAGATGCCGGAGATCAGGTTGAAGAGGGAGGTCTTGCCTGCACCGTTGGGACCGATGAAGGCGATGAACTCGCCTTCGCCGACCGAGAAGGAGACGTCCTCGACGATCGGCACACCACGGACGGACCAGCCGAGCCCGTCCAACCGCAGCACTGGAGCGGAGCGACCGGAAGGAGTGCCCCCGGGGAAGGAGGAGCCGGCGGAGAAGTGCTTCGGCGTGGAGGACGGAGAGGTGGCGGACGGAGGGGTGGAGGCGGCAGGAGCGGGCATCGGGGTCAGCCCGCCATCGGGGTGACCGGGGGCGCCACCTCGTCCGCGGTCAGGACCTTCTCCACCGAGGGCTTGGCGGCGGCTCCGGTGCCGGTCAGCCGAACCTGGAACATCGGCTGGAGGAGGGCGTGGTCCTCGGCACGAACCGTGGTCCGGCCCTTCACCCCGTCGAAGCTCCAGCCCTCCAGCGCCTTGACCAGGGCCGAAGTGTCGTCGGCCGAGCCGTGGTTGGCCTCGACGGCGTGCACGATCAGCTGGGCCGCGGTGAAGCCGTCGGGGGTGAAGATGTCGGTCCTGCCACCGGCAGCGGTGACGGCGTCGGTCATGGCCTTCTCCACCGGGGTGCCGGCGGCGCCGTCGAAGTAATGGTCCAGGAAGGAGATCTTCTCGCCGGCCGGGCCGAACAACGGGTAGGAGGCGGCCATGTCCAGGCCGGTGACGACCTTGGTGGCGGCGAACACGTCCTGCTGGTTGAGCGCCGTCCACAGGGCGGACGCCGTGTCGCCGGCCCAGGCGACGAACAGCAGGTCGGGCTTGGCGGTCCTGGCCTGGGTGGCGAAGGGGGTGAGGTCGGTGGCGCTCGGCGGGGCGAGCACCTGGTCCACCGTCGCCCCCTGGGCGCCGAGCACGGCCTTCACGGCGGCCACGTTGGCCTGCCCGAAGGCATTGTCCTGAGCGAGCACGGTGACCTTCTTGCCCTTGGCGTCACCGATGAACGAGGCCGCAGCCCTGGTGTCCTGGTAGGACTGGCGGCCGGAACGGAAGGTGTACTCGTTCAAGCCGGTGACCTTGTCGGCGGCGGCCGGGCCGCTGATGAAGAGCACCTTGTTCTGGGCCGCGATCGGGCCGACCTGGAGGGCGACACCGGAGGCGGTGGAACCGGCCAGGACCTTGTAGCCCTTGCCGATCAGGTCCTTGGCGGCGGACACCGCCTTGGCCGGGTCGCCCGCGTCGTCCTGCTCCTCGAACTCGATCCGGTGCCCGTCGACCTCGCCCGTGCCCTTGGTCGCGTAGCTCAGGCCGGCTTTGAACCCGTCCAGGTACTGCTTGCCGTAGGCCGCCAGCGGGCCCGTCCTGGAGTACACCAGGCCGACCTTGACCGGGGCCTTCGCGTCACCGCCGCCCGCGGCGGCCGTCCCGGCGGTGCCCGCCTTGGCGCAGCCCGCGGCGAGCAGGAAGCAGGCCGCGACGGCGGCGAGCCTCCGCGCCGGGCCACCGGTCAGGGCCCGGCCCGGGCGGGCGCCGGAGGCGGTCCTGGAGGGGACTGTGGTGCTGCGCATGGTGACCGACTCCTGGGGGTGCGGCGGGGTGGATGCCGGAACCGTAGGTGTGCGGTGGGACCTGCGACATGTGCCCGGTCGACGTAGCAGCCCACCGTGATGTGGCTCCGGTCGCCATACCGCCGCCCGGACGCCGCGCCCCGGATGGCCGGATGTGGTCTGCCGACAGGAGTCCGTGCCCGTCCATGGCGGCGGCCGCCATGGCCGCGGCGGCCCGTGCCCGGCGACGGTGGAAGCGGCACTGCGGCGGTGGAGCCGGAGCACCGGCGGTGGAGGCGGCGCGGGTCCGGGCGAGGGCCGATACGCCCGCCGGCCGCCCGGGCCCGGACGCACCCCTGTGCTGCCGTGCGCCGCCGTACCGCACCACGCCGCACCACGGCCCGGCTCGCCCCAGCGCGCCACGTCCGTCCGGCGCGCGAACCACGTCCCCTCCCTCCCACACCCCTCATGAGGTGATCCCTTGGACAAGGTCCTGGACTCCCCCGCCGTCGCGGTCGCGGACGTTCCCGACGGCGCGGTGCTGGCCGTCGGCGGCTTCGGCCTGTGCGGCATCCCGAGCACGCTGATCGGTGCCCTGGTGGACGCCGGTGCCACCGGGCTGCGCGTGGTGTCGAACAACTGCGGGGTGGACGACTGGGGGCTGGGCCTGTTGCTGCGGGCGGGCCGGATCGCCCGGATGACCTCCTCCTACGTCGGCGAGAACAAGGAGTTCGCCCGGCAGTACCTCAGCGGGGAGCTGGAGGTCGAGCTGACCCCGCAGGGCACGCTGGCCGAGCGCCTGCGGGCCGGTGGAGCGGGCATTCCGGCGTTCTTCACCCCGGCCGGCGTCGGCACCCAGGTCGAGGAGGGCGGGCTGCCCTGGCGCTACGCGGCGGACGGTTCGGTGGTGCTGGCCTCACCGCCCAAGGAGGTACGGGAGTTCGGCGGCCGCCGCTACCTGCTGGAGGAGGCGATCACGGCGGACTTCGCCCTGGTCCGGGCGGAGGTGGCGGACCGGCACGGCAACTGTGTGTTCCACGCGGCCGCCCGCAACTTCAACCCGCTCTGCGCGACGGCCGGCCGGGTCACCCTGGTCGAGGCGGACCGGATCGTCGAG
The DNA here is from genome assembly GCF_044749365.1 of Kitasatospora sp. NPDC089509. NCBI lineage: Bacteria > Bacillati > Actinomycetota > Actinomycetes > Kitasatosporales > Streptomycetaceae > Kitasatospora > Kitasatospora sp. NPDC089509. The sequence goes on along the minus strand of NZ_JBIVHS010000019.1, from coordinate 93,773 downwards.
CCGGGCGAGCTGGCCCCGGACGCCGTGCACCTGCCCGGGGTGTACGTCGACCGGGTGGTGCCCGCCGACCCGGCCGACCGCCGCATCGAGCGCCGAACCGTCCGCCCCGCCCGTCAGGAGGTCTGACCCCATGCCCGCCACCACCCCGACCACCACCGCCCCGACCACCCCGACCACCCCTCCCGCTTCCGCCCCGCTCGACCCGCGCAACGCCCTGGCCGCCCGCGCCGCCCGGGAGTTGCGCGACGGGCAGTACGTGAACCTGGGTATCGGCCTGCCCACCCTGATCCCCGACCACCTCCCGCCGGGCGTCCAGGTGGTGCTGCACTCGGAGAACGGCGTCCTCGGCGTGGGCCCGTTCCCGGTGGAGGGCACCGAGCACCCGGACCTGATCAACGCGGGCAAGGAGACGGTGACGATCGCGCCCGGGGCTTCGTACTTCGACTCCGCCTTCTCCTTCGGCATGGTCCGGGCGGGTCGGATCGACGTCTCGGTGCTCGGCGCGATGCAGGTGTCCGCCACCGGGGACCTCGCGAACTGGACGGTCCCCGGCCGGATGGTCAAGGGCATGGGCGGTGCGATGGACCTGGTGCACGGTGCCCGTCGGCTGATCGTGGTGATGGAGCACACGGCGCGGGACGGTTCCCCGAAGATCGTCCGGGAGTTGTCGCTCCCCGCCACCGGTCGGCGGGTCGTCGACCGGATCGTCACCGAGCTGGCGGTCGTCGACGTGACCGCGGAGGGGCTGCGCCTGGTGGAGACGGCCCCGGGCGTGAGCCCCGCCGAGGTGCGGGCGGCCACCGACGCCACCCTGCTGCCCGCACTCTGAGGCGTAGCGAACCGCCAGGGCTCCGAACCGCCAGGGCTCCGAACCGTCAGCGCCCCGAACCGCCCGAGCCCCGAACGCCCCGAACCCCCAGAGCCCAGACCCTCCGGCCGGACCGCCCCCGTGGGACAACTCACCCCGGCGGTCCGGCCGTTCGCCTGCCCCCGATGGCATCCGCCAACCATCACGGTGTCGAATTCCCCTGCATTAGCACCATCGCAAGCCACCGTGGCCAGGAACCGTAGTATCTTCACGCTTGCGCAGCGCTCGTCTGTGGGAATGGTTGCGATCAGCGTTACGCTCCGGGAGAGTTGAGCAAGCCAAAGGATCCTGCCGCACCCGGAGGGGAAGCTGGATAGCGCACCGGGATCCCGCATTCGAAGCCGCCGCGCAGGCCCATGCCCGAACCGGTCGCACACACATCGTGCGCCGGGCTCCACGTGTTGGATTCCCGTTGCCGGAGAGCGAGTTGCACGGCCCGGAAACTGCGGGACGGCCCGCAGTTCGCCGGGCCGCGTTCCACCCGGGCGGCTCCGGGGCGAGGCGAGCAACGCCGAGCACAGTACGCCGCAATACTCCGGGGGGAGCACGCCATGACCATTCCGTCCTCGCGACGAGAGGACGCCGGAACGGCCGGACCGGGTCACACCGGGGGCCGGACCGAGGGTCGAGCCGAGGGGCGGTCCCGCGGCCGCACCCGAGCGCGCCGCCGGGACGAAGGGCCGCTCGCCGGGCAGCTGGACGAACAACCCGACGGACAGCCCGGCGGACAACTCGACGAGGCCGCGCTGCGCGGCCTGCCGGTGCCCGAAGCCCCGTACGACTACGGCCACTTCAGCCGCCTGGCCGGTCCGGCGGTCGATCCGGACGAGGACCGGGAGCTCGGCGGCGGGGTCTACCGGCCGGAACCGGGCAGCAGCCGGGCGCCCTCGGCTCCAGCGGCAGCAGGACCGGGATCCGCGGAGCCGGCCACCCCCTACCGGGTCCAGTACCGCAGCCTGCTGCGCCACGAGCCGCACCGGATCCGGGCCGCCCTGCTGCTGGTGGCCGCGCCGCTGGTGGAGGCGATCCTGCTGGTCTGGCTGCTGCTGCCGTCGCACTGGCCGGAACGCCCCGACGAGACCAACCTCCTGGTGCTGCTCGGCGACAAGGTGATGATCGGGATCATCGCCGTGGTCGAGCTGTTCCGGCTGGTCAACGTCGTCTCCAACACCCACGCCACCCTCGTCGCCCGGGACCCGATACCGGTGACGCCGGAGTCCGGCACCCGGGTCGCGTTCCTCACCACCTGCGTGCCGGGCAAGGAACCGCCGGAGCTGGTCCGGACCACCCTCGTGGCGGCGCGCGCGGTCCGGCACGAAGGTCCGTACGACGTCTGGCTGTTGGACGAGGGAAACGATCCTGCAATGCGGGCCCTGTGCACCGAGCTGGGTGTCCGCCACTTCAGCCGGGCCGACCGCCCGCACTGGAACCGGCCGAAGGGGCGGTTCCGTGCCGGGACCAAGCACGGCAACTACAACGCCTGGCTCCAGGCCCACGGCGACGACTACGACTTCTGGGTGTCCGTCGACACCGACCACGTACCGCTGCCCGACTTCTGCGAGCGCATGCTCGGCTACTTCCGCGACCCGGACGTGGCATTCGTGGTCGGCCCCCAGGTGTACGGGAACTACCGGAGCTCGGGTTCGGCCGTCACCAAATTCTCCGAGAGCCAGCAGTACCTCTTCCACGCCCTCATCCAACGCGCCGGAAACCGTTACGGCGCACCGATGTTCGTCGGCACCAACAACGCCGTCAGAATCCGCGCGCTCCAGTCGATCGGCGGGTTGTACGACTCCATCACGGAGGACATGGCGACCGGTCTGGAGTTCCACCGGAGCCGGAACCCGGAGACCGGGGACCGCTGGAAGTCCGTCTACACCCCGGACGTGCTCGCGGTGGGGGAAGGCCCTTCCTCCTGGACCGACTTCTTCTCCCAGCAACTGCGCTGGAGCCGCGGCACCTACGAGACCCTGCTCACCCAGTACTGGCGGGTGCTCTGGCGGCTCTCACCCGGCCGACTGCTCAACTACTCGTTGATGGTGGGCTTCTACCCGATGGCGGCGCTCACCTGGCTGCTCGGTGGCGTGTCCAGCGTGCTCTACCTGTGCTTCGGCGCCTCCGGCGTCCACGTCTCCTCGGAGATCTGGATGATGCTGTACAGCGACGCCGCCGCCCTCCAACTCCTGCTCTACACCTGGAACCGCAAGCACAACGTGAGCCCGCACGAGCCGGCCGGCTCCTCCGGGGTCGCGGGCATGGTGATGTCGGCGCTCTGCGGTCCGGTGTACGCGGCCTCGCTGCTCCAGGCGCTGGTGCGCCGCCGCAGCCGCTTCGTGGTGACGCCCAAGGGCCGTTCGACCAGCGCCGACCGGCCCGGCACCTTCCGCTACCACCTGTTCTGGACGCTGGTGTTCGGCGGTGCCGTCGCCGCGTCCTTCCACACCGGCTACGACCACGTCGCGATGCGCACCTGGGCCTGCATCGCGCTGGCCCTGACCCTGCTGCCACTGCTGATCTCGGCCGGTGACGCCGTCCGCCGGCGGCGCACCCGGCCCACCGCCACCCTCACCGTGACCGGTGGTCCGTCGGCCACCCCGACGGTCGTCCTGGAGAAGCGCCGCCCGCGCCACGCCCGTACGGCCTCCCCGCTCGGCACCTCCCCGCTCGACAGCCCGACGCCGCACGCCTCCCCGCTCGACCGCCCGACGCCGCACGCCTCCCCGCTCGACAGCCCGACGCTCCAGCTCCGCCTGCCCGGGTCCGACGAGCGCACGCCCACCCACTGACCCCGTCCCGCCCGCCATCCGAGGGGACCACCACCGTGAAGATCCACAAGACCGGCCGCACCAAGCGCTTCGCCCTCGGCAGCACCGTCGCGCTGACCGTCGCCGGGATGAACGCCCCGGCCGTCCTCGGCTTCGCCAGCGACCAGTACCACCAGTACGTGATCAACCGCCCCGAGTACAAGGCGCAGTACGGCCACTGGCAGACCCTGTCGCTGCCCTCCGAGTTCCGTGTGAACGCCGTGCACGCGACCCTGCTGCGCACCGGCAAGGTGCTCATCGTCGCCGGATCCGGCAACGACGAGAAGCAGTTCAACGCGGGCACCTTCAAGAGCCTGCTCTGGGACCCGGCGAAGAACACCTACAAGCTGATACCCACCCCCGCCGACATGTTCTGCGGCGGCCACACCTCGCTCCTGGACGGCCGGGTGCTGGTGGCCGGCGGCACCCAGCGGTACGAGAAGCTGGACGGCGCGGTGAAGAAGGCGGCCGGCGTGATGCGGGTGCGCAACGAGAGCCCGGAGCGCGCCCGCACCTTCCCCAAGGGAACGGTGTTCGTCGGCCCGAACGGCCGCGAGTACGCCAGCACCGTCGAGGTGACCGTCCCCGCCGCGACCAAGACCGGCTCCGGGAAGCAGACCGTGGTCACCGCCGGCGAGCAGCACGTGTTCGTGGAGGCGGTCGGCGAGGGCGCGGCCTACGTCACCAACTCCTCCGCCCAGTACCGGATCAAGGGCCTGACCGGCGTCGACGCCCACAACCTGTACGGGCAGAGCGACAAGCTGAACCTGGACAAGCAGGACTACCAGGGCATCCGCGCCGCCTTCGAGTTCAACCCGGACACCGAGCTCTACGAGCAGGTCACCGACATGGCGCAGGCCCGCTGGTACCCGACCCTGACCGGGCTGGGCGACGGCCGGGTGGTCACCGTCTCCGGCCTGGACGACACCGGGCAGATCCTCAACGGCAACGACAACGAGGTCTACGACCCGAAGACCAAGAGCTGGGCCAAGGCCCCCGACCGCTACTTCCCGACCTACCCGTCGATCTTCCTGACGGCGAGCGGCAAGCTGTTCTACTCCGGATCCAACGCGGGCTACGGCCCGGCCGACAAGGGCCGCCAGCCCGGCATCTGGGACCTGTCGAACGACGGCTTCCAGCCCGTGCCCGGGCTGCGCGACCCGGAGCTGACCGAGACCTCCTCCTCGGTGCTGCTGCCGCCCGCGCAGGCGCAGAAGGTCATGGTGCTCGGCGGCGGCGGGGTGGGCGAGTCCCCGTTGTCCACGGCCCGCACCGACATCGTCGACCTCACCGCCCCCAAGCCCGCCTTCACCCCGGGCCCCGACCTGCCGGCCGGCGGGACCCGCTACCTGAACAGCGTGATCCTTCCGAACGACACCGTGTTCACCACCGGCGGCTCCAGCGGCTACCGCGGCCGGGGCGACAGCGACCTGCTCAAGGCGCAGGTGTACCACCCGGATTCCAACAGCTTCAGCACCGCCGCCGAGCCCACCGTCGGCCGCGACTACCACTCCGAGGCGCTGCTGCTGCCGGACGGCCGGGTCGCCGTGCTGGGCTCCAACCCGCTGTTCGCCGACAAGGCCGAGACCCAGCCGGGCGGCTTCGAGCAGCGCATCGAGATCTACACCCCGCCGTACCTGTACCACGGCGACCGCCCGGAGGTGACCGCGGCGCCCTCGGCGACGAAGCTCGGCGGGACGGTGAAGGTCGGCACCGCCCGGCCGGACGCGGTGGCCACCGCCAAGCTGATCCGGCCCAGTTCGGTGACCCACGTGACCGACGTCGAGCAGCGCTCGGTCGCCCTGGACATCGCCGGGCGCACCGCCGACGGGGTCTCGCTCACCCTCCCGGGCAACCCGAACCTGCTGCCGCCCGGCTGGTACATGCTGTTCCTGACGGACGCCGCCGGCACCCCGTCGGTCGCCCGCTGGATCCAGGTCACCGGGTGACGCGAACCGCCCGGCCGCGCCCCAGTGCACAGCCGCACCTCACCGCCCGGCCGCGCCTCACCGCCCGGCCGCGCCTCACCGCCCCGCCGCGCCTCAGTGCACAGCCGCCTGCTGCGCCAGACCGAGGGCGTACGGCAGCCAGAACTGCCCCGCCCGGGGCTCGCCGCGGCCGCACTCGCCGTCCGACTCCCCCGGGTTCTTGATCCACAGGTAGGCGTCGACCCCGGGCCGCCCGGTGTCGGCGGTCGGCGCCTCCCCGAGCGCCCGGCCGGGCGGGTTGCACCAGGAGTCGGCGCCCGCCGAACCGTTGCCGCTGCGGCTGGTGTCGATGACGTAGTGCTTCCCGCCCAGGGCGGCGGAGAGCCGGTCGCCGTAGGCCACGTTCCGGTCGGTCGGGTAGAAGTTGGCCACGTTGACCGCGAAGCCGTCGGCCGCGGCGATGCCGGACTTGCGCAGCGCGCCGGCCATCGCGTCCGGGTCCTGTGCCCAGCCCGGGTTGCCCGCGTCCAGGTAGACCCGGACATTGGGATTCTTCTTCAACTCCTGGACGGCGAAGGCCAGCAGACCGTACCGCTCGGCGGCCAGGTCGCCCTTGAGCCCGCAGCCGTCCAGGGTGTGGGCGACGGCGTCCGGCTCCAGCACCACCCAGGCCCTGCGGTCACCGAGGGCCTGGGCGACACCGCTGATCCAGGCACGGTAGGAGGCGGCGTCGGGAGCGCCGCCGGCCGAGTACTGGCCGCAGTCCCGGTGCGGGATGTCGTACGCGACGAAGACGGCCGTCCGGCCTGCCTCGGCGGCCCGCCGGCTCACCTGCTCGGCGATCTGCTGGGCGCCCTGTTCGCCGAGCCACTGCGAGGAGGGCTGGCCGGCGATCCGCAGCAGGGTGTCGGCCTCGGCCGAGCGGCCCTGGCTGCGCAGCGCGGCGACCTGCTGGGCGGCGTTGGTCCGGTCGGAGACGTAGAAGGCCTGTCCGGGCAGCTGGTTGAGGCCCGGGACGTCACTCGTCGGCTGTGCGGCGGGGGTTCCGGCACCGCCGGAGCCGCCGGGGGCGGCGCCCGCCGGGCCGCCGTCCGAGCCGCTGCAGCCGGAGACCGCGAGCATCGTCAGGCCCGCGAGCAGCGCGGCCCACCGAAACGTTCCTGCCCGTCCCACCCCGCGCACGTACCGCTCCTCCGGTCCGACCCCCGCCCCACCGGACCGGTCCGACGACCGGCCGGCACCAGCTAAGCACACCCGACCCCGGCGGACGGCCCACACCGGTGAACGGCAAGTGGCCGTGGTCGAACGGGAATCCGTCCCGTCCGGCCACGGCCACCCGGCCCGACCCGGAAGCCGCCCCTCCGGAGGTCGGTTCCCGCAGTCGGATCCTGCGGTCAGTTCCCGCAGTCGGATCCTGCGGACAGTCCTGCGGTCAGTCCTGCTTCAGGTTCGGCACCTGCCAGTCGATCGGCTCGCCGCCGAAGCCGTCCAGCGCCGCGTTGATCTGCGAGAACGGGCGGCTGCCGAGGAACAGCTTGGCGGACAGCGGCGACGGGTGCGCGCCCTGGACCACCACGTGCTTCTCGGTGTCGATCAGCGGCAGCTTCTTCTTGGCGTAGTTGCCCCACAGCACGAAGACCACCGGCTCCTCGCGCGCGCTCACCGCCTTGATCACCGCGTCGGTGAACTTCTCCCAGCCCTTCGCCTTGTGCGAGTTGGCCTCGTGCGCGCGGACCGTGAGCACCGCGTTGAGCAGCAGCACGCCCTGCTCGGCCCAGTGCATCAGGTAGCCGTTGTCCGGGGCGGGGATGCCCAGGTCGGCGTCCAGCTCCTTGAAGATGTTGCGCAGCGAGGGCGGCGTCTTCGTCCCGGGCAGCACCGAGAAGCTCATGCCGTGCGCCTGGCCGTTGTCGTGGTACGGGTCCTGGCCGAGCACCAGCACCCGGACCTTGTCGTACGGGGTGGCGTCCAGCGCGGCGAACTCCTGGCCGCTCGGCGGGAACACCTCGTGCTCCGCGCGCTGGGCCGCCACGAAGGCCGCCAGCTCGGCGAAGTACGGCTGCTCCACCTCGGCGCCCAGCACCTCGCGCCAGGACTCGGGCAGCTCCAGCCCGCCGCCCTCGCCGGCCTCGACCACGCCCGCCTCGACCGTGTCCGTCACGACATCTACCTCCCACACCGCGGCTGCTGCGCCGCCCGCCCTCTTACACCCCGAACGCTACACAGCCCCACCGACAACTCACTCCACGGGAGCCGACGCAGGAGCGGTCCCGGCGGCCCCGACAGCCCTGACAGCCCCGACGGCCTCGCCCGATGCCCCGGCCGGAACCGGAGCACCCGCCGACGCCCGCACCACCCGTAGGTGTTCCACCCCGTTGAGCAGCACCAGCAGCACCGCCAGCGTCACCAGCACCCCCAGCGCCGGCAGCCGCACCATCGCGGGCAGCAGCCCCAACACCACCACCGCGGCGGCGATCCGGGTCGTCGACAGCCGGCGGAACATCATCCAGCGGGTGTACCCGAAGGTCAGCAGGTACAGCCCGCACCCGCCGTACAGCAGCGCCACCGACCCGGTGCCGAGCGCCTGCCACGGGTCCGCGACCGTCTCCTCGAAGCCGACCGCCACCCCGATCACCCCCGCCGCCAGTGCCAGGTGCCCGTACTGGAAGATCCGCCGGACCACGTCCCGGCGCGAGTCGGCGACCTCCACGGCGTGCCGCATCGCGTCCGCCGCGTACACGAAGTACTGCCACCACAGCCCGGCCGAGATGGTGAACGCCGCGGCCACGGCGACCAGTTCGGCCGCGTCCAGCCGGACCCGGGCCGCCGTCGCACCGATCCCGACCACCGTCTCGCCGAGCGCCACCAGCAGGAAGGTGGCGAACCGCTCCGGCATGTGCGACGGGTGGTAGGCGACGGTCGCGAGCCGCCGCCGGAACACCAGCGGCGCGGCCAGGTCGCAGAGCGCGGCCGCCGCCCAGAGCGCCAGCCGGGGCCCGTCCGACAGCAGTCCGCCGACCAGCAGCAGCGGCCCGCTGACCAGCACCCCCGCCCCGTACGGGCCGCGCCACACCCCCGGGACCCGCACCAGCAGGAGCAGCAGCACCACCCTGGCCAGCCAGTACGCGGCGCCGAGCAGCAGGCCCCGGCGGCCGTACGCACCGGGGACGGCGAGCGCCATGAACAGGCCGGCCATCCCGACCAGCAGGATGCCCAGGCGGTCCCGCAGGTTGTCCACGTCCCGGATGTTGGCCTGCACGGTGGTGCCGACCCAGCACCAGTACACCGGCACGAACACCACCAACGCCCGGACCAGGCCGGTCAGGTCGTGCTGGTGGTGCAGCAGCCCGGAGACCTGGGTGATCGCGAAGACGAAGACCAGGTCGAAGTAGAGCTCCGCCCAGGTGACCCGCTTCTCCTCCGGCCCGACCCCCGGACCAGACCCCGGTTCGCCCCCCGCCGCTTCCTCCGGTTCGGCCCCCGTCGCTTCCCCCGCCGTGCTCATCCGCCCGCCCCTCCCCGACCCCGTACGGAACGAGCCCCGCCCCGGCGCTCGGCCGGGGCGGGGCTCGCGACTGCACCGCAGAGGCTAGACCAGCTCGACCAGGTCCGCGATCGACTTGACCACCCGGGTCGGCCGGTACGGGAAGCGCTCCACGTCGGTGGCCGAGGTCAGGCCGGTGAGCACCAGGATGGTCTCCATGCCGGCCTCCATGCCCGCGACGATGTCGGTGTCCATCCGGTCGCCGATCATCACGGCGGTCTCCGAGTGGGCGCCGGCGGTGTTCAGCGCCTCGCGCATCATCAGCGGGTTGGGCTTGCCGACGAAGTACGGTTCGACGCCGGTCGCCTTGGTGATCAGCGCCGCGACCGAGCCGGTGGCCGGCAGCACGCCCTCGGTGGAGGGGCCGGTCTCGTCCGGGTTGGTGCAGATGAACCGGGCACCGGAGTTGATCAGTCGGATCGCCTTGGTGAGCGCCTCGAAGGAGTACGTCCGGGTCTCGCCGAGGACGACGTAGTCGGGGTTGTTGTCGGTCAGCACGTACCCGGCCTGGTAGAGCGCGGTGGTCAGGCCCGCCTCGCCGATCACGTACGCGGTGCCGTTCGGGCGCTGGCTCTTGAGGAACTTGGCGGTGGCCAGGGCGGAGGTCCAGATGCACTCCTCCGGCACCTCCAGGCCCATCCCGGCCAGTCGGGCACTGAGGTCGCGCGGGGTGTAGATGGAGTTGTTGGTCAGGACGAGGAAGGGCTTGCCGGACTCCCGCAGCCTGCGCAGGAACTCCTCCGCCCCGGGGATCGGCGTGCCCTCGTGGATGAGGACCCCGTCCATGTCGGTCAGCCAGGACTCGATGGGCTTGCGCTCTGCCACGTGCGTGTCTCCCGAAGTGTTGCAACGTCTTGCGATGGGCCCTGACCCCGCACAGCCTAATCCGCGCAGGTGGCCGGTGACAGGACGTCCCGGTGGCCGGGATGCGGCGGGCGGGATGCGGTGGCCGGGATGCGGCGGGCGGTCGGCGGAAACCGGGAGCAACCGGGCGCCTCGTGATTGAGTGGGGCGCATGAATCCGCAGCCCGCTTCCGCTCCCCTCCGCGTCGGCCTGATCGGCTACGGCCTGGCCGGCTCCGCCTTCCACGCCCCGCTGATCGCCACCACCCCGGGCCTGCGGCTGGACGCCGTGGTCACCGCCAACCCGGAGCGGCGCGAGCAGCTGCGGCGCGAGCACCCGGGCGCCCGCGCCGTCGACACCCCGGAGCAGCTGCTCGCCGACCCGGACGCGCTGGACCTGGTGGTCGTCGCCTCGCCCAACCGCACCCACGCCCCGCTCGCCCGGGCCGCGCTGCGGGCGGGCCTGGCCACCGTGGTGGACAAGCCGCTGGCCGGCACGGCCGCCGAGGCGCTGGAGCTGTGCCGGCTGGCCGAGGACCGGGGCGTGCTGCTGTCCGTGTTCCAGAACCGGCGCTGGGACGGCGACTTCCTCACCGCGGGCCGACTGGTGCGGGGCGGCGCGCTGGGCCGGGTGCACCGCTTCGAGTCCCGCTTCGAGCGCTTCCGCCCCAAGCCCAAGGCGGGCTGGCGCGAGCTGGCCGACCCGGCCGAGGTCGGCGGCACCCTGTACGACCTGGGCAGCCACCTGGTCGACCAGGCGCTGACCCTGTTCGGACCGGTCGAGACGGTGTACGCGGAGGTCGACGTGCGGCGCGACGGCGCAGTGGTGGACGACGACGCCTTCCTCGCCCTGACCCACGCCTCCGGCACCCGCTCGCACCTGTGGACCAGCGCCATCACCCCGCTGATCGGCCCCCGGCTGCGGGTGCTCGGCGACACCGCCGGGTACGTCAAGCACGGCATGGACCCGCAGGAGGCCGAGCTCCGCTCGGGTCGGCGCCCGGACGGCGCCCACCCGTGGGGCGCCGACCTGCCCGAGCACTACGGCACCCTGGGCACCGACGAGTCCGCCATCTCGCTGCCCACCGACCCGGGCGACTACCCCGCCTTCTACGCGGGCATCGCGGCCGCCCTGGCCAGCCCGGGCACCCCGCCCCCGGTCGACCCGCGCGACGCGGTGGCCACCCTCACCGTCCTTGAGGCCGCCCGCACTTCGGCGGCCACCGGCAAGGCGGTCCGGCTGGCCTGACGGGTCCGGGCCGGGCCGGACCGAACTGGACCCGGCCCCGGACTGGCCCGGCCCGGCCCAGCCCGGAGAACCGAACCAGGGGGTCCGGCTTTACCTCTCCTTGACCCTTCCTCCTACGATGACCCCGTGAGTGCACATCAGCGGCGGCCGCTCAGCCTCGACGAGCGCCAGGAGCGCGAGCGGGCCTGGTCCGCCGAGCAGAAGAAGCGCGAGAAGGGCTGGACCGCGGAGTTCGAGGAGCGGCAGCGGGCGAACGGGGCCGAGGCGGTGATCACCTCCACCGTCCAGGAGCGGGAGGCGTGGGCGAAGGGCGAGCGCGCCGGGCGCATCGGCTACCTCGACGTCACCGGGCCGGACGACCTGCGGGTCCGGATCGCGGTGGTCTGGCTCGGCCGGTTCCGGGCGACGGCCCGGCGGCTGAACGACTACAACCCGCTGCGCCACGCCGGCGGGGACTTCGGCGACGGGCTCCTGCTGACGATCCCGATCGCCGCGGTGGCCGGCCTGAACTTCGGGCTCCGCTGGGCCGTGCTCCGGCTGTTCGACCGCCCCCGCTGGGCCGTCGCGGCCGCGGTCGGGCCGCACATCGGCACCCGCGGCCACAATCTGGTGCTGCGGCGCCTCCGGAACCGCAAGGAGGCCCTGCGGTACGCGGCGGCCCTCGCGGACGACGTCGAGCGCGAGGGGACCGCCGCCCTCAGATCCCGATGACCTCCACCGCCGAGCCCAGGCCCCGGAAGTCCGCCACGTTGCGGGTGTACAGCGGCAGTCCGTGGGCGGAGGCGACGGCGGCGATCATCAGGTCGATCCGGCGCGGGCGCGGCTGGCGGCCGGCGGCGATGGTGAGGGTGACCAGGGTGCCGTAGCGGGCGGCGGCCGCCGCGTCGAAGGGCAGCGGGTCGAAGTCGGCCATCGCCGCGCCGAGCACCTCCAGCCGGGCCGCCCGGCTGAGCGGGTCGCGGGCCATCGAGACGCCCTGCTGGAGTTCGGCGAAGGTGATCGCGGTCAGCTCGGGAACGGCGGGCAGGTCGCCGGGGTTGAGCAGGGCCAGGTCGATGTAGACGCAGGTGTCCAGGACGCCGGCGGGCCGCCGGCGGGGGGCTCTGCGGCGCTCAGCCACGCCGGCGCTCGAACGGGTCGTCGCCCTCGTCCCCGACCAGTTCCTCCGGCCCGAAGTACTCCTCGGCCTCCTTGCGCATCTGCTGGTAGTCCACCCGCGGCAGCTTCACGTGCCGCGCGACCAGCTCCTCCGCGGTGAGCCGCCGTCGCCCGGACACCGGTCGCAGCTCCGCGACCTCGACCCCGTTCCTGGTGATGTGGAAGGTCTCCCCCGCCTCGACGGCGTCCATCACCGCGGCGGAGTTGTTCCGGAACTCCCGCTGGGTAATCGTCTTCATGGATCCACGGTAGCCCCGTGTAGCACCACTGGCTACACCTCGGACGGGAGCGGACGGGGGCGGCCGGATCGCCGGGAACCCGGCAGGCCGTACGATCGTCCTGCTGTACGTCCGGGAACCGGGGAGACACCGAAGGGAGGGGCCTGCCATGGGCGTTGTGACGTTCCTGCTCGGGCTGCTCCGGGTGGTGACCGGGGACGTGGTGATCGACGGCGGCGCGCTGGCGTCCGTCGCCGCCGTGGCGGCCGTGGTGCTGGTCGCCGGGGCGGTCGCGGGGGCGCTGGCCGGGGCACGGCTGCTGGGCGCACGGGCGCCGGCGGCGGTGCGCAGCGGGACGCTGCGACGTCGGGCCTTCGGTACGGCCTTCCTGCCGCAGCGCGATCCGGACGCCCGGGGCCGGCGACGCCCCAGGGCGCCGGGAGCGGTCCCGGCGGCCGCGTAACTCCGCTTCACCGCAAGCCCTTTCGCATCCCTTCGGCATCGCCGCGGGTGCCTTCGGTGTCGCCGTGCGTCCTTTCGTGGCCGTCCTCCGCCGATCACTCGCAACCCGAGACCCCGGAGGGCTCGCTCCACCATGTCCGTTCTCGCTGTTCTCGACCCGGCCGTCGCCGTCGCCCACGCCGCGGTCGCCGCCATCGCCCACGTCCTGCCGACCGCACTGGCGATCGTCCTGTTCGTCCTCGTCGTACGGCTGGCCCTGCACCCGCTGGCCCGGGCGGCCGCGCGCGGGGAGAAGGCCCGTTCGACCCTCGCGCCGAAGATCGCCGAGCTGAACCGGAAGTACAAGGACCGCCCGGAGAAGCAGCGCGAGGCGCTGGCCGAGCTGTACCGGAAGGAGCAGGTGTCACCGTTCGCGGGCTGCCTGCCGATGCTGGTGCAGATCCCGTTCTTCTCGGTGATGTACCGGCTGTTCACCACCCCGAACGACCTGCTGGACCACACCCTGTTCGGCGTGCCGCTCGGCCTGCACGTCGGGAACGCACACGGCGCCGGGCAGTTCGCGGTGTTCGCGGTACTGGAGGCCGGGCTGGCGGCGGTCGGGTACGTCAACTACCGCCGGGCCCGGCGGGCGGCGGCCGCGCAGACCACCCCGCAGCCGGGGGCGGCGCTGCTGCCGTACCTGTCGTTCGGGTCGGTGCTGTTCGCGCTGCTGGTGCCGGTGGCCGCCGCGCTGTACCTGGTGACGACCAGCGTGTGGTCGGCGGCGGAGCGGGCCTGGCTGTACCGGGGTACGGACCAGGCCCCGGTGACGGCGCTGGCGGCCTGAGGGCTCCGAGCCCGCGGGCTCAGTGCCTGCGGGCTCGGAACCCGAGGGCTCAGAAGTGGCGCAGCAGCTCCGGGAAGGCCGCGAGCTGCAGCGTCGCCTCGTCCGGGCCGAGTTCCTGGTGCTCCAGCACCCAGGTGTGCTCGTGTGGGATGAAGACGGTGCGCAGGCCGGCCAGCCGGGCGGGGGCGATGTCGGACTTGGGCGAGTTGCCGATCATCCAGGTCCGGTCCGGGTCGAGGCCGAGTTCGGCGGTGAGCTGCTGGTAGGTGTCGACGGACTTCTCGGCCACGATGTGGACGCTGCGGAAGTGGTGGGCGATCGTGGACGCGTCCACCTTGGCCTGCTGCTCGTCCAGGTCGCCCTTGGTGAGCAGCAGCAGCCGGTGGCGGGCGGCCAGGGCGCCGAGGGTGTCGGCGACGCCGGGGATCAGTTCGACCTCGCCGCGCCAGGTGAGCGGGGTGAGCAGCGCGTCGATCCGGTCGAGCTCGGCCGCGGTGGGGGTGCGGTCGTCGTTCAGCTGCCGCAGGCAGTCGGCGAGGCTCTGCCGGAAGACGGCGGAGCCGTAGCCGAGGGCGGCGGCGTTGGCGGCCTCGATCCGGTCGAGCAGGGCGCGGGCGCCGTCCCGCCCGGCGGGAGCGGCGACCCAGTCCAGGAAGCCGTCGATGACCCGCTCGAAGAGGACGTTGTTCTCCCACAGGGTGTCGTCGGCGTCGAAGACGAGGGTCTGGTCGGTGTGTGTCACGGTGGCGGGGTTCCTTGTCGGGTTCTTTGCCGGCTTCCTTGCGGGAGGCTGTGGTTCAGCCGAGCAGGCGGGCGGCGCGGTCGAGGGTCTCGCGGAAGTTCGCCTCGGTGGTCCGCCGCTTGGCCTCCTCGACGGTGAGCCACTCCAGCGGCGAGGCCGGGTTCTCCGGCCGGGCCGCGTCCGGGGTGTCGGTGGCCAGCAGGAAGCGCAGGTCGGCGTGCTCGTGGGCGGGCTCGACGGACGAGGCCGGGACGGGCACCACGGCGAGGTGGACGAGGGCGGCATCCGGCCAGGGGGTGAGGTCGGTCAGACCGGTCTCCTCCAGGCCCTCGCGCAGGGCGATGTCCAACGGCCGGGTCTCGCCCGGGTCACCGTGGCCGCCGACCTGCAGCCAGGCCTGCTGGCGCACGTGCCAGCGCAGCAGCACCCGACGGGTCGGCGGGTGGACGATCAGCGCGGAGGCGGTGAAGTGCAGCGGGGTGCCCCGGTCCCAGAGGTCGCGGGCGTGCGGGCCGTCGGTGTCGCGAGCCGCGCCGTCGTGGGCGGTGAGCAGGGCGCTCGCCCGGGCGTGGTCGGCGGTCTCGGCCGGGCCCTGCGGCCGGTGGTCGGCCAGGAGTCGGGCCAGGTCGGGGCCCTGCGGGGCGGTACCCGTGGTCACCATGGTGTCTGCGCTCTCCCTCGTTCCGCCCCGGGGCCGCCTCGCCGTGAACCGTTTCCGCGTCCGACGACGTCAACGGGCGTGTGGGAACGGGCGATCGGGTCCGGGGGCTCCGGTTCCGGTGAACCCGCGAAGCCTAGCCGCGGGGCGGTCGGGCGGCCCACCGGTTTTCCCGGCCGCGGGGGGCGTACCTGCTGCTCAGGGCGCCCACCCGGAGGCCGTAGCCTGTGGTGATCGTTTGGGGTCCCGTTCCGGGACAGCGGGTCCCGTTCCGGGACAGGTGGAGGGATGTCGTCATGGTGGCTGCTCCGGCGCTCGCCGAGCTGCGCGAGGTGTGCCAGCCGCAGGCCAAGCTGCAGAGCCGCAACGGTGAACACTGGGCGGGCCGGCTCTACATGCGGGCGATCTCGCTGCGGACCACCCGGCAGCTGGTGCGCACCTCGGTCTCGCCGAACACCCTGACCTGGGTGATGGTGGTGTGCGGGGTCGGCGGTGGCGCGGCCCTGCTGATCCCGGGCCTGACCGGCGCGGTGCTGGCCGCGGTGCTGTTCCAGCTGTTCCTGCTGTTCGACTGCGTGGACGGCGAAGTGGCGCGCTGGAAGCGCCAGTTCAGCATGGCCGGGGTGTACGTGGACCGGCTCGGCGCCTATCTGGCGGACGCCGCGCTGATGATCGGCGCGGGCGTCCGGGCGGCCCGTGGGGGCTCGGAGCTGTGGGTGTCGGTGGGCCTGGCGGCCGCGCTGGGCGTGGTGCTGCTCAAGGCCTCGACGGACCTGGTGGACGTGGCCCGCGCCCGCAGCGGGCAGCCGCCGGCGGACGAGGAGTCGACCCAGCCGCGTTCCCAGGGCATCGCGACGGCCCGCCGGTTCGCCTCGATCTTCAAGATCCACCGGGTGACCAACGGCATCGAGGCCTCGCTGGTGCTGCTGGCGGCGGCCGTGGTGGACGCCGGCCTGCACAACCTGGACGCGACCCGCTGGACCCTCGCCGGGATCGCGGTGATCACCTGGGGGATGGTGGCGGCGCACCTGGCGTCGATCCTGTCCTCCTCGCGCCTGCGCTGACCCGCCCCCGCCTCCGGCCCCGCGCGGCCGGAGGCGGCCCGGGCCGCCCCGGCGGGAGGGCCGGTGGCTAGGTGTCGTCCCCGTTGCGGGCGAGCGCGACGAGGACGGTGTCCAGCAGGCCCGGGAAGCGCTGTTCGAGGTCGACCGTCCGCAGCGCGGAGAAGCGGCGGTTGGCCTCCTCCCGCTGGCTGATCACGCCGGACTCGCGCAGCACCTTGAAGTGGTGGCTGAGGGTGGAGGGCGCGACGTCCACCGGGAAGGTGCCGCAGGCCCGTTCGGGCTCGGTCCGCAGGATCCGGACGATGGTCATCCGGGTGGGGTCGGAGAGCGCGTGCAGGACGTCGTACAGGTCGATGGCCTCGGCCTCGGGGTGGGCGAGCGCCGGTCGACGGCGGGTGCTGCGGGGCACGTCCGGACCTCCTCTGATCTGCGATGTTCGACAAACGCCGAAATTGAGTGGTACCACTTTGCCACGGCAATTTCGCCGTTCGTCGAACATAGTAGTCGAGGGGGCCCGACATGCGCGCACTGGTGATGACCGCACCCGGTGGAGCCGAGAACTCCGAGATCCGGGAGACCGCCGCACCGCACCCCGGCCCCGGCCAGGTGGCGATCGACGTCGCCTGGGCCGGACTCAACTTCGTGGACGTGATGGCCCGCCGCGGCGACGGCGGCTACACCTCCGCCTGGCCCTACCTGCCCGGCAAGGAGGTGGCCGGAACGGTCCGGGAGCTCGGTGAGGGCGTCACCGGACTGGCCGTCGGCGACCGGGTCGCCGCCGCACCGGTCGGCGCCGGACTGGCCGAGGTCGTGCTCGCCGACGCCGTCCTGACCGTCCCCGTCCCGGACGGGCTGGCGCTCAGCGCCGCCGCGGCCGCCCCGCTCGGCCTCGCCACCGCCGTCCTGCTGCTCACCGACGCGGGCCGGCTGACCGCCGGGGACACCGTCCTGGTCCACTCGGCCGGCGGCGGCATCGGCAGCGCGATCGCCCAGCTCGTCCCGCTGCTCGGCGGCGAGGGCACGCTGATCGGCACCGTCGGCCGCCCGGAGAAGGCCCCGGCCGCCGTCGACCTGGGCTACCACCACGCCTTCGCCCGCGACGAGCAGCTCGCCGACGCCGTCCGCACCGCCACCAGCGGCCGGGGCGTCGACCTGGTGCTCGACCCGCTGGGCACCACCACCCTGGAACTCGACCTGACGGTCACCGCCCCCGGCGGCCGGATCGTCCTGTTCGGCAACGCGGGCGGCGGCGAGGTCGGCACCATGCCCACGCTCGGCCAACTGATGGGCGGCAACCTCTCCGTCACCGGCTTCAGCCACCGCGCCTACGCCGCCACCGCCCCCGAGCGCCTCGCCCGAGCCATCCGCACCACCCTCGGCCTCCAGGCCCACCGCGGCCTCACCCTCCCGCTCACCGAACTGCCGGGCCTGGAGGCCGTCCCGGCGGCGCACGACGCGATAGAGCAGGGGCGGGCCACCGGCAAGTACGTGGTGCGGGTGGGCGGTTGACCGCCCTGCGCGGGAAGTCGGCCGGTCCGACTTCCCGCGCGACGGCAACTCGCCGTCTCCCTTGAGCCTCCCTTGAGCACTCGGCTCAGCAGCAGCCCGCCCCGATATCCGAGTGCTCGATGGCACCCGAACTGCTTGGATCACCACGGTGAGCACCTCGACAGCCCTCCCCGTCCTCCGGACCCCGGATCCGCACGTCGCCCACGCCGCCGCCCGGCGGCTGCTGGCCCTCGCCGAGGCGGTGGCCGACTGCAACACCGAGGGCGTGACGACCGCACTCACCGCCGCCGAGGCCCGGCGCCTCTTCGCGGCCTTCCCGGAGGCGCGGGCCACCCCCATCGACCTCCACCGGACGGCGGTCCGCGAGGCCGCGACGCCCGGGGTCGAGGCGCTGCTGCCACTGGAGTTCCAGGTCCAACAGCCCGCCGGGACCTTCGAGGAGCGCTTCCTCGACGCCATCGGCAGCGGCCCGGGATCGCTCTCCTGAAGCTACTTCTTCTGGCCCGCCGTACCGGAGTTGGGCATGGCGCGGCGCGCCAAGGACACCCATCTGCAGCTCGCCCTGAACAGCGACAACGTCGACTTCGACCGCCCGGCCGAGCATCACACCCTGTTCGTCCACTTCCGGGACGGCGACGTCGAACGCGCCCGCTGGCTGGCCCGGCGGGCGGGGCTGGCGGACGACGGCGAGGTCGAGTGGGGCTGGTAGCACCCGCGCTCCGCACCCCGGGCACAGACCGGGCGCACGGCTGTCGGGGCCGAGCATGACGAGAATCCTGACGAGTCGCCCGTGATCTTCCACCAGGAGAACCCGGTAGCGGCCTTCGGCCGGCTGGGCCAGGGCGCCGCGACGGCGGCCCCGGCCCAGCGCCCAGCCGTGCTCAGCCGCGCTCGACCGCCAGCTCGATCTCGCGGCCCGTCCCGTCGCCCGGCACCGGCGCCGACGCGCCCGAGTGCTTGAAGCCGGCCCGCACGTACATCGCCTCGGCGCGCGCGTTGTCCTCGTGGACGAACAGCCGGACCCGCTGGAGCCGGGGTTCGGTGAGCGCCCAGGCCCACTCCTGGGCGGCCTCGATCAGCCGGTGCGCCAGGCCGGTGCCGCGCGCCTCGGGCCGGACGTAGACCCCGACCACGTGCGCCTGCGGCACGGCGATGACGTCGCCGTCGAGCGCCCCCGGCCCGCCGGGCAGCTCGACCAGTACCGTCATCGTGCCGAGCCACCGCCCGTCGGCGGCCTCCGCGACGAGCTGGCACACGGAGTCGCCCTCGGCGGCCCCGGCGGTGCGGTCCCGCCAGAACTCGTCGGCCCTGGCGGCGGCGTTCTCGTAGGTGTCCAGGAAGGCGAGGTGCGCGATCGGATCCCGCAGGGCGTCCAGGCGGATCGCCTTGCCCTGCTCCCACTCGTCGGCCCGTACGCGTCTGATGACTGTGTCCATCGGATGATCGTCGACAGTCCCGGATCATCCGCGCAACCCTTTTCGAGCCCGTCGGACGGCGGTACGGCGGCCCCGCCGGTCACCCGTTGACCGGCCGTCTGCCAGCAACCGACTTACTGTGCACAGGAGTTCATTCGGCAGACCGGAGGACCATCGTGCTCAGGCAGGTAGTTCACGTGATGATCGGCATCGCGGCGGCTGTGATGATCGGCACCGCGGGCACGTCGCCCCACCCGGGGACGACCCCGTCCGTCGCCGCGGGCACCGCCGCCCCGGCGACGCCCGAGGGCTGCTCCGGCAACCCGGCCGGCTGCGTCTGACCGGCCACGGCCCGCCGAGACCAGTGGGCGGGAGACGGCACCGGAGCCGTCTCCCGCCCACGCGCGACTGCCCGCCCTAGTCGGCCGGCGGAGGGATGACCGGGGTGAGGATGGCGACGTTGGCGAAGCCCACCGGCCTGGTGATGGCGGCGAGTTCGTACTGGTAGGCGAGGAAGTCGTCCCGCACCTTCCAGAGCCGGGTGGCGTTGGACCAGGCCACCTCACGGGCGGCGGCCATGCTGAAGGACGAGACGTAGTGCTTGAGCGACTCGGCCGGCGCGGTGGCGATCTTCTCCAACTGCAGCTCGAACTCGGCCCGGATCTCCGCCTCGGCGTCGGCCAGCAGGTCGTTGACCTTCTCGAAGTCCTCGTGCACCGGCGGGGTGTCGGGCGAGGTCCGCCGCTGCTTGCAGGTCTCGACGACGGCGAGGGCGAGGTCGTGGTCGATGTGGGCGTTCATCGCGGCCAGGGCGAACTGGATCGGCCAGATGACCGGGTTGTGGCGCTGGTCGAAGATCGACTGCCAGGCCGGGTCGACCCGACCGCCGGCCTTGGCGGAGTCGACGTTCTTGAGGAAGAGCCCGGCGAAGTTCACGTCCATCTGCTCGATGAACGCGCCGTCCTTGAAGGTGCCGTCGGTGACCTTCGCCTTCACCAGCTTGGTGACCTTCAGGTAGATGTGGTTGAAGCAGGCCACGCCGTCGCGGGGGTCGAGCTCGGCGTCGAGCGCCGCGAGTCGGTCGATCACTCCGTCGACGGTGGTGGGGAGTTGGGCAGTCATCACGATCCTTCCGTGGGACGGGTCGGGTGTGCACCGCACGCCGCCGGGGAGCGCCTCCGGTCACGGAGCGTGGCGACGCAGCACGAAAGGTAGTGCACGGACGAAGCGAAGTCCCGCAGGCCGCGCACAGACTCCGCCGCATCACACGACAGCAGGCCCCCGGGGTGATCAGGGACGCCTGAAGGCCTCCACGGCGTGGTCGGGCACCTCGATCACGACGGAGTGCATGCCTTCGATCCGGGAGACGATCGCCTCGCGCGGCCCCCGCCGCCAGACGTCGCTGCCGTAGAAGGCGTCCTCCTGCGCGCGATGCTGCTCGACGGAGTCGAACGCCCGGAGCAGATAGGCCTCTTCGTGACCGTCCTCGGCGACGAGCGAGCCGCCGTGGTCCACGACCCGAATGCCGGCGGCTTCGAGGCGGGGCACGGACTCCTCGGCCATGATCCGGACGAAGTCGGCTCCGCTGCCTGGCTTCAGACGGTAGGTGCGGATCTCCAGAATCACGGCGGCTCCCCTGTTGTCGGCGAGGCCGACCCTTCCAGTGGCGTGGCAGGACCTCAAGCTCCGAATCGTGCGCACGCATAACCCTTGACGGCCGGGCCGCCGGAAAGGAGGTGTGCGCAGGAAGTCGGCCCGGCCGACTTCCTGCGCGTGGAAGCGGGTTCGCCATGGGGCTGCGATCACCGGTGAAAGGACGCACGCCTTTCGGGCTCCACCGAACCGTGGGGCGATGGAGAACCGCTCCTGGATCCGGCCCAACGCATGCTCAAATGCGAGCAACTGCACTGAGGTGGCCATAGGCCCCGACTCCGCCCACGTCCGCAGCAGCCTCCTGCCAGACGCCATCCGCAATGGGGAGTTCGGCGCCTGACGACCTCTCGGGCCCGATTCGGACCACCGCCGTTGACCTGCTAGTCTTCTTCTTGTCGCGAGGGAGATGAATCCTCGTCAGGCGTCAGTGGTGCTACCAGAGCACGTCCTACTTTCAGTAGGAAGAGTCCGTGCAATCCGGGCCTGGCGCTCCACAGTCGGAAGGCCCGGCACCTACCCAGGTGCCGGGCCTTCCGCGTTCCCCACCGCCGTACCGCCCGATTCGGATCATGGCCGCTGACCTGCTAGTCTTCTTCTTGTCGCGAGGGAGAAGATTCCTCGTCAGGCGTCAGCGGTGCTACCAGAGCACGTCCTACTTTCAGTAGGAAGAGTCCGTGCAATCCGGGCCTGGCGCTCCACAGTCGGAAGGCCCGGTACCTACCCAGGTGCCGGGCCTTCCGCGTTCCCCGCTGGAGGGGGCGACGTTGCCCCGAGGCCGTTGGCATCCAGCACCCCGGACCGAGGCCCGGCGGACTAGGACCAGCGCCCGATGGCACCCGCCCCGGTGATCCCTAGGCTCACTGCCACCAGCCCCGCCCACCCCTCCCCAGGAGGCCGCACCATGCCCGCCGACGCCACCGCCCACATTCGCATCGCCCGCCCCTCCCGCAACCTCGAAGCGGCGGAGGAGTTCTGGGTCTCCGGCCTCGGCCTCGACGTCCTCTACCGGCACACGACGGACGGCACCCCCGGCGAGCACTCCCTCCTCATGGTCGGCTGGCCTGCGGCCGCCTGGCACCTGGAGCTGGTCCACGACCCCGCCGCGCCCGTCGAACCCCGGCCCACCGCCGAGGACCTGCTGGTCGTCTACCTCGGCGAACCCGTCGGCGACGAGCTGCTGGCACGGCTCGAACAGCACGGCGGCAAGCGGGTCCCGGCCCACAACCCGTACTGGGACACCTGGGGCGTCACCGTCCAGGACCCGGACGGCTACCTCCTCGTGCTCTCCACCCGCGCCTGGGCCAACGCCTGACTCCCTTGCCGGCGGCGGGCGGCGGTCCCGTCGTACCCGGCGGCCCCCACCCCTACCGCGCGGCCGCGGCCGCCTGGGTGCTCGGTACCGCCTCCGAGGGCACCTTCGGGTTCCTGCACGGGCTCGGCGCCGAGGCCGTCCGCACCGGCGGGATCACGGTGCCGATCGCGGCGACCTTCCCGGTCGAGCGGATCCGGGAGGCCGTCACGCTGCAGGCCGAACGACACGTCCACGACGAGATCGTGATCACCCGCGGAGAGGTGAACGGTGAGACCAGCAGGAGGAGGCTTCCTTCGTGCCGGAACCGACGGGCGCCGCCCGGGCGTCCGAACTCCCAGGACACCGTCAATCGCGCTGGGGGGTCGGATCGCCGTGTGGGCCGTCGTCGGAGTGCTGTTCGCGCTGCTACCGCTCGCCCACTGGCTGCTGCGTGCCCGGGCGACACCGTTCCGGGCGCCGCTCGCCGGCGCGCTGCTGCTCTGGCTCGCGCTGATCCTCGCCGTCGCCCTCGACCTCCTGCAGCCGCGCAACGAGACCGAGCTGTACCTGCTGTACACCCCGCTCGCCGAACTGGCCGTCCTGCTCGGCCTGTGGCTGGAACGGCGGATCGCCGGGCCGCGCACGGACCGCCCGGCCGGCTGGTCCCGGGCGGCGGGCATCGCCTTCCACACCCAACTCGCCCTGGTCCTGCCCCTCACCCCACTGCTGGCCCTGGTGCTCTTCCACGAGGCGGACGTCCCCTCCGCGACGGCCCTGCCCCAACCGCCACCCGGCTACACCACCCTCCACACCGGCCAGGGCTGCGGCAACGGCAGCGGCTCCACCTGCTGGCGCACCCGCTACCTCACCGCCCCACCCGGAGTGCCGACGGCCGAGGCCGCCGACCGCCTCCGACCCCGGCAGCAGTGCGAGGCCAACGGCTGGCTGCTCGACCGGCGCGAGCTCTGCACCGAGGTGAGCACCGACGACACCACCATCGTCTACCGCGTCCTCCTCGGCGGCAGCCTCTAGAACCCCGGCCGTGGACCGACGCCGGAGGCGGCTACGGAACGGCCCGGCCCACCGCCCGCAGGACGTCGGCCAACCACACCAAGTGGTGCCCCACAGCACGGTCCCGGTCGGCCAGCAGGTCCCTCAGCTGCTGCCAGGACTCCGAGAGCTGCCCGATCATCAGGTCGTCCGGCCGCCTGAGGACGTCATACAGGTCGCTCGATGGGACAGCCCAGAAGTAGTCCTTGTCCAGGACGACGGCATCGCCCGCCCGGGCTTCCACATGGCGCAGCAGCACGTCGAACGACCTGCGCAGCTCATCGAGGGACACGGACAAGGGCTCACCAGTCATGATCACCATCATGGTGGACGGGCGTGCTCACGGCCCCGGCCGGATGACACGGCACCGCGTCCGGGTAGTGCCGGCGGATCTCTCGGATCACCGAGGCGTCCGTGGTGCAGACGTCCCAGCTCGTGCTGTCGAACTCCCGCAGTACCACCTTCAGTTCATCGCCCGCGTACCCGGCGAAGTCCGCGTCGATGAACTGGAAACCCGGTGCCACCAGGGCCAGCAGTTCCAGGGTGCCGAGCCCGGCCCCGGCGCAGGCCCGCTCGATCTCGGCGAAGGCGGTGATCTGTCGGGCATCGTCGATCTGTGCCTTCCAGCGGAGGCCGAGCCCGAAGCTGCCCAGTCGTACCAGGAGTTCCGGCAGCGTGACGTAGTGCCGACCGGACGGACGGTCCCGGCCGGGCGGGTGGTCGCGCCAGGCCGCGAACGTGACCGACTGGAAGCTGCCGGGGGTCGTCGCCGTCATCTGCGGGCTCCTTCGCGGGCGGGGATCGGTACGCCTGCCCTCACATCATGATCTTCCTCGACCGTACCGTCACGCCGTTTCCTCTCACGTCAGCCCGCGCCTTCCGCAGCCCGTCATTGGGCACCCCGACGCCGCCGCAGCTCGTCGAGCCACTCCCGCACCTGCGCGTCGTCGTGCAGGTACGGGCCCCCGGGACCGGTGGCGAGGTCGATCCCGCAGAGCAGTTCCAGAGCCCAGAAGGAGAGTTCGTCCCACGTCAGGTCGTCGTCGAGCAACCAGCAGGACGCCCACCAGTCCGCCTCGTCCCGGCTCACCCGCCCCTCGGCCACGGCGGCGAACCACCGCTCGATCTCGTCCAGATCGGGCACCCCCTTCAGGGAGTTCAGGGCGCGCGCGTGCTCGTCGTCGTTCCGGACGACGGCGGGCCCGAGGTCGGCGGGAAGGTGGGCGACGGCCATGGCGACCGCTTCCTCGGCCGAGTCCGTCACCCCGAGCACCCCTCTCATCAGCAACGGCCGTACGCGGTACGGGCAGCCGTTCGACCCCGGTTCGATCGCGACCTCGACCACGAACGAGAGGCCGATGCAGGCCTGGAAGCCGAGCGTCCAGTGGCTGGTGACGGGGAACAGCTGTCGCAGCCTCGGTTCGGCGTACGCCGCCTCGACCAGCCGGGCGTACTCCGGGAACCCGGGAGTCTCGGCCGCCGTCGCCCGGATCCCGCGCCACTGGCACTCGACGGCCGCGGCCGGGCCACGCTCGGCCGCGGCCGCGAAGTCGTCGTGCTCCAGGAACGGCACCTGTTCGCACATCTCCCGCAGGCTCCGGCCACTGCTCCACAGCACCGCGGCCCGGACGACGTCCCGGAGGTCCGTCGTGCCCCCTGTGATCATCTGAACGCCGCCTCGGCTCCAGCCGACGACGCCGAACCCGCGCCGGTCGGCGGCGGCGAAGACCCGGAGCGGGTTGCGATCGGGAGCCGCGGCCAGGATGGCCGCCTCGGTCCCACCTTGCGTCCCGGGCACCAGGCTGACATCGGCGCCCAGCTCGGCGGCCGTCGCCTCCAGGGCGGCGGTGAGGCTTCCCGCAGCGGCCGGCTCGGGGTAGAGATCAGGATCCACCCCTCCAGTCTGACGATACGAATTCCCTGAATCCAGAGAACGGCCTGATCCCACCACTTCCCAACAAACCGAACGAAAGCGGGTTTTCCGCTCTCGACGCCCGGGGTAGTGCGGAGACGTTCGCACTCCGACGATTGCCACTTCCCATCCGGAGGCGAATCCCCGACACGTTTACGGAAGGCATTCCCATGAACAGGATCGTCCGCAACGTCCTCGCCACCGCCCTCACCGCCGGCGCCCTGACCGCCGGCGCCCTGACCGCCGCCGTCGCACCGGCCGCCATGGCCGCCGAGCAGGCCCCGTCGGTGGCCGGGGTGCAGGCGCAGGTCCGCAACCCCAAGACGGTCAAGGCCGCCGACTACAACCAGGCCCGCAGCACCCTCGCCAACGCCGGCAGCAAGACCGCCGCCAAGTCCCACCCTGCCCACGGCACCAATGACGTCCCGGTCTCCTACGGGACCAGCCTGCTCGCCGAGGCCCGTGACGAGTTCCGCGCCGCCGACAAGAACCTCCCGCCGAAGGACAAGAAGTCGGACATGTCGATCGCCCACTACAACGCCATCCACAGCGCCGCCAAGACCATGGGCATCGACACCTGGTGACCCACCCGGGCCCGGCGGCCCTGCGGGCTCAGGCCTCCTGGGTGCGCGGGGCCGCGACGGCCCGCGGAGCGGTCCGGTGGAACACCCGCCGGAGCGGCACCGCCGTCCCGAACACGAGCAGCCCGAAGAGCGTCATCGGCAGCAGCCCGACCGGCTGGAGGTAGTCGAGCGGCCGGTGCACCAGTCCGTCCCAGTTTCCCCACCAGTTCGCGACCAGGTCCGCGGCCATGATCGCCGCGCCGAGCAGCGGTCCCACCGGGCGGGCCCGGGCGACCAGCACGGCGGCCAGCGGGTCCAGTACGAGCAGGGCGTGGAACAGCAGTTGGCTCGGCAGCGGCCAGTCCCGGTAGGCGTGGAGTCCGCCGGTGAGCACGTCGTAGAGGTGCGCCCCGGTCCCCTCGACGAAGCCGATCACGTACACCGCCGCCACCCAGCGCGCCCAGCGCGGCCGGCGCGGCCCAGCTCCCCGTCCCCCACGGATCCATGTCTGCATCGGGACAGCTTAGGAGGACGGCTCCGCGGCGGCACTCCCCTGCTTGGGCAGCACCCGGGGCTCGCTCAGGCTGCCGTCGGAGTGGACGTCGAAGACGGTGAACTTCTCCCGGCCGGTCACGGTGATCTCGTCCGGGCCGGACCAGTCGATGCGGACGAAGTCGCCGCCGCTGGTGTCCCAGGTGCCCATGCTCCAGTGCCGGGCGGACCAGCCGCTGCCGGTCTCCAGCTCCACCTGGTAGACCGGGTCGACCGAGAAGGCGACATTGGTGACGGTCAGCACCCGGTCCGTGCGGTTCGGGCTGACGAAACGATCCTCCCGGCCGCCGTTGGCGCTGAACAGCAAGGACAGGCCCAGGATCGCGATCCCGGCGACGACCAGCGGCGCCAGGACGGCCGCGCAGCCGATCTGCGCGAACCGGGTACGGAACTCCAGCCCGACCACCAGCGACGCCACGAGCAGCACCACCGCCGCCCCGATCAGCAGCACCGGCCGATTCAGCCAGTGCTCGACCACCACCAGCCCGCCCGAACGCGAGGCGTGCCAGCCCGGCAGGTAGGCCAGGAACACCGCGAGCGCCGTTCCTCTGAGCCCCCACGCGATCCGCGTGCGACGCCTCGCCGTCATCCGTCCCCCCGGGCGGTCTTTTGCCGACCTTTGCGCGGACTTTACTACAGGGGGTCGGCGGGCCGAGAGCGGCAGCCGACGGAGCACTGCGGCGACGTCGCCACGGAACGGCCGTCACGGAACAGACGTCACGGGACGGCCGTCGCGGCACGAACGTCGCGGCACGGTCCTCGACCGCCGGCGGCCGGAAACACCGGTGCGGCCCGGGTGGTGGGTCTCCCCCACCGCCCGGGCCGTCCGGCGGCTAGCGGCCGTACCCCCGTCACCGCCGGTAGAAGACGCTCCGCGACCAGAAGTAACCGACCACGGTCAGCCCGGTGCACCAGGCCAGGGCGATCCAGCCGCTGTTGCCGATCCCGGTGCCCATCAGCAGGCCGCGCAGGGTCTCGATGATCGGGGTGAAGGGTTGGTACTCGGCGAACCAGCGCAGCACGGTCGGCATCGAGTCCGGCGGGACGATCGCGCTGCCGATGAAGGGCAGGAAGGTCAGCGGCAGCGGGGTGTTGCTGGCGCTCTCCGGGGTCTTCGAGACCAGCCCGATGCCGGCCGAGATCCAGGTCAGCGTGAGCGTCACGAAGATCAGCAGCCCGGCGGCCGCCAGCCATTCCAGCGGGCCCGCGCTCGACCGGAAGCCCATCGCGAAGGCGGCGCCGATCACGAACACCAGCGCGACCACGGTCTGTATGACGCTGCCGACCACGTGCCCGGTCAGGAAGGCCGAGCGCGATATCGCCATCGTCCGGAAGCGGTTGACGATGCCCTCGGTCATGTCGACGCAGACGCCCACGGCCGTGGCCACCGAGCCGGCCGTCGCCGTCATCAGCACGATGCCGGGCGTGACGTAGTCGATGTAGCTGCCGCCCCCGATGCCCGCCCCCAGTGCGCCGCCGAAGGCGTAGTTGAAGAGCAGCAGCATCATCACCGGCATCACCACGACCGAGAAGGTCATCGCCGGATACCGCTGGGCGCGCTTGAGGTTGCGCCGCAGCATGGTCAGCGAGTCGCTGACCGCGTAGGTCGTCGCGCTCATCGCGCACCCTCCCCGGTGAGTTGAAGGAAGACGTCGTCCAGGTCGGCCGTCTCCACGACCAGCGACTCGGCCCGTACGGAGGCGTTGTCGAGCGTGTCCAGCACGGTCTTCACGGTGAGCACGGAGTTGTCCCCCGGGATGTCCAGTCGCAGCGCCTCGGTGTCGGCGGTGGCGTACTCGAACAGCCGGGCCGCGAGGTCCAGTTGGCGGGCGTCCGCGAACTGGAGCCGGATCCGCCCGCCGGGGACGATCCGCTTGAGCTCCTCGGCCGTGCCCTCGGCGACGATCCGGCCGCCGTCCAGGACGGCTATCCGGTCGGCGAGTTGGTCGGCCTCCTCCAGGTACTGGGTGGTGAGGAAGATCGTCACCCCGTGGTCGGCGACCAGCCCCCGGATGATCTCCCACATGGTGCGCCGACTGCGCGGGTCCAGCCCGGTGGTGGGCTCGTCCAGGAAGATCACCTTCGGGTCGCCGACCAGGGTCATCGCCAGGTCGAGCTTGCGCCGCATGCCTCCGGAGAAGGTGACGACGGGCTTGCGCGCCGCCTCGGTGAGCTCGAAGCGCTCCAGCAGCCGCTCCGCCCGCCTCCGCCCCTCCCGACGGGGGAGGTGGTTGAGGTCGGCCATCAACAGCAGGTTCTCCTCGGCGGTGAGCAGGTTGTCCACCGCCGAGAACTGGCCGGTCACCCCGATCGCCTTCCGCACCCCGTCGGCCTCGCGCACCACGTCGTGGCCGGCCACCCGGGCGGTGCCGCCGTCGGCCGGGATCAGGGTGGAGAGGATCTCCACCGTAGTGGTCTTGCCGGCGCCGTTCGGCCCGAGCAGGGCGAACACGCTGCCCGCCGGGATGGTCAGGTCGACGCCCCTGAGTACCTCCTTGTCCCCGTAGGACTTGGTCAGCCCGACCGCCGAGATCGCCGCCATCAGGCCCTCCGGACGGTGACGCTGCCGACCTGGGTGGTGCCGTGGATCTCGGCCGTCTCCCGGGCCTGGCCCGGGCCCTCGGCCGCGCCCAGCTCGTTGCGGACGGCGCCGAACTTGCTGTGCACGTCCAGCCAGGCCGCCGTGCCCTCGGCGATGCCGATCTCCAAGTCCCCGACGCCGGCCTGCAGCGAGACCTTGCCGCGGACCACCCGGCCCAGCCGGATGTGGCCGTTCGCCGTCTTGGCGTCCACGGCCCCCTCGGCGAGGCCGACGTGGATCCGGCCGTTGGAGGCGTTGGCGGTCAGCTCGCCGTGCACCTCGTCGATCTCGATGTCGCCGTTGCTGTTCTTGACCGTCAGCCGCCCGCCGACGGCGCCGACCTCGATCCGGCCGGCCCCGGCCACCTCGGCGTCGCCGGCGATCGCGCCGAGCCGGATGTCCCCGTGGTCGGTCTTGAGCCGAGCGCTGTCGGCCCGGTCGAGCTGGATCCGGCCCATCGAGATCTTGAGCCGGACGTCGCCGAGCGGCCCCTCGGTCACCACGTCCGCCATCGGGGAGTCGAGGTGCAGCTCGGAGCCGACGGGCAGCTCGACGAGGACCTCGATGGAGCCCTTCTTGCTGGAGAACACGGTGCGCTGCTTGGGGCCCTTGAGGGTGAGCCGACCGCCGGAGAAGTCGACCTGGGTCAGCTTGGCGGCCTTGATGTCGGCCTCCCGGTCCGCACTGGCGGGACGGACCTCGACCGCGGCGTCGGCGCGCTTGCTCGCGCGGACCCACACCGAGCCGATTTCGAAGTCGAGGGAGGCGGAGATCGGTCCGTCGGTCTCGTACGTAGGCATGGCTGTGCCGTCCTCTTCACTCTCGTGGGTGTTCCCGCTGGTCGGAGCGGGGGTGACGTCGAAGGTGCGGGTGGTTCGGGTCTTGCAGGTCGTGCGGGTCGTTCAGGTCGTACGGGTGGCGCGGAGGCCCGGAGGCGTCAGTGGACCCAGCCGGTGAAACCCTGGCCGCCGACGCTGCGCGGGACGCGGGTGCCGAGGTCGGCGGCCGGGCGGCCGGCCGGCTGGCCGCCCTCCAGCGCTCCGGCGACGGCCCGGACCAGCCAAGCGTTGAGGGAGAGGCCCTCCTGCCCCGCGGCCTCCTCCGCCCGGGCCTTGAGGTTCGCGGGCAGGCGCAGGTTGATCCGGGCGGTGCCCGACTCGTCCGACTCCGGCCCCACCGCCGGCACCACTGGTGCCACCGGTGGGGCGAGTGGCGCCACCGGCGGTGCCACCGGCGGCACATCGCCGTGGAAACCGCCGGAGCCGGGCGGCGCCGTCACCACGAACTCGGGGTCGAGTCCGCGCAACCGCACGTCCACCGAGCCCGGGGCGAGGTCACGGGTGACTTCGCCCATGGCGGCGGACAGGGCGTTGAGCAGCGTGAGCCGTACGGCCGACTCCAGCGGGAGCGTCAGCCGGTCGGCCAGCGCGCGGGCTTCTTCCCCGCCGGTGGCGGCGGCCACCGCGAGCTCGTTCCGGAGGTTGTCGACGTACGGCGTGAGGTCCATGGCTCAAAGCATGGCACGGCGATGGCGCCATGTCGAGCCATTAATGGCACCACTTTGGCACCACTCGGCCGGGAGGTCCGGCGCCGGCAACGGCGCCGGCAACGGGAGAACGACGGGAGAACGACGGGAGAACGACGGAACCGCCCCGCCGGCCGAGGCCGACGGGGCGGTTCACCAGGGAGAACAGCGGGGAACGGAGGGGAACAGCAGGAGCGGAAGGGGTCAGCGCTGCTGCCAACCCGCCAGGTAGGAGTCGATCTCGCCGACCAGTCGGTCCTTGCCCGCCCGCTCCAGGAACGACGCCTCGACCGCGTTGCGCGCCAGCGCCGCCACCCCGGCCTCGTCCAGCCCCAGCAGCCGCGCGGCCACCCCGTACTCGGTGTTGAGGTCGGTGCCGAACATCGGCGGGTCGTCGCTGTTGACCGTCACCAGCAGCCCGGCGTCCACCATCCGCTTGATCGGGTGGTCCTCGATCCGCTCCACCGCCCGGGTGGCGATGTTGGAGGTCGGGCAGACCTCCAGCGGGATCCGGTGCTCGCCCAGGTAGTCGAGCAGCGCCGGGTCCTGGACCGCCTGGGTGCCGTGCCCGATGCGCTCGGCGCCGAGCTCGCGGATCGCGTCCCAGACCGTCTGCGGCCCGGTGGTCTCGCCCGCGTGCGGGACGGAGCGCAGACCGGCCGCCCGGGCCCGGTCGAAGTACGGCTTGAACTGCGGCCGCGGCACGCCGATCTCCGGCCCGCCCAGGCCGAAGCTGACCAGGCCCTCGGGGGCGAGCTCGGTGGCCAGCCGGGCGGTGATCTCGGCCGCCTCCAGCCCGGCCTCGCCCGGGATGTCGAAGCACCAGCGCAGCACCACGCCGAGGTCCTTCTCGGCGCGCAGCCGGGCGTCCTCGATCGCCTCCATGAAGGCCACGTCGGGGATGCCGCGCTTGACCGAGGAGTACGGGGTGAGGGTCAGCTCGGCGTACCGGATGTTCTGCCGGGCCATGTCCTCGGCCACGCCGTAGGTGAGCGCGCGGACGTCCTCGGCGTCGCGGACCAGGTCCACCACGCTCAGGTAGACCTCGATGAAGTGCGCGAAGTCGGTGAAGGTGAAGTACTCGGCGAGCGCCGCCGGGTCCGTGGGCACCGCGGACTTCCCGGCGTACCGGGCGGCCAGCTCCGCGACGATGCGCGGCGAGGCCGAGCCGACGTGGTGGACGTGCAGTTCCGCCTTGGGCATCCCGGCGATGAACGCCTCGATGCTTTGGTCACCCAGGTTTCCGATCCGACTTCCGTCCGGCTGGACCACGGTCGTTCCCTCTTCTCTTCTACGCGCGTTCCGAGTTGTGCTCGCAAGGATAGGCCGAAGCCCGGATCACCCGCCGAGGGCCACCGCCACGCTGTGGATCAGCAGCCCGGCCAGCGCGCCGACCACGGTGCCGTTGATCCGGATGAACTGCAGGTCACGGCCCACGTTGGCCTCGATCTTGCGCGACGCGTCGTCGGCGTCCCAGCCCGCCACCGTCTCGGAGATCAGCGAGGTGATCTCGGCCCGGTAGGTGTCGACCAGGTACTGGGCGGCGTCCTGCAGCCAGCCGTCCACCTTGGCCTGGAGCTTGGCGTCGGTGGCCAGGCGCCCGCCGAAGCTGTGCACGCCCTCGCGGATGCGCCGGCGCAGTTCGCTGTCCTCGTCCTCGGCCGCGCCCATCACCAGGGTCCGCACGGCCGCCCAGGTGGAGTTGATCAGGTCCTGCACCTCGGGGCGGGCCAGCAGTTCGACCTTGGCCCGCTCGACCCGGGCAATGGTCTCCGGGTCGGTCTGCAGCTCGGTGGCGAAGTCGGCGAGGAAGTTGTCGACGGCGCCGCGGGCCGGGTGCTCCGGGTCGTCCCGGATGTCGGTGACGAAGCGCAGCAGCTCCTTGTAGACCCGTTCGCCGACCTGCTGGTCGAGGAACTTCGGGGTCCAGCCCGGGGTCTTCTGGGTGACCTTGCGGACCACGTCCTCGTGGTTGGCGGTCAGCCAGTCGTGCGCCCGGACGGCGACCAGGTCGACCACGCCGTGGTGCCCGCCGTCGGCGACCACCTTGCCCAGCATCCGGCCCATCGGCTCGGCCACCGAGGTGGCGGCGGCCCGCCGGGTCACCGCCTCGGCGACCACCGCCCGCACGTCCTCGTCGCGCAGCACCGCGAGCACCCCGCGCAGCGCCGCCGAGGCCTCCTTGGTGACCCGCTCGGCACTGCCCGGCGCGGCCAGCCACTCCCCCAGCCGGCGGCCGACGCCGAGCGCGGCGAGCCGACCGCGCACCACGTGGCCGGCCAGGAAGTTGTCGCCGACGAAGTCGCCGAGCGAGCGCCCGAAGGCGTCCTTCTTGGTCGGGATGATCGCGGTGTGCGGGATCGGCAGGCCGAACGGGCGGCGGAACAGGGCGGTCACCGCGAACCAGTCGGCCAGCGCGCCGACCATGCCCGCCTCGGCGGCGGCCGCCACGTACCCGGCCCAGGCGCCGGCACCGGCCGCCTTCGCCCAGGTGGCCAGGGCGAAGACCAGGGTCGCGAAGGCCAGCAGGCCGGTCGCGATGGTCTTCATCCGGCGGACGCCGCGTCTCTTCTCCTCGTCGGCCGCGGTGAACCGGACCCCGGGCCCGGTCCCGCTGAAGGCTTCGTCACTCACCCCGCCAGTCTGCCCCGTGCCCGGCGCGGACGGGGGCGTGCCCCGCGATCACCCGCCCCGGAACGTCGGCTCACGCCCCTCCGAACCGTCCCGCGCCCAGAACCGCCACCCCGCTCCGGCCCACGCGCTGCCACCCCGCTCCGGCCCGCGCGCTGCCGGTCCCACGGTCAGGCCCCGCCCAGCACGATCCGCCGCACCCCCGCCCCCGCCCACCGCGCCGGGTCCGTGCACCGCCGCCCGTCCAGCAGCACCCGCACCCCCGGCAGGTCCGCCGGTTCCAGCTCCCGGTACTCCGGGTGGTCCGCCTGCAGCACCGCCGCCACCACCGGCTCCCCGCCGTACGGCGGCAGCCCGAGCGCCGTCAGCTCCGCCGCCCGGTACAGCGGATCGGCGACGTACGGCCGGGCCCCGGCCGCCTCCAGCGCCGCCACCAGCGGGAACACCCCCGAGTACGCCGTCTCCTTGACCCCGCCCCGGTAGGAGGCCCCCAGCACCAGCACCCCCCGCCCGGCGATCCCGCCCGGCAGTTCCCCGGCGAGGGCCCCGGCCAGCACCCCGACCGCGTACCCGGGCACCTCCAGGTTGGCCTCCCGAGCCGCCCTGACCACCGTCGCCGCCGGGTCGTTCCACAGGTACAGCCGCGGGTACACCGGGATGCAGTGCCCGCCGACGGCGATCCCCGGCCGGTGCAGGTGGCTGTAGGGCTGCGAGTTGCAGGCGTCGGCGACCTCGGCGAAGTCCACCCCGACCCGGTCCGCGTACCGGGCGAACTGGTTGGCCAGCGCGATGTTGACGTCCCGGTACGTGGTCTCGGCGAGCTTGGCGAACTCGGCCGCCTCCAGCGAGGCCAGCTCCCACACCCCGTTCGGCCGGGGCAGGTCGGGGCGCGGGTCGAAGTCCAGCACCGCCCGGTAGAACTCGGCGCCGCGCCGCACCGAGGAGGCGTCCAGGCCGCCGACCAGCTTGGGGTAGCGCCGCAGGTCGGCGAAGACCCGCCCGGTGCGCACCCGCTCGGGGCTGAACACCAGCGCGAAGTCCGTCCCGGCCGCCAGTCCGGAGCCGGCCACCAGCCGGGGCGCCCAGCGCCCCCGGGTGGTGCCGACCGGCAGAGTGGTCTCGTAGCTGACCAGCGTGCCCCGGCGCAGCCCGGCCGCGACCGCGTCGGTGGCCGCGTCGAGCAGTGCGAAGTCCGGGGTGCCGTCGGCGGCGGTGACCAGCGGGACGACCAGGACGACGGCGTGGGCGGCCGCCACCGCGGCCGTGGTGTCGGTGGTGGCGCGCAGCCGGCCCTCGGCGACCACCCGCTTCAGCGCCTCGTCCAAACCCTCCTCCCGGGGGAACGGCGGCACGCCCTGGTTGACGCTCGCCACCACCCGGGGCGCGATGTCGGCCCCGGTCACCCGGTGACCCTTCAGCGCGAACTGCACGGCCAGCGGCAGCCCCAGCTTGCCGAGCCCGACCACGCACACGTCCGGGCCGTCGCCCACCAGCCCGCCCGCACGGACGTCCGCACCCGGGTCCACGTCCACATCCACGTCCACCCCCGCCGCCCCCGGACCCGCACCCGCACCCGCGTCCACGCCGCCCCCCGCCACGGGCCCGCTCATCCCCGTCCTCCGTTCACCGAGTTGGCCAGCCTGCGCCACGCCGGATGGCGCCGCAGCCCGCGCCGCACCTGCTCCGGGACGATCCCGCGCCACAGTTGCTGGGCCAGGTTGAGCGGCGGAACGACCGCCACCCGCGGCTCCTCCGGCAGCAGGAACACCTCGTCGGCCAGGCCGAGCCGCCCGTCCCGGAACGCCGGGTAGCCCGCGTAGCGCCGCCGCCCCTCCGCCACCGCCGGCGGTTCGCCGTGCGCCGCCTCGTAGCGGATCTGGTCCCGCAGCGCCTCCGGCCGTACGGCGGCGGCGAGTTCGAGCCGTACCCGGGCGGCGACCGGCAGCCGGTCGTACACCTCGCGGGCGCCGAAGCGCTCGATCATCCGGCCGACCTCGGCGCACACCCGCTGCTGCAGCCCGTCGTCCAGCATCAGGAAGCCGTCCTGGAGCAGCCGGGGCACGTCCCAGGCGAAGCTGCGGGCCCGGATGGCGTCCAACTCCTCGCCCGGCTCGGCCAGTTCGGCCGCCACCTGCTGGAGGGCGGTGATCCCGCGCAGCCGGTCCAGCACCGAGGCCCGCTCGGTCACGTTGCCCCGGTCCTCGCGCAGCACCAGGAAGTAGCAGTCGTATCCGGCGAGCACGGACACCCGGTCCGCCCGCAGACAGGCCTCCAGGGTGAACGGCTGGTCCGAGAAGACCTTCAGCCCCTCGTCGCGGCGCAGCCCGTGGCGCCGGATGAGGTCGAGCCGGAACAGCTTGGTGTCGGACAGCGCCCAGGCCAGCGCCGAGTCGGTGAAGTCGACCGACTCGGCGTCGGCGTGGAAGATCCCCTGCGGCACCAGCCGCCCGTTCACCCCGACCTGCTTGGGCACCACCACGTCCGAGCCCCAGCGGTCGGCGGCCGCGACCAGCCGTTCCAGCGCCTCCGGGCCGAGCCAGTCGTCGGCGCCGAGGAACAGCACGTACCGGCCGCGGGCCAGGTCCAGGCCGCGGTTGGTGGGGCCGGCCGGCCCGCCCGAGTTGGGCTGGTGGACCACCTGGAACAGCCCGGGGTGCCGGTCGGCGTACTCGTCCAGCAGCGTCTCACCGCCGTCCGTGGAGCCGTCGTCGACGACCACCACCTCCAGCCGCCCCGGCGCCAGGGACTGCCCGACCAGCGAGTCCAGGCAGGCGGTGAGGTACGGCATGGTGTTGTGGACCGCGACCACCACGGTCACGTCGGGTACGGTCATCGGGCGGCGGACCTCCGGGGGTGCGGTTCGCCGGTGCGCGGATCGACGGGCGACGCACGGTCAACTCGGCCGCCCGCCGGGGAGTCACGTACCCTCCCCGAACGGGTGAGCGATCCGAACACCGGCTTGACGCTCCGGCCGAACCGCCGGGCCAGGCCGGCCCAGCCGACCAGGCAGACCAGGCCGACCCGCTCGCCCAGGCCCGACTACCCGATCGCGACCTTCGCGTACATCCGCGCGATCACGTCCTCGATCGCCGGCTCCCGCACCGAGAGGTCCACCAGCGGGTACCGCGCCGCGACCGCCGCCACGATCGGCGCCGCGCTCTCCCGCGCCGGGAAGGCCAGCCACTGGCGCGGCCCCTCGACCTTCACCACCCGCGCCCCGGCCACCTCGATCGGCGGCCGGGCGTCGGCCAGGTCGACCACCAGGGTCCGCTCGCTGCGCCCGGCGGCGTGCAGTTCGTCCAGCCCGCCGTCGTGGACGACCCGGCCGTGGTCGATCACCATCACCCGGTCGCAGAGCTGCTCGATGTCGGTGAGGTCGTGGGTGGTGAGCAGCACGGTGGTGCCGCCGTCCCGGTTGACCTCGCGCAGGAACTCCCGCACCCGGCCCTTGCTGACCACGTCCAGGCCGATGGTCGGCTCGTCCAGGTAGAGCACCTGGGGGTCGTGCAGCAGGGCCGCCGCGAGGTCGCCGCGCATCCGCTGGCCGAGCGAGAGCTGCCGGACGGGGGTGTCCAACAAGCCGTCCAGGTCGAGCAGTTCGATGCAGCGGCCGAGGTTCTCGCGGTACCGCCGGTCGGGGATCCGGTAGATCCGGCGGGCGAGTTCGAAGGAGTCGCGCAGCGGGAGGTCCCACCACAGGGTGGTGCGCTGCCCGAAGACGACGCCGATCCGACGGGCCAGCGCGACCCGTTCGCGGGCCGGGTCGACCCCGGCGACCCGCAGCCGGCCGGAGCTGGGGACGAGGATTCCGGTGAGCATCTTGATGGTGGTCGACTTGCCGGCGCCGTTGGGCCCGATGTAGCCGACGCACTCGCCGGCCTCGACGGTGAAGCTGAGCCCGTCGACCGCGCGCACCTCGCGCTTGACCCGGCTGAACCGGCCGGTGCGGGCGCGCACGGTGAAGGTGCGGCGGACGTCCTGGAGTTCGATCAGTGCCACGGTGTTGTCCTTACGGGGAGGGGGAGTTCAGCTGCCGGTGCCGCGGTAGGCGCGCAGTCCGGCGCGCCAGGCGAGCCCGGCGGCGGCGACGCACAGCGCTGCGGCGACCGGGGAGGCGTACTGGAAGGCGGTGGGCAGTCCGAGCGGGTCGGGCCGGTCGAGGATGCGCAGGGTGGGCAGCCAGTTGACGAAGGCCAGCGGGACGCCGAAGACCACCCCGGCGACCAGTTCCTTGGCGAAGATGGTCGGCGGGTAGTGCAGCAGGGTCGCACCGCCGTAGGTGAAGGAGTTCTGGATCTCCTTGGACTCGCCCCACCAGAACTGGACGGTGGCCCCGCCGACGTAGATCGCCCCGAAGATGACGCTGCCGCACACCAGCAGCACGGGCACCAGCAGCACCCGGTCCCAGGTCCAGTGCACGTCCAGGGCGGCCAGCGACCAGGCGAGCACGATCAGGGCCTGGAGCGGGCGGCCGAGTCGGCGCAGGGTGAAGCGCTCGGCGCAGAGCTGGGAGAGCGCCGGGGCGGGGCGGATCAGCATGGTGTCGAGCGTGCCGCCGGCGATCCGTACGCCCAGGCCGTCGGCCGAGCCGACCAGCAGGTTGGCCATGCCGAGCGAGAAGGTCGCGGTGGCGTAGAGGAAGGCGATCTCCGGCAGGTTCCAGCCGCCGAGCCGGTCGGTGTGCCGGAACATCAGCACCAGCACGAGGAAGTCGAGCGAGTGGGTGACCAGGCTGGCCAGCAGGTTCAGCAGGAAGGAGGCCCGGTAGGCCATCATCGAGCGCATCCACATCCGGGCGCACAGCCACCAGGAGCGGACCGCCCAGGCCGTCCGCGCGGTGAAGGGCTCGGTGCGCGGCCGGAGTTGCCCGGCCGCCGGCAGGGGCCGCTCGGCCACCGGCAGGAGTCGGTCAGCCACCCTGCACCACCACCCGACGGGTCGCCAGCCACTGCGCGGCCCGCCCGACGGCGAGCAGCACGGCCGCCCAGCCGAGTTGGAAGCCCAGCGCCGGGACCAGCCCGGCGCCGCTCGCCCGCTCCAGGAAGACGTCGGTCGGCACCTTGATCAGCGCCGCCCAGGGCAGCACCCGGGCGAGGTCGCCGAGCCACCCCGGGAACAGGGCGATCGGCAGCAGCATCCCGGAGAAGAACATCGACACCACCAGCATCACCGCGCGCACCCCCTCGGAGTCGTGCAGCCAGAAGCCGGTGAGCGAGACCAGGAACCGCAGCCCGAAGCTGACCAGCACCGCGAGCAGTGCCGAGAGCAGGAAGAACAGCCAGGTCAGCGGCTGTTCGGGCATCCGGGTGCGGAACACCAGCGCGCCGACCAGCATCGGCACGGTGCCGCGGACCAGGGCCTGGAAGCCGGCCCGGCCGAGGTCGGTGGCCAGCCACCAGCCCTGGAAGTCCACCGGTCGGTAGAGGTCGACGGCGATGTCCCCGGTGCGGAAGCGGTCCTGGACGTCGTCCTGGAAGCCGCCGCCCCAGACCGCGACGGTGACCAACAGGCCCTGGCTGACCCAGATGTAGGTGACGGCTTGGCTCTGGTCGTAGCCGCCGAGGCCCGGGCGGGCCTGCCAGAGCGCGAGGAAGGAGGAGGCCAGGATGACCCCGAAGACGGTGTTGGTGAAGGTACCGGCCAAGGTGGCGGCCCGGTAGGTGGAGTAGCGGCGGAAGGCGCCGCGAGCCACGGCGGCGTAGAGCATATTGTCTCCTTGTCGACAAATACGGCCAGAGGAAGGTGCCCATCGACATCCGCGCACACCCCATCGGCCCCGACCAGCCGACCCCGGGGGTACCGGGCCGGACGGGCGGAGCTGTCAGAAACGGGTGCGCTATGAAGTTCGCATCTTTCACCGTACCTCCGCCGCACCCCACCCGCACCCGGTTTCCGATCGCACGACCACCGCGACCCCGACGACGCCCCGCCGCAGGCGCAACACCGCAGTTCACAGCCCCCACCGCTGCTGAACCCACGTCAAATAGCAGATAATCCCGCCATGACGTTGAGCACCCGCCGCCAGGCCAAACGGGCCGCCCGCCGCGAAGCCCGCCGCGCCCTCCCCCTCTGGCGCCGGCTCCTCCCCACCTGGCGGATCACCCTCGGCACCCTCACCGCACTGCTACTGCTCGCCGTCGGCGCCTTCGCCGTGCTCTACGTCATCGTCCCGGTGCCCGACCCCAACGCCCGCGCCACCGCCCAGAACAACATCTACCTCTACGCCGACGGCACCACCGAGATCGCCCGCACCGGCGCCGTCAACCGCACCGACGTCACCATCGACCAGATCCCCCTGCAGACCCAACAGGCCGTCGTCTCCGCCGAGGACCGCACCTTCTACCAGAACCGCGGCGTCGACCTGAAGGGCATGCTCCGGGCCGGCTGGAACACCCTCCTCGGCAAGGGCATGCAGGGCGGCTCCACCATCACCCAGCAGTACGTCAAGAACTACTACCTGACCCAGGACCAGACCTTCGAACGCAAGGGCCGCGAACTGTTCATCGCCCTCAAGGTCGACCAGCAGCGCGACAAGAAGGACATCCTCGCCGGCTACCTCAACAGCAGCTACTTCGGCCGCGGCGCCTACGGCATCCAGAGCGCCGCCCACGCCTACTACGGCGTCGACGTCTCCCAACTCACCCTCGGCCAGGGCGCCTACCTCGCCTCCCTGCTCCAGGCCCCCAGCCTCTACGACGTCAGGACCGCCACCCCCGCCAACCGCGAGAAGGCCGTCGCCCGCTGGAACTACGCCCTCGACGGCATGGTCCAACTCGGCTTCCTCACCACCGCCGACCGCAACGCCACCACCTTCCCCGAACCCATCGACCCCCAACCCGCCACCGGCCTGGCCGGCCAGGCCGGCTACCTGGTCGGCGTCGCCGACGACTACCTGATCTCCTCCGGCACCATCGACGCCGCCACCCTCAAGGCCGGCGGCTGGCGGATCACCACCACCTTCGACAAACCCAAGCAGGACTCCTTCGTCAAAGCCGTCCAGGACGAACTCACCGGCGAACTCGACCCCAAGGCCCGCCCCACCACCGACACCGACGTCCGCGTCGCCGGCGCCTCCGTCGAACCCGCCACCGGCCGCGTCGTCGCCGTCTACGGCGGCCCCGACTACGCCAAACAGCCCTACAACGACGCCCTGCGCCAGGACAACCAGATCGGCTCCACCTTCAAACCGATCGACCTCGCCGCCGGCCTGATCGCCCAACACACCCTCGACGGCCGCCCGATCACCACCGAGACCCGCTACGACGGCACCAGCGAACGCCCCGTCACCGGCGGCCCCACCCCCTACGCGCCGCCCAACGAAGACGACGTCGACTACGGCAACATCACCCTGCGCCACGCCATGGTCAAGTCCGTCAACTCCGTCTACGCCCAGGAAGGCGTCGACGCCGGACTCGCCCGGGTCCGCGAGACCGCCGTCAAACTCGGCATCCCCGACAGCGTCCGCGGCATGGACCCGGCCAACACCTCGATGACCCTCGGCACCGCCACCCCCAGCGCCCTCGACCTGGCCGGCGCCTACGCCACCCTCGCCAACCACGGCCAGGCCCACACCCCGTGGTCCGTCCAGAAACTCGAACGGGTCAACCCCGGCGGCGGCGTCGACGTCCCCAAGATGCCCGACCACAAGGCCACCGACGCCATCGGCCGCACCGTCGCCGACTCCGTCACCGACGTCCTGCGCGACGTCATCAGCCCCCGCGGCACCGGCGCCGCCGCCCTCGACCTCGGCCGCCCCGCCGCCGGCAAGACCGGCACCACCGACGCCAACCTCTCCGCCTGGTTCGCCGGCTACACCCCCGAACTCACCACCACCGTCGGCCTGTTCCGCGAGAACCCGAAGAGCCACGCCAAGGAACCACTGTCCGGCACGGCCGGCCTCACCCGGATCAACGGCGGCGCCTTCCCCACCAAGATCTGGACCGACTACATGACCGCCGCCCTGGGCAACACCCCCACCCAGCAGTTCGACCTGCAGACCGGCCACGGCGACCGCAACACCGGCAACTGGCCCACCCCGAGCGGAAGTTCCAGCCCCAGCCCGAGCACCACCACCGCACCCGCCCCCACCGGCGCCCCCGTCACCGCCCCCACCGGCCAGGCCCCCAGCGCCCCCGCCGCCACCGACCAGCCCGCACCCCCCGCCGCCCCCAGCCCGCAGAACCCCCAACCCGCCCCCACCGAAGAACAACCCAGCCCCAGCACCCGGCCCACCCCGACCCGGCCCGCCCGACCCAGCAACCCGCCCACCGCCACCACCGCACCCACCAACACGGCCACGGCGCCCGCCCAGTAGCCCCCGGGGTGGGCTACCCGGCCACCAACTCCCGCTCCAGCGGCGTCCGGATCCGCGGCGTCACCCGCACCTCCCCCAACCACCCCGTCAACCGCCCGACCTCCGCCGCGACCGCCCGCTCCGCCGCCGACCCGACGTCCCGGAACAACCGCCACACCACCTCACCGTCCGACCGCTGCGCCCAGCCCCCGACCACCTCACCGCACCACCACACCGTCGGCCCGGCGTTGCCCGCCCGGTCGAACAGCGCCGGCACGTCCTCCGGCCGCAGGTACCAGTCCCGCCCGCGCCAGCCCATCACCGCCGGATCCAGCGCCGGCAGCAGCGCCGCCCACGGCTCGGGCGGCGCTACCGGCCCCTCGTCCCCCGGCAGCACCACCGCCGCCGCACCGTCCGCCAGCGCCACCGCCCGCGCGTCCACGTCCGCCAGCGCCGTACGGACGTCCCCCAGCGTCCAACCCGTCCACCACTTCACGTCCTCCACCGTGGCCGGCCCGTACGCCGCCAGCCACCGCCGCACCACCTCCGCCTTCGCCTCCCGCACCGGCACCTCCGGCCACTGCGGCACCAGCGCCCACGGATAGCTGCTGCTCGCCCAGGAACCGCGCGGACGGCACCGGCGGACGTGCCCGTCCGAGGCCAGCAGGCTCAGCAGCCGACTGCCCACACTCTGCCTCGCCTCGTACGCCTTGCCCGCCGACATCAGCATCGTCTCGCGCAACTGCGGTACGTCCCGGCCCAGTTCCTGGGTCGTCGCCTCCCCGCGCACCGCCAGCGCGGCCAGCACCTCGCGCTCCGTCGCGGCCAGCCGGGCCTCGTCCCAGCCCTCCGCGTGGTCCCGCAGGTGCTTCAGCAACGTCGCCCGCTCCTTCACCGCGATCGCCCGCGCCGCCCCCGAACTCACGTACGGGGCCAGGCCCTCCGTCACCGCGAAGATCGTCCGCCGCATCGACAGCAGCTTCACCAGCGACACGTCCTCGTACAGCGCCCGCTCCACCGCCGCCGCCGACGGCTCCGCCAGCCGCGCACAGGCCGACAGGTACACCGTCGCCGCGTCCGTCGCGTGCAGCCCGACCACCGCGTCGGCCACGTCCTCCACCCGCGCCGCCCGCACCGAGGCCGCCAACAACTGCCGACGCCCCAACCGGGCCCGCCGCTCACCATCACCGATCACCGGGACACTCATGCCCGGACCCTAGCCCCCGGCACCGACAGAACCGGCCGACCGGGTCGACGCCGCCCGGGCCGACCC
The DNA here is from genome assembly GCF_044749365.1 of Kitasatospora sp. NPDC089509. Taxonomy (NCBI): domain Bacteria; kingdom Bacillati; phylum Actinomycetota; class Actinomycetes; order Kitasatosporales; family Streptomycetaceae; genus Kitasatospora; species Kitasatospora sp. NPDC089509. Next base: position 51,161 of record NZ_JBIVHS010000019.1, on the reverse strand, counting down.
GCCGGAGGCCGACCGCGAACAACTGTTCGCCGGGGTCGCCGTCGGCCTCGCGACAGGGGTCACCACAGGTACGGGGTCGCTACAGGTACAGCCCGGTCGAGCCCTCCGTGTCCCCGAAGCGGGTCGCCGCCACCGCGTGCAGGTCCCGCTCGCGCAGCAGCACGTAGGTGGCGCCGCGGACCTCCACCTCCAGCTTGTCCTCCGGGTCGTACAGCACCCGGTCACCGGGCTCCACCGAGCGCACGCTCTGGCCCACCGCCACGGCCTCCGCCCAGGTGCAGCGCTTGGACAGCTCCGCGGTCGCCGGGATCAGGATGCCGCCGGTCGAGCGGCGCTCGCCCTCACTGCCCTCGATGCGCACCAGCACGCGGTCGTGCAGCATCCGGATCGGCAGCTTCTCGCCCAGCCGGTCGTGCCGTGCGGCATCGTGCTCGTGGTCGGAATGCGTCGGGTTGTCGTTCGTACTCACGGTCCCGACGGTACCGCCCCCGTACGCGCGGCGTGACGCCAGCCCGGAATGCGGAAGGGCCGGGTCGCCGATCGACGACCCGGCCCCCGCGGCACCGCGGTCAGTCCTTGTCGCGCTTGCGCGAGGAGGCGAGCAGCACCACCAGGCCCAGGCCGACCAGCGCGGCCGGGACGATCCGCTCCTTGCGCGGCTGCCCCTGCTCGTCCACGAACTGCGCCTTCACCTTCTCCACCAGGCCGTTCGCGGCCACGTACGCCCGCGCCGTCTTCTCCTCGACGGTGGCCATCGCCTTGGCCTTGACCTGCGCGGAGATGGTGGTCGGGTGGATCCGCACGGCCAGCTCGTCCAGGTTCGCCGCCAGCCGGTCGCGGGTGCGCTCGATGTCGGCCTCGATCTGCGCAGCCGTCCGCGCCGGCTTGTCCTGCGTGCTCGCCTCGCCCACTCGGGCCACCCCATTCACTTGCCGATGTAGTCCTGTCGTCCTGTGCGACCAACCCAGTTTGTCAGCTGCCGCGCACGGACGCGCGGCCCCACCCACCAACGGGGGTAAGTTTGCCGTGGTACGACCGCGTACGACCGCCCGTCCAGCCTCCAGGAGAGTACGACCGTGACTGAGCGCCTCCAGCCCGGCGACACCGCGCCCGCCTTCAGCCTGTCCGACGCCGACGGCAACCAGGTCTCGCTCGCCGACCACCTCGGCCGCAAGGTCATCGTCTACTTCTACCCGGCCGCGCTCACCCCCGGCTGCACCAAGCAGGCCTGCGACTTCACCGACAACCTGGAGGTCTTCGCGGGCGCCGGCTACGACGTCATCGGCATCTCCCCCGACCAGCCGGAGAAGCTCGGAAAGTTCCGCGAGAAGGAGGACCTCAAGGTCACCCTGCTCTCCGACCCCGAGCACCGGGTCCTGGAGGCCTACGCCGCCTACGGCGAGAAGCAGAACTACGGCCGCACCTACCAGGGCGTCATCCGCTCCACGATCATCGTCGACGAGCAGGGCAAGGTCGAGCGCGCGCTGTACAACGTCAAGGCCACCGGCCACGTCGCCAAGCTGCTGCGCGACCTCAAGGTCGAGGCCTGATCCCCCGGGATCCCTCCGTACGAAGCGGTGGCGGCCCACCCCCCGACCGGGTGGGCCGCCACCGCCGTTCCTCACCTCAGGTGACCTCCGGCGCCGTCGGCGTCAGCAGGCCCCGAGGTCGCTCCAGACGCCCCAGGCGCCGCTGACCGCGGGGTCGTCGCCCTTGGTCCACCACTTGTTCTGGTAGTAGTGGCCCTTCCAGGACACCTTGGTCGGCGACGCGTAGGTGGTGCCCGCGTCCCAGCCCGGCGCGGCCGCGCAGGACCCCGAGGTCGGGGTCGCGGTCGGGCTCGGGGTACCGGTCGGGGTGGCGGTGGGCGTACCCGTGGGGGTACCGGTCGGAGTGCCGGTCGGCGTACCCGTGGGGGTGCCGGTCGGCGTACCCGTCGGAGTGGGCGTCGGCGTACCGCCGTCCACCGTGCCCCGGGTCAGGTCCCCCTTGAGCCCGTACAGCGTGCCGCCCACGTTGACCGTCCAGTTCGACGGCGTGGACACCGGCAGGTAGTAGACGAAGTCGATGTCCACCGAGGCACCCGGCGCCAGCGACTGCCACCCCGGCAGCTTGACCGACACCCGGTTGTAGGTGCCCTTCAGGCCGCCCGTGTTGCCCGGGCCCGGGTTGTCCTGCCGGATCACCTGCAGCCCGAACCCGGACTGGTCCTTGGCGTTGCCCGGGGCCGAGTTGGAGTAGTCGAACTGGAACTCGGTGCCGCCCGGCAGGGTCAGCGTCGAGTTGTTGACGATGTGCAGCTTCGGGTTGATCGGGTAGTTCGAGTCGCCCAGCGCGAAGTTGGTGAACGACACGTCGACCGGCAGGGTCTGCTGCGGCAGCGGCACCGTCGAACGCGTCGCACCGTACGGGCTCGCCGCCTTGAACCTGTCGTACATCAGCGAGGTCAGCGTCGAACCGGGGACGTACTCGCCCTTGCCGCCGTTGGCGGTGGCGTCCCACTTGTAATCGCCCGCGAGCTCCCAGATCATCGCCCCGCCGGCACCCTGGTTGACGATGTAGTCCGCCTTGGCGCCCACCGACTGCTCGTCCTCGGTGGACAGGAACACCTTCTTGGCGTCGTTCCACAGCCACGGCGCCGCCAGGGCGTCGCTGTAGTTGCGGGTGTAACTGCCCTGCAGCGCGGTGTCCGTCACCCCGTACTTGGCGAGGTAGTCGGGCAGCACGCCCTTCTCCAGGTTCTTGGCGTGCCACATCGGGTTCGACCCGGCCGGGGACTCCTTGCCCGCGGTGTCCTTGTCGTTCCAGATGTTGTCGATGCCGACCGCGCCGTCACCGCAGGAGGTCAGCCCGGACCCGGCCGGGCAGCTGGTGGCCGCGGCCGTGCCCCACAGGCCGTTGGTGCCGCCCTGCACGTTCTTGAAACCACGGGTGTAGTACGGCAGCCCGACGTTGATCCGGCCGGCCGGCATCGACCCGCGGAAGTAGTGGTACGACCAGTCGGCGTTCAGGTAGCCGATGCCGCCGTACTGCGCGGTGCCGTACACGTTGGCGGCCGCCAACTCGCCGTCCTTGCCGTCGTCGTAGAGCGAGGCGTTCGGGCCGACGTACTTGTTCCAGGCACCGTGCAGGTCGTACGACATGATGTTGACGTAGTCCAGGTACTGGGCGACCTGGAAGGTCTCCATCCCCCGCAGCAGGTAACCGGAGGACGGCGCCGCGACCGACAGCAGGTAGTGCCGGCCGTCGGCGGCGCCCGCCTTGTCCAGGTTCTCCCGCAGGGTCTTCATCAGCGCCGCGTAGCCCTTGGCCAGCGAACCGCGCTTGCCGTTGGCCAGCTGCCAGTCCAGCGGGTTGCCCGCGTCCTTCATCGAGGTCGGGTACTCGTAGTCGATGTCGACGCCGTTGAAGCCGTACTTGCGGATGAAGTCCACCGAGGAGGCGGCGAAGGTGTCGATGCCCGCCTGGTTGACGCTGCCGTCCGGGTTGACCGTCATCGAGTAGAAGCCGCCGGAGTTCACCCGGCTGCCGCCGTCGTCGAAGTAGCCGCCGGTCTCGGTCCAACCACCCACCGAGATCAGGGTCTTGACGTTCGGGTACTGCTTCTTGTACTTCGTCAGCAGGTTGAAGTGGCCCTTGTACGGCAGCGTCGGGTCCAGCTCCGCCCCCGGCACCCCGGGGAACGACATCCCGGTCGCCGCGTTGGTCGGACCGTCCGTCCCGACCGACAGCTTGTTGTCGCCGCCGACGTGCCCGAACGCGTAGTTGAGGTGGGTGACCTTGTCCCAGGGGATGTCGCTCACCAGGTACGGCTGGTCGCCGTTCTTCCCGGTGCGCCAGCCGGTGAAGTACCCGATGATGCGCCGCTGGTGGTCCGCGCCCATCTTCTCGCGCCCGCCGGTGTCGTAGACCGAGCAGTACGGGACGTCCACCCCGGGGGTCTGGTACAGCCCGTCCGGCCGACAGGCAGCGTTGTCGACGGCCGCCGACGCCTGCGAGGGCACCGCACCCAGCGTCGCCGTCAACAGCCCGGCCAACGCGGCCGCCGCCAACGACGCGACACCCGCCCGGGCCGCCGGACTCTTACCTCGGCGAGCGGCGGTGGGACGCCGCTCGGCCGTGCTTCGGATCAACACTCGGTCCTCCAGGAGAGAGTGTCGGCGCATGCCCGTGGGGGAGCACGCACGTGGGGGGATTCACAATTGGCGCCGAAGCTATGTGGTCTGAACCACACAGGTCAATAGGTCTGTACCAATTGGTCATCACTCGGCAAACCCCGGCCAGCCCGTGACCAAAAACGGCCCCGGTCGTTCGCATACCGGGGAAGGGGCACGACAACTGCCCGAAGGAGACCGCCATGCCGGTCAAGTACACCCGCGACCTGCTCGCCGCCACGGCGGCGGCCGCGACCACGCTGGACGAGATGCTGATCACGCTCGACCGCGAGCCGAATCATGAGAGCCGCAAGTACCTGCGCCGCAGGCTCACCGAATGCGGGATCGACACCTCGCACTTCCGCCCCACCGGAAGCATCTACACCCGAGAGCTCCTCCAGGAGGCCGTCGCGGTGTCGCACAGCGTCGCCGGAGTGGTGCGCTACCTCCACAAGCGCCAAGCGGGCGGCACTCAGGCCCACATCGGGCGCCGCATCAAGGCCCTCGGAATCGACACCTCACACTTCACCGGACAGGCGCACGGACGGGGGAAGCACTCCCGCACCCTCATCCCGGCCGACCAGCTCCTGGTCCGGCGCGCCGAAGGCACCAAGCGGCTTCCCGGCACCCGGATCCGCCGCGCCCTCGCTGAACTGGGCCGGCCCGAGCTCTGCGAGGAGTGCGGCACCGGCCCCGAATGGCGAGGACGAGCGATGACCCTGGAAGTCGACCACATCAGCGGCGACTGGTCGGACAACCGGCCGGACAACCTCCGACTACTCTGCCCGAACTGCCACGCCGTCACCGACACGTACTGCGGTCGGAACAAGAACAGGCGGACACCGCTCCGCTGAATCGAGGTGTCCCCACCGGATCCGAAGCCCTAAACTAGAGGCCGTATGCGGCCTTGGCGTAACGGCAGCCGCGCCGGACTTAGGATCCGGTGGGGGAGACCCCGTGAGGGTTCGAATCCCTCAGGCCGCACTGGTCTTGCACCTAAGAATCGAAGGCCGGCCCCGGGAAGAAATCCCAGGGCCGGCCTTCAGTTCTTCGGACTCCCCGTCAGCCGATGAGGTCCTTGACCACCGGCGCCAGCGCCCGGAACGCCTGGCCCCGGTGGCTGATGGCGTTCTTCTCGTCCGCCGTCATCTCCGCGCAGGTCCGGGTCTCCCCCAGCGGCTGGAGGATCGGGTCGTAGCCGAAGCCACCGTCGCCCGCCGGGGCGGTCCGGAGCGTCCCCAGCAGCCGTCCCTCGACGACGCGTTCGGTGCCGTCGGGCAGGGCGAGGGCGGCGGCGCAGAAGAAGTGGGCGCCGCGGTGCGGGTCGGCGATGTCGGAGAGCTGGGCGAGCAGCAGGTCCAGGTTGGCGAGGTCGTCGCCGTGCTTGCCGGACCAGCGGGCGGAGAAGATGCCGGGCGCGCCGTTGAGGACGTCGACGCAGAGGCCGGAGTCGTCGGCGACGGCGGGCAGGCCGGTGGCGCGGGCCAGGGCGTGGGCCTTGAGCAGGGCGTTCTCGGCGAAGGTGACGCCGGTCTCGGGGACGTCCGGGATCTCGGGGTAGGCGTCGGCGCCGACGAGTTCGACGTCGAGGCCGGCCTCGGTGAGGATGGCGCGCAGTTCGGCGACCTTGTGCCGGTTGCGGGTGGCGAGGATCAGACGGGTGGACATATCGCCCACCCTATCGAGCGCCCGGGGGTGTCAGCCGGTGCAGACCGAGGTGAGGTTGCCCGCCGCGTCGCCGAGCGGCTTGAGGTCGGGGGCCTGCTTCTTGTCGACGGCCTGCTGGACCAGGTCGGCCTGCTTCTGCAGGTCGGTCACGGCCTTGACCACGTCGGTGTTCTTGGAGTTCTTGCCGACCTGGTCGAGGTCGCCCTTGAGCTTCTGCAGCGCCTTCCCGGCGGCGGCCGAGTCGTTGCTGGAGTTGTCGTAGGCCTTGGTGAGGTCGGCGAGGTCGGCGGTGATCTTCACGGCGGTGTTGCCGCAGTCCATCGCCTTCTGGGCGGCGGAGCAACTCACCATGCTGAGCGGGAGGATCGCGATCAGTCCGGCCACGGCGAGGGCGGCGGGGCGGGCGATGCTCGACGGCATCCGGTCCTCCTGGTGGGCGGGGGTTCCATGGGGAGGGACGTGCGCCACCGGTTGCGTGGTTCCCGCAGCGGTGGTGCTGCGGGAACCGTACGGTCTGCGGGCCGGACGTGTACAGCGGTCCGCACACCCGTCCGACCGCGGAGGTGGCGTCAGCCTTCGAGCACCTTGCGCTGGATCTCGTCCAGTTCGGCGCAGCCGAGGGTGCCGAGGTCGAGCAGTCGGTCGAGCAGGGCGCGGTCGAAGGGGGCGCCTTCGGCGGTGCCCTGGACCTCGACGAAGCGGCCGTCGGAGGTGCAGACGATGTTCATGTCGGTCTCGGCGCGCACGTCCTCCTCGTACTGGAGGTCGAGCATCGGGACGCCGTCGATGATGCCGACGCTGACGGCGCTGACGCCGCCGGTGATCGGCTGGCCCTTGGCGCGGAGGAGCTTGCGTTCGCGGGCCCAGGAGACGGCGTCGACGAGGGCGACGTAGGCGCCGGTGATGGCGGCGGTGCGGGTGCCGCCGTCGGCCTGGAGGACGTCGCAGTCGAGGACGATGGTGTTCTCGGCGAGGGCGCGGTGGTCGATGACGGCGCGCAGGGAGCGGCCGATGAGGCGGCTGATCTCGTGGGTGCGGCCGCCGATGCGGCCCTTGACGGACTCGCGGTCGCCGCGGGTGTTGGTGGCGCGCGGGAGCATGGAGTACTCGGCGGTGACCCAGCCTTCGCCGCTGCCCTTGCGCCAGCGGGGGACGCCTTCGGTGACGCTGGCGGTGCACAGCACCTTGGTGTCGCCGTAGGAGACGAGGACGGAGCCTTCGGCGTGCTTGCTCCAGCCCCGCTCGATGGTGATGGGGCGGAGCTGGTCGGGGGTGCGGCCGTCGATGCGTGACATAGCCACTGAGCGTAGCCGCTCGGGGCGTGCCGTCCGGCTGCGGACGGGCGGACGGACGGACGGGGCGGACGGACGGGCGGCCGATCGCGGATGCACCTCGGCCCGCCGTCCCCCTGAGCGGGTCGGCGGGCCGTGGGTGGTCGAGCCTGGGTGGCTCAGCTCACATCATGTCTTCGATGTCGGCGGCGATCGGGTCGGCGTCGGTGCCGATGACGACCTGGATCGCGGTGCCCATCTTGACGACGCCGTGGGCGCCGGCGGCCTTGAGGGCGGCCTCGTCGACGAGGGAGGCGTCCTTGACCTCGGTGCGGAGGCGGGTGATGCAGCCTTCGACCTCTTCGATGTTGTCGATGCCGCCCAGACCGGCGACGATCTTCTCAGCCTTGCTGGCCATCTGGTTCTCTCCCTCTGTCTCGGCCCGCCGGCTGCTCTGCCGGGTGCCGTCCTGCGCTGTGCTGGGGTCCGCGGGTCGGTCCTCGTCCGTCGGGCGGTGAGGTCCGTGCCGGTGGCTGACGCGGGTTCAGCCGGGGTCGCGCTGCCGGGCAGCGCGACCAGCATGACCCGAGCCGGTCCGGTCTGCCACGTTAGTCCACTTTTGGCCCATTCCGGCGCGCAGGCTCCCGAGTGCCACCCGAGGATGACGATCAGCGGGGGCTCGCGTCCCGGCGTCCGGCCTGCGTCCCAAAGTGGTCTACACCAATATATGTGTACTCCGATGAACGCAGGAAGGACCCCGGGTGTTCCTGAGCCCCGCCCGAGGGTCCCGCCGGGGCCCGCTGCTCGGCAACTGCTCTCGGAGGGCGAAGGATGAGTTCGGCAGGCGCCACGGCTCCGCGGACCGTGTGGTGGCACGGCTTCTACGGCGGTCTCCAGAAGATGGGCCGCTCGCTCCAGCTGCCGGTCGCGGTGCTCCCGGCCGCGGGCATCCTCAACCGACTCGGCCAGCCCGACGTGTTCGGCAAGGACGGCCTGGGCTGGACCGACGTGGCCAAGGTCTTCGCGGCGGCGGGCGGCGCGCTGCTCGACTCCTCGCTCGGCCTGCCGCTGCTGTTCTGCATCGGTGTGGCGATCGGCATGGCCAAGAAGGCGGACGGCTCGACGGCGCTCGCCGCCGTGGTCGGCTTCCTGGTGTACTACAAGGTCCTGCACGCCTTCCCGGAGAGCTGCAAGGCCGGCACCGTCCAGGTCCCCGACGCCTGGACCGCCCAGTGCGTGGACTACTCCTCGGCCAAGGCCGCGGCGGCGACGTACCAGAACCCGGGGGTGCTGGGCGGCATCCTGATCGGCCTGATGTCGGCCTGGCTCTGGGTCCGCTTCCACCGCGTCAAGCTGGTCGACTGGCTGGGCTTCTTCAACGGCCGCCGCCTGGTGCCGATGATCACCGCCGTGGTGGGCCTGGTCACCGCCTGCATCGCGCTGTGGGTGTGGCCGCCGATCGGCCGCGGCCTGAACGACTTCTCGCAGAACCTGGCCGATCTCGGCGCGGGCGGCGCCGGCATCTTCGGCCTGTTCAACCGGGCGCTGCTGCTGATCGGTATGCACCAGCTGCTGAACACCTTCGTCTGGTTCCAGTTCGGCGAGTTCACGAAGCCGGACGGCAGCCTCGTGCACGGCGACATCCCGCGTTTCCTCGCGGGCGACCCGACGGCCGGCCAGTTCCAGTCCGGATTCTTCCCGATCATGATGTTCGCGCTGCCCGCCGCGGCCCTCGCGATCGCGCACGCGGCCAAGCCGCACCGTCGCAAGGAGATCTACGGCCTGATGCTCTCGGTCGGCCTGACCTCCTTCGTCACCGGCGTCACCGAGCCGCTGGAGTACTCCTTCGCCTACATCGCCCCGGCCCTGTACGGCCTGCACGCGCTGCTGACCGGCGCCTCGATGGCCGTCACCTGGGGGCTGGGGGTGCACGACGGCTTCAGCTTCTCGGCCGGCCTGATCGACTACGTGATCAACTGGGGACTCGCCACCAAACCCTGGCTGATCATCCCGATCGGCCTGGTCTTCGCCGCGGTGTACTACACGGTCTTCCGGTTCGTCATCGTCAAATTCGACCTGAAAACACCTGGCCGGGAGGACGAGAGCGAGATCGAGGACGTCACCAAAGCCTGAATCCGGTCGCCCCGGAACCATCGCCGCAAAGGCCCTCGGACCCATCGGTCCGAGGGCCTTCGGCATTTCACCGTAGGACTTAATTCCCGGCCCGATAAACACCGGAAAGACAATTCGGTGGCGATCCGGCCGACCCGGCCGGCACTCCGGAGCGGCGCCGACCGACGGTGGGGGGATGCCTCCGGACCCGCCCGCAGCCGCTCCGGTCACTCTCAGCAGCCGCCGCGCACTCCCCGGAGTGGGCGGATCGTCCGACCACGACCCCGGACCGGTCGTCGCCCTGTCGCCCCAAGGCCTCCGCGCTTTTTGTTGCGCAAATAGCCAAAATCACAATCGCGACTGAAATCATGATCGTCGCTCCGGGTCCAGGTTTCGATTTCATAGCGCTTCACGACGGCGGCGCTTTTCGGGGTTCCCCGCCTTCTCCACCCGTGCTACAAACTGGTCTACACCACACGTGGTGTAGACCAGTTCGCGGTTGGCCCCCCTGTGCCCTCCCCCGACCGACCGCCATGCCGTTAGGAACCCACCCCCATGAGTCAGTCTGCGCAGGCACCGGCGCCCGCCACGGCTCCGGCCTCGCCCAGCCCCGCCAAGCAGTTCGGTCAGAACGTCCTCCAGGGTCTGCAGAAGATCGGTCGCAGCCTCCAGCTGCCCATCGCGGTGCTCCCCGCCGCCGGCCTGCTGATGCGCCTCGGCCAGGACGACGTGTTCGGCAAGGACGGCCTCGGCTGGGACAAGGTCGCCTCGGTCTTCGCCACGGCCGGCAACGGTGTCTTCGACAACCTGCCGCTGCTGTTCGCGGTGGGCATCGCGATCGGCTTCGCCAAGAAGGCGGACGGCTCCACCGCCCTCGCCGCATTGGTCGGCTTCCTGGTGTACAAGAACGTGCTCACCGCGTTCCCGATCACCGACGGCCACATCGCCGACGGCAAGTGGGTCCCCCCGACGTACCAGAACCCGGGAGTACTCGGCGGCATCGTGATCGGTCTGCTGGCCGCGGTGCTGTGGCAGAAGTACCACCGCACCAAGCTGGTCGACTGGCTCGGCTTCTTCAACGGCCGTCGCCTGGTCCCGATCATCATGGCCTTCGTCGGCACCGCCGTCGGTGTGCTGTTCGCCCTGACCTGGGGCCCGATCGGCGACGCCATCAAGAGCCTGAACGACACCCTGATCGGTGCGGGCGCGCTCGGCGCCGGCGCCTTCGGCCTGGTCAACCGCGGCCTGCTGCCGGTCGGCATGCACCAGTTCGTGAACTCCTACGCCTGGTTCCAGACCGGTGACTTCACCAAGCCCGACGGCACCGTCGTGCACGGCGACCTGACCCGCTTCTTCGCCGGCGACCCGACCGCCGGACAGTTCATGGCGGGCTTCTACCCGATCATGATGTTCGCGCTGCCCGCCGCCGCGCTGGCCATCGCCCACGCCGCCAAGCCGCACCGCCGCAAGGCCGTCACCGGCATGATGGTCTCGCTCGCCCTGACCTCCTTCGTCACCGGTGTCACCGAGCCGATCGAGTTCTCCTTCGTCTTCATCGCCCCGGTCCTGTACGTCATCCACGCGGTCCTCACCGCCGTCTCGATGACCGTCACCTGGGCGCTCGGCGTGCACGACGGCTTCACCTTCTCCGGTGGTCTGATCGACTACGCACTCGCCTGGAGCAAGGCCACCGAGCCCTGGCTGATCATCCCGATCGGCCTGGTCTTCGCGGCGCTGTACTACTTCCTCTTCCGCTTCGCGATCACCAAGTTCGACCTCAAGACCCCCGGTCGCGAGGACGACAACGAGATCGAGGACGTGACCAAGGCCTGAGGCCCGCGTCACCCCCGCTCCCGAAGGCCCCGCCCCACCGCCGCTCCCCCGGCGGCGGGGCGGGGCCTTCCGCGTACCCGGCGACAACGGCGGTTGACGAACCGACGGAGGCCCTGGTCAACTGAACCGGTGAACGCCTCGTGCCCGCTGGTCACCCGCAGCCACATCGACTTCGGTCGCGTGTGGTCCGCGGCGTGTCGCGGCTGAGCTGACCGTTCCCCCGCCGCCGCCCGGCTGACGTCCCGCCCGGCACCGGCCTCCTCCCTCCGCCCGCACGGGTCCCGCCCGTCCGCAGGCCGTCACCGCGCGACCGCGCACCCGCACCGACCGGGGCGCGGCGGCGCATCCGCACGAGGAAAGTCAGGCTCGCCATGCCCCGCCAGTTGCACCTCTCCGCCGCCATCGACGCCACGATCGTCGCCACGACCGACGCCACGATCAGCCCCGCCGTCGAACCCGCCGCCAACCCCGGCCGGTTCGACGCCGCCCACTACACCGGCCTCGCCCGCCTCGCCGAGCGGGCCACCCTGGACTTCGTCACCCTCGACGACTCCTTCACCGCCGAACCCCGCCGCCCCGACGCGCTCGCCACCCTGGCCCGGATCGCCCCGCTGACCTCGCGGATCGGCCTGGTGCCCACCGTCACCACCACCCACACCGAGCCCTTCCACACCTCGATCTCGCTCAACACCCTGGACTGGGTGAGCGAGGGCCGGGCCGGCTGGCTGGTCGGCGTCTCCGACACCGAGGCCGAGGCCCGCGCCTTCGGCCGCCGCCCGGTCGCCCCCGCGGACGAGCTCTGGGCCGAGGCGGCCGACGCCGCCGAGGTCGCCGCCCGGCTCTGGGACAGCTGGGAGGACGACGCGGAGATCCGCGACACCGCGACCGGCCGCTTCGTCGACCGCGACAAGCTGCACTACGTCGACTTCGAGGGCCGGCACTTCTCGGTCCGCGGGCCGTCCATCACCCCGCGCCCGCCGCAGGGCCGCCCGGTGGTCGTGGTCCCGGTGGCCGCCGCCGACCTGGCCCGGGACGCCCCGGCCGACGGCCGGGCCCGCGTCGACACCGCGATCCGGTACGCCGACGTCGTGCTGCTGGACGCCCCGGACCGGGCCGCGCGGCTGACCGCCGCCACCGAACTGCGGCTGCGCTCCGGCGAACAGCTGCGCATCCTCGCCCGGCTGGACATCGCCCTGCCCGACCGGGCCGCCGAGGAGCGGCTGCTCGCCGAACTCAGCGCCACCGGCACCGGCGTGGACGGCTTCCACCTCGTCCCCGCCGCAGCCGAGCGCGACCTCGCCGCCCTCGCCGCGCGCATCGCCCCGGCCCTGCGCGCCACCGGGCTGCTGCGCAGCGGCTACCCCGGCCGCACCCTGCGCGACCACCTCGGTCTGGCCCGCCCGGCGAGCCGCTACGCCGCCGCACCCGCCGAGTCCCCTGCCGAGTCCCCCGCCGAATCCCCCGCCCGCGCCGCCCTCGCCGAGGTGACCCGATGACGGACCGTCCGCTCAAGCAGATCCACCTCGCCGCCCACTTCCCCGGCGTCAACAACACCACGGTGTGGAGCGATCCGGCCTCCGGCAGCCACATCGAGTTCAGCTCCTTCCGCCACCTCGCGCAGACCGCCGAGCGCGGCCGGTTCGACTTCTTCTTCCTCGCCGAGGGCCTGCGGCTGCGCGAGACCAACGGCCGCATCCACGACCTGGACGTGGTCGGCCGCCCCGAGTCGATCACCGTGCTGAACGCGCTGGCCGCCGTCACCGAACGGATCGGCCTGGCCGCCACGGTGAACGCCACCTTCAACGAACCGTACGAACTCGCCCGCCGCTTCGCCTCCCTGGACCACCTCTCCGGCGGCCGGGCGGCCTGGAACGTGGTCACCTCCTCGGACGCCTTCACCGGGGAGAACTTCCGCCGCGGCGGCTACCTCGACCGTGCCGACCGGTACACCCGGGCCGCCGAATCGGTCCAACTGGCAAGGGAGTTCTGGGATTCGGGCGAGCAGACCGTCCGCCACCGCGGTCCGCAGTTCGAGGTCGAGGGCCGGCTCTCGCTGCCCCGCCCGCCGCAGGGCCACCCGGTGGTCATCCAGGCCGGCGACTCCGACCAGGGCCGGGAGTTCGCCGCCGCCACCGCCGACATCGTCTTCAGCCGGCACTCCCACTTCGAGGACGGCCGGGCCTTCCACGCCGACGTCAAGCGCCGACTGGCCGCGTACGGGCGCAAACCCGACGAGCTGAAGATCATGCCGGCCGCCACCTTCGTCCTAGGCGACACCGACGCCGACGCGGCCGAGCGCGCCGCCGAGGTCCGCCGGGCCCAGGTCGGCCCGCAGACCGCGATCAACCACCTGGAACAGGTCTGGGGCATCGACCTGTCCGACCACGACCCGGACGGCCCGCTGCCGACCGTCGACCCCGATCCGGACAGCGCCCTGGTCCAGGGCCGGGTCCGGATCGCGGACCCGGTGGGCGTCGCCGCCCGCTGGCGGGCCCTCGCCGCCGAGAAGGGGCTGAGCAGCCGTGAGCTGGTCATCGAGGTCACCGGTCGGCAGTCCTTCATCGGCTCCCCCGCCACCGTCGCCCGGGAGATCGACCGCTTCGTGCAGCACGACGCGGCCGACGGCTTCATCCTGGTCCCCCACCTCACCCCGGGCGGCCTGGACGAGTTCGTCGACCGGGTGGTCCCGCTGCTCCAGGAGCGCGGCGTCTTCCGGACCGACTACACCGGCCCGACCCTGCGCGACCACCTCGGCCTGCCGGTGCCCGGGCGGCGGTAGGTGCCCTCTCCCGGGCGGCGGCTCAGAGCTCGTACACCGCGCCCGGCCGGGCCAGCTCGACCGGGCCGGGGTACGCGGCGGCGGCGTCGCGGCGGTTGTGCTCGGCGTCGGTCCACGGCGGGATGTGGGTGAGCACCAGTCGGCGCGCCCCCGCGGCGGCCGCGTGCTCGCCCGCCTCCCGGCCGTTGAGGTGGACGGCCTGGAAGGTGTCGCGGCCGTCCAGGTAGGCGGCCTCGCAGAGGAACAGGTCGGTGTCGCGGGCGAGTTCCACCAGTTCGGGGCACTCGCCGGTGTCGCCGGAGTAGACCAGCGAGCGGCCGGCGTGCTCCAGCCGGAAGGCGAAGGCGTCGACGGGGTGGTTGACCTGGGCGACGGTGATCCGGAACGGGCCGAGCCCGAAACTGCCCGGGGTGAGCGTGCGGAACTCGAACACCTCCTTCATTCCGGGGTTCTCCGGCATGTCGTACGCCCGGGCGAGCCGCGCCGCGGTGCCGGTCGGCCCGTACACCGGGAGGAGTTCGGGGCAGCCCTCGGCCCGGTAGTTGCGGGCGACCCAGTAGGCGCACAGGTCGACGCAGTGGTCCGCGTGCAGGTGGCTGAGCAGGACGGCGTCGACGTCGTAGAGGCCGGTGTGCTGCTGCAGCGCGCCGAGCGCGCCGTTGCCGAGGTCCAGCACCACGCGGAAGCCGTCGGCCTCGACCAGATAGCTGGAGCAGGCCGAGTCGGCGGACGGGAAGCTCCCCGAGCACCCCACCACGGTCAGTTTCATCCGAGCCCCTCCGCCCCGACACGTCCTGGCTGCTGTTGGGCCGCTCCCCGTGTCGGTGGAGCGGCACGGGGAACAGCGTGAAAACGGCATGGAAAACGGCAGGCCGGGCCGGTGGTCCGGCCGGTAGCACTGCGTTGGTGTGTCGAGGGTAAGGGCGGACCGGCACTTTGCCCCCGTCCCCGTGCCGGGCTGTGGCTGGAATCACCCAGACCGCGGGGGCGGGGGCGGTGCCGTGGGTTCAGCGGTGCCGGGGCCGGTTGCGGGCCCAGTCGCGGATGGTCCCGGGGTACCAGCGGGGGTGTCCGCTGCCGTCGACCACGTCCGGTTCGGGCAGCAGTCCGTGCCGCCGGTAGTTGCGGACGGTCTCGGGCTGGACGTTGATGTGCCGGGCGATCTCGGCGTACGACCAGAGTTCGTGCCTGTTCACGAAAGCACCTCCGGGGGGACGGGGGCGGACGTTCGTGAGGCAGCCTTTCCGGGCGGCACCGGGGCGAGGGTGACGGAACGGGCGTCGTGGCGGTTCCGTGACGAACCGGGAGCAACCCACGGACAAATGGCCAACCGTCACGGCGGCCACGGTGGTGGCGTTCACCACCGGCCCGGTACGGTTCGCCGCATGACTGGCATCTGGATTGTCCTCCTGGTCACGGGCGTCGCCGTGCTGGCCGCCGTCGCGGGCGCGCTGGTGCGGCGCACCCGCCCGGCGCCGCGCCCGACGGGTCCGACCGGCCCCGCCGGGCCGCGCTCGCGCCCGAGCCGCGGGGCCCGCCCGGAGCCGCAGGAGATCTGGTGGGCCGAGGTCCCGTTCGAGGACGGCCCGGGCGCCAAGGACCGCCCCTGCCTGGTGCTGCGGGTGCACGGCCGGACCGCCACCGTCGCGAAGATCACCAGCAAGCACCACGCCGAGCGCCCGGGCGTGCTGGCGCTGCCGCCCGGCTCGGTCGGCGACCGGCAGGGCCGGGCCAGCTGGCTGGAGACCGACGAGCTGCGCGAGGTGCCGCTGTCCGCCTTCCGCCGCCGGGCCGGCACGCTGGACCGCCAGGTCTGGACCCGGGCCCAGCAGGTCCTGGGCTAGGCCCTGTCGGGCCGGTCGGGACTCAGGCCCAGAGCTGGCCCTGCAGCGCCTCGACCGCCGCCTCGGTGGTCTCGGCGGTGTAGATGCCGGTGGAGAGGTACTTCCAGCCGCCGTCCGCGACCACGAAGACGATGTCGGCGCGCTCCCCGGCGGCCGCCGCCTTGCGGCCGACGCCGATCGCGGCGTGCAGGATGGCGCCGGTGGACACGCCCGCGAAGAGGCCCTCCTGCTGGAGGAGTTCACGGGTGCGGCGGACGGCGTCCGCGGAGCCGACCGAGAAGCGGGTGGTCAGCACCTCGGCGTCGTACAGCTCGGGCACGAAGCCCTCGTCGAGGTTGCGCAGCCCGTAGACCAGGTCGTCGTAGCGCGGCTCGGCGGCGACGATCCGCACGCCGGGGACCTTCTCGCGCAGGTAGCGGCCGACGCCCATCAGGGTGCCGGTGGTGCCGAGGCCGGCCACGAAGTGGGTGACGGTCGGCAGGTCGGCGAGGATCTCGGGGCCGGTGGTGGCGTAGTGGGCGCCCGCGTTGTCCGGGTTGCCGTACTGGTAGAGCATCACCCAGTCGGGGTGCTCGGCGGCGATCTCCTTGGCCATCCGGACGGCGGTGTTGGAGCCGCCGGCGGCCGGGGAGGGGATGATCTCGGCGCCCCACATCCGGAGCAGTTCGCGCCGTTCCTCGCTGGTGTTCTCGGGCATCACGCAGACCATCCGGTAGCCCTTGAGCTTGGCGGCCATGGCGAGCGAGATGCCGGTGTTGCCGCTGGTGGGCTCCAGGATCGTGCAGCCGGGGGTGAGCCGGCCGTCGGCCTCGGCACGCTCGATCATGTGCAGCGCCGGGCGGTCCTTGATCGAGCCGGTGGGGTTGCGGTCCTCCAGCTTGGCCCAGAGGGTCACCAGGCCGCGGTCGTTGCCGGGGACGGCGGCGGACAGCCGCGGCAGGCGGACCAGCGGGGTGTTGCCGACGGCTTCGAGCGGACTGTCGTATCGCAAGGGAGGGCCTCCGGCCACGGCGGTGAGGGTGAGGAGGGCGGCTCCCCCGCCGCCGGGCGGGGGGAGCCGGGAGCTGATCGGCCGGGCAGGGCCTAGCGGGCGCCGCCGGCCACGGCGGGCAGGATGGTGACGCTGTCGCCGTCGGCGAGGGCGGTGGAGATGCCCTCCAGGAAGCGGACGTCCTCGTCGTTCAGGTAGACGTTGACGAAGCGGCGCAGCTCGCCGCCGTCGACCAGGCGGGCGGCGATGCCGGGGTGGCGGGCGTCGAGGTCGGTGAAGAGTTCCCCGAGGTTGCTGCCGTTGCCCTCGACGGCCTTGGCGCCGTCGGTGTAGGTGCGGAGGATGGTCGGGATGCGGACCTCGATGGCCATGGGTGCGCTCCTGTGCGAGTCGTGGAGGTGGGTGGGCCGCAGCGGGCGCGGCGGGGCGGAGGGTGCCCGGGGCTCGACGCCGCCGGTTCGGCGGTGGGGCCCGGGTGGGCTGGGGCGGCTCTCAGCGCGAGCGCGCGGGCGTGCCGGGACAGATCGCGCCGGCGTGCCGGCACAGGTCGATGTGCAGGCGCGCCACGAGGCGGGTGCCCGGGGCCTGGTTGCTCACATCGACGGAACGCATGGGCTCATCGTATAGATTCCCGGGCCCGCTCGGACATGCCCGTCCCAGGATCCGGATGTTGTTGTTTCCGATGCTGAGACGGCGGGGGCCCGCCGATCGCGCGCGGCGGGTCGGCGGGCCCGGTCCGGGTGGGTGCGGGTCAGGCCGGGTGGGCCTCGACGACCTGGACGTCTTCCTCTGTGATCTCGCCGTCCACGATGCGGAACGAGCGGAACTGGTAGGGGTCGTCCGGGCCGTTGCCGTCGGCGGTGGAGACCAGGACGTAGTGGGCAAACGGCTCGGAGGCGTAGCTCACGTCGGTGCGCGAGGGGTAGGCCTCGGTGGCGGTGTGCGAGTGGTAGACGATCACCGGTTCCTCGTCCAGGTCGTCCATCTCGCGGTAGAGCTTGAGCAGGTCGCCCGAGTCGAACTCGTAGAAGGTGGGCGAGCGGGCGGCGTTGAGCATCGGGATGAAGCGCTCGGGCCGGCCGCTGCCGGCCGGTCCGGCGACCACGCCGCAGGCCTCGTCCGGGTGGTCGGCGCGGGCGTGGGCCACGATCCGGTCGCGGATTTCTCGGGTGATGGTCAGCATGCCGGTCAGGATGCCACGCCCCGGCGGCTGTCCGCCGGGGCGTCCGAGGCCCGGTCGCCGGGTGTCCGCCACCCGGTCGCCAGGTCTCCCGGAGCGGCCGGGGTCAGCCGTTCTTGCGGGCGTGCAGGTGGTCGTGGGCGGTGCCGTGGGCGGCCTGGGGGTTGCGGCGCTTGAGCACCTGGTAGCCGATCACCAGCAGCAGCGCCCAGAAGGGGAAGACGTACAGCGAGATCCGGTTGTCCTTGTCGAGCGCGATCAGCACCACGACCAGGACGAGGAAGGCGAGGGCGGCCCAGCTGACCCAGGCGCCGCCGGGCGCCTTGAAGGTGGGCGGCGGCAGGTGGCCGGCCTGCCAGGCCTTGCGGTAGCGGATCTGGGAGATCAGGATCATCGCCCAGGTCCACAGGCCGCAGACCGTGGCGACCGAGGTGATGTACTCGAACGCCCGTGCCGGGACGAGGTAGTTGAGCACCACGCCGGCGCCCATCAGCAGGCAGGAGAGGG
This sequence comes from Kitasatospora sp. NPDC089509, assembly GCF_044749365.1. Lineage (NCBI taxonomy): Bacteria > Bacillati > Actinomycetota > Actinomycetes > Kitasatosporales > Streptomycetaceae > Kitasatospora > Kitasatospora sp. NPDC089509. Next base: position 32,822 of record NZ_JBIVHS010000019.1, on the reverse strand, counting down.
TGATCGCGAAGGCGGGGGTGCGGCGGCGGTTGAGCTTGGTGAGCTGCCCGGGGGCCTGGCCGCGCAGGGCGAGGTCGCGCAGCATGCGGCCGGTGGAGTACATCCCGGAGTTGCAGGAGGAGAGCGCGGCGGTGAGCACCACGAAGTTGATGATGCCGGCCGCGGCCGGGATGCCGATCTTGCCGAAGGCGGCGACGAACGGGCTGACGCCGGGCTGAAACTCCCGCCAGGGCACCAGCGCGAGGATGATCGTCAGGGCGCCGATGTAGAACAGCGCGATGCGCCAGGGCAGGGTGTTGATGGCGCGCGGCAGGGTCTTCTCGGGGTTCTCGCTCTCGCCCGCGGTGACGCCGACGAGTTCGACGCCGAGGTAGGCGAACATGACGATCTGCAGGGTCATCACGGTGGCGCCGATGCCCTTGGGGAAGAAGCCGCCGTCCGACCACAGGTGGGTGATCGACGCGGTGTCACCGGCCTTGCTGAAGCCGAGGGTGAGCACGCCGATGCCGATCAGGATCATGCCGATGATGGCGGTGACCTTGACCATGGAGAACCAGAACTCGATCTCGCCGAACAGCTTCACCGAGATCAGGTTGGCCGCGTAGAGGATGACCAGGAAGGTCAGCGCGCTGGCCCACTGCGGGATGTCGGGTGCCCAGAACTTGACGTAGACGGCGGCGGCGGTGGTCTCGGCCATGCCGGTGACGACCCAGAACAGCCAGTAGGTCCAGCCGGTGACGTAGCCGGCGAAGGGGCCGAGGAACTCCCGGGCGTACTCGGCGAAGCTGCCGGAGACCGGGCGGTAGGTGAGGAGCTCGCCGAGGGCGCGCATGATCCCGAAGATGACCAGGCCGGCCACCGCGTAGGAGAGGATGAGGCTGGGCCCGGACTTGGAGATCGCGGTGCCGGCGCCGAGGAACAGGCCGGTGCCGATGGCGCCGCCGATGGCGATCATCTGGATCTGGCGGCTGCCGAGCCCGCGCTCGTAGCCCTCCTCGTCCGGTTTCGGGTCGACCACCTCGTCGAAGGTCTGCTCGGCCATGGTCACCGTCCTGGGTGGGTCTCGTTTGTGGGGAGAAGTCGTACCACGCACGATCCGGATACCGGTGTTCATCTGAGCGATATTTGAGCATGACCTGCTACGTTTTGCCCGATTTATGCGAAAATGCCCCGGCTGATCGTCCACATGCTGGACGAAACGGCCGGGGCTTGCCCGAAAGCGGGCAGGATCGCCGGACAGAGCGGAACGATCGGCTCCGCCACCGGTCCGCGGTCAGTCGGTGATCGCCTCCAGCAGCGACTCCTGGAGCGCCCCCAGCCACAGGTAGGCCATCACCAGCGGCTTGCGCTCGTCGCCGTCCGGCAGCTCGTACAGGCCCTGCTCGTCCTCCTCGGCGACCTCCAGCCGCACCCCGAGGGTCAGCCGCAGGTCGTTGAGCGCGCCCAGCCAGCGCGGGCAGTCGGCGGCGGGCAGCTTGAGCACCCCGCCGGCACCGCCGAGGCCGTCCAGCGAGCGGACCACCTGCAGCGCGTCGTCCCGCTTGCGGGCCCGCAGGTCCAGCTCGGTGTAGCGGCGGAACTCGGCCGAGGCGGCCCGCACCTCGTCGTCGGCCGGCGCGGCCGGATCGCCGTAGGCGTCGGGGAAGAGCCGGGCCAGCGCCGGGTCGGCGGGCGCCTCGGTCGGGCCCTCGGCGAACAGCGCCGCCAGCGGGTCGTCCCCGTGCCCGCCCGGGCCGGGGCCGATCAGCTCCAGCATCTGCACCTCCAGCGAGCGCAGGATGGAGGCCTCGACCTCGTCCAGCGCGATCGCCGCGCCGCCATCGCCGGTGCTCTCGAACAACCCAGCCATCTGTATCGGTCAGCCCGTCTTCGTCGTCTTCGGCCGCGCCGCCCCACGGGCGGGCGGTCAGTCACTGGTCCGCCGGATGGGCGGTCAGTCGTGCTGCAGCGTCGCCCACAGGCCGTAGCCGTGCAGCGCCTGGACGTCCCGCTCCATCTCCTCGCGGGAGCCGCTGGAGACCACCGCGCGACCCTTGGTGTGCACGTCCATCATCAGCTTCCGTGCCTTGTCCTTCGGGTAGCCGAAGTAGGCCTGGAAGACGTACTGGACGTAGCTCATGAGGTTGACCGGGTCGTTGTGCACGATGGTCACCCACGGCGTGTCCGGCTCCACCACCGGCTGTCCTTCGACCTCCGGGCGCTCGATCTTCACGGGCGCGACACTCACCGACGGGCCTCCTCGTTGCACACTCGTCCACGGTTCCTCACGCCCCATGCTGCCATCCGGGGGACACCCGGGCGATTCCGGCCCGGGTCGCGCCGTGAGAAATCGTCAAACTGACGCTAAGTGGTAGTAGCATCATCCTCATGGACGCCACTTCAGTGCGCGCGGCCGGGTCGACCGCGCTGCTCACCGACCGCTACGAGCTCACCATGCTGCAGGCCGCCCTGCGCAGCGGGGCCGCGCACCGCCGCTCCGTCTTCGAGGTGTTCACCCGACGCCTGCCCGGCGGCCGCCGCTACGGCGTCATGGCCGGCACCGGCCGGGTCCTGGACGCCGTGGAGAACTTCCGCTTCGACACCGCCCAACTGGACTGGCTGTCCCAGCAGGGCGTGGTCGACGAGGACACCCTGCGGTTCCTCGCCGACTACCGCTTCCGCGGCGACATCCACGGCTACCCCGAGGGCGAGGTCTACTTCCCCGGCTCGCCGGTGCTCACCGTGGAGGGCAGCTTCGCCGAGACGGTGATCCTGGAGACGGTGATCCTGTCGATCCTCAACTTCGACTCCGCGGTGGCGGCCGCCGCCTCCCGGATGACCGCCGCGGCCGGCGGCCGGCCGGTGATCGAGCTGGGCGCCCGCCGGGCCCACGAGCAGGCCGCCGTCGCCGCCGCCCGGGCCGCCTACGTGGCCGGCTTCGCCGCCACCTCCGACCTGGAGGCCGGCTACCTGCACGGCATCCCGACCACCGGCACCTCCGCGCACGCCTTCACCCTGGTGCACGACAGCGAGCGGGACGCCTTCCGGGCCCAGATCGAGTCCATGGGCAAGGGCACCACCCTGCTGGTCGACACCTACGACCTGCGCGAGGCCGTCCGCACCGCCGTCGAGGTGGCCGGGCCCGAGCTGGGCGCGGTCCGGATCGACTCCGGCGACCTCATCCTGGCGGCCCACCGGGTCCGCCGTCAGCTCGACGAACTCGGCGCCGAGAACACCCGGATCATCGTCACCTCGGACCTGGACGAGTACGCGATCGCCGCCCTCGCCGCCGCCCCGGTGGACGGCTACGGCGTCGGCACCAGCCTGGTCACCGGCAGCGGCCACCCGACCTGCGCGATGGTCTACAAGCTGGTCGCCCGGGCCGAGACCCCGGACGGCCCGCTGGTGCCGGTGGCCAAGCGCGCGGCCGGCGGCAAGACCAGCATCGGCGGCCGCAAGTGGGCCGCCCGCCGCCCCGACGCCGAGGGTGTGGCCGAGGCCGAGGTGATCGGCACCGGGCCGGTCCCGGACGAGCTGCGGCCGCACCTGGTGCAGGTCCCGCTGGTGCTGGCCGGCGAGACGGTCGGGCGCGAGCCACTGACCGCCGCCCGCGAACGGCACGTCCGGGCACGGGCGGCGCTGCCGCTGTCGGCCACCCAGCTGTCCAAGGGGGACCCGGTCATCCCCACCGAGCTGATCGACTGAGCCGCTCGACCGGGCCGATCGACCGGGCCGCCCCCGGCGCGTGGTCGACGCCCGCCCGGCGCGTGGTCGACGTCGGGACGGACCGGCGGCGGGCGCCGGGCGGCGGGCCCCGTCCCCGCCCGGCGGGCGGGAGGTCGAAGAGCCGCCCCAAGCCTTCCGCCCCCGCGCGCCACTCCCTAGAGTCAGCCGTAGAGTTCCCCTGGAGTTCCTCCCGCGCCGGCCGGCCTCCGCGAGGACCCCACCACCGGGGCGCACCGCCCCCACATCCGAGGATGCGAGCCATGCACCGGGCACTGATCGTCGTCGACGTGCAGAACGACTTCTGCGAGGGCGGCAGCCTGGCCGTCGCCGGTGGCGCCGAGGTGGCCGCCGCCATCACCGACCTGATCTCCGAGGCCTCCCCCGGCTACCACCACATCCTCGCCACCCGCGACCACCACATCGACCCGGGCGACCACTTCTCCGCCGAGCCGGACTACGTCTCCAGCTGGCCGGTGCACTGCGTGGCCGGGACCGAGGGCGTGGGCTTCCACCCCAACTTCGCGCCCGCGGTGATCTCCGGGGCGGTCGAGGCGGTCTTCGACAAGGGCGCCTACTCGGCGGCGTACAGCGGCTTCGAGGGGCTGGACGAGAACGACCGCGGCCCGGTGGAGTGGCTGCGCGAGCGGCAGGTCGACGAGGTCGACGTGGTGGGCATCGCCACCGACCACTGCGTCCGGGCCACCGCCCTGGACGCCGCGCGGGCCGGTTTCACCACCCGGGTGCTGCTGGACCTCACCGCCGGGGTGGCGCCGGCGACCACCACCGCCGCGTTGGAGGAACTGCGGGCGGCCGGGGTCGAGTTGGTCGGCGCGCCGGTGGTCCGGTCCTCGTGACACCGGTCCCGTGACGCTGGTCCCGTGACACCGGTCCCGTCACGCTGGTCCCGTCACGCTGGTCCCGTGAGACCGTTCCTGTGACGCCGGTCCCAGACCGGCTCAGACCACCAGCAGCTCCACCACGTCCGTCCCGCCGGCCCGGTAGGCCTCGCGCAGCTCGCCGCCGACCGCCTCCGGATCGGCGGCCAACCGGGCGCCGGAGACGTACACCACCCGGATGCCCAGGTACTCCATCCGGTGCTGGCCGCCGCGCACCCAGGCGGCCTCGCCCTCGCTGACGCAGCGCAGGTCGGAGTCCACCTCCACCGCGACGCCCTGCTCGGGCCAGTAGAGGTCCGGGACACCGATGTAGGTGCCGCCGCGCATCCGCAGTTCCGGCGCCGCCAGCGGGGCGGGCAACAGCCACTCGTCCACCAGCCGGTCGACCCGCTCCAGGACGAACTCCCGCTCGGCGGCCAGGAGTTCGTCCAGTGCCGCGCGCACCCGGGGCTCCTCGGTCAGTCCGCACTCGACCAGCTCGGTGGCCAACTCCCGTACCGTGCACCGGTTCTCCGGCCGGGCGACGGCCTCCCGCAGCACCTCGCGCACCGGCGCCGGGGCGCCCCCCGGGCCCCCGTCCACGGTCCACTCGTACAGCGCGTCCGCGACCGCCCGGGCGACCGGCGCGCAGGCCAGCCCGTGCACCGAGCGCGCCACCAACTCCCGCTCGGTGCGCCGGATCCGCACCTCGCCGGCGTCCTTGAGTCGACGCTGACGGGGCACCAGGACGTCCACCCCGGTCACCGCGGGCAGCCGGGGCACGGCGGCGAAGCCGTACAGCGCCAACGCCGCCGCACCGGTGATCACCGCCCCCTCGCGCCGACCCTCCTCCCGGCCGTTCTGCGCCGCGTACAGCAGCGCGGCCCACATCCGCTGCTCCGGGGTGGGTTCCCCGGACTGCAGCAGGTAGACCCGGGGCAGCAGTCGCTGCCAGGGGCCGCCCCGACGGCAGTGCTCGGTGATGACCCGGGCCGGCACGCCCCGGGCGCGCAGCTGACTCGCGGTGACGACGTTCTGCTGACGCTTCGCCAGCTCCTCAAGGGACGGCGGCGGCGCGGGGATCCGGTAGGTCATGCCGCCACCCCGCTACCCTCGGCAGGGGCGTCCGCCCGTGCGCACCTCTTGCTGACCAGCTCGCTGCGCTCGCTCATGCGCCCACCATCCCCAACCCCCGCGAGCTGCGCGACACAGCCTGACGCACTGTTACGCAACCGTCGCGAAACCGGGATCAGCCCGCACTAAAGTCCTCATACCCTCACTCATTTGGAGTAAATGCCGCTCATATGGCTATCGGATCTGATCGAAAACGATCGTCGACCTGGTCGCCTGACCCAGAGTGATCAAGGGCATACGGCGAGGGACCCTCGGAGCGTCAATCGCACCCCTGGGATTGCCTAGGCTTACGTCATGTCACGTGACGAGACCGCCGGCCTCCGCGCGGCCCAGCTCCGCCTCGGCCGTCTGCCCGGATACGTCCGCCGCCCGGACCCGGCCCGCCGCAGCGGTGAAAAGGGCCATACGTACAAGAAGGGCTGGGAGGTCCGCTTCACCGCCCGGAGCGAGGCCGAGATAGCAGAGATCCGCGACCTCGTGGTCGCCGCCGGATTCGCCCCGGCCAGACCCTTCTTCAAGGGCCACCAGCTCATCCAACCGGTCTACGGCATGGCAGCCGTGCAGGCCTACCTGGCCGCTAGACAGGCGGCCGAGGAACACGCCGAACGGATCGAACTCGGTCGCCGGCGGCGCGCGGCGGGGGCGCGCGCGGGCGCGACGCACACCGGAGGGGCGCACCCGGGCAGCGCGCACGCCACCGGTGCACCGGTCGGCCACCGCTGCGAGCGCGAGGAGGCCGCCGCAGGAGCCGCTGCCGCAGCTGCGGTCGCCGCCGCGGCAGCCGCCCAACTGGCCCGGCGCCGGGCCGTCGAGTCCTTCCCCGCCCAGGTCGAGCGCGGCCGCACCGCCGACGACCGGATCTCCCCCACGGAGGCCCGCCCGAACCCCTGACCGGGCGGCACCACCCCGCCCCGACCCGCGCCCCGGTCGCCGCCGGCCTCCGGGGCGCACTCGACCCGCCCGCCCCGACCCATCCCGGCCCATCCCGACCCGCCCCGGCGCAACCCCCATCGTGAGTGCGGTTGCGCGGACGGTTGTGCGGACGCGGCTTCGCGCCCTGAGCGTGGACGCCAGCCCCGCCAGGCCCTACGGTGGCACCTCGACCGCCCTGCGACCAGCACCCTCCTACAGCCTCTGACCAGCTGCGACACGCTCGCATCTACGTCCCCCGCAGCACCTGCGCGACGCTCCCCGACCGGCCCTCGACCGCCTCTCGACCAGCCCTCCACCGGCCTCCACCGGCAGTACCGCCGCCGGGTCGCACCGGCCGCCACCCGAACCGGCCGGGCGGCGACGGGTTCCGGGCATTCCATCGGATTGGTCACCCAGCGCACCGAGGGCCTACCGTAGAGTGAGCACAGATGATCGACCGTCAGAAACCCATCTCCCTTTCCGAGAAGACGAGATGACCAACCGTCACACGAGCGACGTCGGACCTCCCCCGGGGCCCGGCGAACCGGAGGACGTGCCACTGGAGTTCGCGGCCTTCTGCGAACTCCACCGCCCCCGGTACCTCAGCTACGCCCGGGTGTGGCTCACCGAGTCCGCCGAAGCGGCCATCGCCGTACAACAGGCGTTCGCCGAAATCGCCGTCCAATGGCGGGAGTTGCTCACCAGCCCGAACCCCACCGCGCTCGCCTGGCAGATCCTGCGCGGCACCGTCGCCGAACACACCCGGCAGGAGCCCGTCGCCCCCGACCGCCACCCCGCCGACGACGACCTGGCGATCCTGCACTACGTCGTCGGCCTGGCCGCCCCCGAGATCGCCGACGTCATCGGCACCGACACCGCGAGCGTCGCCGGACGGCTCCGGCGCACCATGCTCCACGAGGCCTCCGGCTGGTGAAGCCGCGGGGCCGGCTCAGGCCCGGCTCCGGCCCGGCTCCGGCTTGTGGGCCTCAGGCCCGGGCGCCCGTCACGTCGAACAGGTGGTGCACCGGGTCGTGCACCAGATAGCGGGCGAAGGACCCCACCGTGAACCGCGCCCCGTCACTCCGGACCCCGGTCCGCTGCCACTGCTCCCCCGACACCGCGTCGAACGCCGCCGCCAGCGCCTCCGCGGCCGCCGCCAGCTCCCCGGCCACCGCCTCCGGCCGCTGCTCCCGGTAACGCCCCGCGACCGCCGTCTCGTCCTGGTCCCAGTTCGGGAACAGCACGCCGTCCTGATCGAGCATCAGCCCCAGCCGGACCAGGAACAGCCGGAAGACGTCCCGAACGTGACAGGCGTACTCCAGGTCCGACCAGACCTCCGGACGCGGCCGCCGACGCAGCCCCTCCCCGTCACCCGCCAGCACCGCCTGCCAACTCCGCGCATTGGCCCGCACCAGCCCGGCGACGTCCGTGACGGCCACCTTCGGGGTGTCCAACCCGCAGTCGGGGCAAGGGCGTTCCAGCACCCAGGTCCAGTCCTTGGTGTCGGGGACGATCGCGTCGTCGGCGTCGGCGGGGGTCACGGGGCTCTCCGGAGTACTCATGGGCACCAGCATGGCCGCCCCGCCCCGGCCCCACCAGCAGCCCGAACGCCAGCGAACACCGAAATGCCGCCAGGCCCGCCCGCCAGACAGTGAACGATCCGCCACGCACCCCCTGGACGCGCTGCCACCCTGCGCGGCCCCACCGGCTCGACCTAGCCATCGAGGACTGGCTCAGCACTCACTGCCCCAGCCGCCTCCGCCGCCGCACCACCACCGCACCCACCGCAGCCCCCACCACCACGGCCCCGGCCACCCCGGCGGCGACGACCAGACCGGTGCCGTCACCGTTGCCGCTACCAGCGTTGGCCTCGGGGGCGACGGTGGGCTGGTCCGTGGGATCGCTGTCCTCGTCGATCTGCGGCGTGCCCTTCGACTCCGGCCGCTTCACCAACGGATTCTCCGTCGGTCCGCTGTCCACGGCAGGGTTCGGCTCCAGCGCCTTGGCCGGGTCCACGGTTCCGTAGCCGTAGTGGTTGTTGGGCACCACGGTGCCGTTGGCCGGAGGAGTTGCCGACTTGATCATTCGATTAATCACCTGCCCCGCCGAGAGGTTCGGGTACTTGGACCGGATGAGAGCCGCAGTGGCCGAGACGTAGGCCGTGGCATCCGATGTACCGCTTCTACGGTCGTAATCCGTCGAGGATTTTGCCGTAGCGCGGTAGATACCCACACCGGGCGCAACAAGCGTGGTCTCGGGGCCGGCTGTGGACTTCTCCCACGCGACCCCCTTGGAATCCACCGCTCCCACGGCCACCACCCCTGGGAAAGCAGCTGGATACTGAACGTCCTTCTCGGCCCCGGTGTTGCCTGTACCGGAGATCAACACGACATCCTTCGAGACCGCATAGTTGACGGCCTTTCGCAGATTCGAATCGAAGCGGGAGTCACCTGCGAGGGAAATGTTGACGACCTTCGCGCCGTGGTCGGCCGCGAAGCGGATCGCATCTGCCAGATCATGCTGTTGAGGGTCGAGGCTCGGCTGACCACTAGTGCCATCGCCGTCCGTCCCCACCTTCACCGGCAGGATCTTCGCCTTCGGCGCCAGGCCCATCACCCCTGCCTGTGCACCGTGCCCGTGTCCCGCGATCAGGCTCGCCATGCCGGTTCCGTGCCCATCACTGTCCACACGACCGTCCGTATTGCCGCCGGAGAAGTCGGCCCCCGGCAGTACCTGCCCAGTCAGGTCTTGGTGATCCTCGTTCACCCCAGTGTCGATCACCCCGACGACCACCCCGTCGCCTTGACTGACCGGCCAGACCTTGGAATCGGCCTCGAAGGCCGTCAAGGCCCACTGATTTTCCCTGATCTGATCAGCCGACGCTGCCGGTGCGACGGCGGCCCAAACCAATGCCCCAGCGACAAGGACCGCCGTACCACGCGCCAAAACCGGTCACCCCACTCAACGATCAGATTGCCCGCCCAATTGCGGACCGGACTCATTCCACCACGTTCGGATTGGCCGGCTTATCCGACGCCCAGGTCTCCTCGTCCTCAACAAGGTAGTCCGGGCGCTTGCCACCATTCCCCCGCTCCTTCTTGCGACGCTGTGCTTCACCCATCGGCAACCCGGGCGCAATTGCGCCCCTGCCACGGGCTTCGGATTCGACGCTCAGGCGGTTCCGTGCCCCGAGACCGGACCCTCCCTCTGTGAAGGCCTGTTTGCCACGCGCTCCGGCACCGGGAAGCGGCGTCTCGCGAACGGCGCCGCCAGGCCGGGCCACAGAGCCGCCCGCCTGTTTGGCTCCGGACACCGCACCGGGACCTCTCCCCTCCAGCGGCATCGCACTGCCAAGAGAATCCTTGCCTGCAGAACCTGGTTTGCCCTGTACGACGCCGGTCCCGACGGGTGTGCCCTGTACAGCCGATTCCACAGGGGTGACGGTCGTCGGAGCGTTGCCACCAGCGATCGGCCTGTTCTGGAAGGACGTGGTGTTCAGGCCGGATGTCTGAGTCCCGGTGGCAGCTGGGCTCGGCACACTTCCACTCGGGCGGGCCACCGGAGTCCCGGCAATGCCTGCCTCGGGGCTACGACCCGCTGTGGTCGACGGCTTCGGAGGGGTCTGAGCTGTACCCCCCTTGATCCCTGTGTCGGTCAGGGCAGCCATACTCCTCGGCACGGAGCGAGCCGTCATCGAAGACGCGGAGGAGCTCGGACGCCGGGAGCCATTCGTCACCCGTCCCGGTACTCCCCCAGTCCCGTACGAGACACCGGACACCATCGCAACTGCTGCCGCTGCCGCCCCGCTCGGGTCGCTTTGCGTCTCCGGATCAGGATCGTCAACCCTCACCCGTTGCTTGGAACCCGGCATCGGCGGAGCCTTCAGGGCCGGTGTCGCGATGCGGTAGTGCATCGCGAGGGTCTGCATGACCGCCGCCGCTTCCGCCTTCTTGCGGTCGGTGAGCTGGATGTGGTCGTCCTCGCTGCTGAAGAAGTCGCCGACCTTGTCCTTGAACTGGTCCCAGCTGCCCGGTTCCTCGGGCATGGTGCGCTTCGCCGTGGCCATCGCCTCGGACATGTTGTGCAGGGTGTTGGCCGCGTCGTTGGCGTAGGCGGCGGCCTCGTTGATGTTGGCGGCGAGGGTCAGCATGGAGGTGTGGAAGGAGTCGCTGGTGGTGCCGTCCCAGGCGGTGGCGGCTTCGGTGCTGGCGGTGGTGAGGGTCTTGCGGATCTCCTTGAGGGTGGTCGCCGCCTTGCGCCAGGGGTCGCCGGCGGCCATCACCGCTCCGGGGTCGAGGGCTTGGGCCATCTTGCGGAGATCGGCGTGGCTGTACTTGGTGAAGTCGGTGTAGACCACGGGTGGTTCACCTCCGGTCGGGCGACGGGTCAGATGGTGGCGTTGCCGTGCTGGGACGGGACCTGGTTGGCCTGGTACGCGACCTCGCTGGTGGCGGAGGGCTGGGCGACGGACCAGCCGTCGTCGGACAGCTTGAGCTTCCGGCTCACGTGGTGGTCGTGCTCCTCGTAGTTGGTCGCGGTCAGGTCGGCGTTGTGCTGGGCCTCGTCGATGGCGCTCTGGAGCTGGTTCAGGACGTCCCGCAGGGCGTCCCGCATGGTGCCGTAGCGGCCGTGGATCTCGGTGGCCTCGGCGAAGGTGCCGAAGGCGGTCTTGCCGAGGCCGGTGCGGCCGTGGGCGGTGTTGCCGTTCGCGTCCTTCTCGAATTCCCTGAGCAGCAGCCGTACTTGGCCGGCGAAGGTGCGTAGTTGTTCGACCTCGACCCGGTAGCCCTGGTTGGCTCCGCCGGTCGAGCCGGTCCCTGTTCCCATGGCGGCGCCCCCCGTGCGTCCGTTCCTGGTGGTCGGGGCCGGGCCCCGGTTCGTCATGTCTAACACACCGGGCCCGGATCCCGCCCGGTGCACGGTCAGTTCGTCGGCGTCCTGGTGCGGAGGGCTTCGGCGAGGGCGCGGCGGCAGAGCGAGTCGGCGTGCCGGGTGGTCTCGGGGAGGCGGTAGCGGCGGGCGAGGTCGAGGGTGGTGCGGACGGCGGTGTCGAGGCCGATGCGGTGGCCGACGGAGACGAAGACGGGTTTGACGCCGGGCCGGGTGCGGACGGCGCGGCCGACCTCTTCGCCGGTGGCGGGGTCGGTGAGCGGGGTCGAGGAGCCGCGTTCGGGGGCGGGTTCGTGGTGGGTGAAGGTGAAGGGGGTCTTGGCGACGCCGAGGGTGCGGAGTCCGGTGTGGACGCCGAGGTGGCTGGCGAGGCCGAGGCGGCGCGGGTGGGCGAGGCCGTAGCCGTCGCAGACGACGGTGTCGGGGGTGCGGGTGAGGGCGGCCAGTGCGTCGAGGACGGCGGGGAGTTCGCGGAAGGCGAGCAGTCCGGGGACGTACGGGAAGGCGATCCGGCCGACGGCGGTGGCTTCCTCGACGACGTCCAGGGTGTCCCGGTCGAGGAGGACGGCGGCGGCGACGACGAGGTCGTGGTCGTCGTCGTAGGCGACGTCGACGCCGGCGATCAGCCGGGCCGGGGTGTCGTCGTCCTGGGCCCGGACGAGGGGCCGCAGCCGTTCCTGTTCGGCGAGCGCCTGGGCCTCGGTGGTGGGCCAGTCGGCGGGGATGGGCACGGTCGGTTTCCCCCGGTCGGTGTGGTGTCGGACGGGCTCCACCGTACCGAGGGGGCGGCCGACCCCGGGGTGAGCCCGTGCGCCCCCTGTGCCCCCGGACTCCCGGGCTAGCCTGGTCGTACCGAACTCCCTTGCCGGGTAAGGCTTCTGGCACCGGCTCCAGTTCCGCCCGTTCCCCCCGACGTGCGAAGGACCCCCCGCCATGCCACGTCCGTCCGCCGCCCAGTTCTGCCTCGGCTCGTTCACCGTCGTCGCCACCACGGTGGCACTGCTGGCCGTTTCGGGCGCCGCGGGCGTCCTGGAGGTCGCGGTGCTGGTGGGTTTCGCGCTGGCGCTCGGCACCGTGGTGACGCTGCTCTCGCTGTCCGTCTCCGCCCGTTCCGGTGCGGCGGCCGGCCGTCCCGGGGGTTCCCCGGCCGCGGCCGGGCGCGAGTACGCCCGGCCGCGCTGATCCGCTGCCGGGCGTCGTCCCGCCGTGGTGCCTCAGATCTCGGTGGTGACCACGACGGTCTTGGCGGCCTTGTCGTGGAGGCACTGCCGGTAGGGCTTGTCGAAGACGCCGAACAGGCCGTCGACGATCCACCACAGGGCGGCGCAGCAGAGCACGGCCGGGAGGATGTAGACGGCGGCCCGGGTCCAGGCCGCGGACTGGGTGGGCGGGTTGCCGTCGACCAGCATGGCGACCCGGATCTTCATCGCCTTCTTGCCGAGGGTCTGGCCGTCCCGGCTGAGCATCAGGGCCTCGTAGATGAGGTAGATGGCGCAGCCGAGCCAGAAGGCCTCGGTCGTGCCCTGGCGGGTGCTGAGGTCGACGAAGGGGCCGACGACGATGACGCCGACGGCCTGCATGAGCACGTAGTCGATGAGGCGGGCGAGGATCCGCTTGGGCCAGGTGCCGATCGGCGGCATGCCGGGGACGGGGCCGCCGGTGGCGGTGCCGTAGGGGCCGGGGCCCGCGCCGTAGCCGGGCGGGGGCTGGTCGTGGGGTTGGCCGCCGTGGGGCGGTTGGCCGTACGGGTCCTGACCGGGGGTCGTTCCGCCGTAGTTTCCCTGGTAGGCGCCGGGGCCGTCGGCCGGGGTGCCGGAAGGGACATCCGGAGGACCGTCCGCCGGGGTGCCGGTCGGGGTGGGGCGCGGCGGTTCGCCTTCCGGCGTGCCGCCGCCCGGGGCGGGGGGCTGCTTGTCGAAGGAGGGCTGACCGCCCCCCTCCGGCTGGGGGCCTGAGGGGTCGTGGGTGCTCATCCCCCGAGTAGAACATCACACATTCTCAAGCTTTGGGACATTCTGTCCGTTTTGCCATCGGCCGACGGGATCCGCAGCCCGATCGGCGGGCGGTACCGACGGCCGCAGCCCTCGGGGCGGGCCGGGGGTCGCGCCGCCCCTCAGTCGCGGACCACCCGCGTCCGGGCCGCCCGGTCCTGCCAGCCGCGCCGCGCCGGACGATCGAAGAGCGGCCAGACCAGGCCGAGCAGCAGCACCACACCGAGCTGCCGGACGGCCCACCGCAGCAGCGAGCGACCGAGGCTCAGCCGGGTCCGGCCGCCGGGAGCGGCGGCGTCCACCACCCGGATCCGGGCCAGCCGCTTGCCGAAGGTCTGGCCGGTCCGGGCGATCGGCAGCACCTCGTAGACCAGGCTGACGAACACCAGGATGCCGACCAGGGCGGCGAGCTTGGCCAGCACCACGTCGTCCACCAGCCAGACCTGCACCTGACGGCGGGTGAGGGAGCTGGCCATCCTGGCCTGGTCCAGCTTCTCCTGGAGGTGGTCGGCGACCGAGCCGCCGAGCGGAATGCCGGCGGCGACGGCGACCACCAGCAGCACCGCGGTGTCCACCGCCCGGGCCGCCAGCCGCCGGCCCGGCCCGGCGGGCACCCGGGCCGCCGGGCGGTGCCGGACGGGCGCCTCCCGGGCCGGGCGCACCACGGGCAGCGCGCCGGCGGGGGTGGGGGCGGGGGTCGCGGTCGCCCGGGTCCGCGCCGGGGCCGACGAGGCGGTCGGGACGGACGAGGCCGACGTATGGACCGGCTCGGGTTCGACCTCCGTCCCGACCGTCGGCGCCACCGCGGCGGCCGCCGTGGCCACGACCGGCGCCGGCACCTCGCGGACCGCCACCGCCATGACGGGTGCGACGGCCGCGGCCAGCTCGACGGCAACCGCAGCGCGCTCCGGCTCCGCGCGCCCCTCCTCTTGGTCGAGCGCCCCCGGAAGCGCCCCCCAGGACACCCAGTGCGGTGCCCCGCCGGTCTCCATCAGGCCCCGCTGCGCCCGCGGATCGGCCTGCCATCCGGAGCCGCCCGGCACCCCGGACACCGCGGCCGCCCCGGGGTCCTCCTCGACCACCGGTTCGACGGTGCGGAACACCGGCCCGCCGATCACCTCCGCCACCCTCGGCCCGACCACGAAGGACGCCCCGCCCGTGGTCTGGTCGAGGTACACCGGTCCGGTGTCACCCGAGCCCGGGGCCTCCCGGTCCGCCCGCCCGGGCACCGGTCCGGGCTCCTGCGCGACCAGGGGCACCGGCACGGGCACCGACGACGACACCGACGCCGCCACCGCCGACGACACCGGCAGCGGCGAGTCCGACCGGGCCGCGGGCACCGGCACCACCACCGGAGGCGGCACCGCCCGCGCCGCCGCCACGTCCGGGGCGGACCGCCGGGCGGCGAACCGGGGCGGCTCCAGCACCTCGCCCTCGGCGGGAGCGAGTCGGCTGGTGCCGGGCACCCAGGCGGAGCCGCCCCAGTACCGGACGAAGCCGGGGATGGAGGGGTCGGGGTAGTAGCCGGGCTCGGGTGCGACGGCCGGGTCGCCGTCGGCGGCGAAGGGGCGGTCCGTCATGGGGTCTTCTCTCCTGTCAGGTCCTGACGAGGGCCGATGGGGATCGGGGACCGGGCCTCAGCAGATCTGAACGGGTCAAGATGCGTCGCATCGGTGCACATCGGGTCGAAGTCCGGTCGGAGCGGAACTCGCAACAGAACGGGACGGAACTCGGGACGGACGCCCGCGGACGCCCGGTGCGCAGGGGGGCGCCACCGGAGGCGGACAGTCGCCGGACAGTCACAAAGGGTAGTACCTCGCCGGAGTGCCGACGGGAAGTTAACGATTCCCCGGACAGCGGAGGGCCTCCCGAGGTAGGGATACGGGCGCGCGACCGACACCCGCGCGCCGCGCTCCGGGCTGTTCACCACCCCTGGCGAAACTTCCCCGAGAAATCTCGGAAACGTGTGTAAGAACCGGCGCGGTCCGCCCTCTCAAAGGTCAAGGAGCCCGGAACCGGGCACGAACCCAAGGCAGAGAGGAAGACGATCATGGACCGCCCCGTCAGCGTCGTGGAGCACGAGCTGGAGCTGAACCTGGTGCTCTCCCCGGAGCACAGCGTCCCCGTCCCGGCCCGGCTGACCTACGGCAGCCACGACCCGTACGCCGTCTACATCACCTTCCACCTGGACACCGGCTCCCCGGTGACCTGGGTGTTCGCCCGCGAGCTGCTGGTCGAGGGCACCTTCCGCCCGTGCGGCCAGGGCGACGTGCGGATCTGGCCGACCCGCTCGGGCCGGCGCAGCGTGCTGTGCCTGGCGCTGAGCTCGCCCGCCGGGGACGCGCTGCTGGAGGCGCCGCTGCCGGTCGTCGCGGCCTGGCTGGAGCGGGCGCACCGGCTGGTCCCGCCGGGCAGCGAGCTGTCCGCCCTCGACATGGACGGCTCGCTCGCCGAGCTGCTCGCGTAGGCGTGCCGGTCGTGCGCCGCAGCGTGCACTGGCACGTCCAGGAGCTCCGGCACGCCGACGAGCGGATCAACGACGCGCGGATGACCGACGAGCGGATCGACGACGCACGGATGAACGACGGGACCAGGGACAGCAGCAGGAGGAGCGACGGCGCCCCCGCCGGCTCAGCGGGCCGCGGGGGCCTGCTGACGACCGCGGGCGGCGTCCGGGCCGCCGCCGTCGCGCTGTCCGGGCAGCCGGACCAGCGGGGCGCCGGCGGAGCGCCGCCGGGCCCTTATCCGGATGGCGGCGGCGAGCAGGAAGCAGAGTCCGACCCACGGATAGACCGAGGTCGGCAGCTGCCGCAGCGGTGACATGTGGAGCACGGCCGTGCCGATCGGCTTGGCCGCCCACATCGCGAAGGACAGGAAGGCGACCAGGGTCGCCCAGAACGCGGCCCGCCACCGCAGCCGGCGGACGCCGGCCGGGCGGGCGTGCTCGACCGAGGCCTCGGCGGCGAGCAGGACGAGCACCGGCACGCACCAGACCCAGTGGTGGGTCCAGCTGATCGGCGAGATCAGCACGGCGGTGACGGCCGTGACACAGAAGCCCCAGGCCTCGGCCCGGGGCAGCCAGCGGCTGCTGCGGACGGCCCAGGCGGCGACGGCGAGGCCGGCCAGGGCGACCAACCCGGCGCCGAGGGTGGCGATGACGCCGGGGTCGGCGGAGTGCAGCAGCCGGGCGAAGGCGCCGCGCAGCGACTGGTTGTCGACGATCTCGGTCTTGCCGACCCGGGACGAGTCGTAGAGGTACTTGGTCCAGAAGCCCCAGGTGGCGTCGGGCAGGAAGAGCGCGCCGAGCAGGAAGGTGCCGAGGAAGGTGAGGCCGGCCGTGAAGGCGGCCCGGACCCGGCCGGTGAGCAGCAGGTAGACGGCGAACAGGCCGGGGGTGAGCTTGATCCCGGCGGCGATGCCGATCGCGATGCCCTTGCTGCGGTGCCCGTCCGAGCGGGTGAGGTCCCAGAGGACCAGGCAGGCCAGCGCGAGGTTGATCTGGCCGTAGCGGAGCGTGGTGAAGACGGGTTCGAGCCAGACACCGAGGCCGGTGATCAGCACCACGCCGATCGGGCGCAGCTCGCGGCGCGGCCAGCCGACCAGCTTGAAGGACAGGTGGGCGAGCAGCGCGAGCAGTCCGAGGTTGCCGAGAGTGATCAGCACGCGGAGGACGGGGATCGGGAACCAGGTGGTCGGGACGAACAGCATCGCCGCGAACGGCGGGTAGGTCGCCGGCAGGTTCCACTCGGTGACGCGCAGTGCGTACAGGTCGGTGCCGTTGGCGACGGCGGCGCCCTCGGCCCGGTAGACGACCATGTCGACCATCGAGGTGTGCACGAAGTGACGGACCACTGCGTACACGAGCAGCGACAGCAGGGCCATGGCGGAGGCGACCAGCAGTGGCCGGCGGGGGGCCTCACGCAGGGCGCGCACGGGGGCACCGAGCGCGATCCGCAGCCGGTCCGACAGGGGGGCGGGCGCCGGGGCGGGTACGGTCCGTACCTGGCTGCGCTCGTCTTGCACCGCTGTCACTGTCCACTCCGTCCACCGCTCGGCCAACCAGCGACGATACCGGATGCGACCGGTCCCGTCCTGGGCGCGATCGACTACGCACAGTGATGAAAGGGCCCCGGCCGACCGTGCCCGGCTGCGGGCTGGGCACGGGCGGACGGGGCAGTCGGGGCGGTCTTCGTGCGGGCGGACGCCGCTGGGCGACCTCCCCGGGCGGCCGTGCCCGGGCGGCCCGACGTGACCGGTGCCACCGACGCTAGCGCCGTCCGGGGTCGAACGGGCGGCCCGCACGTGGGGTGAAGGCTCCCTTATGGCGCAGTTAAGGAAGGCCCCCCGATCGACGGGCCACCCCGACGCCCCACCGTCATCGCGTCGTCACGTCGTCACGTCGTCACTTCGAGAACAGCGCACCCCGGCTGCGCCGCCGACCGGTCCGGGCGGGCGCGGCCTCCTCCGGGCGGGTGCGCAGCCGCAGCCGGGTCTCGGCGCCGCCGAGTACGGCCGAGCGGCCGAGCGCGAGGTCCCCGCCGGTGGACTCGGCGAGCTTGCGGACGATGTCCAGCCCGAGGCCGGTGGAGCCCTCCCCGCCGTGGCCCTCGCCGCGCTTGAGTGCGGCGGCCGGGTCGCTGTAGCCGGGTCCGGCGTCGCCGACCAGCACGATCACCGCGGACTCGGTGGCCAGCACGTCGACCGAGAAGGCGGCACCGACGGCGGTGTGCCGGAAGACGTTGCCGAGCAGCGCGTCGACGGCGGCGGCGAGGTCCCCGCGCTGGACGGGCACCGGCGCGGGGTGTTCGGCGCCGGCCAGCTGCCAGCGACGGCCCTCGTCCTCGGCCAGCGCCGACCAGAAGCCGACCCGTTCGCGGATCACCTCGGCGGCGTCGCAGCCGACCGCGACGGCGGGCGCGTCCTCGGGGTCACGGCGGGCGGAACGGATGATCTGGTCGACCTCGCGCTCCAGTTGGGCCACCGCGTGCCGGGTGGCGTCGGCCGCGTCGCCGTCGCCGAGGGAGGCGGCATTGAGCCGCAGCACGGTCAGCGGGGTGCGCAGTCGGTGCGACAGGTCGGCGGCCAATTCGCGTTCTGCCGCAAGGAGTTGGACTACCCGGTCGGCCATGGTGTTGAACGCCTGGGCGGCTTCGCGCAGTTCCTCGGGGCTGCCGTCGACCTGCTTGCCCGTCACCGGGACGCGCACCGTGAGGTTCCCGGCGCCGAGCGAGCGGGCGGCACCGGCGAGCCGGCGGGCGGAGGCGACGATCCGGCTGCCCATCCGGTCGGCGACCAGCACCGAGATGGCGACCAGGCCGAGCGCGACCGCGGAAAGCACCTGCCAGGCGGTGGAGACGCCCCGGGTGAGGTCGCTCTCGGCGACGAACACCTCGACCACGGCGGTCCGCCCGGTGTCCACCGCGACCGGCTGGAGCAGCGCGTAGCCGCCGGGCACGGCGACGGTGAAAGCCCGGCCCTGGCCGCCGGCCGTGGCGACGTCCGCCGCGGCGGCGCGCCCCTCCCCGAGGGTCGGGCCGTCGGGCCCCCCGGCCCCGGCCGCCGCCCCTGCTCCCCCGACCGCCGGTCCTCCGCTCGCCGGTCCACCGTTCGCCGCCGGCACCCCGGAGACCTCCGGCCCCCCGGGGACCCCCGGCGCTCCGGCGGGCACCGGCAGGTGCACCGCCATCCGCCCCTGCGCCCCCGCGTCCGTACTGGCCAGCGCCCGGTTGACGGCGTCCTGGTCGGTGGTGATCGCCAGGGCCGGCCCGAGCGCCGCGGCCTGCCGTTCGGCGGCGGTGAACGCCCGGTCCCGGGCGGTCTGTTGGACCATCAGGCCGAGCGGGATGAGGAAGGCCAGCGCGACCATGGTGGTGCCGGCCACCGCGGCCTTGATCAGGGCCCAGCGCAACGAGCGGACGAACCGCTTCATGTCCGGTGCTCCGCGGGCCCGGCGACGGACTCCAGCCGGACCCCGACGCCCCGGACGGTGTGCAGGTAGCGGGGGTTGGAGGCGGTCTCGCCGAGTTTGCGGCGCAGCCAGGAGAGGTGGACGTCGATGGTCTGGTCGCCACCGTAGGTCTGTTGCCAGACCTCGGCGAGGATCTCCTTGCGCGGCACCACCACGCCGGGCCGGGCCGCCAGGAAGGCCAGCAGGTCGAACTCCCGCCGGGTCAGGTCGAGCAGCCGCCCGTCCAGGACGGCCTCGCGCCGCTGGAGGTCGATGGCCAGTCCGCCGACCCGCAGCACCTGGGCGACGGGGGCGCTGCCGCCGCCGAGCCGGCGCAGTACGGCGGCCATCCGGGCGCTCAGGTGCTCCCCGGAGAAAGGTTTCACCAGGTAGTCGTCGGCCCCGTCGTTGAGCAGCCGGACGATCTCGGCCTCGTCGTCCCGCGCGGTGGAGATGATCACCGGGACGTCCGTCAGCCCCCGGATCATCTTGAGCGCCTCACTGCCGTCCAGGTCGGGCAGGCCCAGGTCGAGGATCACCAGGTCGCAGCCGACCTGGGCGACCTCCCGCAGCGCCTCCAGGGCCGTGCCCACACTGCGGACCGCGTGACCGGTGTCGGTCAGGTGGCGGATGAGCGCGGAACGTACGAAGGGGTCGTCCTCGACCACGAGCACTGTTGCCATGGCCCTGCACGGTACGCCATCGGTGGGCAGTGGTCTGTACCTCGGGGGTGCCTCCGGACCGGGTCCGGACATTGTGCAACTCCCCTGCGGAACAACCGGGGTGCCGGTCCCCGCCGACCGGGAAATACGGCAGGATGTGCGGACGATGCGGAACGGACTGGTACAGCTGTGCGCCTGGGCGGCGGCCACCGGGGCGGCGGTGGCGCTGTCCTGGCTCGGCGTGCACGCGGTGCTCACCGGAGCCGCGTCCGAGCAGCCCGTGGCGCTGCCGCTGCCCTCCCCGAAGACCGTCGGCACGCCGTACGGCGCGACCCCGACCCCCGGCCGGACACCGACGACCGACGCCCCCGCCCCGCCGGCGTCGCCGCCCCCGTCCCCGAGCCCGACCGCGCCCCCGGCCGCCGCCTCAGCGACCGCCGCGCACGCACCGGCCGGCCCCGCGCCCACGCCGTCCGCCAAGCGGCCCGCGCCGAGCGCCACCACCACGTCCACGGTGAAGAGCTACCCGATCCCCGGCGGCCGGGTCGCCCTGGACATCCGCGCCGACGAGGCCTCGCTGGTCTCCGCCACCCCGGACCCGGGCTGGCAGATGCAGGTGTGGAACGGCGACCAGTGGATGCGGGTGGACTTCACCAGGGACAACCAGGCCAACTCGGTGTTCGTCTACTGGAACGGCCACCCGCCGGTGGTGGAGACGGCGATCCGCTGAACCGGCGGCGCACCCGTCAGCGACCGCCGGGCACCCCGAACGGGTCGTACAGCCGGTACGGCTCGCCCGGCTCGAACAGCCCCGTGGGCCCGACCATCTCACCCGACCCGTAAGGCCCGTACGGCTCGTACGACCCGACCGGCTCGTACCCCGGCAGGTACGGCCCCGCGTAACCGGCCCGGTCGACCAGGGTGTGTCTGGTGCCGCCGGGCACCGCGATGGTGGCCAGCACCACCGAGCCGAACCGGTCCCGCGTCTCGTACGGCTCGGCCAGCGACAGCGCGCCCCGGTCGACCGCGTAGTCGTACGCGTAGTAGACGTCCGGCACGCTCACCGGGAGGTCCAGCACCCCGTCCGCGCAGCGGGCCGGACCGGCCGCCAGCTCCCGGCCGCGCGGGCCGCCCGCCCGCGCCGGCGAGGTGAGCACGATCCGCGTCCCGGGCCCGGTGAGCACGTAGGAGACCGTGTCCGGCCGGCCCGTCTCCGGCCCGGCGTACGCGGTGCAGCGCAGCCCGAGCGCCGCCCGGTAGCGGGCGGCGGCCCGCTCCGCGTCGGCGACCGCGAGGACCACCGCGTCGGCCCGACCGGCCGGCAGCGGTCCCGGATCCCCCGGGACCCCGGCCAGGCCCGCGGCGAGCAGGACGGAGTCGGCGGTGTCGGTCATGACGGCCTCCCGGTAGGCGTACGGACCACCCGACGCCCGGGGTGGGGCCCGGGGCACGGGATCGTGGCTGGAGGGTGGCGCCGGGCCGACCGGCGCGCAACTGTTCCGTTTCCTCCTGGTCAAGCTGTGCCCCGGGACGGGAGAATCGGCGGCGCCGCTGTACAGAATGCCCACCGGAGGACGGAGCCACGATGCCCCCCGCCCACGCCCCGAGCTCCCCCGGCTCCCCCGACCCGAGCGGCCCCACCGGCCCGCAGGGCCCCACCGCCCCGCAGGGCACCGCCGCGGCCCCGGCGGGCGGCGGGAACGACACCATCGACGCCCTGGACGGACGGCTGATCCGGCTGCTCGCCGAGGAGCCCCGGATCGGCGTGCTGGAGTGCTCGCGCCGGCTCCAGGTCGCCCGTGGCACCGTGCAGGCCCGGCTGGACCGGCTGCAGGCCAAGGGGGTGATCGGCGGCTTCGGCCCGGAGGTCGACCCGGCGGCGATCGGCTACCCGGTGACGGCCTTCGCCACCCTGGAGATCTCCCAGGGCCAGGGCGCGGACGTGCGGGCGCACCTGGCGCGGGTGCCGGAGGTGCTGGAGCTGCACACCATCACCGGGATCGGGGACATGCTGGTGCGGATCGTGGCCCGCTCCAACGCCGACCTCCAGCGGGTGATCGACCGGGTGGTCGGCTTCGACGGGATCGTCCGCTCCTCCACCGCGATCGTGCTGGAGAACCCGGTGCCGTACCGGATCCTGCCGCTGGTGGACCAGGCGGCCGCCGAGTAGGACGGTCCGTTCGGTGCGATGTGCCGATTCGGCATAGGCATGAGGCCCCGTCAGCCCCAAGATCTATACATGAACGTTCCGCCACTGCCCGTGCCACGCGTCGGTCCGCCGATACCCGTGCCGCCCCCGCGCTCCCCCGGGACGGCCCCGGCATGACGTCCCCGGTCGCGATCGACGGCTCCTCCCCCACCCTCATCGCCTCCGCCCAGCGCGCCCTGCGCCTGCTGGAAGCGGCCGCCCGCTACCCCAAGGGCGCCACCGCCAAGCAGCTCGCCCGGGACACCGGCCTGGCCCTGGGCACCGCGTACCACCTGCTGCGCACCCTCGTGCACGACCACTACCTGGAGCGGCACTCCGGGCACTACCTGACCGGTCCGGCGGTGGCCGGCCTGGTCCGGGACGACGGTCCGGCGGCGGGCCGGGCCCGGCTCAAGACCCTGCTGGACGCGCTGGCCGAGGAGCTCTCCGCCGCCGTCTACTTCACCTGGTACCGGAACGGCGAGGTGGAGCTGATCGGCGCGGCCGAGGCACCCGGCGCGCCGCTGATCGACCGGCACCGGTGGCGGACCGGCGCGCACGCCCATTCGGCCGGCAAGACGCTGCTGGCCCTGATGACCGCCGAGGAGCGCCGGGACCACCTGGCCCGCCACCCGATGGTGCCGTTCACCGCCCACACCCTGCGGGACCCGGCGGCCCTGCCGCTGCTGTCGCGCCAGGGCCCGCGGCGCTCCGTCCCGATCACCCAGTTCCAGGAGTACTCGCTCGGGGCCGCGGGCGCGGCGGTGCCGGTCGTCGCGGGCAACGGCATCGGCGCGGTCTCGATCTCGCTGCCGATGACCCAGGCGCACCGCCTGGTGGGGATCGCCGCCCAGCTGCGGACCAGACTGGGCGACGACTTCGCCTCGGTGGCCTTCGGACTCTGACGCCGGAGGCCGCCGAAGCACCGAGGGCCGCCCGGCACCGAAGCCGGAGGCCGCCGGGTTCAGCAGCTGGGGACGCTGCCGCCGCTCTTCAGCGCCTCCAGCGCCGAGACCGACTCGGCGAGCGTGCCCACCGGCACCAGCCGCAGCGCCTTCGGGGTGTTCACCTTGGCGTCCGTGCACTCGTCCCTGGGGAGCAGGAACACCGTCGCGCCGTCCCGGGCCGCCGCCAGGGTCTTCAGCGGCACGCCGCCCACCGGGCCGACGGTGCCGTCCTTGTCGATGGTGCCGGTGCCCGCGATCTTCAGCCCGCCGGTGAGGTCGCCGCCCTTGCCGTCGCCGGCGAGCTTGTCGACGATGCCCAGCGCCAGCATCTGCCCGGCGCTCGGGCCGCCCACGTCGCCCAGGTCGACCTTGACCTTCACCTGGTCCGGCGAGAGGTGGAGGTAGCCGAGCGCGGCCAGGGTGGCGCTGTCCTGCGACTCGGCCATCTGCTGGGCCGTCGCCTCCTCGGCCTTGGTCGGGTTGCTCTGCGGGTAGACCGTCTCGGTCGGGCGGACGGCCTCCTTCGGGTCGAACCAGGCCTGGAGGGAGCGCCAGAAGGTGGTCCGCTGGTCCGGGTTGGTGGCCGAGATGGTGACCATCCGCAGCTCACCCTCGGTGCTGCGCAGCGGCGCCCCGGTGACGGTGAGCACCGGTCGGCCCTGGTAGCTGCCGAGGGTGTCCGCGGTCAGGCCCGGCCAGGTGATGGTGTACGGCAGCGGGACGAAGGCCGCCACGCCGAACAGCGCGGCGACCAGCACCCCGCAGAGCGCGAGCGCGCGGGTCCGCGGGGACGGGAGGGCCTTGGGCAGCTTGGTGTCGGACACAAGGGGAATCCAAACACACCCGACGCCGTGGTACGCCCGGCCCGGTGCCCGTTACCGCAGGGCGTCGGCCACCTCGGTGGCCGCCTCCACCACCCGCGGGCCGACCCGCTCGGGCACCAGCCCGTTGAGCATCACCACGCCGACGCTGCCCTCGATGCCGCTCAGCCCGAGCAGCGCGGCGGCCGCCCCGCTGGCCCCGGACTGCTCCTCCGCACGGGTGATGACGAAGCCCTGTTCGGGCCGGCGCTGGCTGGGGAAGGTGCGGGCCTCCAGGATCGCCCGGCCGGCCGCGCTCTCGGTGAGCGGGTGCCGCAGGCCGGTGCGGTAGGCGACGTGGAAGTCCGTCCAGCTGGGTTCGACCACGGCGACGGCCAGCGCCTCGCTGCCGTCCACCAGGGTCAGGTGAGCGGTGGCGCCGAGGTCCTCGGCGAGGCTGCGCAGGGCGGGCAGCGCGGCCTCGCGCAGCAGCGGGTGCACCCGGTGGGCCAGCCGCAGCACGCCCAGGCCGACCCGGGCCCGGCCGCCGATGTCGCGGCGGACCAGGCCGTGCTGCTCCAGGGTGGCGAGCAGCCGGTAGACCACGGTGCGGTTGACGGCCAGCCGGGCGGCCAGCTCGGTGACGGTGAGCCCGCGCTCGGAGTCGGCGAGGAGTTTGAGGACGCGGACGCCGCGGTCCAACGTCTGGGAGGTCTCGGCAGTCACGACGGGCTGTCCTTTCCGCGGCGCTCGCGGGGCGGGCGGCGCCGGACCAAGAAGGTCGGTGTCGCGCGCAGGTGGGGGTGGCCGCGCTCGGGCCGCGCGGTGTCGTCCTCGACGGCCGCACGGTCCTGCGGAGCCCGTCCCGCGGGGGTTGCCCGGTGGAAGAGCGTGGGGGAAAGGTAGTGAAGGAAAGGTCGCGACGGAAGTGGTTGTCCAAAATTCGGTCGTGATCATCGGTGCCACCACCGGGAATTCCGGACGAACCCCGTCAATTCACCTGCCCCGACCGGACGCCGGTTCGACCCCGGTCCGATGTCCGGACACCCCGGCGCGGCGGACCCGGGCCGGGCCCGTCCGCCCGTCGGCGCCGGGCCCGCCTGCCGGACCGTTACTTCGCCCACTCGCGGATCTTGGCGATCCGCGCCTTCAGCTGGTTGGCGGTGGCCTGCGCGGTCAGCGGGCCGCCGCACTGGCGGCGCAGCTCGTTGTGGACGGTGCCGTGCGGCTGGCTGGTGCGGTGGTGCCAGGCGGCGACCAGCGCGTTCAGCTCCTTGCGCAGCTCCCGCAGCTCCTGGTGGGTGACCACCGGCCGCTGCTCGGCCGGCAGCTCCAGCAGGTCGGCCTCTTCGGCGGGCTTGGTCTTGCTGCGCTGGATCTGCCGGTGCTGGCGCTTCTGAAGCAGCATCTGCACCTGGTCGGGTTCCAGCAGGCCCGGGATGCCGAGGTAGTCCTCCTCCTCCTCGCTCCCCGGGTGGGCCTGCATGCCGAATTCCATGGCGTTGTAGAGGACCCGGTCGAAGACCGCCTCGGAGCCGAGCGCCTCGTAGGAGAACTCGTCGCCGCCGGCGCCGTCCGGGCCGTCGTTGGCCCGCTCGGCCTCGGCGAGCAGCCGGTCCTCCTCGTCGAAGAGGCCGTCGCCCTCCTTCTTCGGCCGGTCCAGCACGTGGTCGCGCTGGAGCTCCATCTCGTTGGCGAAGCCCAGCAGCATCGGGATGGTCGGCAGGAACACCGAGGCGGTCTCGCCGCGCTTGCGGGCGCGCACGAAGCGGCCGACGGCCTGGGCGAAGAACAGCGGGGTGGAGATCGAGGTGGCGTACACCCCGACGGAGAGCCGGGGCACGTCGACGCCCTCGGACACCATGCGGACGGCGACCATCCAGCGCGAGGTGCCCTCCGAGAAGTCGGAGATCCGCTTCGAGGCCTCGGCCTCGTCGGAGAGCACCAGGGTGACCTTCTCGCCGCTGATCTCGCGCAACATCTTGGCGTAGGCGCGGGCCACGTTCTGGTCGGTGGCGATCACCAGCCCGCCGGCGTCCGGGATGGCCTTGCGGACCTCGGTGAGGCGCCGGTCGGCGGCCTGGAGGACGGAGGGGATCCACTCGCCCTGCGGGGAGAGCGCGGTGCGCCAGGCCTGGGCGATCAGGTCCTTGGTCATCGGCTCGCCGAGCCGGGCCTCCAGCTCGTCGCCGGACTTGGTGCGCCAGCGCATGTTGCCGCTGTAGCTGAGGAAGATCACCGGGCGGACGACGTGGTCGGCCAGCGCGTGCCCGTAGCCGTAGGTGTAGTCGGCGACGGACTTGCGGATGCCGTCGCTGCCCGCGTCGTACGCCACGAACGGGATCGGGTTGGTGTCCGAGCGGAACGGCGTCCCGGTCAGCGCCAGCCGGCGGGTGGCGGGCTCGAAGGCCTCGAAGCAGGCCTCGCCCCAGGACTTGGAGTCACCGGCGTGGTGGATCTCGTCCATGATCACGAGGGTCTTGCGGGCCTCGGTCCGGTTCCGGTGCAGCATCGGGTTGACCCCGACGCCCGCGTAGGTGACCACGATGCCGTGGTAGTCCCGGGAGAGCGGACCGGAGGAGTACGCCGGGTCCAGCCGGATGCCTATCCGGGCGGCGGCCTCGGCCCACTGCTTCTTCAGGTGCTCGGTCGGTGCGACGACCGTCACCTGCTGCACCAGGTGGTTGTGCAGCAGGTACGAGGCCAGGGTGAGCGCGAAGGTGGTCTTGCCTGCGCCCGGGGTCGCGACCGCGAGGAAGTCGCGCGGCTGGGTCTCGATGTACTTGTCCAGCGCACCCTGCTGCCAGGCCCGCAGCTTGCCCGCGGTGCCCCAGGGGGCACGACCGGGGAACGCCGGGGACAGGTGGTGCGAGGCGGCGGGCGCGGCATGGCCGACGGCCCGGACGGGCTCCTGCTGCTCCTGTGCGTCGGAGAACAGCGGCATCGAGGAGGCGGCGGCAGTACTCACGGTCTCCGAGGGGGATCATCGCAGGTCAGAGGCGGTTTTGCGGCCTCATCCCGCGGTCGGGCGGCGGTCGGACAACCCGCCCAGCCTACCGGGCCGGGGCCGTTCGGGCCTCCAGGCCGGGCTCCGCGCCGGGCCCGGGCGGCCGGAAATCGATGTGACGCGGGTCACCTCGATTTCCTCTCGAAACCGGGTAATCCCCAACGTCCCCGGCACTCTCACCAGGGTGAGGCCGCCCCAACCCCACCTGCCGTCGGGCGGCCCCGTCGAACGAAGGGACCCACCCTTGTACTCCGCCGTCGAAGAGACCGTCCAGGCCCGTCTGATCCTCTCCCCGCACCGCTCCGTCCGGCTCCGGGTGGTGCTGTCCTACCTGCCGGAGGACCCGTTCGCGGTCCGGATGGCCTTCCCCGCCGAGTTCTCGCTGGACGACGCCCCGGACGGCCAGAGCGCCGAGGACATCGTCTGGGTGTTCGCCCGCCAGCTGCTCTCCTCCGGGCTGGAGCTGCCGGCCGGGCCCGGCGACGTCCACGTCCGGCCCGCGCTCGGCCGGCGCACCATGGTCGAGCTGCGGGCCCCGGAGGGCACCGCGCTGCTCCAGTTCGACTCCACCGACCTGCGGCGCTTCCTGTGGCGCAGCCGTCTGCTCGTCCCGGAGGGCGAGGAGCACCTGCACCTGGACGCCGACCGCGCGCTCGCCCAGCTGCTCGGCTGACGGGGCGCCCGGCGTCCGGGAGCGCCCCCGCGCCTCCGGACGTCAGAGGGGGTCGCCCCAGGCCGTAGGACGGCCGCCCGGGTCCGGGGCCCGGGAGGGCAGCCACCCCGCCACTCGCCCCATCAGGCCGGTCAGCCCGACAGCTTGCGCATCAGCCGGACGCCCTGCGCCGCCGTGAGGTGCGGCAGGTAGGCCTTGCCGATCGCCCTGGTGATGCCGGGCAGCGCCGCCGGGTCGGGATAGGCCATGTACATCGGCCGGTACTCCGGCTGGAACTTCGCCTTGAACGCCAGCAGCGAGCGGAAGCCGTACACCGGCTCCAGCGCCTTGCCCATCCAGTCCAGCGTCCGCTGCAGCCCGGTGGGCTCCTCGTCCTGCCTGGCGCGGGCCAGCGGTGCGCCCGACAGCGACAGGAACAGCGCGCCCTCGCCCTTGAAGCCGAGCGCGGCCGAGGCGATCAGGAACTCGTTCACGCCGCGGAAGCCGTCCGAGCGCCGCCGCATGAAGTCCAGCGTCCAGCCGACCGGCACGCCGTCCCCGTACACCGGCATCCAGCTGGTCAGCCCGTGCACCACCCGGTCCTGGTCCACCGCGATCAGCACCCGCACGTCCGGGTCGTCCAGCTCCTCCAGCCCGCCGAGGGTGAAGCCCATCTCGGGCAGCCCCTTCTCGGAGACCCACTCCTCGGAGATCGCCCGGATCTGCTCGCGCAGCGCGAGCGGCGCCTCGTGGTACGCCCACCACTCCGCGGTGATGCCCTGCTTCCCGGCCTTGTTCAGGGCGGTGCGGATGTCCTGCCACTTGCGGCCGGTGAAGGCCAGCTCGGGCAGCGGCACCACGGTGTCCTCGGCGACCTGCACCGAGCGCCAGCCGAGCTGCCCGGTGACCGCCCTGGTCTCGGTGCCGACGCTGTAGAAGCACGGCGTCCAGCCCCGGGCGTCGCAGTACCGGGCGAACCCGGCCACCGCCCGGGGCCGGTCCTCGGCGGCGCCGAAGGGGTCGCCGGTGGTCAGCGCCACGGTGCCGACCACCCGGTAGGCGACGGCCGCGCGGCCGCCCTCGTCGAACCAGTAGTGGTTGCCGTCCCAGGTGGTGATGAAGGAGAGCGTCCCGCCGCCGTGCTCGGCGAGCAGCGCCCGGGCCCGGGCGGCGGCGGCCGCGTCGGTGTGCAGCACCGGACGGCGGAACGCCGAGAGCAGCGCGACCAGCGCGACCAGCCAGAACACCAGCCCGCAGTACGTCTCCAGGAGCAGCGCCACCGGGCCGACCGCTATCGGGTAGTCCGGCAGCAGGTCGTTGTACGCGGGCGGCAGGAACTGGGCCGGCAGCCCGTTCACCAGCCCGCGCACGCCCGCGCCCGGCTCGAACTGCCCGGCCACCAGCCGGCCGAGGCCCACGTACGCGGCCGAGGCGGCCAGCGCGGCCCCGCCGACCACCACGGCCAGCCGGCGCACCGCCCGGCCGGACAGCCGCAGCCGGAACCGCTGCCGGGTCGCCAGCAGCAGGGCCGTGGTCAGCAGCGGCAGCAGCATCGCCTCGACGAAGTACTGCACCACGTCACCGCTGACCGGCCCGGCCTCGAAGTACAGCCAGGCCAGCAGCGCGGTCCAGAGCAGCTCGGTGGCGACGCTGATCCGCCAGGCGAACCGCAGGCCGCGGCGCAGCCCCTCGGCGAGCACCAGCAGCAGCGCCGGGAACAGCGCGGCCATCAGCCGGCCGGGGGTGTCGAAGATCCGCTCGACGGCGTGCGCCCGGGCGCAGCTGTGCACCGACTCGGCGCACAGGTCGGCCACCTCCTCGGGGCTGAGCCGGTGCGAGAAGTACAGCTCGGAGAAGGTGTTGAACGGCCCGCTGGCGTTGTCGTACAGCGAGGCGATCAGCGGTCCACAGGCGGCGGCGACCAGGCAGAGCGCGACCAGCACCCGGGTCTCGCCGTGCGAGGAGCGGTGGGTGCGCAGGTACGGCCGCCCCCGGCTGAGCAGCGCGCCCAGGCCGAGGCCGCACAGCGCGGCGGCGCACCGCTGGACGCTCTGCAGGTGGCCGACGTACAGCGTCATGACCAGCGGGAGGAGCAGCACCAGCAGGTGCAGCCGGCGGCGCCAGAGCACGGTGAGCCGGTAGCCGAGCACCCCGGCCAGGGCGAACAGGCCGACGCCGGGCCCGACCGAGGTCTGGTCGGCCACCGAGACGGTCCACTGCTCCCCGGCGGCGGAGCCGAACCGGACCAGCGCGGCGCCCAGCAGGGTGCCCGCCACCTGCCCGCCGACCAGCACCGCGAGGGTGTGCAGCCGGCCGAGCCGGCGCTCGGCGGCCGGGCCGACCAGGAGCAGCAGCAGGCTGGTGAAGACGTACGCGCCGGTGCCCGAGGACCAGAGCATCGAGGTGACCGGGGTCCACCAGCGGCCCTCGCCGAGGGTGGACAGGCCGACGCCGACCTGGGAGAGCAGCCGCTCGGACGGCCCGTCGGTCAGGCTCCCGGTGGCCGCGCCGACCGCCCAGAGCCCGGCCAGCAGGGTGAGGGTCAGCGGCGCCGCGCGCAGCTGGTCGCGGAGCACCCGGGCGGCCCGGCGGATCCGCTGGGGGCCGGGCTCCGGCGTCCGGGTGACCGGGCCGAGGTCGGTGCCGGGCCCGGGCTCGGCGGTCGGCCGGGTCGTCGGTGCGGCGAGGAGTCGGGTCATCGGATCAACCCCGTCTGTTGCGCGAGCCAGGGCAGGTTCTGCTCGAAGGCCTGCCGGAACACCACCCAGCTGTGCCAGCCGGGGATGGTCTGGTAGCCGACCTTGATCCCGGCCGCCTGCGCCGCGGCGTGGATCTTCTCCTGCCCCGGCCGGTACCAGGGGTCGTCGGCGCCGACCACGATCATCCCGGCGGTGTCCGGGAACTTCCGGGCCGCCATCAGGTGCATCGGGTCGACGGCGGCGAAGGCCGCCTCGTCGCCGCCGAAGGCCTTGTCCACGGTCTCCTGGTGGGTGCCGAGGGTCGGCTCGTCCTGCCCGGAGATGTCCAGGAAGGTGCCGTACACCTCGGGTGCGTTGAGGGCCAGCTGGATGGCGCAGGTCCCGCCGAGCGAGAGTCCGCCGATGGCCAGCGAGCCGCGGCCGGTGGCGGTCTGCAGATTGTGGTGGATCCAGTCCGGGATGTCGGCGGCCAGGTAGGTCTGCGACTTGGCGATCCGGGAGTCCATGCAGAGCGGGTTGGAGAAGTTGCCGCCGGTCTGGTCGGCGACCACCACGATCGGGGCCAGGCCCTGGTGCTCGGCGGCGAAGGCGTCCAGGCTCTCCCGGATGGCGCCGGAGTTGACCCAGTCCTCGGGTGCGCCGGGCTGGCCGGGCAGCAGCACCACGACGGGCAGCAGCGGCCGGGGGTTGGCCCGGTAGGCGGGCGGCAGGTAGACGTACCCGGGGCGGGCGGTGAAGCCGGACTTGGTGCCGGGGATGGTCACCGGCGAGAGGGTGCCCTTGTCGGGCAGGCCGGGCGGCGCGTGCCAGACCTCGGCGAGCGGGCGGCCGGGCGTGCCCTGCACGGTGGCGGCGGCCCGGCCGGTGGTCAGTTCGTCGGTGTGCGGCGCCAGCATGGCCCGGGCGGTCGGGTACTGGTCGAAGCCGCGGTTGACCTGCGAGGCGGCCATCACCACCACCAGGGCCACGCCGCCGACGGCGAACAGCCGGCGGCGGACGGTCAGCAGCGGGGCGCGGAAGCAGAGCAGGGCCATGCCGAACAGCGCGACGGCGATCCAGCGCAGGACGAAGTCCGGCGTGCCCTCCGGGAACGGGCGCCACCAGTCGTCGACGGCGATCTTCACCAGCAGGGTGAGCAGGCCGCCGAGCAGCAGGGCACCGAGCATCCGCGGGGCGCGCCAGCGCTCGTGCCGGGAGAGCGCCAGCAGGGCCAGCGCGGCCCAGCCCGCGGCGAGCACGGCGTAGGGGACGGGGCCGTGGGTGAGCGGCCAGTCGATCGGGTTCCAGCGGGTGGCGAGGGTGAGCGTGGTCATGCGGCTTTGCCCGGTGGTGTGGTGTCGGCCAGGAATCCGTAGGCGACGACGTTGCCCTCGTAGCCGTGTTCCTCGCTGTACGCGCCGCCGCAGGTGATGACCCGCAGCTGTGCGTCGGCGGCCTGGCGGTAGACCCGGTCGTCCGGGAAGTCCTTTCGGTCGTGCACTTCGATGGCGTACAGCTGGTAGACGGCGGTGGCGCCGTCGGCGCGGGCGATCTCGATCCGGTCGCCCCGGTGGAGTGCCCCCAGGTGGTAGAAGACGGCCGGCCCGGCCTGGTTGTCGACGTGGCCGGCCAGGATGGCGGTTCCACGCTGACCGGGGCTGGCGCCGCCGCGGTACCAGCCCGCGAGGTTGCGGTCGGCGGCGGGCGGGGCCTGGAGGTGGCCGTCCGGGTCGAGGCCCAGCTCGGTGACCGGGGCGTCCAGGCGGACGGCCGGGATGCGGATCCTGGTCGGGGTGGACGGGCCGAGCGGCGGGACGACCGAGACCGGGGCGAAGCCGGACAGCGCCTGTCCGCCGCCCGGCACGGGCGGCAGCACGGGCGTGCCGCCGTCGTGCAGCAGCCAGGCGCCGAGCACCAGGGCCGCGCCGGCCGCCAGGGTGCCCGGCCAGGGGCTCCTGCTCTGCTGGACGCCCACGGTCGCTCCCTCCTGTCGGCCCGGATCCCCTTCCTGAGAGTTTCCTGGGAACTCATTCAATCGGATCGGATGCCGTGCCACGTCCCCACGATGGTCGTATCCACACCCGCCGATCGGCAGGGATGACGGCCCGATCCTGCGCCGAGTGGGCGTTCCGCCACGGACCGTGACGGCCGTTTTCCGCGCCCCGGCACGGCACTCTGACCCGTCGAACAGCATCGACGTTTCGACCCACGGGTTCGGTTGCGTCAATCGGGCGATCGATCACGACCGTCCGCTGCGCCTCTTCGACCGTTCCGGCCCGCATGGCATGCTGACCCGGTCACGGGCTCCACCCCTCTCCGGTCGGACCGTACTTCCGCACGCCGCGCCCCCGCAGCACGCGAGCCGGCCGTCAGCCGAACGCCACATGAACGGAGTGACCATGGACGCGCTCTCCCGCCGAACCCTGCTGGCCGC
>NZ_JBIVHS010000018.1:83000-190050 GCF_044749365.1 Kitasatospora sp. NPDC089509 | reverse complement strand
GGAGCCATGAGAACAGGTCCCGGCAGCCGGACAGAACAACCCGAGGACAGCCCAGCAGGGCGTCAGTCAGTGGCAGAGCCACGACCACCGGAACCTGAGTATCAGCATCAATGTCAGTGGCGTCTGCTCGACTGCTCCCAGGACCGAGACGAGGGGGTGGCAGTCGGGATGGGTGTGCTGACCGACTACTTCCGTGCGCCCGACGCGGCCGCGGTGGCACGGGCGTTGGAGCTGACCGGGGGTGCACGGCCGGAGTTCCGCGCCGGGCCGGGCGGGGGGTCCGACGACGGGGGCTCGGAGGGCGGAGGGTTCGACGGCGACATCGGCCGGGCCTTCGACGGCGTCGAGGCCAAGCGGGTCGATCCGGGCGTGGTGCTGGGGCAGCTCGTCGCGGCGATCCGGGCGGAGCCGTGGCGGGTCGACCTGGTGGCGGAGGTGCCGGTCTGGCCGACCACTCCCCCGCCCGGGCCGGACGGGCCGGCCGGCGGCGAGGACGATCCATGGGCGACCGGCCCCTGGGTGACGGAGCTCGACGAGGCGACCAGGGACGCGCTCGCCGGGGTGGCCGACGACCGGATACCGGAGGCCGTCCGGCGGTGGGCCGAGGCGGAGGAGTGGGACGGCGCGGATCCGACCGATCTGCTGCCGCTGGCCGAGGAGTTGATCGCGCTCGCCCGCCGGGCGCGGGCGGCGGGCGAGCGGCTGTACTGCTGGATCTGCCTGTAGCGGCCGCTCCGCGGGCCCGGCCGGTTCAGCCGGTTCAGCCGGTGATCGGGGTGGCGCCGGTCGCGGCGAGGGAGACGTCCCAGAGCCGGGCCGCCGCGTCGGGGTCGAGGGCGTACGGGCGTACGCCGCCGTCGTCCATCGGGTCGCCCGGGGCGGCGAGCCGGGCGACGTCGCAGTCCTCCAGGTAGAGCCCGCCCCTGCCCGCCAGGAGCGGGGAGGTCGCCGCCCACAGGCCGGTGGCGGCGCCCTGGGAGGGGGACTTGAAGTCGGCGCCGACGACGGTGCCGTGCTCGTCCACCCAGCCGCGGTCGATCTGCTCCCGGAGCGTCAGCTCCCGCTGCAGACCGGTGATGATCTTGCCGGGGTGGAGCGCGAAGGCCCGTACGCCGTCGGCCCGTCCGAGTGCGTCCAGGTGCGCGGCGAACAGGACGTTGGCGGTCTTGGACTGGCCGTACGCGAGCCACTTGTCGTAGCCGCTGCGGAAGTGCGGGTCGTGCCAGCGGATGTCGGTGAGGGCGTGCCCGGCCGAGCTGTTGACCACCACCCGGGCCCCGCGCGCCGCGAGCAGCGGGTGGAGTTCGCAGGCGAGCACGAAGTGTCCGAGGTGGTTGGCCGCGAACTGCTCCTCCCAGCCCGGGCCGACCCGCCGCTCCGGGGTCGCCATCACGCCCGCGACGGCGAACAGCAGGTCGACGTGGTCGGTGGTGCCGGCGATCCGCGCGGCGGCGGCGCGCACGCCGGCCAGGTCGGTGAGGTCCATCGGGACGACCTCGCAGCCGTCGAGGTCCCGCAGCGCGGTGCGGGCGGCGTCCGGACGGCGGGCCGGGACGATCACCCGGGCGCCGGCCGCGCTCAGCGCGCGGACGGTCTCCAGGCCGAGGCCGGCGGAGCCGCCGGTCACCACGGCGGTCCGGCCGGAGAGGTCGACGCCGGCCGTCACGGCTTCGGCGGTGCTGGTGGCGGAGAAGGGCGAGCCGAGCGGCCGCTGGTCGTTCGTGGTCATGGTGAGGACGCTAGGAGCTCGACCGCGGTCTAGCTCAAGTCCTGTGGTCGGGGTGGAGCGCCCGCCGACCCGGGGGCCGGTGGACTCGGCCGGGGGCGGACTGGAACGCTGGGCGGCGGGGCGTCCCGTGTCAGCCCTTCGTACCGAGAGGACAGTGACGATGAACGGTTCGACCGTGTGGGCCGGTGACCAGGTGTCGTTCCGGCCCGCGGCCGAGGAGCACACCCACCAGGTACTGGACGTGCTCGACGAGGCGGCCGGCTGGCTGGGCGACCGCGGCATCCGCCAGTGGCCGGACCGCTTCCCGCCCGCGTGGGTGGCCGGGGCGATCGGGCGCGGCGAGACCTGGCTGGTGGACGTCGGCGACAAGACCGCCGGGACGGTCACCCTGGACTGGGCCGACGCCCTGTGGGCGGACGTCGGCGGCTCGGCGGGCTATGTGCACCGGCTGGCCGTGCGCCGGTGGGCCCGCGGACTGGGCGCGGTGGTGCTCGGCTGGGCCGAGGACCGGGCCCGGCAGCGCGGGGTGGACGCGCTGCGGCTGGACTGCGTCGCGCACAACCGCTCGCTGCGCGACTACTACCAGGGGCGCGGCTTCCTCCACCGCGGCGACGCGCGCTGGCCCGGCCTCCCGGGGCAGCGCACGGAGGACGTCCCGGTCCTCTGGATGAGCCGCTACGAACGGCCGGTCGCCCGGTAGCCGGCCGACGGCGACGAAGGGCCGCGCCGGACCGGACCGGACCTGAATATTTCAGGACGAGAAATATTCAGGCGGACGAATGCGTTCCGGTAGGACGTCGGCGCGGAGGGTCCGTGTCCGCGCGAGGCTGGAAGGAGTGCGCGCCGTGCGCGTCGA
Source organism: Kitasatospora sp. NPDC089509 (assembly GCF_044749365.1). NCBI lineage: Bacteria > Bacillati > Actinomycetota > Actinomycetes > Kitasatosporales > Streptomycetaceae > Kitasatospora > Kitasatospora sp. NPDC089509. The sequence continues at coordinate 187,465 of NZ_JBIVHS010000018.1, read as the reverse complement.
GATCTGGGGCGACATCAACTGTCCGTGGTGCTACGTCGGCAAGGCCCGGTTCGAACAGGCGCTGGCCGCGTTCCCGCACCGCGAGGAGGTGGAGGTCGTCCACCGCTCCTTCGAGCTGGACCCGCACGCCCCGCGCGCGGCCCGTCCGGTGCTCCCGCTGCTCGCGGCGAAGTACGGGCTGAGCCCGGAGCAGGCCGAGGCGGCGGAGGCCCGGATCGCCGAGAACGCGCGCGGCGAGGGCCTGCCGTACCTGTCCGCCGGGCGGGACGCCGCGAACTCCTTCGACATGCACCGGCTGCTGCACTTCGCGAAGGAGCAGGGGCGGCAGCCGGAGCTGCTGGACGCGCTGTACCGCGCCAACTTCGCCGAGGAGCGCTCGGCCTTCGACCCCGCGCGGCTGGTGGAGCTGGCCGTCGGGGCCGGGCTGGACGGCGGGGCGGCGGCCGCCGTGCTGGCCGATCCGCAGGCGTACGCGGACGCGGTGCGCGAGGACGAGGAGACGGCCGCCGCCATGGGGGCGACGGGCGTGCCGTTCTTCGTCCTGGACCGGCGGCTCGGGGTCTCGGGCGCCCAGCCCGCGGAGACCTTCACCCGGGCGCTGGAGCAGGCCTGGGAGAGCCGGGTGCCGACGGCGCTGGTCGCCCTGGCCGAGGGCGGGGAGGCCTGCGGGCCGGACGGCTGCGAGCTGCCCCAGCGGTGACCCGGCCCCGGCAGTGGGCCCTTCGGAGTGGGAAGTCGGCCGGGCCGACTTCCTGCTCCGAAGCTCCCGAGGACGAGCGGTGGCGGCCTCAGGCGCCCTTGCCGACGGTCTGGGTGAGCCAGGTGAACACGGACGGCACCAGCGGCTGCCAGGTGGAGGTCAGGTGCGGGCCGTTGACCTCCACCGGGGTGACGGTGGTCGGCGCCTTGGCGTTCTTCTGCAGCGCGAGGGCGTCCTCGTAGCCGTCGCCCTTCTTGCCGGTGGCGTACAGGGCGACGTTCGGCGGCGTCTGGGCGTGCTGGAGCAGGTAGACCGGGTTGGAGACCTCGCGCAGGTGCGGGTCCTTGGCGGTGAGCGAATCGGACTCGCCCATCGGGTCGTTGTACCCGGAGAGGCTGACCCCCGCGTGGTACCGGTTGGGGTGCCCCAGCGCCAGCCGCACCGCGCAGTGCGCGCCCGCCGAGTAGCCGGCCACCGCCCACCGCTCCGGCCCGGGCTCGGCCCGGAAGTTGTCCAGCACCATCTGCGGCACGTCGCGGGCCAGCCAGGTCTCGGCGTTGACCTTGCCCGGCACGTCCGCGCAGCCGGTGTCGGTGTGCCCGCCGAGCAGCACGACCCGCGGCGAGACCAGGATGAACGGCGCGACCTGCCCGGACTTCATCAGCGGCGCCAGCTGCTTGGAGACGTTCATGCTGCCGAACCAGGCGCTGGACGAGCCGGGGAAGCCCGCGAGCAGCTCGACCACCGGGAACTTCTTGTCCTTGTAGGCCGGGTCGTCGTACTGCGGCGGCGTCCAGACCAGCACCTCGCCGTCCACGCCGGACACCCGGCCCTTCAGCTGGGTCGTCTTCACGTCCTTCGGTACCGCGCTGTCGTCCACCGGCCCGAACTGCTGCGTCACCTTGGGCTGTTCGGGCCCGTTCGCGGCCGCCGTCGCATCCGCCGGGGGCGGGACGGGCACGGCGCGGACGTGGCTGCCGGTGCCGAGCAGGTCGTCCCAACTGCTGTACAGCTGGTTGTCGTTGTTGACCACGACGAACACCAGCGTCACCGCCGTGACCTGCGCGAAGAGCACCATCAGCAGCCGGGAGCCGAAGCGCAGGGCCTGTGGCCCGCGCACCCGGTTCCAGAGGTACATCAGCAGGGCCACGGAGAGCGGGAGGAGGAGCAGCGAGAGGACGAAGAACGGGGTGCCGGTCAGCTTCACACCAGCTGAAACGGGTGTGTACGGGTGTTCGGTTGCACCCGGGGCGGGACGAGTGGGGCACAGGAAGTCGGACGGGCCGACTTCCCGCGCCGCGAGCCCGTCAATGCCCGGGCGACGCGCCCTCGGGCGGGCGACGCTCAGCGGTGCGTGGGCGCACAGCCGGTATCTGTTGGCGCATGATCACCTCACGTGGGTGGCTCCGTGCAGCCACCGCCCTGCTGAGCGCCGCCGCCGTCCTCACCCCCGCCGCCGCACCCGCCGCCGCGGCCGGCCGGGCGCCCGTCGAGTACGGCAACTGCGGCATCGAGACCGGGTACATCTGGACCGACCACACCCCCGTCAACGGCCTGCTGGACCAGGGCAACTGCCTGGCCCCCGGCGGCCGGGTCCTCAACGAGGACGGCTGGACCGCCACCCTGAAGTACCAGTCGGACGGCAACCTGGTGCTCTACCGCTGGGACGGGGAGGCCCTGTGGTCCAGCGGCACCGCCGGCCAGCCCGCCTTCCGCGCGAGCATGCAGAACGACGGCAACTTCGTGCTCTACAACCCGGACGGTGACGCGTACTGGGCCACCGGGACGAACCGCTGCCGGGCGTTGTACGAGATCAACCAACTGCACGTGGAGAGCGATGAGAACGTGGTGATCTACCGCTACGAGCGCGGCACGGACGACCGCCAGGCCATCTGGGACATCCGGGGCAACGTGTACTGCTAGGTGCGCCTTGGGTCGTGATCCGCGTACGCGCCCTAGCGGGACGGGAAGGGCGTCGGGGTCCCGGTCGGACCGGAGCTGCCGAACGTCATCGGGGTCGCCGTCGGGCCGGCGGTCGGAGCGGCGGTGGCCGTCGGGCCGGAGGTCGGGGCCGTCGTCGGGTCGTAGCCGGAAACCGACGTCGGCGCAGAGGTCGGGGCGGTCGTCGGGCCGGACGTCGGACCGGACGGCGGCGGCGCCGTCGGACCGGACGGGCCGGACGTGCCGGACGTGCCGTTGTGCGTCGGCGCGGCCGGCGCGCCCGATCCGCCGGGGGTGCCCACAGCCCCCGGAGTCCCCGGCGTCCCCGGCCAGGCCCCGGGGGTGCCCCCGGACGTCGGGGCGTCCGTGGGGAAGTCCGTCGGTCCCCCCGTCGGACCGGACGTGGGACCGGAGCTGGGCGTGGACGTGGGCGTGGAGGCCGGGGGGGTGCCGTGGTGCTCCTGGGCGGCGAGGGCGACGGGCAGCCCCACGCAGACCCCCGCGAGCAGCAGGAGCGAGCCGCCGGCCATCAGCGCCGCCCGGGCCCGGCGCCGGGCCCGCAGCAGGGCCTGCAGGCGCTCGTGGTGGTGGGGGCCGAAGGGGACGTGTTCCTGGGTGTCGCGCATCATGCGGGCCAGCTCCTGTTCGAAATCATCCATGGGTTCCTCCCTCACCTCGCCGACTCGCTGGCCTCGGTCAGAGCCTCCCGCAGCTTCGCCACCCCGCGCGACGTCAGGGAGCGGGCGGTGCCCACCGGGCAGCCCATCACCTCGGCGACCTGCCCCTCCGGCAGGTCCTGGTAGTAGCGCAGGACGACCGCGGCCCGCTGGCGGGCCGGCAGGAGCGCGAGTGCGGCCTCCAGCCGGGTGCGTTCCTCCACGACGGCGGCCAGGTCCTGGCTGCCGGGCGTCTCGGGCAGCTCCTCGGTGGGACGCTCGCCCCACCAGCGCCGGCGGGCCGAGCGGGCCGCCGCACGGACCAGGATCTGCCGCAGGTAGGCCTCGGGGGCCTGGCCCGCGACCTTCGGCCAGGCGGACCACAGTTTGAGGAGCCCCTCCTGCAGCAGGTCCTCGGCCCGGTGCCGGTCCCCGCCGGTGAGCAGGCGCGCGAGGTGGAACAGCGCCGACCAGCGGGCCTCGACGAACTCATCGAAACCGTCCGCTCGCGACTGCCTCATCCAGCACCACCTTTCCGTCCTCCGAACGCCTGCACCTGTGAAAAGACGTTGGAGCCCGGCCCGCTATGCACCTCCGCCCTGTGAACTGGGTCACGGCGCGGTCGCCGAGCGATGGCGACGGGCCCGGCACGGACGGTCGGACGTGACCGGCGGGTGCTCTACCCTTGCGCTGGTCGCGGATTCGGTCAGGGGGTTGCGGGTGAATGCGGTGCTGCGGGCCATTCATCGCTGTGATGAAGCCCCCGTCGTCGTCATGGACGGGTTCGAGTCCGCCGAGGATGCTCTCGCCGGTTCGGGCCCGAGCGTCACGGTCACCGTGTGCGACAGCCACCGTGGAGCGGCCGAAGCCTGGCTGGAGGACTTCCACCGGCTGCTGCGGGCGTACGAGAACGTCGGCCAGCGCTGTGGATGGGTGCACGACTTCCGCGAGCCGGAGGTCGTTCTGCGGGCCCATGTCGATGCCTGGCTCGGCCGACTGGGCGGCCTGGACCTCGCGGACCACGACGGCTGGGCGGCCTACCTCTCGGCGGCGCACGAGCGGCTCTGCACCCTGCACGGGCTTGAGCCAGGCCATCTCAAGGACGACGGGGCGGTGGCGTGGGTCGGTATGGCCGCCCTCGAAGCAGCCCGCGGCCGCTTGCGGGCCGCGCTGTACTACCTCGGCCACGCGGAGGCCCTCGCCGGCATGGGCTTGATGGTCGGCAGCCCGAGCGCCTGCTGCTGAGTGGCGCCCCGGCTTCCGCTGCCACCGCACGCCGGTGGATGCCGGGCCCGGCACCGCGGGTTCAGCCCGAGGAGCCGATCCGTTCGGCCAGGGCGACGATGATCCCCGCGGGGCCACGGAGGTTGCAGAGCCGGTAGGCGTCCCCGTACTGCGCCACCCCGCCGAGGAGTTCGGCCCCGTGGCGGCGCAGGCGGGCAATCGTGTCGTCGATGTCGTCGACGGCGAACATCACCCGGTGCAGGCCCAGGGTGTTGGGCGGCGGGTCGACCGGGGCGGGGGTGATTGCCTCGGGGGCGTGGAACTCGCTCAGCTCCAGCTTGCCGTGGCCGTCCGGGGTGCGCAGCATCGCGATGGCGCTGCGGGCCCCGTCGAGGCCGATCATCTCGTCCACCCAGGGGCCCTCGACCTGCGTCTCGCCCTCCAGTTCCATGCCGAGCTCGGTGAAGAAGGCGACGGCGGCCGCCAGGTCGTCGACGACGATGCCTACGTTGTCCATCCGCTGGATCGCCATGAGGGGCTCCTTCTGCGTCGCGGTCCGATCCGGTTACTGCTACACCCGGAACGGAGCCGGCGCCGGGTTCTCGACGTCCGGGAGTGTCGGGGCCGCCGGTCAGTCGTAGAAGAATTGGCGCAGGTCCTCGACCGAGCCGGGGCCGAAGAGGAAGGCCTCCGCCTTGACGACCTCGGCGACCGGCGGCGGGCCGGTGGTGGGGAGGGCGTCGCGCCAGAGCTCGCCCTGCTCGCCGACTGCGTAGACGCCGGACAGCAGGACCGCCATCCCGGCGGGCCGGGGCGGGGCCGCGCCGGTGACGGGCGTCAGCTCCCAGCCGCCGGCCCCGGCGGCGAGCCGCAGCACGGCGGCCCAGCGGACGATCCGGGCGAGCCGGGCCGGCCAGGGGAGTTCGGTGGACGAGGGCGGGCAGCCGACGGTGGCGGCGGCGATGTCGTCGATCATCCGGCGCTCGGCGTCGCTGCGGATCCACCGGCCTTCCTGGGAATCCTCGACGGCGGCGTCCCACCACTCCCAGGCACTGTCGAGGCGGCGGCTGAACTCGTCCATGCGGCGAGGGTTTCACACCGGCGAGCGCAGGTGGAGGCGGGTGGCGGGCCAGGGGGCGTTGCGGCCGGCGGCCTCGCGGTAGGCGATGCGCTGGACGGAGAAGAGCAGGCGGTGGAGGTCGAGGGCGGCGTCGGAGCTGTCGGCGGCGAAGCCCAGGCGGAAGAGGAAGGCTTCGAGCTCGGGCCAGTCGAAGTCGTCGGGGACGGGCGGGGTGACGGGGGTGGGAGTGAGGGAGTTGAAGGCGGCGGCCACCGCGTACTGGGTGGCCGCGAGGGCGTTCTTGAGGGCGGGGTCGAGCATCTCAGGGCTCCTTGTCGTCGGCCTTTGCAACGTTGAGCGCGGTGATGACGCCCAGGGCGACGGTGGCGAACGCCAGGGCGAGGAGGACGAGGAAGGCAACGGCGATCAGGAACCGCACGGGCGCTCGCGGTCTCGGTCGGTGTCGAGGAGGAGGGTCAGGAGGTTCAACAAGGTCGAGGCGGGCGCCGTGTTGAAACGGACCAGGACGCGGCCGTCGAGGGTCTTGTCGGTGGTCGCGGAGGGGAAGATCAGGCCGAACTTGCGGCCGCGCTCGTGGAGTTCGGCGAGGAGGGTGCGGATGTGCTCGTCGGTGTAGGCCCGGATCCGGGGGTCGGTGGGCTGCATGGGGTTGCGAGGACGGTTCACGCGTGGGGCTCCATCTCGAACCAGACGGCCTTGCCGTGCTTGCGGGGGTCGACGCCGAAACGGTGGGTGAGGGCACGGACCAGGTGGAGGCCCCGGCCGGAGGTGGCCAGCGGGTCGGCGGGGAGCTGCGGCTCGGGCGGGAGCACCGGGCTGTCGTCGCAGACCAGGACGCGGAGGCGGGCCGGGGAGAGGGAGAAGGTGCAGAGCGGCGCCGGGCTGTTGGCGTGCTCCCAGGCGTTGACGACGAGTTCATGGAGGGCGAAGTCGGCGTCGGAGATGAGGGAGGGCGGCCACCCGGCCGAGGAGAGGAGGTCGGAGAGCTCGCTGCGAGCGGGGGACCAGTCGGGAGGGTTGAGAGCACACATGAGAGACCCCAGGGATGGGAGAGGAGGGGAATCGACGAAGCTGACACTTCGTCATGTGATCGGTGCAACACTGAGAGTAGGGCTGGAGGTCTTACGCGTGCAACCTGAACGCCGAGAAACCTCGCCCGACTTGGCTAAGCTCACTCGTGTGGGTGGAGACTGGCCCGACACGGAAGGAACGCGTCTTGGCACTCAGGACCCAAATCAGCGAACGGCAGCGGCGGTTCGGCGCCGAGCTGAGAAGGTTGCGCGAGGCAGCAGGCCTGGCGGTCAAGGATGCGGGCGCACTCATCGGCATCGTCGGCCCGCAGCTCAGCCACATCGAAGCCGCCCGGACCTCGCTCGATCCCGAGCGACTCATGGTTCTGCTCGATGGCTATGGGTGCACGGATAAGACCTATATCGCTCTGCTGCGCGAGCTCGGCACAAGCGACGGAAAGGGCTGGTGGACCGAGTACAAGGGGAAGGTCCCGAGCCTCGCCCTGGATCTGGCCGAAGCGGAATCCCGCGCAGTCCGGCTGCACAGCTACGACTCGCTCTACATCTCCGGCGTCCTACAGCTGCCCGAGTACGCGATGGCGATCTACGAAGGAGCCCTCGGAAGTCCATGGGCACCCGAGACACAGGTTCGCTTCCGCATGGATCGGCAGAGGATCCTCACCCAGGACAAGCAGTTCAGCTTCGTCATCCATGAAGCTGCGTTGCGCATGCGCTTTGCCGGAGACGCAGTGATGCGGGCGCAGCTTCTCCACTTGCTCGGAACTGCAGAAATGCCGAATGTCAGCATCCAGGTGCTGCCTTTCACCGCACCCAAGCATGCGCCGCTCTCAGCCTCTTTCCTGTTCTGCAATCCCGGATGCCGCGAACTATCCACGATCATCCTGTCCGGACCCAAGCGAACCGAGCACCTTGGCGATCCGACCGAGGTTGATGCCTACGACCGGAAGTTCCAGCAGCTGAGCGAGCTGGCACTACCGCCTGTCAATCACACCGACGCCATGCATAAGCTCGATACGCGTGACTCTTGGGGGCTCATTCACCACCTCCTCTACGAGCTTCAGACATGAAAGGCGTCCGATGTCCCACCTCGTCTGGCAGAAGTCGTCGCATAGCGACGCAGAAGGCGCCGACGCCTGCCTCGAACTAGCGCAAGGAGAACGGGATCTCCGCTACGTTCGCGAATCCGACGACCCCTCCCTCACCATCACCACCTCGGCCACCAAGCTCCGCGGCTTCCTCCTCGGCGCCAAGGCCGGCGAGTTCGACCACCTCGCCTGAACCAACCCTCCTTCCCCGCCCGCTCGTTGGCCCCCAACGAGCGGGCGGGTTCATCTCACCCGCCCGGACTGGAGGACGAAACCGGTGAAGTACCCCGTACGTGAGGGCCTGGCCAACGCTCGCCACTCCGCCGTGCACCTGGAGATGCGCGACAGCTACACGCCGGACGATCCGGAGTTCGCCCGCTGGCGCGCCGGCCACCGGTACGCCGGCGACCCGGCCGAACTGCCCGACTGGTGGGGCGCCTGGGCCGACCTGGTCGCCGAGACCACCGGGCGCGGCGTGGTCATGCGACGGGCCCGGATCGTCTCGGAGCCGGTGACGGACTACATCCGGTACGAACACGACCTCACCTTCGCCAACGTCGCCGCAGGCGAACTGGTCCGCTGGCTGCCCCGGCGGCGCGCTGCCGACATCGCCCTGCCGGGAACGGATCTCTGGATGTTCGACGGATCGGCCGTGCTGTTCACGTACTTCTCCGGCGCGGGCGAGGTCGTGGACAGGGAGTTGCGCACCGACCAGGCCGCCGTGGACCTGGTCGGCTCCGCTTTCGAGACCGTCTGGGAACGGGCCACGCCGCACGAGGACTACAAGCTGACCTGACCCCTGATGTCCGTCTCGGGATCGTCCCACGTCCAGGCCGCCCGGCGCGTCCTCGCAGATCGCCTTCGGGAGATGTGCAAGGACGCCGGGCTGGACGGCAAGCAGCTTGCGGCGTCGTGCGGCTGGCATCCGTCCAAGGTGTCCCGGATCGCCGGAGCCAAGACCTCGCCGTCCGCCGACGACCTGCGCGCATGGTGCCGCGCGTGCGGCAGAGAAGACCAGGAAGCCGACCTGGTGGCCTCCCTTCGAGCCGTGGAAGGCATGTGGGTCGAGTGGCGCCGCATGGAACGCGCGGGACTGCGAAGGGCGCAGGAAGCCGTACTGCCCCTGTTCGAGCGGACGCGCTGGTTCCGGGCCTACTCGTCGTGGCTCGTTCCCGGGCTCCTCCAGACTCATGGCTACACCGAGGACGTGCTGCGCGCCGTCCAGCTCCGGCGAGTGCCGGTCGATGACGTGGCCGATGCCGTGGCCGTCCGGATGGAACGGCAACGCGTGCTCCGTGAGGGGCACCGGCGCTTCGCGTTCCTCCTGGAGGAGTCGGTCCTTCGCAACGGGCTCGGCGACGCCGACACCCAGACCGAGCAGCTTGAGCGGCTGATCACGGCGAGCGCTCTGCCGAACGTCAGCGTCGGGATCGTCCCCACCCGGCTGCACCGCGCACGGATGCCCGTGGAAGGGTTCTGGATCTTCGACACGACCCAGGTGAACGTGGAGCTGGTCTCCGGGCACCTCACCCTGACACAGCCGACCGAAGTGGCGATGTACGCCGACACGTTCGCCGTACTGGCCGACCTGGCGGTGTACGGCTCCAAGGCTCGCGGGTTGATCGCGGCCGCGATTGCTTCGATCGGGTGATGACGTGCAATCCCGCAGAATCGCCTGGATCCCACCTCACTTCCCTCCCTAGCGTGTTGCCATCGATTCCAGCGACTCCGAGGGAGTGGCCGACCATGGGCACGCACGGTGATGGCAAGGGCGGCGAATCCGGGGACAAGAAGCAGTCCCCGAAGGAGTCGGACGGGCAGTGGACCAAGCCCGTCACCAACCCGCCCAAGAAGTGAGTCCGAACTGATGGACCAGTACGCACAGTTGCTAGCGACTCTCACCGAGTCCGGCGCGCTGGGCGAGGAGTGGCGGGGCGCCTTCGAGCGCGCCCCGCGCTCTGCCTTCGTGCCGGACGACATCTGGGTCGAAGACACCGAGGCCCCCAACGGGTACCGCTTGCTCAGCAAAACCTCGGACCCGGTCGGCTGGAGGGCGGAGGTCGACTCCGGCCGACAGGTCGTCACCCAGCTCGACGACGGCCGGACGGACGGGCCCGGCGTCGCCACCTCGTCCGGGTCCATGCCGTCCCTGGTCGCGTCCATGCTCCGCCACCTGACCGTCGCGGACGGCGACACGGTGCTCGACATCGGCACCGGCACCGGCTGGACGAGCGCCCTCCTCTGCTGCCGACTCGGCGACGACGCCGTGACCACGATCGAGGTCGACCCTGCGGTGGCCGCCGCTGCCGGGGAACGCTTGGCGGAACTCGGGCTCAAGCCCCACCGAATCGTCGGAGACGGCCTGCTCGGCCACCCGGCCGGTGGACCCTACGACCGCATCCACTCGACGGCCGCCGTTCAGCGGGTGCCGCTCGCGTGGGTCGAACAGACCCGCCCAGGCGGCATCATCGTGACCCCCTGGGGCACCCCGTACGCCAACGCCGGGCTGCTCCGGCTGGAGGTCGGCGAGCCGGGGCAGGAATCACACGGGCGATTCGTGGGCGACGTCTCCTTCATGTGGATGCGGGCCCAGCGCCCCCATCCGGTCGCGACTCCGGACCAACCGCCGGACCACCGGGGCCCGTCGCCGCTCGACCCCGACCTGGCGGAGGAGAACGTCCACGCGGCGTTCGCCATCGGCCTGCGGGTGCCGGGCGTCCGGACCCTGCACAGCTGGCAGGCGGCCGACCCCTCCGGCACCCACCGCTTCCACCTCTCGGACGATGCGGGCTCCTGGACCTCCGCACGCTTCCACGACTGGGACGGCGCCGACGCCGTTCACCAGACCGGCCCCCGCCGCCTGTGGGACGAGGTGGTCGCCGCACACCGGGCCTGGCTGGAGGACGGCAGGCCGGAGCTGACCCGCTTCGGGCTGACCGTCACGGCCTCCGGCGATCAGCTCGTCTGGCTCGACGAACCCGGACACCGCGGCTTCCCCCTCGGGGCCAAGGCCGGCGAGTTCGACCACCTCACCTGAAACCCCGTCCGGGTCGTTGGCCCGCCAACGACCCGGACGGCCCCGAATCCGTTGACAGGCCCCCGACACCTCCGCTTGGCTGGCGCTTCCAACACACCGTCACACCAGGGGGATTCACCATGCGCAAGATGCTGATCGCCGCCGCCAGCGGCCTCGCGCTCGCCGCCACGCTGCTCTTCGCCACCGCGCCCGGCAACGCCGCGCCGGCGCCCGCCACCGTGCCGCACACCCAGATCGCCGGGGGCTCCGGCAGCGGCTGCTGCTGACGCGCCACCCCGAAGCCCTGCCCGCTCGTTGGCCTCCAACGAGCGGGCCCGGCTGTCGCCTCAACGTCTTGTTTATCGCTCTCCGCCAGGATCATCCCCGTCACCGGGCGCCCGACCACACTCACGGGCGCCCCCACTTGCGAGAGAGGCAGCACGGGGAACATGAAGACGACGAAGACGATGCGGCACATGGCCATGACGGCGACAGCCGGCATCCTGGCGCTGACCGGGACGATGACGGCGGCGGGGACGGCACAGGCCGACTCGCTCGACCCCGAGCAGCAGCCCCGGATCACCGTGAACGACCCGTTCGTGCTCTACCAGGGCCAGTCCCTCGACACCGGCAAGACCCGGCTGATCCTGCAGAGCGACGGCGACCTCGTCCTCTACCGGACCGACAACCGGTACGAGCGGAAGTGGTCGATGGACACCAAGGGCTGCGGCAACCGGGCGATCCTGCAGGGCGACGGCAACTTCGTCGTCTACGGCAACTACAACAACAACGTCTGCAAGGCCACCAACACCTACAAGGACTCCCCCAACGACCGGGCCACCCTGGAGGTCTGGGGCTACGGCGGCCTCCGGATCAAGTACACCTCCCGGTTCGAGAGCAGCGGGGGCACGGTCGAGCTCAAGAGCACCGACCCGTACTAAACCGCCTCGACCGCCGACGACTCGGGCGGACCCGAATCCATTGACAGTCCTCCGCCACCTCCGCTTAGGTGAGCCCCGAACCGATCAACCATCAGGGGGACCTCACCATGCGCAAGATGCTGATCGCCGCCGTCGGCGGCCTCGCGCTCACCGCCACGCTCCTGTTCGCCACCACGTCCGGCAACGCCGCCCCGGCGCCCTCCCCGCACTCCCAGCTCGCCGGGGCCGTCGGCGGCGGCTGCTGCTGACGTACCACCCGCCGACGCAGAGCCTCCGCCCGGAACGGCGGGGGCGCGCGCTCGACGCACGGGCTTCGTCCGGACCTCACCCACAGGGGGGACGTCGGGCATGCGGCCCGAGGCTGCGGGTAGAGCCGCTTCGTCCAGCCGCTTCACCGGAAGGAACAGCCGTGCGCCGTATCGCCGCACTCGCCCTCGGCACCTGCGCCCTGCTCGGGATGCTGACCGTGCCCGCCGCAGCAGCCACTCCGTCCACTCCGTCCGCCCGCGACGGGGGCGTGGGCTTCTGCACCTCGTGGCAGATCCTGACCGGAACGTGTCCTTACACGAACGGCTAGGACGTCCACCCGCCGACGCAGCCGGACGTGGCAGGCGGACGGGCCGCCCGTCCCTCCGGCTCGCCGACGCCCGGATGAGACCGGGCGCAGGCGAGGGCGGGACGACCCCCACGGCCGTCCCGCCCCCTTTCCGCACTGCGCCCCCGGGTGTTCAGCAGGGCTCGGCGGTGCGCCCGAACTTCGTCGACCAGACCGCCTTCCAGTTGTTGTCGCCCGCCGCGTGCCCCTTGTAGAGCACGAAGTTGCCGTCGGTCTGCATCCGGCCCCACACGTAGGAACTGCCGCACTGGTAGGTGCCGCTGCTCCACGCCGGGTTGCCGTCGCCGTCGTACACCACGAAGTTGCCGTCGGCCTGCATGACGGCCTCGCCCGTGCTGCGGCCCTGGGTGCCGGAGTTCCACAGGATGTCGATCACCGTGTCGCCGTCCTGGCAGTCGTTGGACGCCGCGCACCGCTCGATCATCTCGACCAGCGAGCTGAAGTCGGGCGCGCCGCCGACCTCCGGCGGGATCCAGGTCTTCCAGTGCGAGACGACCAGGTTGCCGTCCCGCTGGTAGCTGATGACATCGGCCTCCTCCGTGGTCACCAGGCCCGAGCTGCCGTACTGGATCGGCGAGGACATCCGCTCGCCGGCCCGCAGGCACATGCCCTGGGTGAGGTGGTCCCAGCCGGACGGCACCCCCGAACAGCCGGGCGCGGACGCGCTGCTGGGCGCCGCGGAGACGAGGTTGAGCGCGAGCGCGGCGGCCGCCACGGCGGTGGCGGCGAGGGCTCGCAGCGGGCGCTTCGTGCGGGCGCCGACGGTGGCGCCCGCGGTTGCGGTGGTGGTGTTCTCCATGGCCCGAGACTCCCGCGGCCCGGTTGACGTGTAATCGACAAAGGTCCGTACGCAGGTCGGCCCCGCACCCCGCCGTCACGTCCATCGTCCGTCTACCGCCCTCCGCCACGATCGGCTCCACCACAGGGCGTCCGTCACTTCCACGGGCGCGAGCACACGCGAGAGAGGCAGCACGGGGACATGAAGACGAAGAAGACCCTCCGGCACATGGCCATGACGGCGGCGGCCGGACTCCTGGCGCTGACCGGGACGGTGACGGCCGCGGGGAGCGCGCACGCGGACATCACCCCGCCCGACCAGGCTCCGCAGTTGTCCGTGGACGCCCCCTTCACCCTCCTCCAGAACCAGTACATCGAGACCGGCTCCACCCGGCTGATCCTCCAGAGCGACGGCAACTTCGTCACCTACAAGACCAACAACGGCCAGTACACGGCGGTCTGGGCCGCGCCGAACACCTGGGGCTGCGGCGTCAAGGCGATCCTGCAGCCCGACGGCAACCTCGTCGTCTACGGCAACAACGCCTACGTCTGCTGGTCCAGCAACACCAAGCAGTTCAACAACGGGGTCTCCATGAAGCTCTGGGGCTACGGCGGACTCACCCTCTACTTCAGCTCGCCGGCGCGCGGCCTGTCCTGGGCGAAGATCGCCAGCACCGACCCGTACTAACCGACCCGTACGGGACCGACCCGTCCTAACCGACCCGTACGAGACAGCCCCACCGCCCGGCCCCGGTCGTCCACCGACCGGGGCCGGGCGGCCGTCCGGAAGGCCGGCGCCTCAATGCGGCGTTTATCGTCCGTCTACAACCTCACGCCATGATCATCCCCACCACAGGGCGCCCGTCACTTCCACGGGCGCGAGCACGGGCGAGAGAGGCAGCACGGGGACATGAAGGCGAAGAAGACGATGCGACGCACGGCCATGGCGGCGGCGGCCGGCGCACTGGCGCTGGCCGGAACGGTGGCCTCGGCGGGGACGGCCCAGGCCGACAGCTCGGTGAGCATGAGGGAGCCCGGGATCCTCTACCAGGGCAGCAGCCTCAACACCGACGACACCCGGCTGATCCTGCAGCTCGACGGCAACCTGGTCATCTACCGGAACTACCAGACGCCGAACCCCGTCGCGGTGTGGTCCGCCGCGGGCACCTGGAGCTGCGGCTACAAGGCGATCATGCAGGGCGACGGGAACTTCGTCGTCTACAACGCCTCCAACAAGGTCTGTTGGGCCAGCAACACCTTCAAGTCCGACCCCAACAGCACGGCTTCCCTGGTCGTCTCCGACCACGGCGGCCTCACGGTCCAGTTCTCCTACCCGCCCCGCGCCAGCACCGCGACCATCACCGTGCGCAGCACGGACCTGTACTGACGCCGACGCCGCCGACACCGTCGCCGGTGCCCGCCTCAGCCGCGCTCCGCGAACCAGCGGACCAGGTCGGCCACCGACCACTGCGGCCGGGCCGCGAGGCGGGTCGCCGCCGTCCGCAGCAGGACCGGCAGGTACCCGCAGAGCGCGGCCAGCTCCGCCACCGCGTCCGGCTCCCGGCGGATGCGCTCCGCGCCCACGATCCGGGCCAGCAACTCGTAGGCGTCGTGCGACTCCAGCGGTCCCACCGCCAGTCGCACGACGCCGCCGGGCAGCACCCCCGGCTCCGCACCGGCCACCACCGCGGCGCAGCCCGGCACCCCCGGGAGCAGCGGAGCCGGGTCGGCCACCCCGTCCAACACCACCAGGACCCGCCGCCCGGCGAGCAGCTCGCGGAAGCGCCCACCCAGCCGGTCGGCCCCGGCGTCCGGGGCCGGCCGCTCCCCCAGCGCGCGCAGGAACCCGGCCAGCACCGGCCCGGCCTCACCGCCGGCCGCGTACAACTGGCCGTCCGGGAAGGCGTCCTGCACCGCGTGCGCCACGTGCACGGCGAGCGCCGAGGCGCCGCTGCCGGACGGCCCCGACAGGCCCACCACCGGCGCGGCGCCGGAGCGCAGCACCTGCTCCGCCTCCTGCGCCAGCTCCGCCCGGCCGACCAGGTCCCGGATGTCCGGCGGCAGCTGGCAGGGCCGGGGCAGCGCCCGGACCGGCGCCGCCACCGGCTCCCCGGACCGGATCCGCTCCGCCAACTCGGCGACCGCGGCGCCCGGTTCGAGGCCGAGTTCGCGGTCCAGGCGCTCCCGCAGCTCCTCGTACGCCGCCAGCGCCTGCGCCGTCCGGCCGCAGCGGTGCAGGGCCAGCAGGTGCAGCCGGTGCACCTCCTCGTCCTGCGGATGCCCGGCGGCCAGCACCGCCAGCGGCTCCACCGCCTCCGCGTGCCGCCCCAGCGTCACGTCCAGGTCCAGCAGTGCCTTCACCGCCGCGAAGCGGCCGGCCGCCAACCGTTCCCGGGCCCGCTCGGCGAACGCCCCCGGCACACCGTCCAGCGCCCGGTCGCCCGTCCAGGCGTCCAGCGCGCGCCCCAGCAACTCGCGCGCCCGCGACGGCTCCCGGTGACGCAGCGCGACGGCCTCCGCCACCGCGGCCTCGTAGCAGAAGAGGTCCACCGTGTCCCGAGGCACCGCCAGCCGGTACCCGCCCGCCGCCGCCACCAGCAGCTCGGGGGCGCCCAACGCCCGCCGCAAGCGGTGCACATGGGTGCCGATCTGCCCGACCGGATCCTTCGGCCAGCGGCTGTCGTCCTCCCCCCACAGGCCCTCGACCAGCCGGTCCGTCGGCACCAACTGCCCGGGGGCGAGCAGCAACGCGGCCAGCACCGCCCGCTGCTGCGGACGACCGAGCTCGATCTCACCACCGTCGCACCGGGCGCTCAACGGCCCCAGCACGCGGAATTCGAGCCGCACAGCCCACCCCTCGAACACTCGGAATCCGGTCCCCCCGGTGCACAATCTGTGACAGAGCATATGTCGCCGGAAGACAGGGGCGCCGCTGCCGGGACGGAAGTGGCGGGATACCGGCGTACGAACGACTTTCAGGACGGGACATGACTGACACGGGGGGCGCCGGACTGCGCTTCGGACTGCTGGGCCCGCTGCGGGCCTGGTACCGCGAACAGGAACTGAAACTGGGCCGGCCGCAGCAGCGCGCCGTGCTCGCCGTACTGCTGGACGCCGCCGGCCGCACCGCCGCCGTCCCGGTGCTGGTCGAGGGGGTGTGGGGCGGGGCCGCGCCCGCCGACCCCCGCAAGGCCGTCCAACTCGCCGTCTCCCGGCTGCGCACCGCGTTCCGCCCCTACGCCGGGGACGACCCGGAGCGGATGCCGCTGATCCGGGTCGGCGACGGCTACGCGCTGCGGGTGCCCGAGGCCGAGGTCGACGCCCACGCCTGGCAGGCCCTGCTCACCGAGGCCGAGGAACTGCGCCGGACGGACACGCCCGCGCAGGACGTCCGGGAGGTCCTGCTCCGCGCCCAGCGGCTGTGGACCGGCGAACCCCTCGCCGGACTCCCCGGACCGCACGCCGAGGCCCTTCGCGCCCGGCTCGCCGAACAGCGGATATCGGCCAAGGAAACCCAGCTCGAACTGGACGCCGAACTCGGCGACCGCACCGACCTGACCGCCGAGGCCGCCGCCCTCGCCCTGGAGCACCCCGGCCGCCCCCGGCTCACCGCCGTCCTGATGCACGCCCTCTACCAGGCCGGCCGCAAGGCCGAGGCGCTCGCCGTCTACGAGGACGCCCGCCCCACCCTGCCCGCCGACCGGCCCGGACCCGCCCGGCTCCAGCTGCGCATCCTGCGCGAGGACGCCACCCTGCTGCCGCCCAGGGCCGAACCCGAACCCGCCGCCGACACCTGGCAGGCCCCCGACCAGCTGCCCGGCGGACTGCCCGACTTCACCGGCCGCACCGAGGAACTCGGCGCCCTCGCCGACCAGCTCGGCGGCGCCGGCGGCCGGGCCGTGGTGGTCTCCGCCCTGGACGGCATGGGCGGCGTCGGCAAGACCACCCTCGCCGTGCACCTCGCCCGGCAGGTCCGCGACCGCTTCCCCGACGGACAGCTCTTCGCCGACCTGCGCGGCGCCGACCGCACCCCGACCGACCCCGGCGCCGTGCTGTCCGGCTTCCTGCGCGCCCTCGGCATCGCCCCCGACGAGATCCCGCCGGACACCGGCGAACGCAGCGCCCTCTACCGCTCCGCCCTCGCCGGACGCCGCGTCCTGGTCGTCCTCGACAACGCCGCCACCCCCGACCACGTCGAACCGCTGCTGCCCGGCGCGGCCGGCTGCGCCGTCCTGATCACCAGCCGGCTGCGGCTCACCGGCCTCTCCGGCGCCCACCACCTGCGACTGGACACCCTGCCGCCCGCCGAGGCCCTGGAACTGCTCACCCGGATCGTCGGCGCCGAACGCGTCGCCGCCGAACCGGAGGCCGCCGACGAGGTCGTCCGGGCCTGCGGACTGCTGCCGCTCGCCGTCCGGATCGCCGCCTCCCGGCTCGCCGCCGACCCCGCGCTCACCCTGGCCGGGCTCGCCGAAGGACTCCGCCACGAACACCGCCTCGCCGAACTCAGCGACGGCGAACGGACCGTGGAGGCCACCTTCGCCCTCTCCTACCACCGCCTCGACCCGGAACTCGCCCGCGCCTTCCGGCTGCTCTCCCTCCCCGAGGCCCCCGACCTGCCACTGCCCTGCGCCGCCGCGCTGCTCGGCCGCACCGAGGACGAGGCCGACCGGCTCCTCGAAACCCTCGTCGACCTCAACCTGGTGCACTCCCCCCGGTTCGGCCGCTACGGCTTCCACGACCTCGTCCGCGACTACGCCCGCGGCCGGCTCGCCGCCGAGGAGCACCCCGCCGAACACACCGCCGCCGCCGACCGGTTCATCGACTTCTGCCTCGCCACCGCCCGCAACGCCGACCGGGCCGCCCGCAAGGCCGAGGACGCCGAGATCAGCCTGCTCGACGCACCCGTCACCGCCACCGGCCGGCGGATCCCGGACGGCGCCGCGGCGGTCCGCTGGATGCGCGACCAGGCCGAGGCCCACGCCGCCGCCATCGCCCTCAGCTGCGCCGACCCGGACCTGCCGCTCGACCGCGCCGCCGAACTCGCCGACCGGATGGGCGCCGTGCTCGCCGAACGCGACCGGACCGGCGTCATCGTCGACCTGGCCGGCCGGCTCGCCGAGGAGGCCGAGGCCCGCGGCGAACGCGGCCCGCTCGCCCTCGCCCGCTACCTGCGCGGCACCATGCTCTGGCACATCAACCGCTACGCCGAGTCCGAGGCGGAGATCCGCCGGGCCGTCGACCTGTGCACCGACCCGCGCACCGAACGGGTGCTCGCCAAGGCCCTGATCAACCTCGGCGGCAACGCCCGGATCAACGGCCGCTACGCCGAGGCCGCCGAACACGCCAGCCGCGCCGCCGAACTGTTCCACCGCCTCGGCGCCCGACGCGCCGAGGGCAGCGCGCTCGGCGAGTTCGCCTTCAGCGCCGCCCAGACCGGACGGCTCACCGAAGCCCGGGACGCCGCCGAACGCAGCGCCGAGCTGATGACCGACTCCGGACCGGTCTCCGCCGCGATCGGCCGCTACTACCTCGCCCGGGTCCTGCGGCTGTGCGGCGACCCGGAGACCGCCCTCGCCCACGCGCTCGGCGCCCGGGAGGAGTTCGCCACCCTCCAGGTCACCGTGTTCGAGGCCGCCGCCGGGGACCTCGCCGCCCGGATCCACGCCGAGGCCCGCCGCTGGCTGCTCGCCGCCGACCTCGCCGAGGCCGTCCTGCCGCAGGCCCGCCGCACCAGCGCCGCCCTGGAGGCCGCCCTGCTGCGCACCCTCGGCACCGCGCTCACCGGCCTCGGCCGCCCGCGCCGGGCCCGGGCGCTGCTCACCGAGGCGCTGGAGGTGTACCGGCGGCTCGGGCTCACCGAGGACGCGACCCAGGTCGAGGGGCAGCTCGCCGAACTCGGCTGACCACCGGCTACGCGCGTCAACCGGAGGTCCGACCGCACGCGTCGACCGGCGCCTCGGTCGCACGCGTCGACCGGCGGTCCGGCCGCGCGCGTTGACCGGCCGTCTACCGCGCTGCGGCAACGTTCCTCCCGTCCGGCCCCGGACCGCAGCCCCCGCGGCCCGGGGCCGTCCCCGGACGATCCGGGGCCCGAGAGGAGAAGCGCACCCCATGACCACGCTCATCAGCACCGGCCGGGGGCCGGACGCCCCCGGCACCACCCGCGGTCCGGCCACCGGCGTCGACCTCCGCACCGAGATGCTGATCTCCGCCAACTTCCGGCGGGTCCACGCCGGCGCCCGACCGCTGCACCCGGACGCCCGACTGGACCGGGCCGCCCAGCGGCACGCCGCCGACCTCGCCGTCCACGACCTCCTCCAGCAGGACGGCACCGACGGCAGCAGCCCCTGGCGCCGGGTCCGCGCGGCCGGCTTCGCCTTCCGCTTCGCCGCCGAACTCGTCGCCCCGGCCGACAGCGTGCCGCAGGCCATGCAGCAGTGGATGCACAGCGACGCGCACCGCGCCGTCCTGCTCGACGGACGCTTCACCCACCTCGGCCTCGGCTACGCGCCCGCCGGCGGCGGCGCCCCGGGACGCTGCGTGCTGACCCTCGGCCAGGTCTGACCCGGCGGCCCCCGCACTCCCGGTCGGCGGCTCGGCACGGAGCCGCCGACCGGGCCTATCCTCACAACCGTGCCCCTGATCAGCCTGCACGACCGCGCCGCACTCGCCGAACGGTTCCGCACCGACCCGGCCCTGCACCTGTTCGAACTCGGCGACCTCGACGACACCCTGTGGCCCAACACCGCCTGGTACACGGCGGATCCCGACCACGGCCCGGTCGCCCTGCTCTACAGCGGCGGCGACACCCCCGTCCTGCTCGCCTTCGTCCGGGAGGCCGGCCGGGCCGCGCTGGCGGAACTGCTGGACGCGATGCGCCCCTTCCTGCCGCGCCGCTTCACCGCCGGCCTGCCGGACGGCGCCGAGCGGGCCCTCGCCCCCGACTACGCCGTCGAGCGCCGCACCCCGCTGCTGCGGATGATCCTGCCGGACACCGGGCGCCTGCCGGCCGAACTCCCGCACCCGGTCGAGCCCCTGGACCTCTCCGACCTGGACGCCCTGCGGGACCTGCTGGCCGCGGGCTACCCCGAGTCCTGGTTCGACCGGCGGCTGCTCGCGGCCGGCGGCTACGTCGGCGTCCGGGAGGCGGGCCGGCTGGTGGCCGTCGCCGGGGTGCACGTGCACTCCCCCGCCCACCGGGTCGCCGTGCTCGGCAACGTGGTCACCCACCCCGACGCCCGCGGCCGGGGCCTGGCCCGCAGCTGCGTCACCGCGCTGTGCCGCCGGCTCGGCCCGACCACCGACCACCTGGGCCTGCACGTCCGCACCGACAACGCCCCGGCGATCCGGCTCTACGAGCGGCTCGGCTTCAGCACCGTCCTGACGTACAACGAGCTGGTGCTCCGGGCCGTCTGAGGCCGCCCGGGGCCGTCGGAGCACGGCGCCGTACCGCCCCGGTCATGGCGAACAGAATCGCACGGCGGCCATCGACCCAGGTGGGAGGCGGTTCGGGTACGTGTGATCACGACTCGGCATCCCTTGTCACGGAGTCGCGTGGGACTCGTCACGGCCCGGTCAAGACGGCATCAAAAATCTGGCGTCCCGGTTTCCCACTGCGCTATGAACGTCCCTCAGGAGGACCGCCGCCACGGTGGTCCCAGCAGACACACCTGACGGGGGACGTCACTTGAAGACCATCCGCACCAGCCGCAGCACCATGGCCGTGGCCGGGCTGGCCGTGATCGGCGCGCTCACCATGACCGCCTGCAACGACGACGCCGCGTCGTCGGACACCGCGAAGACCCCGCCGGCCACCCAGCCGCCGGCCGTGTCCTCGGCCGCGCCGAGCACCCCGGCCCCCTCCATCACGGCGGCCGCGCCGACCTCCGCGGCCGCCGGCGGGGCGACGGGCGGCACCACCGGCGGGGCCCCGGCCCAGTCCGGTCCGACCGCGGCGCCCGGCAGCACGGTGAAGATCGGCACCGCCGCCACCATCCCGTTCAGCTCGGGCAGCACCAAGGGCACCGTCTCGCTCGCGGTCACCTCGATCGACAAGGGCGACCCGGCCGACCTCACCCCGCTGAAGCTGGGTGACAAGGCCGCGGGCATGGTCCCGTACTACGTCAACTTCAAGGTCACCAACACCGGTAGCACCGACCTGTCCTTCGCCAGCCTGACCCAGGTGAAGGGCCTCCTGCCGGACGGCTCGGAGGCCAGCGAGGTGATGCTGATCGGCACCTTCGACAAGTGCCCGCACCCGTCCTTCCCGAAGGGCTTCACCAACGGCCAGTCGATCACCTCCTGCGTGCTGGCCCTGGCCCCGCAGGCGACCAAGGTGACCGGCGCCGAGTACTGGGGCGAGCCGTACACCCTGGGCAAGGGCGTCAACTGGAAGTGACCCGCGCCGGTCGGCGGGCGGGGCGGCCCGGTGCCGTCCCGCCCGTCCGGCCGCCCCGGTCAGCCCGCTGCGGGCGGGCCGTAGATCTTCAGGAAGGCCTCCACGCCCTCCGCCGCGATCCGCCGGACCTCCTCGTCGGCCACCGGCAGGGCGCCCCAGAAGGAGCGTTCGGCCACGCCGTGGAAGGTCAGCAGGGTGAACTGCTCGGCGGCGAGCTCCGGATCGGCCGCGGCCAGCCGCCCGCTGCCGGTGAGCGCCGCGAAGCGCTCCGCGAGGTCGCGTTGGGAGGCCACCGGACCGGCCTCCAGCCAGGCCTCCAGGACGTCCGCCGGGATGTTGGCCACCTCGGCGCGGATGGCCCGGCCGAGCGCCCCGTGCTCGCCCGCGGAGAGCACCGCCTCGGCCCGCTCGACCGCGAACCCGGCCAGGTCGCGCCGCAGGTCCACCACCCGGTCCAGGTGCTCGGCCATCAACTCACGGATGCGTTCGGTGAGTTCGGCGGAGTTCTGGAGTGCCACCGACAGGAAGAGGGTCTCCTTGTCGGCGAAGTGGTTGTAGACCGTGCGCTTGGACACCCCGGCCTCGGCCGCGATCGCGTCCATGCTGGCCCGGACGTAGCCCTCCCGCCCGAACACCGTGGTCGCGGCCCGGGTGATCGCCTTGCGCTTCTCCGGCCGTCCCGCTCCGCCCGTGGTCGCCACGACCCTCCTCCTTCTCCGTCGGCGGACCCGCCAACCCTCTCAGAAACTGCCCGGTGTAGTGTATGCAGGCCCCGTTCACAAGCGGACTTGCCACCGAACAGGCGTGCTCTATGCTGCGTACGATCTCTACACCTCTGTAGAGCAAATCCGAAAACGTGCCTGCCCCCGAGCAGTAGCGGGAAACCGAGAACGGGAACCGGCCGGCCGAACACCAGCGTCCCGTACTGGCAGCGCCGTCTCCGCTCTCCACAGCAGACCGGCGCAGCGCCGAGGTGGCGCGCCTAGCACGGGAACACCCGGGGGTGAGTGAGTGGCGGGGCAGCGAGGTCGGTCGTCCGACCAGGGTTCACGACGGCGGGCGACGAGCCGGCCCACCGGCCCCGAGCGTCCCTTCTCCGGCGGTCCGGCCCTGCCGGCGGTGGCGGCCGTGGGCCTGCCACTGGTCGGCGCGGTGATCGACGAGCTCTCCGGGCCGGGCATGGGCCTGGCCTTCGCGCTCTGCGCGGCGCTCGGCACCGGCCTGGCGGCCGCGCTCTGCACCCGCCGCGGCTGGTGGTGGGTGGCCGCCGCCTCGCCGCTGGTGGTGCTCGGCGTGACGGCCGTCGTCGAATTCTCGGCGAACACTGAGAAGTACCAGGGCAGCAAACTGGCGACGGGCTCCGCGAAGTGGGTCGTCCAGGGCTTCCCGGTGATGGCGCAGGCCGCCGCGGCGGCCCTGCTGGTGATCGTGATCCGGGTGATCCGGGACCGGAGGAGGCAGCAGCATGGCTGACGAGCGTGAGCGGCAGGAGGGCGGCCGGGCCGCCGCCCGCAAGGCCGCCGAGGCCCCGGCGGGCCGCCGCAACTCCCCACTGCTGATCGCCGGCCGGGTGGTCGCCACCACGGTCGGCTTCGCGGTCTTCGCGGCCAGCGGGGTGGTCTGGTACGAGTACACCTCGCTCACCGACGGGATGACCACGTCCAACGCGATCGAGCAGACCAAGAAGGACGCCCCCAAGCACCTGGACAACTCGGTCAACCTGCTGCTGATCGGCCTGGACAGCCGCAAGAACATGGACGGTTCCGACCTGCCCCCGGAGTTCGTCCAGGACGAACTGCACGCCGGCCACAGCTCGGACATCGGCGGCTACAACACCAACTCCCTGATCCTGCTGCACATACCGGCCAACGGCGGCAAGGTGCAGGCGATCTCCATCCCCCGCGACGACTACGTCATGACCTACAACGGGGACGGCTCCCAGCAGGGCATGCACAAGATCAAGGAGGCGTACGGCAACGCCAAGGACGCCTTCGACCGCAGCTCCAAGGCCAAGGGGCTGAAGGGCGCCGACCTGGAGAAGGCCGGCCGCGACGCGGGCCGCGCGGCCACCATCCGCACCGTCCAGACCTTCGTGAACCAGCCGGTCGACCACGTCGCCGAGGTCAACCTGATGGGCTTCTACGACATCGCCAAGGCCGTCGAGCCGATCCAGGTCTGCCTGACCCACGACACCAAGGACCCGGCCATGGAGGGCCAGGGCTCCGGCGCCGACTTCAAGAAGGGCATCAACACCCTCAACGCCTCCCAGGCGCTCGCCTTCGTCCGCCAGCGCCACAACCTGGACGACGGCAAGGGCAACACCGGCGACTTCGCCCGCACCCACCGCCAGCAGGCCTTCATCTCCTCCGTCGTGCACAAGCTCAAGCAGGACGGGATCATCAGCGACCTGGGCAAACTCAAGGACCTGTTCGGGGTCGTCCAGAAGGACCTGGTGATCGACAACGAGTGGAACGTGCTGGACTTCGCCCAGCAGGCCCCGGCGCTCACCGGCGGCAACGTGGAGTTCAACACCCTGACCTTCGACGGCTTCGGCACCCGCAACGGCCAGGACGTCAACCTGGTCACCCCGTCGAAGATCCAGAAGGTGGTCAAGCAGGTCTTCGGCTACGCCGACGCCGCCGCCCCCGCCCCGGGCGACGGCGCCACCGACACCCCGACCACCGAGGCCCCCGCGCCGACGCCGAGCGCCACCACCCCGGCCAAGGCGGCCTCCCCGGCCACCGTAGAGGTGTTCAACGGCTCCTCGGCCGCCGGGGTCTCCTCCGCCAACGAGGCCAAGGCCCTGGTCGCGATGGGCTTCAAGGAGGGCGCCACCGGGCCGGCGCGCACCAAGCAGAAGGCCACCACGGTGACCTACGGCAAGGGCGGCAAGGACGCCGCCGACCAGGTCGCGGCCCGCTACGGCGTCACCGCCACCGAGTCCGCCGCGGTCGCCGCGGACCACGTGGTGGTCACCCTCGGCTCCTCCTTCACCGGCGTCGCGGGCGACAAGCCCGCCGCCCCCGGCCCCGCCCCGAGCGGCGACCCGGCCGCCAACCTGCCGATGCAGGGACCGGGCGTGGACGCGGAGTCGGACGGCGGCATCCCCTGCGTCTTCTGATGCGCGTCCTCTGACGAGACCCGCACCACACTAGAGGGAGGTCCCCATCGGGGGCCTCCCTCAAGTCTTTCCCAAACTTCCGTCCGCGGCCGACCCGCGTCGACCCCTGGCAAGTTTCTCCGTACTATGTATAGTGTACTTCGTACGGAATAACTGTCCGCAGTGCGCCCCAGCATGTCCGCAGCCGTGTCCGCCGTGCCGAGAGGACCCCTCCATGCAGATCACCAGCACCGCCGTCGCCCTGACCGTCGAGTCCACCGAGGCCTCCGCCGCCTTCCTCCAGCGGCACTTCGGCTACACCGAGCGGATGTCCGCCGACGGCTTCGTCTCGCTCGGCCACCCCGGCGGCGGGGTCGACGTCGTCTACCTGCGGCGCGGACTGGAGGTGCTGCCCGAGGGGCAGCGGGACCGCGTCGCGGACGGGGTGATCCTGGCCTTCACCGTCGAGGACGCGGCCGCCGAGCAGGAGCGGCTGCGCGCCGAGGGGGTCGCGATCACCCTGCCGCTGCGCGAGGAGCCGTGGGGCGAGCGGCTGTTCCAGGTCACCGACCCGAACGGGGTCCTGGTCGAGCTGGTCGAGTGGGTGCAGCAGTAGCTCCCGCGGACGCGGAGGCGCCCCCGTCCGATGAGCGGACGGGGGCGCCTCGGCGCGCGGCCGGAACGGTCAGCCCACCGTCCAGGTGTCGTTGCCCGCCAGCAGCGTCGCCAGGTCGCCCGGCCCGCGGTGGGCGGCCGCGGTGGCCAACTGGCTCTCCATCAACTCGTCGTAGACCGGCCGCCGGACGTCGCGCAGCACCCCGATCGGGGTGTGGTGCAGGGTGTCCGCGTCGGCGATCCTGGTCAGCGCGAAGGCCGTGGCCGGGCTGTCCGCGTGGGCGTCGTGGACCAGCAGCCGCGCCTCGTTCTCCGCGGTGACCGGGGCGGTGAACAGCTCGCCGTCCGGGCCGCGGAAGACCCCGCCGGCCGCGTCCGCGCCGAAGCGGATCGGCCTGCCGTGCTCCAGCCGGATCAGCGCCTCGTCCCGGGTGCCGGCGTCCTTGAGCACCTCGAAGGCGCCGTCGTTGAAGATGTTGCAGTTCTGGTAGATCTCCACCAGCGCGGTGCCCTCGTGCTCGGCCGCCGCCCGCAGCACCGACTGGAGGTGCTGGCGGTCCGAGTCGATGGTGCGGGCCACGAAGGAGGCCTCGGCGCCGATCGCCAGCGACAGCGGGTTGAACGGCGCGTCCAGCGAGCCCATCGGAGTGGACTTGGTGATCTTGCCGAGCTCGCTGGTCGGCGAGTACTGGCCCTTGGTGAGGCCGTAGATCCGGTTGTTGAACAGCAGGATCTTCAGATTGACGTTCCGCCGCAGCGCGTGGATCAGGTGGTTGCCGCCGATCGACAGCGCGTCGCCGTCCCCGGTCACCACCCAGACGCTCAGGTCCCGCCGGGAGGAGGCCAGCCCGGTCGCGATGGCCGGCGCCCGCCCGTGGATCGAGTGCACCCCGTAGGTGTTCATGTAGTACGGGAAGCGCGAGGAGCAGCCGATGCCGGAGACGAACACCGTGTTCTCGCGCCGGATGCCGAGCTCCGGCATGAAGGACTGCACCGCCGCCAGGATCGCGTAGTCCCCGCAGCCGGGGCACCAGCGCACCTCCTGGTCGGTCTTGAAGTCCCGGGCGCTCTGCGGCCCTTCGGCCTTCGGCACCAGCTTCAGGGACGGGAAGCCGCGCCCCGCGGAGTCGACGTCGCTCATCGGTGGTCCTCCTCGTCCAGGCTGCCGATCGCCGCCGACAGCACGTCCGCCAACTGCGCCGCCTTGAACGGCAGTCCGCGCACCTGGTTGTAGGACTCCGCGTCCACCAGGTACTTCGCCCGCAGCAGCAGCGCGAGCTGCCCCAGGTTCATCTCCGGCACGATGACCTTCTCGTAACTGCGCAGCACCGCGCCCAGGTTGGCCGGGAACGGGTTGAGGTTGCGCAGGTGCGCCTGGGCGACCTCGCCGCCGTCCGCGCGCACCCGGCGCACCGCCGCGGTGATCGGGCCGTAGGTCGAGCCCCAGCCGAGCACCAGCACCCGGGCGTCGCCGGTCGGGTCGTCCACCTCGACCGGCCGGACCGTGATGCCGTCCACCTTCGCCTGCCGGGTGCGCACCATCAGGTCGTGGTTGGCCGGGTCGTAGGAGATGTTCCCGGTGCCGTCCTGCTTCTCGATGCCGCCGATCCGGTGCTCCAGGCCCGCCGTGCCGGGCACCGCCCAGGGCCGGGCCAGGGTGTGCGGGTCCCGCAGGTACGGCCAGAAGGCGCCGTCCTCGCGGTTCGGGCCGGTCGCGAACTTCGGGTCGATCAGCGGCAGTTCACCGACCTCCGGGATCCGCCAGGGCTCCGAGCCGTTCGCCAGGTAGCCGTCCGAGAGCAGGAACACCGGGGTGCGGTAGGTGACCGCGATCCGGGCCGCCTCCAGCGCGGCGTCGAAGCACTCGGCGGGCGTGGCCGGGGCCACGATCGGCACCGGGGCCTCGCCGTTGCGGCCGAACATCGCCTGCAGCAGGTCCGCCTGCTCGGTCTTGGTCGGCAGGCCGGTGGACGGTCCGCCGCGCTGGATGTCCACCACCAGCAGCGGCAGTTCGAGCGAGACCGCCAGGCCGATCGTCTCCGACTTCAGCGCCACGCCCGGACCGGAGGTGGTGGTCACCCCCAGCGCCCCGCCGAAGGCCGCGCCGAGCGCCGCGCCGATGCCGGCGATCTCGTCCTCGGCCTGGAAGGTGCGCACCCCGAAGTTCTTGTGCCGGGACAGCTCGTGCAGGATGTCCGAGGCCGGGGTGATCGGGTACGAGCCCAGGTACAGCGGCAGTCCGGAGCGCTCGGCGGCGGCGATCAGCCCGTAGGACAGCGCCAGGTTGCCGGAGATGTTGCGGTAGCGGCCGGGCGGCAGCGCGGCCGGCGCCACCTCGTAGGAGACCGCGAAGGTCTCGGTGGTCTCGCCGAAGTTCCAGCCCGCCCGGAAGGCGCTGATGTTCGCCTCGGCGATCTGCGGCTTCTTGGCGAACTTGCTCCGCAGGAAGGTCTCGGTGCCCTGGGTCGGCCGGTGGTACATCCAGGACAGCAGCCCCAGCGCGAACATGTTCTTCGCCCGCTCGGCGTCCTTGCGGGCCAGCCCGCTCTCCTTGAGCGCCTCCAGGGTGAGCGTGGTCAGCGGCACCCGGTGCAGGTGGAAGCCGTCCAGCGAGCCGTCACCCAGCGGGTCCGCCGGGTAACCGACCTTGGCCAGCGCCCGCTTGGTGAACTCGTCGGTGTTGACGATGATCTCCGCGCCGCGCGGCAGGTCCGGCAGGTTCGCCTTCAGGGCGGCCGGGTTCATCGCCACCAGCACGTTCGGGGCGTCGCCCGGGGTGAGGATGTCGTGGTCGGCGAAGTGCAGTTGGAAGGACGACACCCCGGGCAGCGTGCCGGCGGGGGCCCGGATCTCGGCCGGGAAGTTCGGCAGGGTGGAGAGGTCGTTGCCGAACGCGGCCGTCTCCGAGGTGAACCGGTCACCGGTGAGCTGCATGCCGTCACCGGAGTCGCCCGCGAAGCGGATGATCACCCGGTCGAGTCTGCGAACGGGCTTGTCCCGCCGCTCCGGTGGGCCGCCCGGGGCGAGCGGACCGGCGGGGTCGGCCGCTCCGGGGCGTCCCGCACCGCTGCCGGTACGACCCTCGTCGTCGCCCGACCCGTCCACTGCCTCTGACTGATCGACCTGACTGGTCACTGCCGCGGACCTCCTCGTGGGCACACCACCGCGGGCGCGGCCCCGTGCCCCGTCCGCCTGGTGCACCGGTGGCATCCTATGCGCGCGAACTCGGGCCCGCCGGGAACTCCGACGGGAACCACGGCCGGAATTTCACCCGCCCCACGCGGGTACCCCGCACCATCACAACGCGCCCGCGCCGGAGATCATTCCGCCCCTCGCGGCGGTGGGACGGCAGTCAGGAGTTGAGGTAGGTGAGCACCGCGAGCACCCTGCGGTGGTCCTCCGGGCTCTGGGCCAGCCCGAGCTTGAGGAAGATGTTGCTGACGTGCTTCTCCACCGCGCCGTCGGAGACCACCAGCTGCTTGGCCACCGCCGCGTTGGTGCGCCCCTCCGCCATCAGCCCGAGCACCTCGCGCTCGCGCGGCGTGAGATTGGCCAGAACGTCGCCCTTGCGGCTGCGGCTGAGCAACTGCTGCACCACCTCCGGGTCCAGCGCGGTGCCGCCCTCGGCGACCCGCACCACCGCGTCGGCGAACTCGCGCACCTCGGCGACCCGGTCCTTCAACAGGTAGCCGACACCCCGGGTGGAGCCGGCCAGCAGCTCGGAGGCGTACCGCTCCTCGACGAACTGCGACAGCACCAGCACGCCCAGCTGCGGGTAGCGGGCGCGCAGCTCCACGCAGGCCCGCAGGCCCTCGTCGGTGTGGCTCGGGGGCATCCGCACGTCCGAGACCACCACGTCCGGCAGGGCGTCGGCGGCCGCCAGGTCGTGGATCGTCTTCACCAGGGCGTCGCCGTCCCCGACGCCCGCCACGACCTCCAGGCCGCGGTCGGTGAGCAGCCGGGTCAGACCCTCCCGCAGCAGTACGGAGTCCTCGGCGATGACGACGCGGCGCATGGCGACCTTCCGGGCAGGCGTGAGCTGACGGGAGTCAGTCTCCCCCATCCCGGCCGGGCGCCGCGGGCCGAACCCGGGATCACCGCCGGACGGTGGCCGACCGGTTCCGCGCCGCCCCCGGGCGGTGCGGGTCGCGGCCCGCACCGCCCGGCGGACGCGGTCACATGGTGCGGATCGCCACCGCGTCGCACAGCCCGTCCAGGGCCGCCTTCGCCGCGCAGTCCGGCAGCGGGGCCAGCAGCGCCCGGGCCTCCTCGGCGTGCCGCAGGGTCTCCCGGCGGGCCCGCTCCAGGGCGGGGTGGGCGCGCAGCAGGCGCAGCGCCTCGGCGTGCAGGTCGTCGTCCGAGAGGTCCTGGGCGAGCAGTTCGCGCAGCCGGACGTCGTCCGGGTCGGACGGGTCGACCGGGGTCTGCTCCACCAGCAGGGTCGGCAGGGTCGGCACGCCCTCGCGCAGGTCGGTGCCGGGGGTCTTGCCGGACTCGTGGCCGTCGCTGGCCACGTCCAGCACGTCGTCGGCCAGCTGGAAGGCGATGCCGATCCGCTCGCCGAACTCGCCCAGGGTGTCCACCACCCACGGCTCGGCGCCGGCCACCAGCGCTCCTATCCGGCAGGAGACCGCGATCAGCGAGCCGGTCTTGCCCTCCAGCACGTCCAGGTAGTGCAGCAGCGGGTCGCCCTCCGGGCCCGGGCCGCGGGTCTCCAGGATCTGGCCGGTGACCAGCCGCTCGAAGGCCTCGGCCTGCATCCGCACCGCCTCCGGGCCGAGGTCGGCCAGCACCTGGGAGGCGCGGGAGAACAGGAAGTCGCCGGTGAGGATGGCCACCGAGTTGTCCCAGCGGGAGTTGGCGCTCTCCGCGCCGCGGCGCACCGGGGCCTCGTCCATCACGTCGTCGTGGTACAGCGTGGCCAGGTGGGTCAGCTCCACCACCACCGCGGCCGGCACCACCCCGGGCGCCCCCGGGTCGCCGAACTGGGCGGCCAGCAGCAGGAGCAGCGGACGGAAGCGCTTGCCGCCGGCCTCGATCAGGTGGCTGGCGGTGACGGTGATGAACGGGACGTCGCTCTTGACGGCCTCGGAGAGCGCCGCCTCCACCGCGTCCAGTCCGACCTGGACGTCCCGGGTCAGGTCGCGGTCCTGCACGGCGAGCCCGAAGGGTCCCACGACGGTCACGAAGACCACTCCTCTGTCCCTGGTCGATCTAGCGGCCTGGTCCCTGAGTGCCGCCGCTGGCCATACAGGCAGGGTATCCGGTCGGGAGTGGATCACTGCACGGGCGTGCGGATCCCGTCATGCCCGAGCCGGAAGCCCTGGTCAGCACGGGTTCGCGGGCGAAGCGGCGGTGGGGGCGAATTCATCCTGGAATAAAGGCCGGAGACCGGTCCGGCGGATCCGGACCGGCCTGCGGCGAATCGGCCCGGGCCGATTCAGTACGCGAACAGCGAGGCCTTGGACGCGAGGTCCAGGAAGTACTGCGGCAGCAGGCCCAGGCCCAGCGTGACCAGCACCCCGACGCCGATCGCGGTCGCCGTGAAGGCGCTCGGGATCACCACCGTCGGCCCGCCCGGCTTCGGGTCGGAGAAGAACATCAGCACGATCACCCGGATGTAGAAGAACGCGGCCACCGCCGAACTCAGCACACCGACGATCACCAGCGGGGTCGCCCCGCCGGCCGCCGCCGCCTGGAACACCGCGAACTTCCCGGTGAACCCGGAGGTCAGCGGGATCCCGGCGAAGGCCAGCAGGAACAGCGCGAACACCGCCGCCACCAGCGGCGAGCGCCGCCCCAGCCCGGCCCAGCTGGACAGGTGGGTCGCCTCGCCCTTGGAGTCCCGCACCAGGGTGACCACGGCGAAGGCGCCGAGCGTCACGAAGGAGTACGCCGCCAGGTAGAACAGCACCGAGGACAGGCCCTGCTTGTTGACCGCGATCACCCCGGTCAGGATGAACCCGGCGTGCGCGATCGAGGAGTACGCCAGCAGCCGCTTGACGTCCTGCTGGGTCACCGCCAGCACCGCGCCGACCACCATGGTCAGGATCGCCACGCCCCACAGCACCGGCCGCCAGTCCAGCCGCAGGCCCGGGAAGGCCACGTAGAACAGCCGCAGGAACGCCCCGAACGCGGCGACCTTGGTGGCCGCCGCCATGAAGCCGGTCACCGGCGTCGGCGCGCCCTGGTAGACGTCCGGGGTCCAGGAGTGGAACGGCACCGCGCCGACCTTGAACAGCAGGCCCACCGCCAGCATCGCCAGACCGGTCAGCAGCAGCGCGTCGGTCCGGGTGCTGGACAGCTGCGCCGGGGTGGTCATCGCCTTGCCGGCGATGACGTCCGCGATGTCGCCGAGCTTCACGCTGCCCGCGTAGCCGTACAGCAGCGCCGTGCCGAACAGGAAGAACGCCGAGGCGAACGCGCCCAGCAGGAAGTACTTGACCGCCGCCTCCTGGGAGAGCAGCCGGCGGCGCCGGGCCAGCGCGCAGAGCAGGTACAGCGGGAGCGAGAAGACCTCCAGCGCCACGAACATGGTCAGCAGGTCGTTGGCGGCCGGGAAGAGGAGCATCCCGCCGACCGCGAACAGGGTCAGCGGGAACACCTCGGTGGTGGTGAAGCCGGCCCGGACCGCGGCCCGCTCCTGCTCCCCGCCGGGGGTGGCGGACGCCTGGGCGGCGAAGGCGTCGGCGGGCACCCCGCCGGCCTTGGGCTCCAGCCTCCGCTCGGCGTAGGTGAGCACCGCGACCACGGCGACCAGCAGGATCACGCCCTGGAGGAACAGCGCCGGGCCGTCCAGCGCCACCGACTCCA
Organism: Kitasatospora sp. NPDC089509; assembly: GCF_044749365.1. Lineage (NCBI taxonomy): Bacteria > Bacillati > Actinomycetota > Actinomycetes > Kitasatosporales > Streptomycetaceae > Kitasatospora > Kitasatospora sp. NPDC089509. The sequence goes on along the minus strand of NZ_JBIVHS010000018.1, from coordinate 155,468 downwards.
TCGCCAGCAGGTCGATCCGGGGCGCGCCGTGGCCCTGCGCGGCCAGCACCACCACCGCGACGAAGGCGCCGACCAGGGCGACCAGCGAGAGCGAGACCTGGGTCCAGTGCCGCAGCCGGCGCGGGACGAACGCCTCGACCAGGATGCCGGCCACGGCGGCGGCGAACACCACCAGCATCGGGGAGAGTTGGCCGTACTCGATGTGCGGGGCCGGGATGCCCGACGTGTTGCCGCCGGCGGCGGCGAGCACTGCGCTGGCACTCACTTCTGCTCACCTCCTGAGGTGGCGGCGACCGGGTGGGCCGGCGCCGGGTCGGTCCGGTGGACCTGCGACAGCGTCGCGTCCACCGAGGGGTTGACCAGGTCGGTGAGCGGCCTGGGGTAGACGCCGAGCAGGATCGTCAGCGCCACCAGCGGTGCCACCACGGCGAGTTCGCGGACCTTGAGGTCGGGCATCGACCGGACCCCGTCCTTCACCGGGCCGGTCATGGTGCGCTGGTACAGCAGCAGGGCGTACAGCGCGGCCAGCACGATGCCGAAGGTGGCGACGATCCCGATCGCCGGGTAGCGGGTGAAGGTGCCCACCAGCACCAGGAACTCGCTGACGAAGGGTGCCAGTCCGGGCAGCGACAGGGTCGCCAGGCTGCCGATCAGGAAGGTCCCGGCGAGCACCGGGGCGACCTTCTGCACACCGCCGTAGTCGGCGATCAGCCGGGAGCCGCGGCGGGAGATCAGGAAGCCGGCCACCAGCATCCACGCGGCGGTGGAGAGGCCGTGGTTGACCATGTAGAGGGTCGCGCCGCTCTGCCCCTGGCTGGTCAGGGCGAAGATGCCCATGATGATGAAGCCGAAGTGCGAGATCGAGGCGTAGGCGACCAGCCGCTTGATGTCCTTCTGGCCGACCGCCAGCAGCGCGCCGTAGACGATCCCGATCAGCGACAGCACCAGGATCGCCGGGGCGAAGGTCTTCGAGGCGTCCGGGAACAGCCCGAGGCAGAAGCGCAGCATCGCGAAGGTGCCGACCTTGTCCACCACGGCGGTGATCAGCACGGCGGTGCCGGCCGTCGCCTCGCCCATCGCGTTCGGCAGCCAGGTGTGCAGCGGCCACAGCGGGGCCTTCACCGCGAAGGCGAAGAAGAAGCCCAGGAACAGCGCGTCCTGGGCGGTGCCGGACAGCTTCAGACTGCCGTCGGCGATCGCGTTGGTCAGCGTCGGCAGGTCGAAGGTGCCCAGGCCCTGCTCCTGGCCGATCACGTACAACCCGATCACGGCGGCCAGCATCACCAGGCCGCCGAGCAGGTTGTACAGCAGGAACTTGACGGCCGCGTAGGAGCGCTGGCGCGCCGACTCCGGGCCGCCCGCCCGGTCCCCGAAGCCGCCGATCAGGAAGTACATCGGGATCAGCATGGCTTCGAAGAACACGTAGAACAGGAAGACGTCGGTGGCGTAGAAGGAGACCACCACCATCGCCTCGACCGCCAGGATCAGGGCGAAGAAGGCCTGGGTGCGGCGGCGCCCCTCGAAGGTGTCGGGGTCGGCACCGCCGGCCGGCGCGGCCGGGGCCACGGCGGGGGCCGGGTCGGCGTCGTGCCAGGAGGCCAGCATCACCACCGGCACCAGGACCGCCGTCAGCAGCGCGAGCACCGCGCCGATGCCGTCCACGCCCAGCGAGAAGCTGATGCCGAAGGAGCGGATCCAGCTGTACGACTCGGTCAGCTGGTAGCGGGCGCCGTGCGGGTCGAAGCGCACCGCCACCAGGGCGGTCAGCGCCAGGGTGACGGCCGAGACGGCCAGCGCCACGGTCTTGGTGGTGCGGCGCCGGGCCTCGCTCGTCCCGGCGGGCAGGGCGGCGGTCAGCACCGCGCCGGCCGCCGGGACGGCGCAGGTGGCGGTCAACAGCACACTCATGACCTGACCCCCCTTGCGGAATCTGCGCGAGTCATCAGACGGACCTCATCAGGAGAGTCGAGGCGACCAGCACCAGCGTGCCGCCGAACATGGAGAGCGCGTACGTGCGGACGAAGCCGTTCTGGACCCGCCGCAGCCGGCCCGACAGTCCCCCGATGAGGGCGGCCAGGCCGTTGACGAAGCCGTCCAGGCCGCGGCTGTCGAAGTAGACCAGGGTCGCGGTGAGCGCCGAGCCCGGCCGCACCAGCACGGCGTGGTTGAAGTCGTCCTGCAGCAGGTCGCGGCGGGCCGCCCGGGTCAGCGGGGAGCCGACCGGCGGCACCACCGGCACCGGCGAGCGCCCGTACATCGCGTACGACAGGCCGACCCCGACCAGCATGCAGACCGTGGTCAGCGCGGTGACGGTCCACGAACCGAGCGGGGAGTTGCCCTCGCTGTGCCCGGTGACCGGCTCCAGCCAGTGCAGGAAGGAGGAGTTGAAGGCGAACAGCCCGCCCGCGAACACCGAGCCGAAGGACAGCAGGACCATCGGGACGGTCATCGTCTTCGGCGACTCGTGCGGGTGCGGCAGGTTGCCCGCCGCATCCGCCTGCCAGCGCTTCTCGCCGAAGAAGGTCAGCAGCATCACCCGGGTCATGTAGAACGCGGTGACCGCCGCGCCGACCAGCGCGCACAGGCCGAGGATCCAGCCCTCGGTGCCGCCCTTGGCGAACGCCGCCTCGATGATCTTGTCCTTGGAGAAGAAGCCCGACAGGCCCGGGAAGCCGATGATCGCCAGGTAGCCGAGGCCGAAGGTGACGAAGGTGACCGGCATGTACTTCCGCAGGCCGCCGTAGTGACGCATGTTCACCTCGTCGTCCATGCCGTGCATCACCGACCCGGCACCGAGGAACAGCCCCGCCTTGAAGAAGCCGTGGGTCACCAGGTGCATGATCGCGAAGGCGTAGCCGATCGGCCCCAGCCCGGCCGCCATCACCATGTAGCCGATCTGCGACATGGTCGAGCCGGCCAGCGCCTTCTTGATGTCGTCCTTGGCGCAACCGACGATCGCACCGAACAGCAGCGTCACCGCGCCGACCACCACCACGGCGGTCTGCGCGTCCGGCGCCAGGTCGAAGATCGCCGAGGAGCGGGTGATCAGGTAGACCCCCGCGGTCACCATGGTCGCCGCGTGGATCAGGGCCGAGACCGGGGTCGGGCCCTCCATCGCGTCCCCGAGCCAGGACTGCAGCGGCACCTGCGCCGACTTGCCGCAGGCCGCCAGCAGCAGCATCAGGCCGATCGCGGTCAGCTTGCCCTCGCTGGCCTGCTGCGCCCCGCCGAAGACCGGGGTGAAGGCGAAGGAGCCGAACTCCGCGAACATCAGCATGATCGCGATCGACAGCCCCATGTCGCCGACCCGGTTGACGATGAAGGCCTTCTTCGCCGCCGTCGCCGCGCTCGGCTTGTGCTGCCAGAAGCCGATCAGCAGGTAGGAGGCCAGCCCCACGCCCTCCCAACCGGCGTACAGCAGCAGGTAGTTGTCCGCCACCACGAGCAGCAGCATGGCGGCCAGGAACAGGTTCAGGTACGCGAAGAAGCGGCGCCGGCGCTCGTCGTGCGCCATGTAGCCCACCGAGTACAGGTGGATCAGCGTGCCCACCCCGGTGATCAGCAGCACGAAGGTCATCGACAACTGGTCGAGCCGGAACGAGACATCGGCCTGGAAGCCGTTCACCGGCACCCAGCTGAACAGGTGCTTCGTCACCGCCCGGTGCTCGGCGTCCCGGCCCAGCATGTCCGAGAACAGCGCCAGGCCGAAGCCGAACGAGAGCGCGGCGAGCGCGGTGGCCAGCCAGTGGCCGAACCGGTCCAGGGCCCGGCCGCCCAGCAGCAGCAGTGCGGCACCGGCCAGCGGGGCCGCCACCAGCAGCGGAATGAGAGAGTTCACCGAAGGTCCTCCGCCTACAGCTTCATCAGGTTGCTGTCGTCGACCGAAGCGGAGTGCCTGGTCCGGAAGATGGAGACGATGATGGCGAGGCCCACCACGACCTCGGCCGCCGCGACCACCATCGTGAAGAACGCGATCACCTGGCCGTCCAGGGTCCCGTGCAACCGGGAGAACGTCACCAGCGCCAGGTTCGAGGCGTTCAGCATCAGCTCGACGCACATGAACAGCACGATCGCGTTGCGCCGGATCAGCACCCCCGACGCGCCGATGGTGAACAACAGAGCTGACAGATACAGGTAGTTGACCGGGTTCACTCCGCGCCCTCCTCGTCGGCCGGGTGGTTCGGGACGGGCTCCAGGGGCTTGCGCGGAGCCGCCACCGCCGGCCGCTCCGACGACGGCCGGCCCAGCCAGTCCGCCGTGCTGTTCTCCAGCTCCGCCATCCGCCGCAGCATGGACTGACTGACGTCCCGGACCTGGCCGCGCTCGCGCAGCGTCGCCATCACCGAGTCCTCGGCGACCGTGCCGTCCGGCAGCAGCCCCGGCACGTCCACCGCGTTGTGCCGCGCGTACACGCCCGGCGCCGGCAGCGGCGGCACCTGGAGGTTGTCCCGCACCCGCTGCTCCGCCAGCTCGCGCTGGGTCTTCGGCGGCTTCACGTGCTCCCGGTGGGTCAGCACCATCGCCCCGACCGCCGCCGTGATCAGCAGCGCGCCGGTGACCTCGAAGGCCCACACGTAACGGGTGAAGATCAGCCGGGCCAGACCCGGCACGTTGCCCTCGGCGTTCGCCTCGCCCAGCCCGGTGAAGTGGTCCAGCCTCGCGTTGGCGATCCCCGCGATCAGCAGCACCCCGAAGCCCAGCCCGCACAGCACCGCCGCGAACCGCTGCCCCTTCAACTGCTCCTTCAGCGAGTCCTCGCCGGTCACGCCGACCAGCATCACCACGAACAGGAACAGCATCATGATCGCGCCGGTGTAGACCACGATCTGCACCACGCCCAGGAACACCGCGCCCTGCGCCAGGTAGCAGAGCGCCAGCGCCATCATGGTGGCCGCCAGGCACAACGCGCTGTGCACGGCCTTGCGCATCAGCAGCATGCCCAGCGCGCCGCCCACCGCGATCACCGCGAGCACCCAGAACTGGACGGCCTCACCCGTGGAGGTCGTCCCGGCCGCCGCCGCCAGCTGTCCGATCACGGCCGCACCTCCTTCTCCCGGTCGGTCCGCTCCTGCTGGACCGTCCCCGGCGCCGCCGCGGTGATCTCGCCCCGGTAGTACGCGCCCTCGTCGGTGCCCGGGAAGATCGCGTGCGGGCTGTCCACCATGCCCTCGGACAGCCCCACCAGCAGCTGCTCCTTGGTGAAGATCAGGTCCTTGCGGGAGGAGTCCGCCAGCTCGTACTCGTTGGTCATGGTCAGCGCCCGGGTCGGACAGGCCTCGATGCACAGCCCGCACAGGATGCAGCGGGCGTAGTTGATCTGGTAGACCGCGCCGTAGCGCTCACCCGGCGAGTAGCGCTCCTCGTCCCGGTTGTCCGCGCCCTCCACGTAGATCGCGTCGGCCGGGCACGCCCACGCGCACAACTCGCAGCCGACGCACTTCTCCAGACCGTCCGGATGCCGGTTCAGCTGGTGCCGGCCGTGGAAACGCGGCGCGGTCGGCTTCTTCTGCTCCGGGTACTGCTCGGTCAGCCGCTTCTTGAACATGGCCTTGAAGGTCACGCCGAAGCCTGCGGCCGGGCCCAGGACCGACGGCCGGTCGGCCCGCTCGGGCCGGCCCGTCTGCTCGGACTCCATCGCGGATCAGCTCCCTTCGGAATGGTCGGCCCCGTTGAGGGCGTCCTGGAGTTGCTTCGGCGCCCGGCTCGGCCGACGCGGCACCGGCGGCAGCACCTGCCCGGGCAGCGGCGGCACCGGGTACCCGCCCGCCATCGGGTCGAACTCGCCCTTCGGAGGCTGCGGCTCCTCCTCCGGCTGCTTGCGCAGGAAGTCCCGGACCAGCGCCAGCAGCAGGATCGCGCCGACCGGCGCACCCACGTACAGCACCACCTCGCCGAAGCCGTAGCCCTCGTTGCGCAGCGCCCGCACGCTCGCGATCAGCACCAGCCACACCAGCGAGACCGGGATCAGCACCTTCCAGCCCAGCTTCATGAACTGGTCGTAGCGCAGCCGGGGCAGCGTGCCGCGCAGCCAGATGAAGAAGAACAGCAGCAGCTGGATCTTCAGCGTGATCCAGAGCATCGGCCACCAGCCGTGGTTGGCGCCCGCCCAGAACTCCGACACCGGCCACGGCGCCCGCCAGCCGCCCAGGAACAGGGTCGAGGCCACCGCCGAGACCGTCACCATGTTGACGTACTCGGCCAGCATGAACATCGCGAACTTCAGCGAGGAGTACTCGGTGTTGAAGCCGCCCACCAGCTCGCCCTCGGCCTCCGGCAGGTCGAACGGCGCCCGGTTGGTCTCCCCGACCATGGCGATGACGTACACGATGAACGACACCGGCAGCAGCACCGCGAACCACTTCGGCTGCTGGTGCGCCACGATCTCCGAGGTCGACATCGAACCCGAGTAGATGAACACCGCCGCGAAGGACAGACCCATCGCGATCTCGTAGCTGATCATCTGCGCGGCCGAACGCAACCCGCCCAGCAGCGGGTACGTCGAACCCGAGGACCAGCCCGCCAGCACGATCCCGTAGATCCCGATCGAGGCCGTCGCCAGGACGTACAGCAGCGCGATCGGCAGATCGGTCAACTGCAGCGGCGTCCGGGTGCCGAAGATCGACACCTCGTTCCCGGGCGGACCGAACGGGATCACCGCGAAGGCCATGAACGCCGGGATCGCGCAGACGATCGGCGCGAGGATGTAGACCACCTTGTCCGCGCCCTTGACCACCAGGTCTTCCTTCAGCGCCAGCTTCACACCGTCCGCCAGCGACTGCAGCAGCCCCCACGGCCCGTGCCGGTTCGGCCCGATGCGCAACTGCATCCAGGCCACCACCTTGCGCTCCCAGACGATCGCGATCAGCACCGTCAGCACCAGGAACGCGAAACAGAACACCCCCTTCAACAGCACCAGCCACCAGGGGTCCTGGCCGAAGAAGTGCAGCGTCTCGTACGGCTGCGGAGTCGTCATCGGACCTCCCCTTCGCCCTCGGCCCGCGCCGCCGCCGCGGGCTCCGGCCCGGCCGCGGCGATGGTGACCAGATGGCCCACGGTGGTGCCGAGCGCGCGATGGGCGCCGCCCGGCGTGGAGTTGAGCGGGACCCAGACCGTGCGGTCCGGGATCGAATCGGTGACCTCCAACGGCAGGGTCAGCGAACCCGCCGGACCGGTCAGCCGCAGCGACCCCGCCGGATCGGCGCCGATCTCCTGCGCCGTCACCGGCGAGACCCGGGCCACCGCCCGGTGCCGGGTGCCCGCCAGATGCGGATCGCCGTCCTGCAGCGACCCCTCGTCCAGCAGCAACCGCCAACCCGCCAGCACCGCCTGCCCGGTGGCCGGCCGCGGCAGCACCCCCGGGTGCGCCGCCGGAACCACCCCGCGGTCACCCCGCCACGGCCCGAACCGGTCCAGCTCCAGCCGGGCCGCCCGCACGTCCGGCAGACCCAACCGGGCGCCCAGCGCGTCCGCCAGCATCGCCAGCACCCGCAGGTCCGACTGGAGATGACGGCCCATCTGCTGATCCGGCTTGAGCGCGACCTCGAACATCCGCACCCGGCCTTCCCAGTCCAGGAAGGTGCCCGCCTTCTCCGCCACCGCCGCCACCGGCAGCACCACGTCCGCGCGCTCCGTCACCGCCGACGGCCGCAGCTCCAGCGACACCACGAACGGCACCGCCGCCAGGGCCTCCGCGGCCAGCGCCGGATCCGGCAGGTCGTCCGGATCCACCCCGCCCACCAGCAGCGCGTCCAGGTCGCCCCGGGCCGCCGCGGTCAGGATCTGACCGGTGTCCCGGCCCGGCCGCGAGGGCAGCTCCGCCACCCCCCACACCGCGGCCGCCTCCGCCCGCGCCGCCTCCGCCGCCACCGGACGGCCGCCCGGCAGCAGGCCCGGCAGCGCGCCCGCCTCCACCGCCCCGCGCTCCCCCGCCCGGCGCGGCACCCAGGCCAGCGCCGCACCCGTCGCGTGCGCCAGCCGCAGCACCGCCGTCAACGCCCCCGGCACCGACGCCAGCCGCTCACCCGCCAGGATCACCGCGCCCGGCCGGCGCAGCAGCTCCGCCGCCCGCCCGGCCTCGTCGTTCAACGGCTCGTCCGCCGCCAGCGCCGCGAACCACTCCGGCTCCGTCCCCGGCGCCGCCGGCAGCAGCGCACCGCGCAGCTTCGCCAGCCCCCGGGAGGCGAACGCCGCCACCGAGAACACCTTCAGATCGCCCGCCCTGGACGCCTTGCGCAGCCGCAGGAAGACGATCGGCGACTCCTCCTCCGGTTCGAGACCCGCCAGCAGCACCGCCGGAGCCTGCTCCAGCCGCTCGTAGGTCGGACCGTCACCGTCCAGGTCGACCCCGCGCCCGGCGACCGCCGCGGCCAGGAAGTCCGCCTCCTCACCGCTGTGCGGACGCGCCCGGAAGTCCACGTCGTTGGTGCCCAGCACCACCCGGGCGAACTTCGCGTACCCGTACGCGTCCTCCACCGTCACCCGGCCGCCCGCCAGCACGCCCGTCCGCGCCCCGCGCAGCCCCTCGGCCGCCCGGGCCAGCGCCTCCGGCCAGGAGACCGGCACCAGCTCGCCGTCCTCCCGCACCAGCGGGGAGGTCAGCCGGTCCCGCTGCTGGGCGTACCGGAACGCGAACCGGCCCTTGTCGCAGTTCCACTCCTCGTTCACCGCCGGGTCCTCACCCGCCAGCCGGCGCAGCACCTTGCCCCGCCGGTGGTCGGTGCGCTGGGCGCAGCCCGACGCGCAGTGCTCGCACACGCTCGGCGAGGACACCAGGTCGAACGGGCGCGAGCGGAAACGATAAGCCGCCGAGGTCAACGCGCCCACCGGGCAGATCTGGATGGTGTTCCCGGAGAAGTACGACTCGAAGTCGTCCCCCTCCCCGGTGCCCACCTGCTGCAGCGCCCCGCGCTCCACCAGGTCGATGAACGGGTCCCCGGCGATCTGCTGGGAGAACCGGGTGCAGCGCGCGCACAGCACGCAGCGCTCCCGGTCCAGCAGCACCTGGCTGCTGATCGGCAGCGGCTTGGCGTAGGTGCGCTTCATGCCCTCGAAGCGGGAGTCCGCCGCGCCGTTGGACATCGCCTGGTTCTGCAGCGGGCACTCACCGCCCTTGTCGCAGACCGGGCAGTCCAGCGGGTGGTTGATCAGCAGCAGCTCCATCACCCCGCGCTGGGCCTTCTCGGCCACCGGCGAACTCAGCTGGGTGCGCACCACCATGCCCTCGGCCACCGGGATGGTGCAGGAGGCCACCGGCTTGCGCTGGCCCTCCACCTCCACGATGCACTGCCGGCAGGCGCCGGCCGGGTCCAGCAGCGGATGGTCGCAGAAGCGCGGGATCTGGGTGCCGATCGTCTCGGCGGCCCGGATCACCAAGGTCCCCTTGGGGACCCGCACTTCGACGCCGTCGATGGTGAGCGTGACCAGTTCGACCGCGGGCTTCTCGCCCATGGATTCCTCGCCCATGGATTCTCCCGTGGAGGCGGATGGCTCTGTGATCGTCACGCGTGCACCTCCCTTTCGGTGGCGGACTGGTGGCCGGGGCGGGGGCCGTCGGCCCAGACGGTGGAGGCGGCCGGGTCGAACGGGCAGCGGCGCTCGGCCAGGTGCTGCTCGTACTCGGCCCGGAAGTACTGGAGCGAGGAGACGATCGGGCTGGCCGCGCCGTCGCCCAGCGCGCAGAAGGACTTGCCGTTGATGTTGTCGGCGATGTCGAGGAGCTTCTCCAGGTCCCCGTCGACGCCCTCGCCCGCCTCGATCCGCTTCAGCAGCTGGACCAGCCAGTAGGTGCCCTCCCGGCAGGGGGTGCACTTGCCGCAGGACTCGTGGGCGTAGAACTCCGTCCAGCGGGTCACCGCCCGCACCACGCAGGTGGTCTCGTCGAAGACCTGCAGCGCCTTGGTGCCGAGCATCGAGCCGGCCGCGCCGACGCCCTCGTAGTCCAGCGGGACGTCGAGGTGCTGGTCGGTGAACATCGGGGTGGACGAGCCCCCCGGGGTCCAGAACTTCAGCCGGTGCCCGGCCCGGACGCCGCCGCTGAGGTCCAGCAGCTGGCGCAGGGTGACGCCGAGCGGGGCCTCGTACTGGCCCGGGTTGGTGACGTGGCCGGACAGCGAGTACAGCGTGAAGCCCGGGGACTTCTCGGTGCCCAGGCCCTTGAACCACTCCTTGCCCCGGGCCAGGATCGGCGGCACCGAGGCGATCGACTCGACGTTGTTCACCACCGTCGGGCAGGCGTACAGGCCGGCCACCGCCGGGAACGGCGGCCGCAGCCGGGGCTGGCCGCGGCGGCCCTCCAGCGAGTCCAGCAGCGCCGTCTCCTCACCGCAGATGTAGGCGCCGGCGCCCGCGTGCACGGTGATGTCCAGGTTCATCCCGGAACCCAGCACGTCCCGGCCCAGCAGCCCGGCCGCGTACGCCTCGGCGACCGCCGCGTGCAGCCGGCGCAGCACCGGGACGACCTCGCCGCGCAGGTAGATGAAGGCGTGCTCGCAGCGGATCGCGTAGGAGGCGATCACCATGCCCTCGATCAGCGCGTGCGGGTTGGCGAACAGCAGCGGGATGTCCTTGCAGGTGCCCGGCTCGGACTCGTCCGCGTTCACCACCAGGTAGTGCGGCTTGCCGTCGTTCTGCGGGATGAACTGCCACTTCATCCCGGTGGGGAAGCCGGCGCCGCCGCGGCCGCGCAGGCCGGAGTCCTTGACCAGGGCGATCACGTCGTCCGGGGGCATCGCGAGGGCCGCTTTGAGGCCCTCGTAGCCGTGGTGGCGGCGGTAGGTGGCGAGCGTCCAGGGGCGGCTGTCGTCCCAGGGGTCGGAGAGGACGGGGGTGAGCAGCTTCTCGGCCGGCTCGGCGGAGGTCATCACGCTTCGGTCCCTTCCTGGCCCGTTTCTTCCTGACCCGTTTCTTCCTGCCGGGGCTCGTCGTGGCGGGGCTCGTCGTGCCGGGGCTCGTCGTGCCGGGGTTCGTCGTGGCGGGGGGCCTCGTGGCGGGGGGCGACGACCTTGGTGCCGCCGGTGCCGGGCAGGGCCTCGCCGCGGGCCAGCCGCAGGCCGGCCAGCGAGGGGGCGCCGCCGGCGCCGGACTCGTCGTTGGCGCCCGGGCGCTCGTCGGGGAAGCCGGCCAGGATCCGGGCGGTCTCCTTGAAGCCGCACAGCCGGGCACCGCGGGTGGGCCGCACCTCTCGGCCGGCCCGCAGGTCGTCGACCAGCTTCCGGGCGCTGTCCGGGGTCTGGTCGTCGAAGAACTCCCAGTTGACCATCACCACGGGGGCGTAGTCGCAGGCGGCGTTGCACTCGATGTGCTCGATCGAGATCGCGCCGTCCTCGGTGGTCCCGTTGTTGCCGATGCCCAGGTGCTGCTGCAGCTCGGCGAAGATCTGGTCGCCGCCGAGCACCGCGCACAGGGTGTTGGTGCAGACCCCGACGTGGTACTTCCCGGCCGGGCGCCGCCGGTACATCGTGTAGAAGGTGGCGACGGCGGTGACCTCGGCGGTGGTCAGGTCCAACTGCTCGGCGCAGAACCGGATCCCGGTCGGGCTGACGAAGCCCTCCTCGGCCTGCACCAGGTGCAGCAGCGGCAGCAGCGCCGAACGGGCCTGCGGGTAGCGGCCGATCAGCTCGGCCGAGTCCGCGGCCAGCCGGGCCCGCACCTCCTCGGGGTACGGCGGGGCCGGCAGCGCCGGCAGTCCCAGGTCGACTTCGGTCACCGGTCCACGCCTCCCATCACCGGGTCGATCCCGGCCACCGCGACGATCACGTCGGCCACCTGGCCGCCCTCGCACATCGCCGCCATCGTCTGCAGATTGGTGAAGGACGGATCGCGGAAGTGCACCCGGTAGGGGCGCGTCCCGCCGTCGCTCACCACGTGCACGCCCAGCTCGCCCTTGGGTGACTCGACCGCCACGTACGCCTGGCCGACCGGGACCCGGAAGCCCTCGGTGACCAGCTTGAAGTGGTGGATCAGGGCCTCCATCGAGGTGCCCATGATCTTGCGGATGTGGTCGAGCGAGTTGCCCATCCCGTCCGGCCCGACCGCCAGTTGGGCCGGCCAGGCGATCTTCTTGTCGGCCACCATCACCGGGCCCGGCCGCAGCCGGTCCAGGCACTGCTCGACGATGCCCAGCGACTGCCGCATCTCCTCCAGCCGGATCAGGAAGCGGCCGTAGGAGTCGGCGGTGTCGGCGGTGGCGACCTCGAAGTCGTAGTCCTGGTAGCCGCAGTACGGGTCGGACTTGCGCAGGTCGTGCGGCAGACCGGCGGCGCGCAGGATCGGGCCGGTGGCGCCCAGGGCCAGGCAGCCGGCCAGGTCCAGGAAGCCGACGTCGACCAGGCGGGCCTTGAACACCGGGTTGCCGGTGGCGAGTTTGTCGTACTCGTGCATCCGGGAGCGGAAGGTGCGGACCGCCTCGCGGATCTGGTCGACCGCGCCGGGCGGCAGGTCCTGGGCCAGGCCGCCGGGGCGCACGTAGGCGTGGTTCATCCGCAGGCCGGTGACCAGCTCGAAGACGTCCAGGATCAGCTCGCGGTCCCGGAAGCCGTAGATCATCAGGGTGGTGGAGCCGATCTCCATGCCGCCGGTGGCCAGGCAGACCAGGTGCGAGGCGATCCGGTTCAGCTCCATCATCATCACCCGGATGACGCTGGCCCGGTCCGGGATCTCCTCGGTGATGCCGAGCAGCTTCTCGACCGCCAGGCAGTAGGCGGTCTCGTTGAACAGCGGCGTCAGGTAGTCCATGCGGGTCACGAAGGTGGTGCCCTGGACCCAGTTGCGGAACTCCATGTTCTTCTCGATGCCGGTGTGGAGGTAGCCGATGCCGCAGCGGGCCTCCTTCACCGTCTCGCCGTCGATCTCCAGGATCAGCCGCAGCACGCCGTGGGTGGACGGGTGCTGGGGGCCCATGTTGACGATGATGCGTTCGTCGTCGGCCCGGCCGACCGCCTCCACCACCTCGCCCCAGTCGCCGCCGGTGACGGTGAAGACCCGGCCCTCGGTGGTGTCCCGGGCCTGCGCCTCCTCGGCCGCACCGGGGGCCGCCGTGCGGGCCTCCTGATCGGCGCCTTCGAAGTGCTGAGTGCTCATCAGCTGTACGACCTCCGCTGGTCGGGTGCCGGGATCTGGGCGCCCTTGTACTCGACGGGGATGCCGCCGAGCGGGTAGTCCTTGCGCTGCGGGTGGCCCAACCAGTCGTCCGGCATCATGATCCGGGTGAGCGCCGGGTGGCCGTCGAAGACCAGGCCGAAGAAGTCGTAGGCCTCGCGCTCGTGCCAGTCGTTGGTCGGGTAGACGCTCACCACGGAGGGGATCCGCGGGTCGGCGTCCGGCGCGGTGACCTCCAGCCGGATCAGCCGGCCGTGGGTGATCGAGCGCAGGTGGTAGACCGCGTGCAGCTCGCGGCCCTGGTCCCCCGGGTAGTGCACGCCGCTGACGCCCAGGCACAGTTCGAAGCGCAGCGCCGGGTCGTCGCGCAGGATGCGCACCGCCTTCAGGAGGTGGGCGCGCTCGACGTGGAAGGTCAGCTCGCCGCGGTCGACCACGGTCTTCCCGATCACCTCGACCGGGTCCAGGCCCTGCTCCTCCAGGGCGCCCTCGAACTCGTCGGCCACCTCGTCGAACCAGCCGCCGTACGGGCGCTCGCTCGGGCCGGGCAGCACGATCGGGGCGGCCAGGCCGCCGAAGCCGGAGGTGTCTCCGGTGCCCTGGGCGCCGAACATGCCCTGGCGGCGGCCGACCACCTCGACCGGGATCTCGCGGACCGGCTGCTCGCGGCGGGTCTCGGGTACCTGCTCGTTCATCGCAGCTGCCCCCGCATCTCGCTGATCGGGGTGGCCTTGAGGGCCAGGGCCTCGCCGAGCTCCTCGGCACGGCGCCGGTTCACGCCCAACGGCTCGTGCTGGATCTTGTCGTGCAGCTTCAGGATGGCGTCCATCAGCATCTCCGGACGGGGCGGGCAACCGGGCAGGTAGATGTCCACCGGGACGATGTGGTCGACGCCCTGGACGATCGCGTAGTTGTTGAACATCCCGCCGGAGGAGGCGCAGACGCCCATCGAGATGACCCACTTCGGGTTGGCCATCTGGTCGTACACCTGGCGCAGCACCGGGGCCATCTTCTGGCTCACCCGGCCCGCCACGATCATCAGATCGGCCTGCCGGGGGGAGCCCCGGAAGACCTCCATGCCGAACCGGGCCAGGTCGTAGCGACCGGCGCCGGTGGTCATCATCTCGATCGCGCAGCAGGCCAGACCGAAGGTGGCGGGGAAGAGTGACGCCTTGCGCACCCAACCGGCGGCCGTCTCCACGGTCGTGAGCAGGAAGCCGCTCGGCAGCTTCTCCTCGATTCCCATCAGATCCCTCTCAATGCCCTCAAGTCCTCTGGTACGTCGGTCCTCTGGCGCGTCAGCCCTCTGGTGTGCGGTGCCCTGGTGCGTCGGCGTCCCGGGGGACGTCCGGCCCGCTCGCGCTTGTCCACCCGTTCACAAGGCGCAGCCGCTAGGTGTGGCGGTCCCGTCGACGGCACCGCGGGGCACGGCGTTCCGACGGCGGCGTCGCGCCCGGCCGGCTCAGTCCCACTCCAGGCCGCCACGGCGCCAGACGTAGGCGTACGCGACGAAGACGGTGGCGATGAACAGGAGCATCTCGACCAAACCGAAGATCCCCAGGGCGTCGAAGGTCACCGCCCAGGGGTAGAGGAAGACGATCTCGATGTCGAAGACGATGAAGAGCATCGCCGTCAGGTAGTACTTGATCGGGAACCGACCGCCGCCCACGGGCTGCGGGGTCGGCTCGATGCCGCACTCGTACGCCTCCAACTTGGCCCGGTTGTAGCGCTTGGGGCCGGTGAGTGAGGCCATCACGACGGAACCGACCGCGAACGCCGCCGCGATGGCACCGAGTACGAGGATCGGCGCGTAGGCATTCATAGCCCCCGCTCCCTCCGTCCAGTCGTCCTTGACTGCAGATCGGAACCGGCGGGTCACGCTGAGGTGAACCCGCGTTCCAGTTCCCGAGATCCACCTCATGTGAGGCAGTTCACAAAGCCTGGAACGAGCGCATCCTATGCCCGGTGGCTTGTGATCTGCGACACGCAGTTCATCGTCATCTTTGTGATCTACGCCACCATGTGAATGGTGGCGAATGTGAACATGCCCAGAGTTGTCAACGCAAAGGAGTCAAATGATCACAAGCAGTCGCAATTATCTTTGAAGCGGCTGGTCAGGGGCGTGTTCCTATATCAACTATGCTCCGGGGCTGGCAAATCTCGGGGCTTCATGTTGACGTGTTATAGCGGCTCACTCGGAGGGGTGGTGGGGGGAGGAACGCTTGCTTGACCCTTCGTTCACAAGGGGTCGAAGTTCTCGTGGGGGTTCCCCTCCCCCTCCCCCTCCCCCCACCCCCCACCCCCCCACCCCCCCACCCGCCCGCCGCCCGCCGCCCGCCGCCCGCCGCCCGCCGCCCGCCGCCCGCCGCAACGCCGCAACGCCGCCCGCCGCAACGCCGCCCGCGCCAGGGTTGCCCACCTGCCGCCGGTGTCACCTGCGCTGGGCCGGCCGGTCCCAGCGCGGGGCTGCTGCGCGCTCGCAGCCCCGGCGGCCTGTGGGCCCCTGGGGGCCTGCCCTCGTCCCTGCCCTCCTCCTCCGCCGGCTCTCGGCGCTTGCCTTCCTCCTCCGCCGCGGTCGCGGCGCCGCCTCCCGTTGTGGGCAGGCTTAACTTCCCGATGCGGCCCTCACAGTCCCGGGCCCGCCACCACCTCCGCCCCAGCCTCCCTTTCGCTCTCGTCCTCGGGCTACGCCCTTGTGCGGGGCTCCTCCGCCGATACCTCTCGCCTTACGGGCCAGGGGCCGCCTACCGGTTGGCAGCTGCCCGTTCCCACACCCAGGCCGCGACGCCCACCCGGTTACGGGCGCCGAGCTTGCGCTGGATGTTGGCGAGGTGGTTCTTCACCGTTCCCGGTGAGATGAAGAGCCCGGCGCCGACCTCGGCATTGGTCGCTCCGTCGGCCACCAGCTCAGCGATCTCCCTTTCCCTCTCGGTCAGTTCCTCCACCGGGCCGGCTATCAACGGGCCCGGTACGCCTGCCCCGACCGCGGCCCCGGGCACCGGAGCGGCGTCCGACAGCGCCATGTGCCGCAGCAGCCGGACGGTGATCTGCGGGCTGATCAACGCGTCCCCGGCCATCGCCGCCCGGATCGCCTCGATCAGCAGCACCGGCCCCGAGCGCTTCAGCAGGAAGCCCGCCGCGCCGTGCCGCAGAGCCGTGTGCACGTACTCGTCCAGATCGAAGGTGGTCACCACGATCACCTTGCACTGGCCCGCCAACTGCCGCGTGACCTCCAACCCGTCGAGCTTCGGCATCCGGATGTCCGCCAGCACCACGTCCGGCCGCAGCCTCTTCGCCTCCGCCACCGCCGCGGCACCGTCCGCTGCCTCGGCCACCACCGTCATGTCCGGCTGTACGTCCAGGATCATCCGGAACGCGCTGCGGACATCGACCTGGTCGTCGGCGACCAGGATCCGGATCGACCCCGTGCTTCTGCTCATCTGCTCCGCTCCCTCACACCCGTACCAGTCCTCGTCGGGGGCACCGGCCGCTCCGGTTGCTCCCGCCCTGCCAACGGCAGCCTCACTGTCACGCACCAGGCCGCCTGCTCGTTCGCCCCTGCCTCGAAGGTGCCGCCCAACGCCTCCACCCGAGCCGCCAGCCCCGGCAGTCCGCTGCCGCCACCTCGACGGGGCTGGTCGGCCGGATCGGGCGCCGAGCCGTCGTTCATCACGGTCAGCTCCAACCAGTCGCCGACACAGCGCGCCCGGACCTCGATCCGACGGGCGCCCCGGGCGTGCCTTCGGACGTTGGTCAGTGCCTCGACGACGATCCGGTGGACCGTCCCCGACACCTCCCGCGGCACCGGCTGGTCCGGCAGTTCGAGGAGTACCCCCGGGCCGCCCGAGGCGGTGAACCGCTCGGTCACCTCCGTGAGTTCCGCGATCCCCGGCTGTGGGCTGCGCCCGGTCCCCTCCTCCGTGCGCAGTAGCTGGACCGTCCGGTCCAGCGATGCCAGGGCCCGCTGCCCGGCCTGCTCTATCCGCTCGAACATGGCCACCGCCCGGACCGGGTCGACCGCGGCCAGGTAGGCACCGGCCTGGGCCTGGGCGACCATCCCGCTGACGTCGTGCGCCACGAAGTCGTGGAGGTCGTGGGCCAGTTCGAGCCGTTGGGCCCGCCGGGCCTCGGCCACGGCGCCGCGGCGGCCCTCGTCGAGCCCGCGCAGGTAGAGCCCGATCAGGACGGCCGGCAGGGAGAAGGACGCGCCGAAGCCGAAGAGGGTGAGGACGGACTCGGGGCCGCTCGCGAAGGCGAAGCGGGACACCCAGAGCGAGACCGCGCCGCCCACCGTCCAGACCGCTGCCGCGCACGCCCGCCCGTCCTCGGCCCTCAGGGTGAGCACCACCAGCAGCAACAGGCCCGCCAACTCGAACAGGCCGACCACACCCGGCCAGCGGTCCGCGTCGGACCACCGGCCGGCGAGCCAGACGCCCACCGTGACCGCCGCGGAGACGGCTCCGGACACGCCCGTGACCAACGCCAGCCCGTAGCGCGATCGGGTCGCCCACCCGATCAGCAGCACGACCGGGACGACCACCGAGAGCATCTGGCTCATCGTCACCACCTTCCTTCCACGGCGACCACATTAGGGGTCGGCGAAGGGGGGAGGCCTGTGCCGATCGGCATATTTCCCAGGGGTGTTGACCTGGGAGAACAGGCCGATCGGCATCTGCCGCCGACGCCCCGGGAGCGCCAGTCTTGAGCCATCGGATCGGCCACCGGGGCCGAGCCGGGGAGGAGTTCACCGCCATGTCGAAGCTCGTGATCAAGGCCCGGGCGGCCGACCGTACGGCGCCGGCGGGCACGGCCCGCGTCGTCCCGCCGGCACCGCGCTGGGCCGAACTGGCGGCCAGGGCCGCCGCGTTGAGCACGGTCTCCTCGGGGCTGTGGCGGATCGCGTTCGGCTTCGGAGTCCCGGTCGGCTTCACCGGTGCGACCTACTCCGACTTCGCCGCGCACCAACCGGGGTGGGGCACGGTCTACTGCGTGCTGCTGAGCGCGCTGGCCGAGGGCCTGGCCTTCCTGACCGTCGGCCTGGTCCGACCCTGGGGCCAGGTGGTGCCGCGCTGGATCCCGCTGATCGGCGGCCGGAGGGTGCGTCCGCTGTTGGCCGTCGTTCCGGCCCTTCTGGGCTCGCTCGTCCTGACCAGAGTGGGGCTGCTCGCCCTGTTCGGCGGTTGGGCCAGGAACTTGGCCGAGCCGGATTCGCCGCACGGCCTCGGCGGCCTGGTGATGACCCTCGCCTATCTGCCCCTGGTCATATGGGGGCCGCTGCTCGGCGCGGTCGCCCTCGACTACGCCCGTCGAACCCTGTGGGTCCGATGAGCACGGCGGTGGGTCAGGCCCGGGCGGGCTGGGGGCTCGGCCCCGCGTTGCCGACTCCTCCCGCGAGGTCACCTGCGGCCTCGCCCGCGGCTTCGGCCTCGATCGGGTGCGGTGCGGGAGCGAGGGTGGGGGCGGGAGCGGGTGCAGGGGCAGGAGTAGGTGCGGGGGCGGTCCGGCGGCCCCACTCGGTCGCGACCAGCACCAGGGCACCCCCGAGCAGGGCGGGCGGGCCCATCCGGTTCCCGGCGATGGTGATGCCGAAGACTGCGGCCCACAGCGGTTCGGTGCCGAGCAGCAGGCTGACCCGGGACGGCGAGGTGGCCCGGACGGCCCACATCTGGACGAAGAAGGCGAACAGGGTGCAGAACAAGGACAGGTGCAGCAGCCAGGCCCACTGGCCGGCTCCGTACGAGAGTGCGACGGTCCACGGCATGGGCCCGACGGCGAGGGCGACGACCGAGAACACGGCGGTCGCGACGGCCAGTTGGACCCAGGTGACGGCGAGCATGTCGGTGTTGCGGACGGCCCGGCTGCGGGCCATGGCCAGGACGTATGCCGAGCGGACCAGGGCGGCGCCCAGGACCAGCAGGTCGCCCAGCGCGGGTGGGCGCAGCCCTCCGTCGCCGGTGAGCAGGGCGACGCCGAGGACGGCCAGTGCGGCGGCCGCGAGGAAGGTGCGCGGTGGTGCGGTACGGCCGAGGGCGCTCTCGCCGAGCGGGGTGAGCACCATGGCGAGGCTGATGATCAGCCCGGCGTTGGTGGCGGAGGTGTGCACGGCGCCGTAGGTCTCCAGCAGGAAGATCCCGCTGAGGACCAGGCCCAGTGCGGCGCCACCGAGCCACTCGGTGCGGCTCAGCTTCCGCAGGGCCCGCCGGGCGGCGAGTCCGAGCAGCGGCAGGACCAGCCCGAAGCGCAGCACGAGCATCGCCACCACCGTCCCCGGCTCGGCCACCCGTTGGACGGCGAGGAAGCTCGAACCCCACACCACTGCCACGAGCAGGACCGGTAGATCACGAAGGACCGATGAGGACGAGGACAGGGAGGCACGCATGAGGAGGATCCCTCCGAACGAACGGAACCGGCGGGTGCGAGGACCGTACGGCGTCGGACGGACCCGGGAGCTGGGCGTGTGGCTCAGCGGTGGAAGGGGCGAGGGATGGAACAAGGGGGCGCCATCCTTGCGCACCGGCCCGCCGGTGATCAATGCCCGTTCCGGATGCCGGCGGGTCAGGAGGCGAGCGCGCCGTTCGTCTCGGCGATGGCCTCGATGTCCGCTGGGGTGCCGGACATGATGGTTCGGACGTGCTCGGTGACGAGTTCGACCGGCCAGTCCCACCACGCGGCGCGGAGCAGGCGTTCGATGTCGGTGTCGTCGAAGCGGCGCCGGATCGGGCGGGCGGGGTTGCCGCCGACGATCGTGTAGGGCGCGACGTCGGCGGTGACCACCGCACCGGCCGCGATGATCGCTCCGTCTCCGATCCGGACCCCCGGCAGGACGGTGGCGCCGAAGCCGAACCAGACGTCGTTGCCGACCACGGTGTCGCCCCGGCTGGGCAGCGCCGTGACGATGTCGAGGGTCTGCTCGGTCCAGCTGCCGCCGAACATCGTGAAGGGGAAGGTGGAGACGCCGATGGTCGGGTGGGAGGCCCCGGCCATCAGGAAGCGGGTGCCGGTGGCGATCGCGCAGTACCTGCCGATCACCAGCCGTTCGGGGCCGTACGCGTAGAGGACGTTGCGCTCCTCGAAGCGGGTGGCTCCGTCGGGGTCGTCGAAGTAGGTGTACTCGCCGACCTCGATCCTCGGGTCGGTGACGAGGGGGCGCAGCAGGACCACCCGGTCGTGTCCGGCGAGCGGGTGGAGAGCGGTCGGGTCTGGGATGGCAGGGGTGGTCACAAGGCTCCTCTCGTAATGCGACTCGCGTCGCATTACGATGAGCATGGCATGCCCGCCAATTCACGGCAAGCACTAACGCGACTGGAGTCGACTTTGAGCACTGCGCCCCACCTCGATCAGCACCCGCTCACACCGACCCCCCGCCCGCCGACCCCGCGCCCGGGCGGCCGCAGTGCCCGGGTTCGCGCGGACGTGGTCGCCGCCACGCTCGCCGAGGTCACGGAGAAGGGCTACGACGGGCTCACCGCCGAGGCGGTCGCAGCGCGCTCCGGGGTCCACAAGGCGACCCTCTACCGGCGATGGGGCGGGGTGGACGGCCTGGTCGCGGACGCACTGACCGCCTCGGCCGACCAGCCCTGGCCCCTGCCCGACACCGGAGACCTCCAGGAGGACCTCCGCCGGATCACCCAGGAGGTGTTCACCGTGTTCACCGACCCCGAACAGGGCCCCACGCCCACCGCGTTGATCTCCGCCGCCCAGCGCTCCGACCTCGGCGCGACCGCCCTGCGCGAGTTCTTCGCGACCCGACACCGTCAGGCCGCCGATGTCGCCGAACGGGCCGTCGCCCGAGGTGAGTTGCCGGCCGGAACGGACGGCACCGAGGTGGTCAGGGCCGCCACCGCGCCGCTCTACTACCGGCTGTTCGTCACCGGCGAGCCACTGGACGCCCGCACCGCCGAGCGGGCCGCCGACGCCGCCGCCCTGGCGGCCCGCGCCGGACTGTTCGCAAGGGAGGCGCCCATCCCGTAGGAGCACCTGCCGAGCACCACCGCAAAGATCGACGGGTGATCGAACTCATCGACCCCACAGGCAACATGACCGCCCATCACCGCCAACCGACCGAAGGAGCCCCAGCCGTCCCGCCCCCTACCGGAGACCCGCCGGGCCGTGGATGATGCCCGCATGACAAGCACGCCGTCCACCACCCCACGGAAGGCCCGTCACGTGAAGCGCAAGCTCTGGGCGCTGGTCGCCGCCGCCACCGTCCTCCCGCTCGCGGCCGGCACCGGCACCGCCGTCGCAGCCCCCTCCGGCACCACCCCCGCCCCGAGCGCGGCCTGCACCTACACACCCGCCGTCCCGGCCGACAACTTCAAGGGCATCCCGGTCTTCGACGCCGCGAAGGCCGCCCGCCCGTATCACGCCACCCTGCGCACCAACCAAGGGGCGATCACCTTCGAGGCCCTGACCGACAAGGCGCCCTGCACCACCTTCTCGTTCCGTTTCCTCGCCGAGCACGACTACTTCGACCGCAGCCACTGCCACCGCCTCACCACCCAGGGGATCTACGTCCTGCAGTGCGGGGACCCGACCGGGACGGGCAGCGGCGGTCCGGGCTACTCCTTCCCGGACGAGAACCTGACCGGAGCCACCTACCCGGCCGGCACCGTGGCCATGGCCAACGCCGGTCCGAACACCAACGGCAGCCAGTTCTTCATCGTCTGGAAGGACACCAAGTTGTCCCCCGCCTACACCCCGTTCGGCCGGGTCACGGCGGGCCTGGACGTCCTGCAGAAGATCGCCGCCGCCGGTGAGGACGACCAGAACGGCCCGGGCGACGGCTACCCCAACGTCCCCGTGAACATCCGCCACGTGAAGATCAGCAAGCACTGACCCGTCGGCCGAGCGACCAATCAGCCGACCAAGCGGCCGTCCAAGCGGCGGAGGGCCGGGCGAACCGGCCCGGCCTCACCCCCACCACCGCTCCCGTACGGTGGCAGCACCAACGTCACCGCAGGGGAGCAGCACCGCATGGACAGCCGGATCTGGGAGAGCGTCGACCACCTGGTCGCTTGGCTGGACGAGCACAGCACGCAGTCGCCGCAGGAGGAACGGCTGCTGCGGCTCCTCAAGCTCTCCGAGGAGGTCGGTGAGGTCGGCGCGGCCGTGATCGGCGCGACCGGGCAGAACCCGCGCAAGGGCGTCACCCACACCTGGGAGGACGTTCAGTACGAGCTCTGCGACGTCGTCTTCAGCGCCCTCGTCGCCCTGCGGACGCTCACCCCCGACGCGGCCCGGGTGTTCGCCGAGCGCCTCGCCTACGTCGAGCAGCGCTCCGCCGCCTCCCGCGACACGACGGGACGGGAGGCGGCGAAGGACGCGAACGACACGCCGGAAGCGGAGGGGACCGAACAGACGGTGGCGGCACCGGAGGCGCGCTGAGTCACCGCGGCGCCGGACTCGTCATCCGACGCCCGGCGGCCCCACCCGACACCGGACACCAGCGGGCACCGCCCACCGCCCGCACCACCGTCAGGCGTTGGGCGCGACCTTCGCCAGCCCGTTGATCAGGCGGTCCATCGCGTCGCCGCCCGCCGGGTCGGTGAGGTTGGCGAGCAGCTTGAGGGTGAAGCGCATCAGCAGCGGCCGGGGCAGGCCGTGCTGGGCGGCCAGCTGCATCACCTTGGGGTTGCCGATGAGCTTCACGAAGGCCCGGCCGAGGGTGTAGTAGCCGCCGTACACGTCCTTGAGGATGCGCGGGTAGGCCTGCAGGGCGCGTTCGCGGCCGCCCTCGGTGACCCGGGCGTGGGCCTGCACGATGACCCCGGCGGCGATCTGGCCGGATTCCATCGCGTAGGCGATGCCCTCGCCGTTGAACGGGTTGACCATGCCGCCGGCGTCGCCGACGAGCAGCAGGCCGCGGGTGTAGTGCGGCTGCCGGTTGAAGGCCATCGGCAGCGCGGCGCCGCGGATCGGCTCGGTCATGTTGTCGGGGGTGTAGCCCCACTCCTCCGGCATGCTGGCGCACCAGGCCTTGAGCACCTCGCGCCAGTCGAGTTCACCGAACGCGGGCGAGGAGTTGAGGATGCCGAGGCCGACGTTGGAGGTGCCGTCGCCCATGCCGAAGACCCAGCCGTAGCCGGGCAGCAGCTTGCGCTGGCCGCCGCGGGTGTCCCACAGCTCCAGCCAGGACTCCAGGTAGTCGTCGTCGTGGCGCGGGGAGTTGAAGTAGGTGCGGTAGGCGACGCCCATCGGGCGGTCCTCCCGGCGGTGCAGGCCCATGGCGAGGGAGAGCCGGGTGGAGTTGCCGTCGGCGGCGACGACCAGCGGGGCCCGGAAGGTGACCGGCCGCTTCTCCTCGCCGAGCTTGGCGGTGACGCCGACGATCCGGCCGGTGCGCTCGTCCAGGACCGGGCCGCTGACGTTGCAGCGCTCGTAGAGCCGGGCGCCGGCCTTCTCGGCCTGGCGGGCCAGGAGTTCGTCGAAGTCGGCGCGCTTGCGGACCAGGCCGTAGTCCGGGAAGGAGGCCAGCTCGGGCCAGTCCAGTTCCAGCCGGACGCCTCCGCCGATGATGCGCAGGCCCTTGTTGTGCAGCCAGCCGTTCTCGGTGGAGACGTCGATGCCCATGTCCACCAGTTGCTTGGTGGCGCGCGGGGTCAGGCCGTCGCCGCAGACCTTCTCGCGCGGGAAGGCGGTCTTCTCCAGCAGCAGCACGTCCAGCCCGGCCTGGGCGAGGTAGTACGCGGTGGTGGCGCCGGCCGGGCCCGCGCCGACCACGATGACGTCGGCGGTGCTCTCGACCGTGCTGTCCGGCTTCGTCAGATCGGCTGCGGTCTCGGACACGTGGACACACTCCTGGAGCTGCGGCGGGGGATGGCGGCTTTTGTCTCCGGCAGTCTAGTTCCGCTCACACCACCCGAGCCGCCGGAGCCGCCGGAGCCCGCTCCCCCGCCCCAGGGTCCCCCGCCTCGACGCCACCGGCCCGGGCTCCCGCCCGCGTCCCGCCTCGGCGCCACCGCCCCGTCAGGCCTGCTTGTACCCGCGGTGCAGCGCGACGATCCCGCCGGTCAGGTTCCGCCAGGCGACCTTCGACCAGCCGTTCTCCTGCATCCGGGAGGCCAGCCCGGCCTGGTCCGGCCAGGCCCGGATGGACTCGGCGAGGTAGACGTACGCGTCCGGGTTGCTGCTGACCGCGGTGGCGACCGGCGGCAGCGCGCGCATCAGGTACTCGGTGTAGACGGTCCGGAACGGCGTCCAGGTCGGCGTGGAGAACTCACAGATGACCAGCTTGCCGCCGGGCTTGGTGACCCGGTGCATCTCGCGCAGGGCCGCCTCGGTCTCCTGGACGTTGCGCAGCGCGAAGGAGATCGTCACCGAGTCGAAGGTATCGTCCGCGAACGGCAGCCGGGTGGCGTCGCCCGCGGTGAGCGGCAGTTCGGGGTGGCGGCGCTTGCCCTCGGTGAGCATGCCGACCGAGAAGTCGCACGGGACGACCTTGGCCCCGGCCTCGGCGAAGGGCAGCGAGGAGGTACCGGTGCCGGCCCCGAGGTCGAGCACGAGGTCCCCGGGTCCGGCGGCCACCGCCTCGGCCACCGCCCGGCGCCAGGCGCGGGCCTGGCCGAGGGAGAGCACGTCGTTGGTGAGGTCGTACTTGGCCGCGACGTCGTCGAACATGGCGGCGACTTCATGCGGCTGCTTGTCCAGGGAGGCTCGGGTCACGCCCCCATTGTTCACCCTGCGACGGGTGCCCCGGCCAACGGGGCTCACCAGGAGGCCGACCGGGACGTCCACGGCGGCGTCGGCGACACCCCCGACAGGCACCCCGGCCCGGCGGCCCCGCGCTAGTGCGCCCCCCGCCGCCCGCCCGCGCGCCGCCGGCGCCGCGAGCGCTTGCCCTGGGTTATCGCGGGCATCCCCTCGGCCAGCGCCCCGGTCGCCAGCGCGAGGTTGGCGGCGAGCCGCCCCTTCCCGCTGCGGACCGCGACGGCCCGCCGGTGGCGCAGGATCCGCAGCATGCAGATGACGAACAGCACCACGGCGACCGGCACGCTGAACCGGGCCAGCCCCACGCCGACGGGCTGCGGGTAGGTGTCGCCGCAGATCCGCACCGCGCCGGCGTCGTCGGCCGCGTGCTCCAGGCAGACCGCGTCGCCGACCCTGGCGCCGTCGGCGAGCGGCAGCGCGGCGGCGGTGTGCGGCTGGCCGCTGACCTTGTAGCTGACGGCGCTGTACGTGCCGCCGCCGGTGGGCAGCTGGGTGACGACGCCCTCGACTCTCACCGGGTGGGCCTCGATCCGGTCGGCCTGGTCGGCCTGGCGCCAACCCAGCAGGCACATCCCGACGGCCAGCACGGCGCTGAGCACGGCGGCGAGGTACCAACCACGGCCCAACCGCGGTGATCGCGGCGGGGGAACGGTCGCGGTTCGCATGGTTCCTGTCCTGGCTTGCCTCCGGGGCCTGGGACACGGCCCCGCCACCCGCGGGCACGGATGATGGTGTGGTGAGGGTACGGAGTGAGCTGTCCGGGATCGTATCCGCTGGCGGGCCCTCAGGTCACGGCGAAGCGGCAATCACTCCCCGCAACGGGCACGGCAGTTCGGGTGCACACGAAGGAAGTCCCGTGCACCACAAGGCAATCCGACTACTGACGAGTACGTCACATCGGACCGTTCGCACGCCCCCCGGCGGGCCTCAGCGCCGCCGGTACACCAACCGCCCGCCCAGCACGGTCGCCAGGCACCCACCGGCCGCCGGAGAAACCGGGGACGCCGGGGACGCCGGGAACACCGCGAAATCCGCCCGCCCACCGACTGCCACCCGCCCGTGCACGGCCCGCGCCAACGGCAGCACCGTCAACGGGTCCAACACTGCCGGCCCGGGCAGCGCCACCGGCCCGGGCAGCGCCACCGGCCCCGACCGACCCACCGCCGTCCGCACCGAAGCCCGTTCGAACGGCCCGGCCACCGCCGTCACCCCGAACCCGAGCATCCGCTGCAGCCCTCGCCGCGCGCTCGCCCCGTACCGGGTCTCGTCGGTGCAGCCCACCAGCCCGTCCACGACCGGCTCGACGCCGATCTCCTCCCGCGGGTCGGGGTGGTAGTCCCGCTCCAACAGCCGCTGCCCGCACGGGTTGCACAGCCCGGGGGTGAGCACGGCCGGGCCCCAGTCCCGCACCCGCGCCGCGGGGTGCGCCGCCGCCAGCTCCTCGTACGGACCGACGGCCTCGACCAGTTCGCCCCGCACCACCACCGCCCCGTCGACCAGGGACGGGGCGGTGGGATCGGCCGGGTCGGGCAGCAGCAACGCCGCCCGGTGCAGCGTCAGCACGGTGACGACAACACCGAGGACACCGAGGACAACTCAGTTGTCCAGGATCTTCAGTTCGGGGTGCGCCGTGCCACCCTCGATCGCCGAGGAGGCGATGTGCGAGGCGACCCGCGGGTCGACCGGGTCGTTCGCCGGGTCGTCCAGCACCCGCAGGTGCTCGTACGTGGTCGAGCGCTGCGCCGGGACGCGGTCGGCGGCACGGATGAGGTGGATCAGCTCGGTCAGGTTGGAGCGGTGCTTGGCACCGGCCGCCGAGACGACGTTCTCCTCCAGCATCACGGAGCCGAGGTCGTCCGCACCGTAGTGCAGCGACAGCTGGCCCGCCTCCTTGCCGGTGGTGAGCCAGGAGCCCTGGATGTGGGCGACGTTGTCGAGGAACAGCCGGGAGATCGCGATCAGCCGCAGGTACTCGAAGACGGTGGCCTGGGTCGAGCCCTTGAGGTGGTTGTTCTGCGGCTGGTAGGTGTACGGGATGAAGGCGCGGAAGCCGCCGGTGCGGTCCTGCACGTCACGGATCATCCGCAGGTGCTCGATCCGCTCGGCATTGGTCTCGCCGGTGCCCATCAGCATGGTGGAGGTGGACTCCACGCCGAGGCCGTGCGCGGCCTCCATGATCTCCAGCCAGCGCTCGCCGGACTCCTTGAGCGGGGCGATCGCCTTGCGCGGCCGCTCGGGGAGCAGTTCGGCGCCGGCGCCGGCGAAGGAGTCCAGGCCCGCCTTGTGGATCCGGGTGATGGCCTCCTCGATGGAGACGCCCGAGATCCGGGACATGTGCTCGACCTCGGAGGCGCCGAGCGAGTGGATCACCAGCTGCGGGAAGTCGGCCTTGATGGCCGAGAACGCGCGCTCGTAGTACTCCACGCCGTAGTCGGGGTGGTGGCCGCCCTGGAACATGATCTGGGTGCCGCCCAGTTCGACCGTCTCGGCGCAGCGGCGCAGGATCTCGTCGAGCTCGCGGGACCAGCCCTTGTCGCTCTTCGGCGGCACGTAGAAGGCGCAGAACTTGCACGCCGTGACGCACACGTTGGTGTAGTTGATGTTGCGCTCGATGATGTACGTCGCGATGTGCTCGGTACCCGCGTAGCGGCGGCGGCGCACGGCGTCGGCGGCGGAGCCGAGCGCGTGCAGCGGCGCGGAGCGGTAGAGCTCCAGCGCTTCCTCCGGGGTGATCCGGCCGCCGGCGGCGGCCCGGTCGAGCACGGCCTGCAGGTCGGTGCTGGACGCATCGAGGGTGGTCGCTGCGAGCTCGGTCACCTGGCGGCCTTCTCTCTCTCAAGTGCTACTCGGGTACGGCCGAACCAGCCTACGCCAGGCCTTTCGGGCGCCCGCGTCAGCCCGCTGAACTGCGCCCCGACCGGTCGGACGGCCTCGTCCGCGCGCCCTCACCGGGGCGTGGCGCCCGCCTTGCGCATCGTGCCGACCGGGTTCCCGGCCGCCGGGTCGGCGGAGCTGAAGCGGATCGTCCCGTCGGACTGCAGGGTGAGGGTCTCCGCGTTGGAGCCGCTGGTGCAGGCGCCGGGGATCGAGGAGTGCACCAGCCGGGACTGGAACACCAGCGTGGTGTCGGAGACCGACTTGAGCGTCCAGGCGCCCTCGCAGCTGATCGAGATCAGCCCGGTGGCGGCGTTCCGGCTGCTGGTGGTCTCCTGGCCGATCGCCGCCTGCCGGACGGTGAGCGTGGTGGTGCCGCCGGGCAGGCCCTTGTCGGTGACCATGTCGCCGGTCCAGGTGCCCAGGAACGCCGCCGGCACTACGTCCGGCCCGCCCGCGACGGGCGCCGCGGACGCGCCGGACGTCCCGGACGGCGAGACCGAAGCAGTCGACGAAACCGTCGACGAGGACGGCGAAGCGGACGGCGAGGCGGACAGGGGCGGCACCGGCCCCGCTGAGGGCGCCGACACCACCGGACCCGGCCGGTGGGTCATCGCGTACAGCCCGTACCCGCCGCCGCCGAGCACCGCGACCCCCAGCACCACCGCCGCCGCCGTCCGGGCCCGCCGCCGTCGGCGCCGCCCGGCGAGCTCCGAGTGCTCCCCCGTTCCCGGCGGCAGGCCGCCCCCGTCGCCCTCTCCCTCCCGCACCGCCTCCCCGCTCCCAGCCCGGTCCCGAACGGCCTGGTCCCGCGCCGTCGCACTCCCCGGTACCTCCCCCTCCCGCAGCTCCCCCTCCAGGTCCAGCAATTCCACCGCACTGCGCCCGACCCCGGCCGCCAGCGCCGGTGGCAGCCAGTCGCCCCGGGCGAGCCGGTCGGCGGCGGCACCGTCCGGGTCCAGCCAGCCGGCCAGCTGCTGCGGGGTGGGCCGGGCGGCGGGGTCCTTGGCGAGGCAGTGGAGGACGATCACCCGCAGCGGTTCGGGCAGTCCGGTGACGTCCGGTTCCTCGTGCAGCACCCGGTAGAGCAGGACGGCCGCGCTGACCCCTTCGCCGAAGGGGTGGACGCCGGTGGCGGCGAAGGCCAGGACGGCGCCGAGCGAGAAGACGTCCCCGGCGGGGCCCGCCGTCTGCCCGTTCGCCTGTTCGGGCGACATGAAGCCCGGCGACCCCACCACATACCCCGAACGGGTGAACCCGCTGGTCGCGTCCAGGGCCCGGGCGATCCCGAAGTCGATCAACCGCGGGCCGTCGAGCGTGAGCAGCACGTTGGAGGGCTTGACGTCGCGGTGCACCAGGCCGAGTCCGTGCACGTGGGTGAGCGCCCCGGCGAGTCCGACGCCGAGGGCACGGACGGCGGCCTCGGGCAGCGGGCCGTGCGCCTGGACGGCGGTGGAGAGCGCGGGGCCCGCGACGTAGCCGGTGGCGACCCAGGGCTGCTCGCCCTCGGTGTCGGCGTCCAGGACGGGCGCGGTCCAGGTGCCGCCGACCCGGCGGGCGGCGGCGACCTCCTGGCGGAACCGGGCGCGGAACTCGGAGTCGTCCGCGAGTTCGGTCCGCACCACCTTGACGGCGACGGTGCGCCCGCCGGCCGTCCGGCCGAGGTAGACCCGGCCCATCCCGCCCGAGCCGAGCCGCCGCAGCAGCCGGTAGCCGCCCACCCGTCGCGGATCGTCCGTTCCCAGTGCCCGCATGCCCCGCACGCTCCCCTCGCACGCGCACGCGCGGCCCCGGGCGGGTGCCCGGCCGCGTACGCCGCTCCCGAACCGCGCCCCGCGCTGTGCCCGCCGGACGCGCCTCGGGAGCAGACCGTACCGGGCCGGACCGACCCACCGCCCGGCCCCGCCCCTGTCCCCTTCCCTTGGTCCCCTGTCCCGGGTCCCCGCCCCGGCTCCCCGCCCCGGGTCCCGCCCCTACAGCTGCTGCTCCGCGACCGGCAGCGCCACCGGCTCCAGCAGCCGCACCGCGACGTCCGGCTCGAAGCCGCTGTCGTGCGCGACCCGGCGCGCGAACTCGGCGACGCCCGCCAGCTGCCGCCCGCCGAGCGAGAAGTCCAGGGCCTCGCTGAAGTAGCGCTCCAGCACGTCCGCCCCGAAGGCCTCCCAGCGGGCGGCCTGCTCGGCGACCTTGGCGGCCTCGACCAGCGACAGGTCGCGGGACTCCAGGAAGGCCCGGTGGACGGCCGCGGTGAGCTCGGGGCGGCGCTCGGCGAACTCGCGGCGCACGGCCCAGACCGCGAAGACGAACGGCAGGCCGGTCCACTCCTTCCACATCTCGCCGAGGTCGTGCACGGTCAGCCCGAGGTCGGCGGCCTGGCCCAGGTAGGCGCGCAGGGCCGGGTCCCCGATCAGGACGGCGGCGTCGGCCTCGGCGAGCATCGCGCTGAGGTCCGGCGGGCAGCTGAAGTAGTCGGGGCGCACGCCTTCGCGCTCCTCCAGGAGGAGCCGGGCGAGCCGGACCGAGGTGCGGCTGGTGGAGCCGAGGGCGACCCGGCGGCCGTCGAGGTCGCCGAGCGGCACCTTGCTGACGATCAGGCAGGACATCACCGGGCCGTCGCTGCCGACCGCGATGTCCGGCAGGACCAGCAGGTCGTCGGCGTTGCGCAGGTACTCCACGCAGGTGATCGGCCCGATGTCGAGGGAGCCGCCGACGAGCTGGTCGCTCAGCTTCTCGGGGGTGTCCTTGGTGAGGTCGAGGTCGAGCAGGTTGCCGGTCCTGGCGAGGCCCCAGTAGAGGGGGACGCAGTTCAGGAACTGAATATGGCCGACCCTGGGCCTGACCGGGGTGTTCTCCTCGGGTTCGGGCTCCCGCGTTCGTACGTCCGGTGCTGCCACTGCGCCGCTCCCTTGCTGTTCGTGCGCTTCCCCGCAGCGTATGCCCGCTGCTCACGGCGGCTCGCACCGGCCACCCGACACGCGCGCGGGGCTGGCTCGGCCCGCGCGCCGGGGGCCTCAACACCCCTTCGTGCGCCCGCTTCCGGGCCCACGACACGCGCCGTCCGGCGTGCAAGTGACCCCTGGTCGTCACAGCGGCCGCATGCTAGCGTTGCCCTCAGTTGCAGTTTGATTCCCCTTGCAGTACTTGAAGCCTGCGGAGCATGTAACCGCAGGCTTTTTGTAGTTTTTCAGCAATATCGAAAAACTTCGGACTCGTCCGGAGGCAGGGCGATCAGCGCAGCGGACCGGGGACCACACGGTGTGGCCCCCGACACGCATCGCAAGGAGAACGGCATGGCTCAGGGAACCGTCAAGTGGTTCAACGCTGAGAAGGGCTTCGGCTTCATCGCCCAGGAGGGCGGCGGCCCCGACGTCTTCGTCCACTACTCCGCCATCAACGCGAACGGCTTCCGTTCGCTGGAGGAGAACCAGGCGGTCACCTTCGACGTCACCCAGGGCCCGAAGGGCCCGCAGGCGGAGAACGTCACCGCTGTCTGACCATCCTCTGATGTTCTGATCGCTCGGGACCCCTTCGGGTCCGACGACGGCTCCCGACAGCCGTCACCGTGAGCACAAGAGCGCAGCACCCAAGGGGGCCTGCCCATCGCGGCGGGCCCCCTGCCTTTTCCGCGCGGAACAGACCGCCGGGCGACACCTCAGAGCAGCAATGCCGGGCGACACCCGCAGAGCCGCAGCACCGGGCAACACCGAAAGGGCTCTCCCCCGTCCGGGGAAGAGCCCTTTCTCCATTACTTCAACGCTACGCCGCCGCGACGGCGACCTTCGGCGCGTCCTCCTCGTACAGGTCCCCCGACGGGTTGTTGTACGCGTTCAGGTCCAGGATCCGTTCCCGCGCGGCGACCACGACCGGCACGGCGACCTGGCCGGCGACGTTGGTGGCGGTCCGCATCATGTCCAGGATCGGGTCGATGGCCAGCAGCAGGCCGACGCCCTCCAGCGGCAGGCCCAGGGTGGACAGGGTCAGCGTCAGCATGATGATCGCGCCGGTGAGGCCCGCGGTGGCGGCCGAGCCGACGACCGAGACGAAGGCGATCAGGATGTAGTCCTTGATGCCCAGCTCGATGTTGTAGACCTGGGCGACGAAGATCGCGGCGACCGCCGGGTAGATCGAGGCGCAGCCGTCCATCTTGGTGGTGGCGGCGAACGGCACCGAGAACGAGGCGTACTCGCTCGGGACGCCGAGGCGCTCGGTGACCCGACGGGTGACCGGCAGGGTGCCGACCGAGGAGCGGGAGACGAAGGCCAGCTGGATGGCGGGCCAGGCGCCCTTGAAGAAGTGCACCGGGTTGAGGCCCGCGGCGAAGCGCAGCACCAGCGAGTAGACGACGAACAGCACCAGCGCGCAGCCGACGTAGATGTCGAGGGTCAACGTGGCGAAGGGCTTGAGCAGGTCCCAGCCGTACTTGGCGACGGACTTGCCGATCAGGCCGAGGGTGCCGAGCGGGGAGAGCCGGATGACCCACCACAGGGCGGTCTGGGTCAGCTCCAGCACGGACTCGCTGATCTTGAGGACCGGCTCGGCCTTGGCGCCGAGCTTGATGATCGCGGCGCCGACCACGACCGCCATGAAGACGATCTGCAGCACGTTCACCTTGACGAAGGCGTCGACGATGTTGGTCGGGAAGATCCCGGTCAGGAAGTCGATCCAGCTGCCCTTGGAGTCGAGCGCCTTGAGGCCCTCGGTCTTGAGGTTGGTGCCCTGGCCGGGGTTGGTCAGCAGGCCGAGGCCGAGGCCGATGCCGACCGCGATCAGCGAGGTGATCATGAACCAGAGCAGCGTGCGGGTGGCCAGGCGGGCCGCGTTGGTGACGTTGCGCAGGTTGGCGACGCTCACCACGATCGCGGTGAAGACCAGCGGGGGCACGGCCAGCTTGAGCAGCTGGACGAAGATCTTGCCGATGGTCTCCAGGGTGGTGGCCAGCCAGGAGATGTCGGCGGCGCGGGCCAGGTAGCCGAGGCCGACGCCGAACACGAGGCCGGCGACGATCTGCACCCAGAACGGCGTCTTGCGGATGCGGGTGAGCACGGACGGCGACGAGGTCGCCTCGGGCGCTGTGGACATGGGGGTGCGACTCCGGGGGAGGGCGTTGCTGACGGTGGGGGGCGAGGCGGGGGGGTGGGCGGCACGGCGCGGGCCGGACGGGGAAGGCCGGGGCCCGTCTCAGGGGCGTGCCGCCGCGATACAGCTCATGGCGCGACAACGGCGCGGGCTGTCCACAGCACCGGTCAGGGCACCCCGGCGGGCGGCGACGGGCAGCGGGCCCGGGCCGTACGTCGGCAGTGCGTCTGAGGTGGTCACGGTCGACACGTTAGCAGTAAAGGTTTGAGATGTTCAAAGTACTTGTTTGAGATCAGGCCTCACTCCAAGGCCGACTTGGGGTGAGATCCGGACACGAACGAGGCTGACGCACCATCAGCTCCGCCCTCCGGTCAGATTGACCGACTGCCGGTTATACGTATAACTTTGAACGGCACCCCCGCCCTCCCCTGCCCTGACCGGAGAAGACCACCGATGGGCTACCTCGCCCTGCTCCGCGCCCCGCACGTCACCCGACTCCTGCTCGGCACCCTGCTCGGCCGCCTGCCCGCCGGTATGACCGCCCTGGTGATCGCCCTCGCCCTGCGCGAGGCCGGCGTCCCGTACAGCCGGATCGGCCTGGCCACCGCCGCCTACGCGATCGCCGCCGCCGTCGGCGGACCGGTGCTCGGACGGATCGTCGACCGCACCGGCCAGCCCCGCGTCCTGCTCGCCTCCGCCGTCGTGGCCGGCGGCGGGTACACGCTGCTCGCCCTCGCCCCCGGCTCCTCGGTCGCCGCGCCGCTCGGCGCCGCCGTCGCCGGCCTCGCGATGCCGCCGCTGGAGCCCTGCCTGCGCTCGCTCTGGCCGGACGTGGTCGAGGAGGAGCAGCTCGACACCGCGTACGCCTTCGACTCCGCCTCCCAGCAGATCCTCTACGTGGCCGGACCGCTGGCCGTCGCCGGGATCGCCGGCCTGTTCAGCCCGGTCGCCGCGCTCTGGGTGGCCGCCGGACTCGGCCTGGCCGGGGCCCTGGTGGTGGCCACCGCGGCGCCCGCCCGGGCCTGGCGGGCCCCCGCCCGCGAGCAGTCCGCCGGACTGCTCGGCCCGCTGCGCTCCCCCGGACTGGTGCTGCTGCTGATCGGACTGGCCGGGGCCGGCTGGGCGGTCGGCGCACAGAACGTGCTGTTCATCGCCTACGCCGAGCAGCACGCCGGAGACCTGCCCGGCGGCGGGGGCACCCTGCTGGCGCTGGCCGCGCTCGGCGGACTGCTCGGCGCGCTCGCCTACGGCATGGTCCGGTGGCGGCGGAGCACCGCGACCCGCACCTGGATGATGGCCCTCGCGATGGCCGCCTCCTACCTGCCGCTGGTCACGCTGCCCGGCCCGTACCCGATGGCCGCGCTGGCCTTCCTGTCCGGCATCGTGCTGGCCCCGCTGCTGGCGGCGGCCTTCGTGCTGGTCGCCGAGCTGGCCCCGGCCGGGACGGTCACCGAGGCCTTCGCCTGGCTGGTCACCCTGTTCGCCACCGGCAACTCGCTCGGCTACGCCGTCTCCGGCCACCTCGCCGAGGGCTCACTGCGCCCGGTGGCGGTGTGCGCGGCGGGCGGCATCGCGCTCGGCGGACTGGTGCTGTTCGGCGCCCGACGCTGGTTCCACGGCGCACCGGTCGCCCCGCTCGCCGAACCCGTCCCGGTGGGCTGAGCGCCCACCCCACAGACGACTGCGCCCGCCGGGGGTCTGGCCCGGCGGGCGCAGTCCTTCTCCCGGCGCCGGCGCAGTCCGGCTACGTCGCAGTCCGGCGATGCCTCGGTCCTGCGATGTCGCGGTCCGGCGCCGTCACGCCCGGGCGGTCGAGGAGCGCTGCACCAGCGAGGTGGCCAACGGCGCGACCGGCGCCACCGGCTCACCGCGCAGCAGTCCGGCGAGCGCGGCCGCGCCGACCCGGCCCAGCTCCTCCCCCGGCAGGTCGACGGTGGTCAGCGGCGGGGCGAGCAGCCCGGCGACCGCGACGTTGTCCATGCCGACCACCGACAGGTCGTCCGGCACCCGCAACCCCCGCTCGGCGGCGGCCTGGTAGACCCCGGAGGCGACCACGTCGTCGTCGCAGACCACCGCACGCGGACGGTCCGCCCGCTCCAGCAGCTCCGCCGCCACGCTCCGCGCGGCCGCGTACCCCTCGTTCAGGCTCACTCCCAACTCCACGACGTCCAGGCCGAGTTCGCGGACGGCCTGCTCGAAGGCAGCCTGCCGGACCCGGAAGGTGTACGCGGCGTGGGTGGAGCGCAGGTGCCCGATCCGGCGGTGGCCGAGGGCGGCCAGGTGCTCGACGGCCGCCCGCATCCCGCCGGCCACGTCGAGCTCGACGGTCGGGCGGGCGTGGTCGGTGCCGGGGTCGGCGTCCAGGAAGACCGCGGGGGTGTCCGGCGGCAGTTCGCCGAGTTGGCTGTCGTCCGGGGAGCAGATCAGCAGGCCGTCGAAGCGGCCCCCGGTGGCGGCCTCGGCGAGGGTCCCGCTGCCCCAGCCGGAGCTGACCACGACCGCCAGCCCGTGTCGGCCGGCCTCGTGGTGGACGCCCTCCAGCACCCGGCCGAAGAACGGGCCCTGGAGGTTGGGGACGGCCAGCATGATCATCCCGCTGCGGCCCAGCCGCAGCTGCCGGCCTGCCGCCTGCGGGCGGTAGCCGAGGCTACGGGCGGCCTCGCGGACCCGGTCGCGGGTCGCGTCGGAGACCCGGCGGCCGGCCTCGGCGCCGGAGAAGACCAGGGAGACGGTGGCCTGGGAGACCCCGGCCAGCCGGGCCACGTCCCGCCCGGTGGGCCGGCGCACGGGGGCCGGCCAGGTCCCGGCGGGGCGCTCGGCTCCGCCCGGGTGCTCGGCCCCGACGGGCTGCTCGGCCCCGACCGGCGGGGAGTCCTCGGCGCTCAGCTGCTGGTCAGCGGGCACGGTGGGCTGCGCCCGGGGTCAGTGCTGCCCGGAGGCGGCCGCGCGGGCGGCGTCGTCCACCGCGTCCTCCTCGGCGTTCTGCGTGGCGATCCGCTCGGCGGTGCGGCTGCGCATCCCGGCGACCTTGGTGGAGATCTGCGAGGACATCTCGTCGCGCTGCTTGCTCAGCAGCACGTAGCTGAGCGGCGCGGAGACGATCGCGGCCAGCAGGAACAGGAAGATCACCCCGGCCTCGCCGCTCACCGGGATGATCCCGAAGTGCCCGAGCAGCAGGGCCACCAGCAGGCAGCCGAGGAAGATGCTGGCCCGCATGGAGGTGTAGCGGAGCGTGGCGTGCGACTTCTGCGGGCCGTTGCTGCTCACTGGGACACATCCTTCTGGATCGGGCCGGGGACGGGGCCTTCCAGTCAAGCATGCCTGACACCCGGCCCGGGGCAGGGGGCTCCGTCCCCCACCGCACGAGGCCGACACGAGGCCGACGCGAGGTGCGGCGGAGGTGCGGCGGAAGTCCGACGGAGGTCCGGCCGAGCGCCCGCGGAGGGGTCAGCGCAGGTCGAGCCACATGGTGATGTCGTCCCGGTCGTCCCCGGGGGCGACCCGGATCGCGGCCGGCACCCGGCCGACCTCGCGCCAGCCGCAGCGCTCGTAGAAGCGTTCCAGGCCCAGCCCGCCGCGCGCGGTGAGCCGCAGCGACTCCAGACCCCAGTCACGGGCGACCCGCTCGGCCTCGGCGAGCAGTTCGGCGCCGTAGCCGCGGCCCTGGAAGTCGGGGTGCACCATGACCCGCCTGAGCATCCGCCAGTGCTCCATCAGCTCGAACCGCATCGACGCGAAGAACAGCACCCCGACCAGCCGGCCGGTCGCGCTCTCGTGCGCGACCAGCAGCCGGTCGGGGCCGTCCGGGGCGAGCCCGGCGAACTGGCGGTCGGCGGTGTCCCAGACCTGGTCCTCGGTGACCGGGGCCACGAAGCCGACCGCGCCGCCGGCGTTGGTCACGTCCGCCCACAGCCGCACCACGGCGGTGCGCAGGTCGGGGTCGGGCTTGGGGTCCAGGGTGAAGGTGAGCGCCATGAACCGGAGCCTAGACCTCCGCTGCGACACCCCCGCCGGGCCGGGCGCCCGCCGCCGCCCGGCCGCCCCCTCCGACCCCGCCGCGAGGCCCCCCGACCCCGCCGCGACACCCCCTCAGGACAGCGCCGGCACCACCCGGTCCGCGGGCCGTCCGCCGCGCAGCGCCAGGCAGAGCCCGACCGCGACCACGCACAGCGCGCCGGCGCCGTACCAGGTGAGGTCGTAGTTTCCGAGCGCGTCGCGGGCCAGGCCGGCCAGTCCGGCTACCACGGCCGCGCCGATCTGGTGGGCGGCGAGCACCCAGCCGAAGACGATCGGGGCGTCCTCGCCGAAGTGCCGGCGGCACAGGGCGACGGTCGGCGGCACGGTGGCCACCCAGTCGAGGCCGTAGAAGACCACGAAGGCGAGGATCGGCGGCTGCAGCGAGCCGGCCAGCAGCTGCGGCAGCAGGAGCAGGGACAGGCCGCGCAGCCCGTAGTAGACGGTGAGCAGCAGCCGGGAGTCGACCCGGTCGGTGAGCCAGCCGCTGAACACGGTGCCGAGCACGTCGAACAGGCCGATCAGGGCGAGCAGGCTCGCGGCGGTGGTGACGGGCATGCCGTGGTCGTGCGCGGCCGGGATGAAGTGGGTGCCGACCAGGCCGGCGGTGGTGGCGCCGCAGATCGCGAAGGAGCCGGCCAGCAGCCAGAACGGCCGGGTGCGGGCGGCGTCGCGCAGCACCCGCAGGGTGCGGGCCAGGGCGCGGGTGTCCCGCACCGGCGCGGGCGGGGCCTCGGTGGCGCCGTACGGAAGCAGGCCGACGTCGGCGGGACGCTCGCGCATCAGCAGCAGGACCGGTACGGCGACGGCGCTGGCGGCGAGCGAGACCACGACCACGGCCGAGCGCCAGCCGTGCTGCTCGACCAGCCAGGCGCCGACCGGCAGGAAGACCAGGTTGCCCGCCGCCCCGGCGGCGGTGAGCACCCCGGTGACCAGCCCCTGGCGGGCCTGGAACCAGCGGCCGGTGATGGTGGTGGCGAAGGCGCCGGCCATCGAGCCGCTGCCGAGGCCGACCAGCACGCCCCAGCAGAGGATCAGTTGCCAGGGCTGGCGCATCAGCATGGTGAGGCCGGCGCCGACCGAGATGGTCAGCAGGGCGCAGACCACCACCAGGCGCACGCCGAAACGGTCCATCAGGGCGGCGGCGAAGGGGGCGGTGAGGCCGTAGAGGGTGAGGTTGACGGAGGTGGCGCCGGCGATCGTCCCTAGCGACCAGCCGAACTCGTTGTGCAGGGCGTCCATCATCAGGCTGGGCGTGGAGCGGAAGCCGGCCGAGCCGAGCAGGACGAGCAGGGCGACGGCGGCCACCACCCAGGCGTAGTGCACCCGGGGGCGCCGGCCGGGCGTCGAGGCGGCGGGTATCGGGGTGTCGGGCGTCGAGGCGTCGGGTATCGGGGCGTCGGGGGGCGTGGAGGCGGCGAGGACACGGCGTTCGGTCACGTGGACGAGTCTCCCGAGCCCGCCGCGCCCGGACGAGTGGCCTGAATGACAGTTTTCGCAAGGATCGGGCCACCTTCCGGCGTACCCTGACCCGGACCCGCACGCAAAGGGGCTGGGGATCGGGAAGGAACGGCATGGCGCACCTGGTCGCGGTACTCGCTCTGGAGGGCGTGATCGCCTTCGAACTCGGCATCCCCGCAAGGATCTTCGGCAACGCCAGGGACGAATCCGGCCGCCCGCTCTACCGGGTGGCCACCTGCACCCTGGACGGCGAGCCGGTCGCCACCAGCGCCGACTTCCGGATCTCGGTCGACCACGGCCCCGAACTGCTGGAGCGGGCCGACACGGTGGTGCTCCCGGCCTGCCACGACGCCCTCCCGGGCGGCGTGGACGCCCCCTTCGGTCCCGAACTGGCCGCCGCCCTGGGCCGGATCAGGCCCGGCGCCCGGCTGATGTCGATCTGCACCGGCTCCTTCCTGCTGGCCGCCGCCGGCCTGCTGGACGGCCGCCCGGCCACCACCCACTGGCGCTACACCGAGGTCTTCGCCCGGACCTTCCCCAAGGTCCTGCTGGACCCGGACGTGCTCTACACCGACGACGGCGACATCCTCACCTCCGGCGGGGTGGCCGCCGGGGTGGACCTCTGCCTGCACGTGGTGCGCCGCGACCACGGCAGCGCGGTGGCCAACGCGGTGGCCCGCAACTGCCTGGTGCCGCCGTGGCGCGACGGCGGCCAGAAGCAGTACGTGGTGGCCCCGAGCCCGGTGGACACCGGCGGGCCCGGCACCGCCGCGGTCCGCGCCTGGGCGCTGGAGCACCTGGACGAACCGCTGCAACTGCGCCAACTCGCCGACCGGGCCGGGATGAGCGTGCGGACCTTCACCCGGCGCTTCCGGGAGGAGACCGGCGCCAGCCCGGGCCAGTGGATCACCACCCAGCGCACCGAGCGGGCCCGACAGCTGCTGGAGCGCACCGATCTGAGCATCGACCAGGTCGCCCGGGAGTCCGGTTTCGGCACCGCCGCCTCGCTGCGGCTGCAACTGCGCGGGCGGCTGGACGTGGCGCCGAGCGCCTACCGGCGCACCTTCCGGACCGGCCCGGCCTGACCTCAACCGGCCTGACCGCCACCGGACGGGCCAACCGACCTGACCGCCACCGGACGGGCCAACCGACCTGACCGCCACCGGACGGGCCGACGCCTGGCCGGAAACCGCCCCGCGACAACGGCGCAGCGGACGGCGGCCGGCCGCCTGCGCAGCGAGCGCAGCGTGCCGGGCCGCCGTCCGATCGCGGCGCGCGGACCCTGCACCCGCGCCGCGCCCTCCGCACTCGCCGAGGAGCGGGCCGCGCCCGGTGTGCCACGGTCCCCCCTGCTGACGCGATCCCCCTGGACAGCAGCACCGTGGCGGTGGACGGACGTCCCCTCGGCGTCCCCTCGCAACGGAGCGCCGCACCCAAGCGTGATCAGTCGGATACGTCACGTCAATGGCTAGTCGGAAATTCGGAATGGTTGCGTCAGCTTTCGGCCGGTGATCGACACGGCCCGTCACAACACCGGGGACGCGACCCGGCAGGGGCCCGGTAGCCGCTATTGCGCCAAAGCCGCCCAGTCCACGCCGGCCAGCGGATCGGCCGGCCCGGCCCCGCTGCCGATCTCGCACCAGACCCGCTTGCCCGAGCCGTCCGGGTACCAGCCCCAGCGCTCGCAGAGCAGCTCGACCAGTTCCAGTCCCCGCCCGTTGGTCGCGTCCTCGTCCGGTCCGGCGTGCCGGGGGGCCGGGGCGGTGCGGCTCGCGTCGGCCACCTCCACCCGCAGCGGTCCGGGCGCACCGGCCCGGTCGCAGTCCTCGGCCACCGGCAGACAGAGTCTCAGCACGGCCGGACAGCCGGTGTGCACCACGGCGTTGGTGACCAGCTCGGAGACCACCAGCACCACCGTCTCGGCCATCGGCGCGTCCGGGTCGACCCCGTGGTTCAGCAGCCGTGAGCGCACCCACCGACGGGCTCGGCCGACCTCGGCGGGGTCCGCCTGCACCGCAAGCTGTACCTGAAGAACCTGCACCGCTCCACCACCCGCACTCGCAGTTCGGCCAACGTCCCGATCGGGCCGGCTCAGCCGGCCGGCGGGGCCCTCGTCCCGGTGCCACCCGGGGCTCACCCGGGCGATCGCCGACCCGTCCGCCCGCGCCACTCGCCCGTGCCAACTCGTCGGTCGCGCACTGGCCGCGACACGAATACGCCTCAGGATGGGTGGGCCGACGGACCGCAGCAAGCGCTTCGGGCATATTCCGGCGATCGGGGGACAGGGCAGTGCATACTGTCCCGCTCACTCTCGCGAGCCTCGCACCGGCGCTCGGCCGGCCCGGGCCGACGCCGGTGGGGCGTGTCGGACACGCCCTGGGCGGGAACCTACCGCCGGACACCCCCGACTCCCCGCCCGCCACTCGCGAACCACCCGTGCGACATATGTCCAGGGGCTCTCGAACAGCGGCATCGGCGGACCGTCCCACGATATGACGAGCCCGTCCGCCGACGATCCGTCGTCCACCGGATGCCGGACCGGCCGGCCACCGGATGCCGGACCGTCCGGCCGCCGGACCCGGAGCGGCCGTGCACCGGGCCCCGGAGCGGTCGTCGAACCATGAGACGGCGTTCCGTTCTTGCCGGATTACCTCCCACCGCCGACCGGCCACGGGATACCGTTGGGTAACGCCAAGGACCGGTCAGGAGGGTGGTTCTCGATGGCCGCCCCGGACCGGATCCCGCGCTGGGACGAGCAGTTGCAGCGACGCATCGCCCGCGGCGAGGAGACCGCGCTCGGCGAACTCTACGACCGGCTCGCGCCGATGGTGCACGGCCTGGCCGGCCGGATACTCGCCGACCAGACGGCCGCCGCCCAGCTCACCCGGGAGGTCTTCGCCCACGTCTGGGAGCACCCCGAGGACTTCGACCCCGCCCACGGCTCGCTGCGCTCCTGGCTCGGCGCGCTCACCCACCGCCGAGCGGTCGAACGGCTGCGGGACCGGCGCGGCACCGATCCGTCCCCGGGGTGCGGCGACGGCACGGCCGAGGAGGAGATCCGCGCCGTGGCCACCGCCGCGCGCATGCAGTACGTGGTCGACTCCCTGCCCCAACCCCTGCGTGAGACCATCGCGGTGACGTACTACGACGGCCGCACCTACCAGGAGACGGCCCGGCTGCTCGGCATCAGCGAGCAGGCCGCCAAGCAGCGGATGCGGCTCGGCCTGGAGCTGCTGGCCACCGAACTGGCCGACGAACGCGCCCGGCAGGAGCAGGACGGGGATGGGGGCGGGGGCAGGTGAACGGTTCCGGGCAACGGCCCGCGCAACGGCCCGGGGAGCAGTCGGACGAGCAGCACGACGCGCTGCGCTCGCTGCTCGGCGCCTGGTCCCTGGGCGCCTGCCCGCCGCGCGAGGCCGCCGAGTTGGAGCAGCACCTGCGCGGCTGCCCGGAGTGCGCCGAGGAGGCGGCCCGGCTGCGCGAGGCGGCCGGCTGGCTCTCCCTGGACGAGCCGCTGGACCAGCCCGGTTCGCTGCGCCAGCAGGTGCTGGACTGGTGCCTGGCCCGCCGGCCGGCCGAACTGCCCGTCCCCGCCTGGGGGATGCCGTACACCGCGGAGACCGCCAAGCTGGACGCCCTGTTGCGCGACCTCGGCCCGGAGGAGTGGCAGGAGGTGGCCGAACTGCCCTGGCACGGCGGCACCGAGCGGCTGCGTCCGGCCGAGGTGCTGGGCCGGCTGACGGCGGTGGACGGCGTGCTGGCACTCGCCCTCGGCCTGCCCGATCCGGTGCCCGGCACACTGACCGGCCTGCTGCCCGGCGGACTGCCCGACCCGCTGACCCGCCCGGGGTCCGGTCCCGGGGACGGCCCGGCCGCGGGGCGGCGGGTGCCACCGCAGGAGGCGGCCGTCCCGGCGCCGCGGGTGCCGCCGCAGGGCGGCCGGTACGCGGCGGTGGCCGCGCGCAGCGCCCGGCTGCTGGCCGACCAGGCCGCCCTGCCGCCGCAGTCGGTGCGCGCCCGGTGGCGCCAGCAGACCCACGACCTGGTGCGCAGCGCCGCGTTGGCGCCGCAGGGCAGCACCCCGGTCGATCTGGGCTTCGCGGTGCTGCCGCTGCGGGACGCCTTCGTCGACCGGGCGTTGGAGTGCTTCGTGCACGGGGAGGACGTGGCCCGCGCGGTCGCCTACCCGTACGCCCCGCCGGCGCCGCAGCACCTGCGGCAGATGGTGGAGTTGGTGGTGCGGCTGCTGCCGGGTGCGCTGGCCGGGCTGCGCGCGACGCGTCCCGAGCCGGCCGGGGTGCCGGTGGCGCCCGGCGGACCGGTCGGCGGGCGCCGGCTGCGGCTGGTGGTGGACGGCCCGGCGGCGGGCGAGTGGCTGGTGCCGCTGGACGGCGGGCAGGCCGGGCCGGCCGACGGGGAGCCGGTGGCCTCGATGGTGCTGGACGGCCTGGAGCTGTGCCAGTTGGCGGCCGCCCACCGCGACCCGGACCGGCTGCCGGTGGGCGAGCACGGTGACCGGGCCGCGGTGCGCGAGGTGCTGCACGCGCTGCCGCTGCTGTCGCGGCCGTAGCCGCAGGCCCGAGGCCCGAGCAGCCAGCGCTCAAAACTCAGGACTCAGGCGAAGACGACCGTCCGGGTCCCGTCCAGCAGCACCCGGTGCTCGCTGTGCCACTTGACCGCGCGGGCCAGCGCCTGGCACTCGGCGTCGCGGCCGAGCGCGACCAGCTGGTCCGGGCTGACGTCGTGGGTGACCCGGGCCACCTCCTGCTCGATGATCGGGCCCTCGTCGAGGTCGGCGGTGACGTAGTGGGCGGTGGCACCGATCAGCTTCACGCCGCGGGCGTGCGCCTGGTGGTAGGGCTTGGCGCCCTTGAAGCTCGGCAGGAAGGAGTGGTGGATGTTGATCACGCGGCCGGAGAGCTCGGTGCACAGCTGGTCGG
The DNA here is from genome assembly GCF_044749365.1 of Kitasatospora sp. NPDC089509. Classification (NCBI taxonomy): domain Bacteria; kingdom Bacillati; phylum Actinomycetota; class Actinomycetes; order Kitasatosporales; family Streptomycetaceae; genus Kitasatospora; species Kitasatospora sp. NPDC089509. The sequence goes on along the minus strand of NZ_JBIVHS010000018.1, from coordinate 112,302 downwards.
AGAGCACCTGCATGTAGCGGGCCAGCACGACCAGTTCGACGTTCTCCTTGGCGACCAGGTCGAGCAGCTCGCGCTCGGCCTCGGCCTTGGTGTCCCTGGTGACCGGGATGTGGCGGAACGGGACGCCGTAGCTCTCGGTGAGGTCGCGCAGGTCGGTGTGGTTGGAGACCACCGCGGCGATCTCCACCGGCAGGGCGCCGATCCGGGTGCGGTAGAGCAGGTCGTTCAGGCAGTGCCCGAACTTGCTGACCATGAGGACGATCCGCATCCGCTGCTCGGTGGGGTGGATCTGCCAGTCCATCCCGAAGGACGCGCCGATCGCGGCGAAGCTGGCGCGCAGCTTGTCGGCGGTGACCGGCTCGGGGGCGGAGAAGTGCACCCGCATGAAGAACAGTCCGGTGTCCCCGTCGCCGAACTGCTGGCTGTCGATGATGTTGCAGCCGGTCATGAAGAGGTAGCTGGAGACAGCGTGGACGATGCCCTGCTTGTCGGGGCAGGACAGCGTGAGGACGTACTGGGCGCTGGCCGGCTGCTGTTCCACTGGGGGTGTCCCGTCCTGAGGTCGTGCGAGTGCGCGAGCGGTCGTCGGTCGCGTGCTGAATGGTCCAGCGTGTCACATTCCGGACGGTCGCCGCCCCGCTGCCCGTACTGCGGGACGGCCCGACCAGGCCCGGCCCCGGCCCCGGGTCCAGGCCCCGGGTTCAGACCTGGGTGAGGATCCGCAGCACGTCCAGCGACTTGGGGGCCGCGTCCGGATCGTCCCCGTCGCCCACCGCCAGGGCGACGTGCGCCTCCCGGGCGGCCCGGACGGTCTCCGGCCAGCCGGGGTGGCCGAGGTAGGCGGAGGCCGGGGCGTCGGCGCCGACCTCGTGCAGCATCTGCACCGCGCGCAGCACCGCCCCGTCGACCAGGGCGGCCTCGGTGGAGTCGCGGAAGATGGTGCCCACGTACTTCTCGGCGGACCAGCGGTCCAGCCAGGTGTCCTCGACCAGCCGGTAGACGGCGTCGGTCACGTCTCCGTAGCCCTCCCGGCCGGTCAGCCAGGCCTCGTGCTGGAAGGCGGGGTCGGACAGCATGTGCAGCGCGGAGCGCAGTCGGGCTCGCCAGCGCCACCAGGGCAGGTCGTTGAGCGGCATGCCGCCCATGGTGCTGGAGCGGTGGCCCGGACGAGAAGGGTTTCGGGCGGACCGGTGCGAAGAATCTGTGCTGGCGGACATGATGAACGATCGTACGTTCCCCGTCCGTTCGTGCTCCACTCGCGGGATCTACACGCGTACGGACCCGGATTTCGGCGGCCGTTTTCCCAGTGTTCGTATTGCGGTCCTCTCGGCTTGTGGCTCCGGGGCTTGGCTGTCCCCGGTGCGCCGGACGGCGCCCAGAGAGGGAAGACCGATGACCAGCCGATGGGACTCCTTCCCGGGCCGTCCGGCGATCGCCGGGCGCCGCCGGCGGCGCCCGCTCGCCCTCGCCGCCACCGCCGCGGTGCTGCTCCCCGCCCTCCTCTCGACCGCCGCGTGCGGCGGACCGGCCGGTGCCTCCGCCGGGACGGACGACGAGCTGACGGTGATGACCTGGGCCCCGTCCGGCACCGGCTCCGCGGACCGCCCCGGGATGACCGCCCTCGCCGAGGCCATCGGCCGGGACGTCAACCTCCAGGGCGGGCTGAACGGCCACCGGCTGCACGTGATCACCTGCAACGAGCACAACACCGCGGACGGGGCCAAGGCCTGCGCCCAGCGGGCGGTGGACGCCAAGGCGATCGCCGTGCTCGGCTCCTACAGCCAGTGGGGCGACGCCTTCATGCCCGTGCTGGAGCGGGCCGGCATCCCGCTGATCGGCGGGTACGGGCTGTCCCAGCCCGAGTTCTCCAGCCCGCTCTCCTACCCGGTGGACGGCGGCATGCCCGCGCTGATCGCCGGCAGCGGTCGCCAACTGGTCGACGCCGGCTGCAAGGCCGTCTCGCTGATCCGCCCGGACACCCCGGCCGGCGACAACCTGCTCGGCTACCTGGGCAACGCGCTCAGGCCGGCCGGGATCAAGCTGCTGGACGTCAAGGCGCCCGAGCAGTCCTCCGACTACACCCCGGTGGTCCGCAAGGCGATCGGCAAGGACGAGCCGGGCAACTGCGTCACCAGCGCCCTGGCGGCCGAGCCGACCAGCAACCTGCTGGACGCCTACCGGCGGCAGAACGCGAAGAACACCCGGATCGCCTCGGTGATCGGCAGCGTCCAGCAGTCCGTGGTCGACTCCACCGGCGGCGACTCCGGGCCGCTGGCCGGGGCGTTCGTGACCAGCTGGTACCCGCCGGAGTCGGCCAAGACCTGGGACGGGCTGCGCGCGGTGGTGCGCTCCCAGGCCACCGACGGGCACAGCATCGACGTCTCCGACCCGGGCGTGGAGACCACCTGGGTCGCCTACGAGGTGTTCCGGGTGGTGACGGACAAGCTGTCGTCGGCCGGCAAGCCGGTCTCCGCGAAGACCATCGCCGCCCTGCTGGACAGCGGCGAGGGCGTCGACGTCGGCCTCACCCCGCCGCTGAACTGGGGCACCACCAACATGCTGCCCAGCACCGAGTCCCCGCGGCTGGTGAACACCTGGGTCACCTACCAGGTGGTCAAGGGCGGCCGGATGACCCTGCAGCAGCCGGGCTTCGTGGACGTCCGCTGGGTGCTGACCGGGGCCCGCTCGCCGAGCTGACCCCGGCGCACGCCCCGCGGCCCGGCGGCCCTACAGGTCGCCGTCGCCGCGGCTGGGCAGGCCGGTCTGGGTGGCGATCGCGTTCCACAGCGTCGAGGCCTGCTTCTTCGCGGTGGTCGCGGTGCCGCTGGCCTGCACCGCGTTCTTGTAGTGCTGGTTGCCGGTGTCCGGCTTCTTCGGGTCGCAGGAGGACTGGGCGTCGGTCGCCCAGGCCGCGTACTCGTCGTCGGCCTGGGCCGAGGCGGTCCAGGCCGCGTTGAGCTGCTCGACCAGCTGCTGGGCGCCGGGCAGCTTGTCGGTCTTCAGCTGGCCGAGCTTGGTCTGCAGCTCGCGCCGCTTGCCGGCCGCGGCGGCCAGCGCCTGCTGGGAGTCGGGGAGCTTGTCGCACTTCTGCACCGAGGCGACCGCGGAGACCACCGCGCTGCGGCTGTCGCTCGCGGTGCCCAGCAGGTCGGACAGCGGCTGCGCCTGCGCCTTGACCTCCGGGTCGACCGCCGCACCGGAGCCGCTGGCGCTCGCCGCGCCGGGGGCCGTGCTGCCGGTGGCGGCGACCGGGGAGGTCTTCTGGTCGGTCTTGGTCTTGTCGTCGCCGCCCACCAGCACGGCGACCAGGACGCCGGCCGCCGCGAAGGCCGCCACCACGCCGCCGATCACCAGCTTGTTGGACGGACGGCCGCCGCGGGCCGGGCGCCCGGCCTGGGTGGCGTCCGGGCCGTAGCCGTCCTGGCCGTAGCCGTTCTGCGGGTACCCGTCCTGGGAGTACCCGTCCTGGCCGTAGGCCTCCTGCGGCGCGTAGCCCTGCGCCGGGTAACCGGCCTGCTGCGGGTGCTGCGGGTGCTGGAGCTGCTGCGGGTGCCCGGCCGTCGGGTAGCCCTGGTGCCCCGGGTAGCCGGGCTGCTGCGGCTGGGCGGCCTGCGGCGGGATCCCGTAGCCGGGCTGCGGCACGCCGTAGCCGCCCTGCGGGTCGCCGGCCGGGTACGGCGGCAGGTACTGGGTCTCGGGGGCCGGGTCGGCCTGCGCCGGAACGCCGTAACCGGGCTGCGGCGCGGCACCCCAGTGGGGCTGCTGGGCGGGCCCGCCCTGGGTCGGCAGCGGGTGCGCGCCCTCGCCCAGGTACTCGGGCTGCCCGGACGGCTGACCCACCGGCGGCACGGCCGTGGGGCCCTGCGGCTGGCCCGGCTGGCCCTGGCCCTGGGTCTGGCCGGGCTCGGGGCGGAACAGGTCGTCCAGGTTGAAGTCACCCGAGTTGGGGTACGAGCGGCGCTGACTCAACGCGATTCCTCACCTGTGCAGGACCGCGCACTGGCGGCGGACCACATCTCGTCGGTTCTTGGGAGCATCACAGTTCCTTGGACGTCGCGCCCACGCTACCGGTTCGCCTCACCGGGTGACCACGTGGGCGGGACATTCCCACACGCTCCCTGCACAGAGGGTCCTCAGGCGGCCTCCGCGTCCGCCCTGGCGTGGAACTCGCGCACCACCCGCTGCTCCCGGTAGGGCTCCAGCCGGCGCCGGAACTCGTCCAGGTACTCCACGCCCCGGTTGGAGCGCAGCCCGCTCAGCAGCCGCACCGCCTGGGTGCCGGTCTCGCAGGCGCGTTCCAGGTCGCGCTGCTGGAGCTGGGCGGTGGCGAGCAGCACCAGGTCCACCGCGCGGCGGCGGACCCGGGTCGGCGGGTGGAGGTCGAGCGCCCGGCGGGCGTAGTGCTCGGCGGGGCCGGCCTGTTCCAGGTCCCGGTGGCAGTGGGCGAGTTCGTCGGCGAGGTAGGCGTCGTCGAAGTGGGCGATCCAGTCCGGGTCGTCCTCGGGGCGGCGCTTCTCCATCATCTCCAGCGCCCTGGCCGACACCGCCTCGCAGGAGCGGGCGTCGCCGAGCAGGGCGTGGCCGCGGGCCTCGGCGGCGTAGAACATCGCCATCGCCGTCGGGGTGGCCACCGTGCGCGCGCCCTCCTGGGCGGCGCGGGCGAGTTGGGCGATCTCCCGCGGGTTGCCGAGGGTGGCCGCCAGGTGGCTCATCGAGGCGGCCAGCACATAGCCGCCGTAGCCGCGGTCGTCGGCGGCCTGGGCGAGCCGCAGGGCCTGGATGTAGTAGCGCTGGGCCAGGCCGGGCTGGCCGGTGTCCACCGCCATGTAGCCGGCCAGTTCGGTCAACCGGGCCACCGCCGCGAAGAGTTGGCGTCCGGTCTCCTCCCGGTAGGCGCCGCCGAGCAGGCCGGAGACCACCGAGTTGAGGTAGTGCACCACGACCGGGCGGACGTGCCCGCTGCCGAAGCGGTGGTCCAGGTCGACCAGCATCGCGGTGGTCGCCTTGATCGCGGCCACGTCCGTCGGGCCGACCCGGGGACCGCCGGCCCGGGCCACCACCGGGTCGGGCGGGGTGATCAGCCAGTCCCGGCTGGGCTCCACCAGCGCGGAGGCGGCGACCGTCGCCCCGGTCAGGAAGTCCCGCCGGCCGACGTCACTGCGCCACAGTTCGCACACCTGCTCCAGGGCCGCGTTCAGGGTCGGCGCGAACTGCAGCCCGATGCCGGAGCTGAGGTTCTTGCCGTCGGCCATGCCGATCTCCTCGACCGACACGCTGCGGCCGAGCTTGCGCCCGAGGGCCTCGGCGATCACGGCCGGCGCCTGCCCGCGCGGCTGCTGCCCGCGCAGCCAGCGGGCGACGGAGGTCTTGTCGTAGCGCAGGTCCAGCCCGTGCTCCGCGCCGCACAGATTGACCCTGCGGGCCAGTCCGGCGTTGGAGCAGCTGGCCTCCTGGATCAGTTGCTGCAGGCGCTCGTTGGGCTGTCGTGCGACGAGTGGTCTCGCGGCCATTGGGCTTCGCCTCCCCACACCCTCCGGTCCCGGCCGGCGGGCGACGATGTGCTGATCTGTTGCCGACTGTCCGACCGTCCAAGGAATCTGACACCAGGTTAGCGATCAGCAACGTCAGCGGGATACCCACGGTGACGAACCGCACCCCCCGCGCGCCCTGGGAAATGCCTCTGTGCGCCCCCGCTGCGCCTGCCTCCGCCCGCCCCAACTCGCTTGAGTCACCGGTTCGGGTGACATTGCGGGGATGCGGCCGACCGGGGCCCGTCGGCCCGTAACCAGCCTCACACACGGTAGTTGAGCAGCCCGTGGATGACATCCCCGACTCCCCCGGACAGGACAAGAACGCCGGCCTGCCCCCGCTGCTGATCGAAGCCGTCGGCTACGCCGAGAACCGCCACTGGGAGGTGGCCCCGGGCGCCTGGCTGATCGACGGCGACGGGCCCGCCCGCTGCTCCTGCGGCGACCAGCGCTGCACCCAGCCGGGCGCCCACCCGCTGGACGCGGACTGGGCGCGCAAGGCGAGCGCCGGACCGGGCGCGGTGCGGCGCTGGTGGACCGAACGGCCGAAGGCCTCGATCCTGCTGCCCACCGGCCGGTCCTTCGACGTCCTGGACGTGCCGGAGACGGCCGGGTGCCTGGCGCTGGCCCGGATGGAGCGGATGGACCTCCAGCTCGGCCCGGTCGTGGTGCTGCCCACCTCGCCGGGGCGGGTCGGACGGCGGCTGCACTTCCTGGTGCTGCCCGGGGTCGCGGCCAAGCTGCCGGAGATGCTCCGCAAGCTCGGCTGGCCGCCCGGACGGCTGGACCTGGTCGCCCGCGGCGAGGGGGACTGGACGGTCGCCCCGCCGTCGCGGATCGGCTCCACCGGCTACGCCCAGTGGGCCCGCTCCCCCTCCGAGTCCAACCGCTGGCTGCCGGACGCCGCCGAGCTGATCAGCCCGCTGGCGTACGCCTGCGGCCGTGAGGCGCCCGCCCAGGCGGTCCCGTCCGCCCAGCCCGCCGGCGTCTGAGCCGTCCGGCCTCCTCGCCGGACGCCCCCGGACGCCTCCCCGGAACCTGCCGCCCACCGCCGATCGGGTGAGGGCGCGCACCGCGCGACACCCCCGCGCGCGAGTGACGGGCCTTGTCTCCCACCGGAGACGGGGCCCGTCATACGCATGTGCGGATAAGGCCTCGGTCTACCCGCTGGTCAACCGGGAAAGCCCCTCGTACGAGTGACAGCGCTCAAGGATTGCCATGATCGGCCGAGGGGAGGAATGGCGTTGTGTGGGGACGCCGGAAGGGTCGCTCGGACGGGGAAGCCGGGCGAGGCGGTGGAGGGGTCGGGAGGGAGCGGGAGGGACGGAGGGGACCGGGAGGGAGCCGGGGAGGGCGAGTGGGGCCCGCTGCACGGGGAGCAGCGGGCCCCGCCCGTCGCTACGGGGCGAGCGCGAGGCGAAGCAGCCGGCCCTGCCGGAGATACCGGCCCGAGAGTCCGGACTGCGGGCTCAGGCCTGGGCGACGAAGACGTGCTGGGCGATGTCCTTGCCCAGCTCCGCCGCGTTGTCCCCGGTGCCGACCCGCACGCCACCGGCCGCGATGCTGACCTTGACCGTGGAGCCCGGCCGGACGCCGGCCCGGCGCAGGGTGCTCATCAGCTCGCTGTCGGTCTGGATCGGCTCGCCGATCCGGCGGACCACGACGTCGGCCCCGGCCTCGCCGGGCTTGACGGTGTCCAGCGGGACGAGCGCGGCGTCGAAGCCCTCGCCCTCGGCCTTGGTGTCGCCCAGCTCGTCCAGGCCCGGGATCGGGTTGCCGTACGGGGACTGGGTCGGGTGGCCGAGCATGGCGAGCACCTTGCGCTCGACCGTCTCGCTCATCACGTGCTCCCAGCGGCAGGCCTCCTCGTGGACCTGCTCCCACTCCAGGCCGATCACGTCGACCAGCAGGCACTCGGCGATCCGGTGCTTGCGCATGACGCGGACCGCGAGCCGCCGGCCGTCCTCGGTCAGTTCGAGGTGGCGGTCCCCGGCGACCTGGAGCAGGCCGTCGCGCTCCATCCGGCCGACCGTCTGGCTGACCGTGGGGCCGCTCTGCTCCAGCCGCTCCGCGATCCGGGCACGCATCGGCACGATGCCCTCTTCCTCCAGCTCCAGGATGGTGCGAAGGTACATCTCAGTGGTGTCGATCAGCCCAGACATCGCCGCTGGCTCCGTTCTTCGGTGTCCTCACCGCCAATTCTGACGTACCGCACCGACAACCGGGCCCGCCCGGGGCTTTCCGGTACCGGTTTTCGTTCCTGTTGACAGCGGTGCCGCCGGGGCGCGACCGTGCTCGCCGTAGCTTTCTCCACTGGCGGTCCGGCCCGTTCCGGCCGCCCCACCCGGCCGGCTCCCCCACCGGCAGAGAGCGAAGGCAACCGATGAACGACCTGGTCGGCAGGTACTTCGACGCCGCGATCGCCCACCTGGAGCGGGTCCGCGCGGAGGAGGGCGACACCATCGAGGCGGCGGCCGCCCTGCTGGCCGAGACGATCACCGAGGGTCGCCGGGTCTTCACCTTCGGCGCCGGGCACTCCTCGCTGCCGGCCCAGGACGTGGTCTACCGGGCCGGCGGGCTGGTCCCGATGAACCTGCTGAACGTGCCCGGGATGGCCGGGGTGACGATGATGCCCGCGCCGCTGGCCAGCGCCCTGGAGCGGGTGTCCGGGCTGGCCACCTCGACCCTGGACCTGACCCCGGCGACCAGCGGGGACCTGCTGTTCCTGATCTCGCTGTCCGGCCGCCAGGTGATGCCGGTCGAGCTGGCCCGGTACGCCCGGGACCGCGGGCTGCGGGTGATCGGGGTGACCTCGCTGGCCTACCCGGCGGAGGTGCCCTCCGCGCACCCCTCCGGCACCTATCTGAAGGACCACTGCGACGTGGTGCTGGACAGCAAGGTCGCGGTGGGCGACGGCGAGTTGACCCACCCGGGCGCGGAGACCTCCTTCGGACCGGTCTCCACCATCGTCACCAGCGCGCTGATGCAGGCCGTGGTCGCCTCGGCGGTCGGCCGGCTGGCCGACCGGGCGGCCGCCGGGGACGCCCCCGCGCCGCCGCTGTTCCGCTCGGGCAACGTCCCCGGGGGGACCGAGTGGAACGCCAAGCAGATGGCCGACAACGCCGAGCGCATCCTCTACACCTACTGAGACCGTGCCGGGGCCCCCACCGCGCCACCCGATGACGTTCCGTACCGGTACGACTACGCGGCGTCCCGGACAATCCACCGGGTCTTCCCGGCCATTGCGCGCCGCCCCGCCCGTCGCCAGGCGTACCGGGAAGCCGCCCGGGGCAGGAGAGCGGAGGGACCGGAGCGACGGGTGGGGGCCGAGCATGGCATCTGGTGCGGGGCGGACCGCTTGGGTGCGCGAACGGGAGCTGCTGCCCGAGTTCTTCTGGGCCGCCGACGCGGCCTCGCTGCGCGGCCAGCGGCGTTCGGTGCTGCTCTCCGCCTGGGAGCTGGCCCTGCTGCTGGCCGCCGCCGCGACCGGCTCGGCCGACGGCGAGCCGTGGGCCTGGTCGGCGGCCGCGGCCTACCTGGGCGCGGTGGCGCTGGCGGTGATGATCGGCCGGCAGAACCCGCAGGGCCTGTGGTACGAGGGCCGGGCGGCCGCCGAGTCGGTGAAGACGCTGGCCTGGAAGTTCGCCGTCCGGGCGGACGCCTACCAGCCGCCGCCGCGCAGCCTGCCGGACGCCGAGGGGCTGTACCGCTTCCAGTTGGAGCGGGTGCTGGGCGCCTTCCGGCACTCCCCGGTGGCCGTGCCCGCGCCCGGGGTCGAGCGCGCCGGGATCACCGCGGCGATGCGCGACCTGCGCGGGCAGCCGCTGGCGGTGCGCCGCGAGGTGTACCTGAACGAGCGGATCCGGGTGCAGCACGAGTGGTACCGGAGCAAGGCCCGCCACTGCGCCCGCGCCGGGTACTGGGCCGGTGTGCTGGGCGTGCTGCTGCCGGCGCTGGGCCTGGCACTGGCGGTGCTGCGGGCGTTCGGGGCGTTCGGCTACGACGCGCTGGGCACGGTCTCCGCGGTGGCGGCCTCGGTCACCGCCTGGGCCCAGCTGCGCCAGTACCGCCCGCTGGCCGCCGCGTACGGGCTGGCGGCCGAGGAGTTGGAGCTGATCCGCCTCCAACTCGCCCGGCTGGACCTGGAGTCGATGGACGCCGAGGAGATCTGGGCCCGGCTGGCCCGGGACGCCGAGGACGCGGTGTCCCGCGAGCACACCACCTGGCAGGCCCGCCGGGAGGTGCGCACCACCACTGACCGGGAGCACTGAGGAGGAACGCGTGGCGTTACGGATGGTCAAAACGGCGGACGGCCGGGCCCTCGCCGTCGAGTCCCTCGGCGACCCGCGCGGCCGTCCGGTGTTCCTGCTGCACGGCATGCCGGGCAGCAGGGTCGGACCGCACCCGCGCAGCACCGTGCTGTACCGGCTGGGGGTGCGGCTGATCTCCTACGACCGGCCCGGGTACGGCGACTCGACCCGGCTGCTCGGCCGCCGGGTGTCCCACGCGGCGGCCGATGTGCGCACCATCGCCGACGAGTTGGGGCTGGGCGGCTTCGCCGTGCTGGGCCGGTCCGGCGGCGGACCGCACGCGCTGGCCTGCGCGGCGCTGCTGCCGGAGCGGGTCAACCGGGTGGCGGTGCTGGTGGGGCTGGCGCCGCGCAACGCGGCCGGCCTGGACTGGTACGCCGGGATGACGCCGTCCAACGTCCGCGCCTACCGGGAGGCGGACCGCGGGCACGGGCGGATCGCCGACGCGATGGAGTTCCGCTCCCGGCAGATCAAGGACGACCCGGTCCGGCTGCTGAACGGGCTGCGCACCGAACTCTCCCCCGCCGACCGGGCGGTGGTGGCGGACAGCGGGCTGCGCGGGATGCTGCAGAGCAACTACCGGGAGGCGTTCCGGCACGGCGCGGACGGCTGGATCGACGACATGCTGGCCTTCACCGCCGACTGGGGCTTCGAGGTCGGGTCGATCGGCGTGCCGACCTGGCTGTGGCACGGCGCGGACGACCAGTTCTCGCCGGTCGACCACTCCCGCTGGCTGGCCGACCACATCCCGGGCGCCGAGCTCTTCCTGGAGCCCGGCGCCGCGCACTTCGGGGCGTTCAGGGTGCTGACCACGGCCCTGGCCTGGGCGGCGGGTTAGCGCTTCACCGGGGTCAGCGCTTCACCGGGGTGAGGGGTTCGCCGCCGTCCAGCACGGCCAGGATGTTGTCGACCGCGAGGCCGCCCATCGCCTGCCGGGTGCGCACGGTGGCACTGCCCAGGTGCGGGACGAGGACGGCCCGCTCCTGGGCGAGCAGCGCGGACGGGACACTGGGCTCGTGCTCGAAGTTGTCCACGGCGGCGGCGAACAGCGCACCGGACTCCAGCGCGGCGGCGAGCGCCTCCTCGTCCACCACCCCGGCGGTCATGCTGATCACCACCGCCCCGGGCGGCAGCAGGGCGAGCCGACGGGCGTCCAGCAGGTGCCGGGTCTCCTCGGTGCAGGGGCAGGTGACGACCAGCACGGTGGAGGTGGCGAGCAGGTCCTCCAGCGGCTTCCACTCCGCGCCCTCGGCCTGCTCGGGCGGCAGCGCGCGGCGGTTGTGGTAGCCGACCGGCATGTCGAAGGCGCGGGCCCGGCGGGCCACCGCCTGCCCGATCCGGCCCATCCCGAGCACCCCGAGCGGGGTGCCGGCCAGTTCCAGGCCGAGCAGGAAGTTCGGCCCCCAGGTCCAGGGGGTGCCGGAGCGCAGCAGGCGTTCGCCCTCGCCGAGCCGGCGGGCGGCGGCGAGCAGCAGCGCCCAGGTGGTCTCGGCGGTGGCGGTGGTGAGGACGCCGGGGGTGTTGGTGACCAGGACGCCGCGGTCGGCGCAGGCCGCGAGGTCGATGTTGTGGTAGCCGACGGCGTGGTTGGCCACGATCTCCAGCTGCGGGCCGGCCGCGTCCAGGAACTCGGCGTCGACCCGGTTGTTGAGGGTGGTGAGCACGGCCCGGCGGCCGTGGACGGCGGCCAGCAGTTCGGCCCGGTCCAGGTCCCGGTCGGCCTCGTTGAGGGTGACGGCGTACCGGTCGGTGAGCCGTGCCATGACGCCGGGGGCGGGCTGCCGGGTGACCAGGACCGGGGGCGGGGGCGGGGTGTTCATGGCTCGGCAGCGTACCCCGCCCCCTCCCGGGTCACACCGGCTGCGGCTCCAGGTCGCGGTTGATCCGCTTCCAGCCGCGCGCGGCGACGGTGTTGGGGTGCTCCTCGCCGAACTGCCGGATCAGTTCGGCGATCGCCCGGGCGCGCAGTTCGGCGGCCTGGGTGTGCCGGCCGGCCGCGCGCAGGGTGATCGCCAGGTTGGCCTCGCAGGCCACCGCGTCCGGGTGCTGCGCCGAGTAGCGCTCGCAAAGGCCCGTGTAGGCGGCCCGGCCGAGCTGTTCGGCGACGTCGTTCTGCCCGTCGTCGCCGTAGGCGTTGGCCAGGTTGATCATCGCGTTGAGGGTGTACGGGTGCTCCGGTCCGACCGACTCGGTGAGTCCCTCGACGGTGAGCCGGCCGCGGTCGATGGCGCCCGGGACGTCGCCGCTGCCGCGCAGGTAGATGCCCAGGTTGTTGGCGCAGGCCAGGGTGAAGGGGTGCTCGTCGCCGAACAGCCGCCGGTGGCCGTCGAAGACGGTGGAACAGAGGTCGCGGGCGGCCTCCTTGTCGCCGAAGGCGCTGTGGTCGGCGGCCAGGTTGAGCGCGCAGGCGAGCGCGTCGGGGGCGTCGGCGCCGTAGCGTTCCAGGTAGCGCTCGTAGGTCTCCTTGGTGATCCGGCGGGCGTCGGCGAGCTGGCCCATCCGGCGCAGCGAGACGGCCAGCGACTTGGCGTTGCGCAGGCTCTCCGGCAGGCCCGGGTCGAGCTGTCCGTCGCCGAAGTCGGTCATCACCTCCTGGAGCAGGTCCACCGAGCCCCGGTAGTCGCCGAGTTCGCGCAGGTCGCGGGCCAGGGCGGACTTGGTGATCAGGGTGTACGGGTGCTTGGGTCCGAGCACGGCGGTGCGCCGGTCCAGGGTCTCCTGGTCGAGTTCGCGGGCGGCCTCGCTCTCGCCGACCAGCCGGTAGTCGATCGCCAGGTTGTTGGCCATCGAGAGGGTGCGCGGGTTGTCGTCCCCGAACAGTTCCCGGAACTGGTCGAGGATCTCCCGGTCGAGGTCGAGGGCGGCCTGGAAGCGGCCGAGTGCCCGGCGGTCGGCGCCGAGCGAGCCGGCGGTCATCAGGGTGTACGGGTGGTGTTCGCCGAGCAGCACCCGCTGGCGCTCCAGGGTGGCCTCGTCCAGGGACAGCGCCTCGGCGTAACTTCCCTGCGAGCGCAGGACGTTGGCGAGCTGGAAGCGGAGCAGCAGGGTCTGCCGGTCGTCCTCGCCGAGCTTGCGGGTCCACTCGTCGTCGAGGGCGTGGCCGAGGTCGCGGGCACGGTCGAGTTCGCCGCGCTTCCACAGGTAGCGGACCCGGTCGATGAGCAGCTGGCGGGTGTCGGCCTCGTCGCAGTTGTGCGCCTTGGAGGGCGACAGGTGGGGCCAGATCTCGTCGAAGGCGGGCCAGTTGGCCGGGTCGTCGGTGTCGCCGAGGACGGGTCGGGCGCCGGTGAGGATGCGGTGCACCTCGTGGACGGCGATCTCCTGCTCGTCGTCGGTCATCCCGGCCCGGATCACCGCCTGGACGAGCCGGTGCACCTGGAAGCTGTTGCTGCCCGCGTCGACCTTGGCGAGCGCGTACCGGCCGATCGCCTGGATGACCTTGCCGAGCATGAACTTGTCGCTGAGGTCGGCGTCGTACTTCACCAGCGCCCTGATCATCTGGTCGCTGTAGAAGAGGTTCATGGAGATCGGCTCGGGCGCGAAGAAGGCGCACAGCTGGAGCAGTCGCACGGCGGCCGGGGACTGCTGGCGCAGCCGTCCGATCGAGACGTTCCAGGTCGCGGCGACCGGGGTGGGGTAGTCGGTGGGGTGGTCGACGGCGAGGGCGCGGGCGGCCTCGGCGTGCAGTTGGGCGACGTAGGTGTCCACCGGGGTGCCGGTGGTGTCCAGCCAGGCGGCGGCGACCTCGACGGCCAGCGGCAGGTCGCCGACGGCCTCGGCGACCCGGTCGGCGTCCGGCCGGGAGAGGCTGCGGGCGCGCCGGCACAGGTGCTCGACGCTCTCGCCGCGGGTGAAGACGTCGACTTCCAGGGCCTCGGCGTGCCCGGTCCAGGCCTGGTTGCGGGAGGTGACCAGGATGTGGCCGGAGCCGCCGGGGAAGAAGCGGCGGATCTCGGCGGGCTCGTCGGCGTTGTCGAAGATCAGCAGCCAGCGCGAGGTGGGTACGCCGCGGCGCAGCGCCTCGCGGGCGGCCTCGGCGGCCTCGGTGACCGAGTCGCCGACCCGCAGGCCGAGCCGGCGGGCGAGTTCGGCGAGCGCCGGGGCGACCAGTTCGGTCTGTTCGGCGTCGATCCACCAGACCAGGTCGTAGTCGGACATGAAGCGGTGGGCGTACTCCAGCGCCACCTGGGTCTTGCCGACGCCGCCGAGCCCGTACAGGGTCTGCGGGGTGGGCAGGACGGCCGCCATGCCGCCGCGCAGCTGGTTGCGCAGCTGTTCGAGGACGGCGGCGCGGCCGGTGAAGGAGGGGTTGCGCGGCGGGACGTCCCAGACCGAGGGCTTGCTGCCGGGGAACCGGGGGCCGCCGCTGGGGGCGTCGTCGAGCACCGTGTCGCCGCGGCCGAGGGCGCGCAGCAGGCTCTGGATGGACTGGGTCTCGTCGCGGCCGACCAGGTCGACGGGGTTGCGGTTGCTGAACGGCGCGGTGAGCCGGACGTCGCCGACGCGCACCGGCAGCAGTTGGCGCCGGGTGCCGGACGGGTCGGAGTTGACCACCGACTCCCAGAGCGCCCGGGCCTGCGGGGAGCGCTGGTAGGCGGGCGAGAGCACGGCGACGGTGCGGAACGCGGAGTCGATGCCGCGTTCGGTCTCCTCGCGCGGGTCGGTGCCGGCGCTGAGGTCGCGCGGCAGCACCCGGAAGCCGGCCCGGGTCAGCACGGACTCGATCCAGTCCGCCCACATCCGGTCCTCGGGCACGTAGGACAGGTAGAGGTCGGCGGGGACGGACGGGCGGCGGCGGGTGAAGGCGTCCACGTAGCGCAGCCGCACCTCCTCCTCGACCGTCGGCAGGCCGGTGACCCGCCCCTCGGTGATCATCGAGGTGAGGCGTTCGCAGGCGGCCAGCATCGAGGTGGGGCTGCCGGTCTGGTCGCCGAAGGTGGCGAGGATCTCCTCGTAGGCGTAGAACGGCCGGTACGGGATCTCCACCGAGCCCCAGTAGCCGGCGAGTTCGTCGCCGTTCAGGCCGGCCGGCAGGCCGTCGAAGCGGACCCGGGCGAGGGCGCGGCCGGCGTCCGCCTTCTCCTTCTCGCCCTCGTCGATGCGCATCGGGACGGGCAGGATGCGGATGCCGCGGTCGCGGTAGCGGTCGTGGATGTGCTGGGCGATCCGGGAGGCGCCGTCGATGGACTGGTCGCTGAGGGTGAAGCAGACCACCAGGTCGTCGGGCATCTGGACGGTGCAGATCTCGGCGATGTCGGACAGGCCGGTGCGGGAGTCGATCAGCACGTAGTCGTAGCGCTTGGCCATGTCGGCCTTGAGCGCGTCGAAGAACTGCCCGCCGTCGAAGCGGTCGTAGAAGATGTCCCAGTCGAGGTGGGTGACGGCCTCGGAGTAGTCGCGGTTGAACTGGCCGGCCGAGAGGAAGTCCAGACTGCCGCCGGCCGGGAAGTGCGGCCAGGAGAGCGAGAGGGCGTGCGGGTGCACCCGGGCGAAGTCCAGGTGCCAGCCCTCGGCGTGCTCGACCGGGCGCAGCGCCTCCTCGCGGTACTCGGCGATGAGGTCCATCATCCCGGTGGTGCCGGCCAGGGAGGCCGGGTCGAGGAAGGGGTGGAAGAACTTGGCGAGGCCGGGTGCCTCCAGGTCCCAGTCGACGGTGAGGACGCGGAAGCCGTTGGCGGCCAGGATCCAGGCGGTGTTGGCGAGGGCCATGGTGCGGCCGGTGCCGCCCTTGTAGGAGTAGAAGGTGATGATCCGGCCGTTGCGGTCCTGTTCCGCGGCCTGCCGGGCGGCCTCGCGGGCGGCGGCCAGTTCGGCGGCGCCGAGGCGGAAGTTCCTGGTGGTGTTGTCGCTCATCGGTTCGGTCCTCCCAAGGGCGCCATCCCGTCATCGGGGTCATCGCCGTCGTCACGGTCGTTGCGGTGGTAGCGATCGTTGTCACGGGCGGTGCGGTCGGTGCTGTCGTCGCGGTCGTAGTCGCGGTCGCGGTCGCGGTCGAAGGAGCCCGGTCCGTACGGTTCCGTGCGGTGGCCGCCGAAGCCGTCCGTGCCCGGGCCGGGGCGGAAGGCCTCCCGCAGGCTCGGCCGGGACGCCGACGGCTCCTCCGGTTCGGCCCTGGTCCGGCTCTCGAAGGCGTACTTGGCCTTCATCGCGGCGCGGGGCAGTGCGTCGTCGAAGTCCTCCAGGCTGTTCAGCCCGGTCGGGCCGGTCACGCCGAGGAAGCTCGGGCGGCCGGCCCGCCGGGTCTTGCGCAGGGTCTGGTCACTCAACCCGCTGAACTCGCCGTCCCGTTCGAGGCACTCCCGGTCGTCGGTGTTCCACGGCTCCAGCACGCTGACCCAGGTCGCGTCGGAGCGGTCGAAGCGGCGGACCAGTTCACGCCGGTGCGGGTCGCGCAGCGCCCACCGGTCCAGCAGCAGCAGCCCGGGGGCCTCGGCGTTGCCCTCGATGATCGACTCGGCCTCGTCGTCGAACTCGTGCACGGTCGGCTGGAACCCCAACTGCCGGGCCAGCCGCACCGCGTGCTGGGCGATCGGCGACCCGGCCGGGCGGTAGGGGTGCCAGTCGGTGCGCCGGGCGCCGTAGAAGTCGGGGTTGCGGTCGGTGGGCAACTCGCCCTGGTGGTAGGCGAGTACCGAGATCCGCAGCTGCTTGGTCGGGGCGGTCACGTTGAAGGCGCTGGGCAGCCCGTTGAACCCCAGCCGCCGCCCGACCGGGATCACCGTCTCCTCCGCCACCTGGACGATCCGCGCCGCCAGCCGGTGCACGGCCAGTTCGTAGGCAGCGCGGAAGTAGCTGAGCTTCATCAGCGCGTACAGGCCCTCGGTGGCGTAGTCCGGCCCGAAGCCCGCATGGTTGAACTGGAGTTCACTGGCCACCTGGGGCAGCCGGTAGCGGCTCATCGGCGCCCACAGCACCGGGACGATGCCGCTGGTGCGCTCCGCGTCGATGGTCGCCGGATAGACCGGGCGGCGGGTGAAGGCGTGCCACTCCTGGCCGCACGGAACGCTGTTGAAGTACCGCGGCGAGTACAGCGGTACGAACAC
This sequence comes from Kitasatospora sp. NPDC089509, assembly GCF_044749365.1. Taxonomy (NCBI): domain Bacteria; kingdom Bacillati; phylum Actinomycetota; class Actinomycetes; order Kitasatosporales; family Streptomycetaceae; genus Kitasatospora; species Kitasatospora sp. NPDC089509. Next base: position 95,421 of record NZ_JBIVHS010000018.1, on the reverse strand, counting down.
CCGGCAGGTCGCCAACTCCTCGGACAGCCGCTCGGCCCACAACTCGCCCTGGTGCATGGACTCGTCCATGAACCCGACCGGCACCCCGGCGGGGACGGTGGTGAGTTGCAGCACCGCCTCGCACAGGTCGCGGTACAGCTGTCTGACCCAGTGGTTCGGGTCACCGGCTCCGCGCGCACCGGACTTGGGGGTGTGCGCGTAGGAGAGGAAGAAGTACGGCCGGGCCTCGTCCTCGTCCCAGCCCCGGTCAGTCACACGTGCCTCCCCCGGGCCCGTCGGCAACCTGGTTCCCGCAGCCCCCGTGCGGCGGGGTCTCAGTGTAGGAACGACTGACACCCCAATGGAATAGCACAACGCCTCGCACGAATTGACATGACCGAAACGATGCCGCCGTCGTACTCGCGAAGCAGTACCCTCGTTCCGGCCACGCCACGCGCAAGGAGGAGAAGAAGAATGGACCACCTCACCTGGCAGAAGTCCAGCTTCGTCGAGAACGAGACCAACTACCTCGAAATCGCCTCCGAGGGCGACCTCGTCTACATCCGCGAGTCCGACAACCACGACCTGGTCGTCACCACCACCCGGGCCAAGCTCAACGCCTGGATCCTGGGCGCCAAGGACGGCGAGTTCGACCACTTCGTCGGGCTCTGAGTCGGGCTCTGAGTCGGGCTCTGAACGCTCTCCTACCGGTAGCGGGCGGCCAGTTCGCGCACCGTCGCGGCGATCCGCTCGCGCAGCTCGGCCGGTTCCAGCACCTCGGCCTCGGCACCGAGGCGCAGGAACTCCCCGTGGGCATGGTCGATCGACTCGATCGGCACCTGGGCCTCCGTCCAGCCCCGCTCCGGGGCGGTCAGCCCCAGCCGTCGGGCCCCCTCCGGGCTGAGCCGCACCAGCGCCTCCCCGGTGTGCAGCCGGGCCCGGAAGTCCGCAAGGTAGGCCTGCCAGTAGGCGGCCAGCGCGAAACCGTCCGGCACCGCGAACCCGTCGTCCGTCCCGGTGAGTTCCAGCACCTGGTCCACCCGGTAGGTGCGCGTCCCCGACGCCCCGCCGGCCACCAGGTACCAGCGGCCCGCCTTGAGCACCAGCCCGTACGGCTCGACCCGCCGCTCGATCTCCTCCGGCGCCCGCCAGCGCCGGTAGCGCAGCACCACCGCCCGCCGCGCCCACACCGCCGAGGCGACCGCCGCCAGGTGCGGGGTCTCGTCCGCGCGGCCGTACCAGCCGGGGGCGTCCAGCAGGAAGCGCTCCTGGATCCGCCCGGCGTGCTCGCGCAGTTCAGCGGGGAGCGCGGCCCGCAGCTTGAGCTGGGCGGTGGCCAGCGCCCCGCCGAGGCCGAGGTCGGCGGCGGTGCCCGGGAGCGCGGCGAGGAAGGCGGCCTGGGCCTCGTCGGCGGTCAGCCCGGTGAGGCGGGTGCGGTAGCCGTCGACCAGCCGGTAGCCGCCCGCGTGCCCGGCCTCGCCGTACAGCGGGATCCCGGCGGCGGCGAGCGCCTCGACGTCCCGGTAGACGGTACGGACGGAGACCTCCAGTTCGTCGGCCAGCTGCCGGGCGGTCATCCGGCCCCGGTTCTGGAGCAGCAGGAGCAGGGTGACCAGTCGACTCGCGCGCACATCGGCCAGTATCCACTGACAGCGGTTGTCAGGGGAGTGCCCCTAACCTGCGCCGCATGAACGACTTCGACTTCCTGCACGGCACCTGGGACGTGGCCAACCGCCGCCTCAGCACGCCGCTCGACGGCGGCGGTACCTGGGAGGAGTTCCCCGGCCGCTCCGTGGTCCGGCCGCTCTTCGGGGGCGCGGGCAACATCGACGAGATCCTCTTCCCCACCCTCGCCCGCCGGGGCGTGACCCTGCGGCTCTTCGACCAGGGGACGCGGCAGTGGTCGATCTTCTGGTCCGACAGCCGCACCGGCCGGCTGGACCCGCCGGTGGTCGGCGGCTTCACCGGCGACCGGGGGGACTTCTACGGCGAGGACCACTACGCCGGCAGCCCGATCCGGGTGCACTTCACCTGGCACCGCCTCGGCCCGGACACCGCCCGCTGGGAGCAGGAGTTCTCCGTCGACGGCGGCCACGGCTGGGAGCCGAACTGGACGATGGACTTCACCCGCACCGGCCCGGCCTTCGAGGGGCTGGCGGCATGAGCCTGATCGTCGAACTGCGCCGGTACACCCTGCACCCCGGCGCCCGCGAGACCCTGATCGAGCTGTTCGAGCGCGAGTTCGTGACCGGGCAGGAGGCCGTCGGCATGACCCTCGGCGGCCGCTTCCGCGACCTGGACGACCCGGACCGCTTCGTCTGGCTGCGCGCCTTCCCGTCCATGGCCGAGCGCCGGCGCGCACTGGAGGCCTTCTACGGCGGCCCGGTCTGGCGGGCGCACCGCGAGGCGGCCAACGCGACCATGATCGACAGCGACGACGTCCTGCTGCTGCGCGGCCCGAACTACCTGCCGCCCGCCGGGGCCCGCGAGGTGCTCGCCACCGTCTGCCAGCCGGCCCCGGCCGCCTTCGACGCCTTCGACGCCTGGGCCGCCGCCCACCTGGGCACCGAGCAGGCCCTGCACCGCACCGAGCACGCCGAGAACGACTTCCCGGCCCTGCCCGTCCGCACCGGCGAGGACGTCCGGGTCTGGTTCGGCCCGGTCGAGGTCGAGCCGCCGGGGGCGTGCCGGCAGCTCCGGCTGGAGCCGGTGACGAGCTGAGCCGCCGGGCCGGGTTCCCGGTGCGCGGGAAGTCGGCCGGACCGACTTCCCACGCACCGGCAGCCCGGTGGGTCAGGCCTCCAGATCGACCGGCGGGCCGTACCAGTACGTCCTTCCCGGCCCCGCATCCTCCGGTTCGCCCGTACCGAGGTCGATCTCCGCCCCCGAGGCCGTCCACGCGGCCATCGTGCCTCCCGCCCCGGCGCAGGCCGAGGCGTGGTCCGGCCGGTACTCGACCTCGCCGGAGTGACCGGGCCGGGACCTGAACACGACCGTCAGCCGCTCCCCCGCGGGCACCTCGTAGAGGCTCCCCATCGGCTCGAACACCACCGTCAACGGCTCGTCGGCGCCCGCCGCCACCACGACGCGCTCCTCCACGAGCGCCGCCTCCCGGCGCCGCCGCCTGTTCCTCGCCCACGTGATCACGGGACCGATTGTGCCGCTGCCGGTGCACAGGAAGTCGGCCGGGCCGACTTCCTGTGCCCCGGCGGCCCGGTGGGTCAGGCCCCTTCGACCAGCAGCGCGGCGACCTCGTCCAGCACCCGGGCCGCCGGGGCCGGGTCGACCAGCCACTTCAGGTGGCTGCCGGCGAGCGTGCGGACGTCGTAGCGGTTGTCCGGCGTCAGGGCGTCGCCCTCGCGGATCATCCGGTCCTGCATGGCCGGCGGGATGCTGGTGTCCTCGGCCAGCCGCACGTACGTCCGGGGGATCCGGCCCCAACTGTCGCGCTGCGCCCGGTCCTCGGGCGTGCCGGTGTCGAGGTTCTCGTCGGGCTGGAAGGTGTTGAGGAAGGCCAGGAACTCGTCGTCCGTCCCGTCCGCCAGGAACGCCGCCTTGAAGCCGGCCAGGACGGCCGGGTCCGCGGTGCGGAAGTTGCAGCGCAGCACGCCGAGTTCGGCCGGGTTGCCGGCGAGCGCCGCCGCCATCGCCCCGGCGTCGACCGTGGCCATCTCGGGCTCGGCGTAGTAGCCGCCGACCGGGAGGTCGACCGGCGCCCAGGCGGAGACGTAGACGATGCGGTCGATCAGGTCGGGCCGCCGGTTCGCCGCCACGGTGGCCGTCAGGCCGCCTCGGCTGTGCGAGACCAGGATGACCGGCCCGTTGCGCTTGGCCCGCTCCAGGATCCCGATCAGGTGCGCGACGTTGTCGGCGAGCGTGACGCCCTTGATCGCGCCGGGCGTGGCGGCGAGTTCGGCGAGGTCCTGCGGCGCCTGGTAGGCCCGCGGGTACGTCGCGGCGAAGCCGTGTCCCGGGAGGTCGACGGCGACCGAGCGGTGCCCGAGCAGCCCCAGCTCGGCCTGGAGCGGCGCGAACGAGAAGGAGTTCGCGAAGGCTCCGTGGACCAGTACGAAGGTCGGCTGCATCTGTTCTGACTCCCTGTCCCCCGGGGGACGGCATGCGAACGACCGGCCCCGACTTGGCGTCCACCCTACTGACGCAAGATCATCCGCACCAGGGCCGACGGCCCCTCACCTGCGCACTCTCCCGGGCGGCTCACGGGCCGACGAGCGCCGCCAGTTCGTCGGCCGATTCCGGAGTCAGCCGGTAGAAGCCCTGGAGGCTGACGAACCGTTCGAGGCGGCCGTCCACCACGTACTTGAGGCCGCGGACCCGGCCGCGCTGATTGCGCCAGGTGAGCTCCCCCAGCCGCTCCCCCGGTATCGGCAGGTCGAAGCGCACGGGGGTCGCGTCCACGTGCACCGCCGTGGCGCCGCAACCGCCGGCCCCGAGGGCCGACCAGTCCAGGTGTCCGGGGAACCCCGGGTCCCCCCAGTTCTCCGGGGCGGCCCCGCAGCACTCCCCGCGCTCCTGGTCGACCACCCGCATCCGGCTCACCACGAACACCTCACGCTGCTGGACGAGCAGCGCGTACACCTCGTCCCCGGCGCGGGCGGTCGACCAGGCGGGCAGCGACTGGTGCGTCCCGCTGAAGGCGACCGGCGGGCGTTCGCCCTCGCGGCCCGCCTTGAGCAGCGCGCGGCAGGTGTCCTGGGTCCAGAGAACGGTGAAGGCATCGGGCATGGCGCCGATCGTAGGAGCGGGGTCCGACAGCCCGGGCCCTGCCGGACCTGTCGGACCCGGATCCTCAGTGGTGCCAGGCCCGGCCCCCCGTGTTGCGGATGAAGCGCTGCAGGACCTTCATCGTGGTCAGGTACTCGTCGTCGGAGATCCCGGCGTGACGCTCCGCCCACAACTCGTCCTGCCGGGCGGCCAGCCGGTCGAAGAACGCCCGCCCCTCGGGCGTCAGGTCGACCCGGCCCCCGGCGGACTCGGTGACCCAGCCGCGCCCGACGGTCGCGTCGATCTCCGCATCCAGCGCCTCCTGCCCGGTGTCGAGGTAGCCGCGCAGAACGGCGGAGACGTCCGCACGACTCCTCGGCCCCTCGGCCCTGCCCAGCTGGGCGAGCACCCACCACTGCGGCTGGGTGGCGCCGAGCTCGGCCAGCGCGCCGCGGGTACGGCTGACGACGGCGTCGTAGGCGGCCCAGCTCCAGTATCCGATCGGCTGCTTGATCATTTCGGCGTCGCTGTGCGAGTACTCCATGACCGGGGCCTCCCCTTCTCGTCGATCGCTTCGGCGCGACCGAAACTAGAAGGTGAAGCCGACTTGAGGTCAAGCGCCGTCACCGCGACCACCACCGCCGGCACGCCCGCCACGACCGGACCTCGCTAGGAAGGCGCCCCGGCGAGCCAGTCGTCGATCGGCACCCGGCAGGTGTTGAGGATCCCCGCGACGGTCCGGTACGTGCCGACCAGCGCCAGCAGCTCCAACAGCTGTGCCTCGGAGTGCCGTTCGAGCAGCGCCCGCCAAACGGCCGAGGAGAGCCGGTGTCCGTCGTGGAGTTCGTCGACGGCCCGGAGCAGTGCCCGGTCATTCGCGTCCCAGTCCGGATGCTCCGGCCCCTCCGGGACCCGGGCGATCTCCGCCCTGGTCAGCCCGACCCCGCCCGCTATCCGGACGTGGTGCTGCCACTCGTACGGCGAGCCGGACCGGTGCGCGGTCCGCAGGATCGCCAACTCCCGGGTGCGGGGCGGCAGCAGGCCCTGGTTGAGCTGGACGAGCAGGGGCGCCAGGGCGATCAGCAGCTCGGGGTGGTGGCCGATGACGGCCAGCACATTGGGCACCGGGTGCCCGTCCAGCACCTCGGGGTCGCCGCCGCCGAGCAGCCGGGCGGCGGGACCCGTGGCGCGTTCGGCGAGGGCGGCCAACTCGGCGGCGGGGCGCGGGGCCAGGCGCGGGGTGGGGACGGTCCAGTGGTCGAACAGGCCGAAGAGTTCCTCCTCGGTCGGGGTGCCGTCGCCGTTGAGTTCGCGGTAGACGGCGCCGACGTTGAGCAGCAGCCGCTCGGGGTCGGCGAGGTCGGTGAATCCGGTCAGGTCCGTCCCCAGGGCGGCCTGGAGGACGGGCGTGCCCGCGCGGTGAGCGGCGGTGGAGTGGTCGCGGACCCGTTCCAGGTAGGCGCGGAAGCGGCGGACCTCCGCCTTGCCGACGACGGGGCCGTGTCCGGGCACGATGGTCTCGACGCCGTCCAGGCCGAGGATCAGCTCGCAGGCGGCGATCCAGTTGCCGATCAGGCCGGTGTGGATCACCGGGTGGCCGCCGATGAACAGCAGGTCCCCGGTGAACAGCACCCCGGCGTCGGGGACGTGGACCAGGACGTCGCCCCGGGTGTGGGCGTACGGGACTTCGATCAGCCGCACGGTGCGCCGGCCCACCGTGAGCTCCAGCTCGCCTCTGAAGGTCCGGGTCGGGAAGGTCGGGGTGATGCCGGTGAAGTCGAAGGCCTTCCGCAGGCCCGCGACGACGCCGGGGAGTTGGAGATCACCGGGGTCGGCGAGCAGTTCGTGCAGGTGGTCGGCGCGCATGTCGGCGGCGGCGGCCTCGGAGGCGATGATCTCGGCGTCCGGGAGCAGTTGGTTGCCCCACCAGTGGTCGCCGTCGCTGTGGGTGTTGACCAGGGTGGTGAGGGCGACGCCGGGGAGGGCGCGGGTCACGGCGGTGAGCAGGTCCCGGGTCTGCGGGACGGTGAACAGGGTGTCGACGAGCAGCGCCTCGTTGCCGGAGACGACCAGCCCGGCGTTGCTGAGGCCCAGGGATCCGTCCGGCTGGAGGTACGCATAGGTGTCGGCGGCGACCTCGTGCAGGCCGAGGGCGTAGGGGACGTCCATCTCTCGAACTCCTCGCTCGATGTACTGGAGTACAAGATGTACTCCAGTACATCGATGGATTCAAGTACAGTCATGGAGTGACCCCGATGACACCGCAGGGCGGGATCGACCGCCGCGAACAGCGCCGCACCGCGACCCGGGAACGGCTGCTGGCGGCAGCCCTCGAACTGTTCGCCGCCCAGGGGTACGCGGCCACCACCTACGACCACATCGCCGAACGCGCGGACGTGGGGCGGCAGACGGCCTTCAACTACTTCCGGCGGAAAGAGGACTTCGTCACCGCCTGGATCGAGCAGCGCCACGAGCTGCTGGACCGGCGGGAGGCGGCGGACACGGCCGCCGGCCGGTCCGCCGTGGAGGCCCTCGCGGACGTGCTGAAGGAGCTCTCCGACCTGATGGTCGAGGAGTACGAACTGGCAAAGGGGCTGTTCGACGGCGGCGTGCTGCAGGTCGTGTTCGGCGCCGGGGCGAGGACGCCCCGCGCGATCCTGGCCACCGTGGCAAGGGGGCAGGCCGACGGGGAACTCCGCGACGACGTCAGCGCGGAGGCCATCGCCGACCTGATCGCCGACGCATATGTGACGGCCGTGGTCCGCTGGCTCGCCGCCGATGGTGATTATTCGCTGGCCGAGAACCTGCTCGGCCGGCTGGAGGTCCTCGCGGGCGGGTTCGCGGCCTGACGCGGACCTACTGGGAGCAATATTGGCACCCGGCGTCGACTGCCACACTCAGCCCCGGTGCCGCTTGAACTCCCGCAGCAGAGCGAGGAGGTTGATCACCGTGCTGGCCGGGACGTTGCCGAGGTCGACCAGGACGCGACCGTTGAGGACCGTCTCGCCCGGCTTCGCGGACGGCCAGAGGAGCCCGAACTCGCGCCCTTCGGTCCGGAGTTCGACGATGAGCTCGGTGAGCTGCGGGGTGGTGAGGTGGTGGATCGCCGGATCGGCGGGGTGGATGGGATGGAGGGCGTTCACGCGACGTCACCGTCCAGCTCGAACCAGACCCGCTTGCCGAGCTTCTGCGGCTCGACACCCCACCGGTGTGTGAGGCCCTCCACCAGGAGCAACCCACGGCCGGACTCGGCGAGTTCGGCGGTCGCGCAGGGCTGCGGGAGGGCGGAACTGCGGTCGCCGACGATGACGCGGAGGGTGCGGTTCTCGACGGTGATGGCGACCGCGGGCGAGGGGGTCTTGCCGTGCCGCCAGGCGTTGGAGATCAGTTCGACCAGGGCGACTTCGGCATCCGCGATGGAGGAGCGGACGAAGCGGGCGCGCTCCATGACGTCGCGCAACACCTCACGCGAGACGGTGAGGGAAGGGGAGTTGAGGTTGGGGTCACACATGGGGAGTCTCCCAGCGGTGTAGTCGAAACGCACCGGATCCACCCACGGTGCGCGGTTCACTAAGACTTTAGAGCCATACGCCGGAAGATTTCAACACGCTCCGCACATGCCCCTACACTTTGCGTTGGCGACAGTCTGCAAGGAGGGGACGTTCGATGGGATTCAGGAGTGGAATCAACGAGCGACAGCGCCGTGTTGGCGAGGAACTTCGCCGAGCTCGCGACGCTGCTGGGCTATCCGCATCAGAAGTCGGCGAGGCGCTGGGCGTGAAGGGCCCGAACATCAGCCACATCGAGGCTGGACGGATCGGCCTCACACTTGAACGCTTGAACACCTGGCTGGACCTTTGTGCGATCGACGATCCGGGTTACCGAGCCGGTCTCAGCGCCATGAGCGAGAGCTCTGGAAAAGGTTGGTGGACCGACTTCAAGCATGACGTGATCGGCCGCGCACTCGATCTCGCCGAAGCCGAAGCGAACTCGACGGCCCTGGACAGCTACGAGACCCTCCTGATCCCCGGCCTCTTGCAGACCAGGTCCTACAGCGAGGTCATCCATGGCTACAACGAGAGGAAGGTCGAGTTCCGCCACCGGCGTCAGAAGCTGCTGAGTGGTGAGGATGCTCCACCCTTTCGCGCAGTGATCCATGAAGCAGCACTTCACATGATGTATGGCGGTCCGACGGTCATGCGGGACCAACTGAGCCATCTGATCGAGGTGAGTCGGCTGCCGAACGTGACGATTCAGATCCTTCCGTTCGACTGCACGAGCTTCGCGTCGACCGACACGCCGTTCATGCTGCTTCGTGGGCCACACCATCGACTCCACACGGTTCTACTCGAACAGCCCCACGGCGGGAGCTTCGTCGGCGATCCTGAGTCTGTGGCTAAGTTTGACCAGAAGTTCGACCGGATCAGGGGGCTGGCGCTTCCTCCCCTCTCCGCTTCCACACCTACGTCGTCCGCCACCTATCGTGACTCGCTGGGCTTGATCCAGCACATCCGATACAAGGTCCAAGGATGGTGACCATGCACCACTTCACCTGGCAGAAATCGAGCTTCAGTGGCGACGAGGCCAACTGCATCGAAATTGCTTCCGCCGAAAGCCTCGTCTACATCCGCGAGTCCGACGACCCAACCACCATCGTCACCACCACCCGCGCCAAGCTCAACGCCCTGCTCGCCGCCGCCAAAGCCGGCGAGTTCGACCACCTCACCGCCTAACCCCCTGCGCCCAGGCCCGTGAAGGCGGCGGAAGCCGCGAGTACAGACCGGGAGAGTGAACATGAATCAGCTCAGCTGGCAGAAGTCCAGCTTCAGCAGTGACCAGGCCAACTGCATCGAAGTCGCTTCCGCCGGTGAGCTGGTCCATATCCGCGAGTCCGACGACCCAACCACCATCGTCACCACCACCCGCGCCAAGCTCAACGCCTGGATCAACGGCGCCAAGGCCGGCGAGTTCGACCACCTCACCACCTGATCGCGGCACCGCAGCGGGCCGCCCACCGGGGAACCCCGGTGGGCGGTCCGGGCGTCGGTTAGGGAAGCGGAACCGATCCCAGCGTCAGCATCGGGCCGATCGCGGGCGCGGCGACGTTCGAGTTCCCGAGTTCGATGTCGGTGTGGTTCCGGTAGATCCGGCCGTCGACGGTGACGGGGGCGCCGGTCCGGCCTGCGGCGTTCAGGCGGAGCAGGACGGAGAGGGTGCTCCAGTTGTTCTCCAGTTCGGCCCCGAACGGGCCGAGCGTGGTCTGCAGGCCGTTCGTGTCATAGTCCCCGCCATTGCCGATGGTGTTCGCGATCCGGCGCTGGATCCACGGGAACCGGGCTGCCTCCGAGGTCGCGGCGACCAGCTGGGTGAGCGCCTGGGCGACGTTGTTTCCCTGCGCGTTCCCTGACCGGGGGGACGATTGCATGTCGATGAGCGTGTTCACCTGCGAGCGGAGCGCGGTGAACGGGGTGTTCCGGCGCCAGCTGTCGCTGGAGAACGAGTTGTAGTTCTCGTTCCACGGAAGTTCAGGGAAGGTGATCGGGGTGGGGGTGTTCGGGTACCTGCTCAGCAGCGCGGTCGCCAGGGGCGCGGTGTTGGTGCCCCTGAAGACGAAGCGGCCGTAGGCGTTGATGAAGCCGTCCATGTACAGGTTGTCGGCCCGCAGGAGGATCGACAGCCGGTTCGCACCGTGATCCATCAGACGGACCTCGATGTAGCGGCCATGCTCGGTGGTGGTGACGCTGTCGGACATTCCGTTGCCGATGGGCTGGCCCGAGACGTTCCGGACGGTGCTGATCATGTCGTTGTAGGCCAGACTTGCCGACCAACTGCACGTGTCCGAGGTCAGGTTGCTGATGTCCCAGTCGACCAACGTCCACAGGCCGGTGGGGAGGGCCTGGGCGGGCTGTGCGGAGAGGCCTTGCGACACGCCGACGGCGGCCACGAGGGCCACGGTGCCGGCGACGATTCGGCGGAGGAGTCGACGTACGGGTGAGAGGGCTGCCATGTGTCAGTTGTTCCTGTTGAGCTACCAGTCGGCGGTGGTGGCGCAGCAGGATCCCGAGGCCGGGCGGGCGTGACTACCCGTCGGGCGGAATCCGCTGCCGGTGCGACTGTCGTTGACCGGCGGTCGACCGCTGAAGTCCGGCGCGGGCGACCTCCGTGAGCCGATTGGCTCATTCATGCCAACGGGGAGTCGGGAGCGACGGGTTCACGGCAGCTGTTCCGGCATCACGGCGAGCGCAGGAAGTCGACGGGGTCGACTTCCTGCGCGTAGGCAGTGAGCGCCCGGTCCGCCCTAGCGAACCGGTGCCCGCATGCCGAGCCACTGCTCGGCGTCCCAGGCATCGAACCGTTCCACCTCGACAAACCCCAACTTCTCGGCCAGCCGCATCGATCCGAGGTTGGCGCTCTGGGTGGTGAGCACCACCGGCTCCCCCGGCAGGGCGCCCGCCAACCAGTCGAGCGCCGCCGTGCACGCCTCGGTGGCGTACCCGCGCCCCCAGGCCTGCGGCAGGAACAGGTAGCCGAGGTCGGCCTTCCCATCGGCCGCCGGGCGCTGGTGGCCCGTCGCCCTCCTCAGTAGCACCTGTCCGATCATCGTCCCGTCGAGCTCGACGACGAAGTTCCCCGGCCACCCCTCGGGCTCCTCGGGCACCAGCTGCTCCAGCTCGTCCCGCGCCCGGGCGCCGCCGAGGTAGGTGTGCACCTCCGGCGAGGCGTGCAGGTCGATGAACGTTGCCCGGTCCCGGGCCTCGGGCACACGGAGTACGAGTCGCTCGGTCCTGATCGGTTCGGGCGGCCAGACCACACCTTCAAGATCGTCCATGCGTCCACGCTAACAGGCGCACGCCGGACAGGAATTGAAGAGTCCCCGGCCACCGATCGAACGGTGCCCGGGGATTCGTCGGAGCGGGTCAGTCCTCGGTGGAGCGGCGGCGGGAGGCGACCACCAGCGCCGCACCCGCGGCCAGGGCGGCGGCCGCGCCACCGGCCTCCCAGCCGAGACCCTCGCTGCCGGTGGCGGCCAGCTGACCGGCATGACCGGCCGACACCACGGCGCCGGAGGTGTCACCGGCACCCGCACCAGCACCAGTGGTCACCGCGACGGGCTTGACCCCCTGGCCCGGCTGCGGCTCCGGCTGCCCGGCCGGGTCCGGGGTGCGGTCCGTACCGCCCTTGCGGGCGGCCGCGGCCTCGTCCTCGGCGCGGGCCTTGAACTGTCCCTCCTTGAGGAACTTCTCCAGCTCAGCGGCCGTACCGTGCCGCAGGACCGCCTTGGCGGCCTCCTTCAACACCGGCCCGGCATTGTTGATCACCTGGGAGACCCGCACCTGGTTGTCCACAAAACGCTGCTCGGCCAACTCCTTCTCCAGGAAGTGCCGCACGGCGGCAGCGTCACCCGCGAGCGCCTTCTCCCCGGCCTCCCGCACACCCGGACCGGACTCCTTGTCAGCCAGGATCCGCGCCACCTCGGCCCGGTCCTCATCCTCCGCCCGAGCCTTGTGCTGGCCCTCCTTGAGGAACTTCTCCAGCTCAGCGGCCGTGCCATGCCGCAGGACCGCCTTGGCGGCCTCCCTCAGCACCGGCCCGGCATTGTTGATCACCTGGGAGACCCGCACCCGGTTGTCCACAAAACGCTGCTCGGCCAACTCCTTCTCCAGGAAGTGCCGCACGGCGGCAGCGTCACCCGCGAGCGCCTTCTCCCCGGCCTCCCGCA
>NZ_JBIVHS010000018.1:33145-82901 GCF_044749365.1 Kitasatospora sp. NPDC089509 | reverse complement strand
ACACCCGGACCGGACTCCTTGTCAGCCAGGATCCGCGCCACCTCGGCCCGGTCCTCATCCTCGGCGCGGGCCTTGAACTGTCCCTCCTTGAGGAACTTCTCCAGCTCAGCGGCCGTGCCGTGCCGCAGGACCGCCTTGGCGGCCTCCCTCAGCACCGGCCCGGCATTGTTGATCACCTGGGAGACCCGCACCCGGTTGTCGATGAACCGCTGCTCGGCCAACTCGACCTCCAGGAAGTGCCGCACCGCAGCGGCATCCCCGGCGAGCGCCTTCTCCCCGGCCTCCCGCACACCCGGACCGGACTCCTTGTCAGCCAGGATCCGCGCCACCTCGGCCCGGTCGCGCTTCTCCTGCTCGCTCGTGCCGTGGTCCCCGGCCTCGTCGGGCTGGTCGGAGGCGGTGTCGGGGCTGGAGAGCCCGGTGGGCCGCGGGCCGCCGGCAGCCGCGGCTGCGGACGGGAAGAGGACGGCGGGGGCCAGCACGGCGGCCGCGATGACGGCGGAGGCCTTTGGCAGCTTCATCGAGCGAAACCTGATTCATGCGAAGAATGTGTGAGCGCCCACAGCCTAGATCGCTTTTTACGTTTGTCATACCAACTTTTTGCTGAATCCAGGCCCCCGCACATTCCCCCCCTCCCCGTCACGTCACGCTCGGCTGCGGGAGACCTCAGAAAACCGCCTTGATCAGCCGGTCCAGCGCCGCCGGAAAGGTCTGCGCCGGATCCGAGTCCGCGTCGCCCGTGGTCAGTCCTGCGGTCAGGATCCGCTCTCCCCCCGGGGTCGCGATCATCAGTGCGCCGTAGCCGCCCGGGGCGCCGCCGTTGTGGTGGACGATGGTGGCGTTCCCGCTCTCCGGGCCCAACTCCTGGACGAACAGGCCCAGTCCGTACCCGAGCGGTCCGTGCGGCGTCCGCATCTGCGTCAGCAGTGCGTCCGGCAGGAGCCGGCCGCCGAGCAGGGCGCCGAAGAACACCTGGAGGTCGCGGGTGGTCGAGATCATGTCCCCGGCGCCGCACAGCAGCGAGAGGTTCTGCCGCGACACGTCCACCACCGCCCACTCCCCGTCGTCCCGGTAGCGGTAGTAGCCGTGGGCGTGCGGGCCGGGCAGCTCGCTCAGGTCGCCCGGGACCACGGTGTCCCGCAGGCCGAGCGGCTGCAGGACGCGCCGCCGCATCTCCTCGGCGTAGGAGCGCCCGCTCAGCGCCTCGACCAGCAGCACGGCCAGCGTGTAGTTGGTGTTGGAGTAGCTCTGGTCCGTCCCCGGCTCGAACCGGGCCGGCTTGGCGAGCGCGAACTCGACCAGCTGGTCCGGCCGGTAGCTGTGGAACCGGTTCTCCACCCACGGTTTGCCGATCGATGGCAGCCCGGGCACGAACTCCCCGTGCTCGTCGAGCTCGCCGGTGCAGTTGTAGACGCCGCTGGTGTGCTGGAGCAGCATCCGCACGGTGATCCGCCCGTCCAGCCCGAACCGGGGCAGGTGCTCGCCGACCGGGGAGTCCAGCCCGATCACGCCGTCGGCCACCAGCTGCAGCACCAGGGCGGCGACGAAGGTCTTCGTCGTGCTGCCGATCCAGAACAGCCCTTCGGTGGAGGGCGGTTCGCTTGCACCCAGCTCGCGTACCCCGGCACCGCCGGCCCACTCACCGGCCTCCCCGCGCACCCGCAGCTGTATACCGGCGAATCCGGCGGCGATGAACTCCTCTGCAGCCTGCTGGAATTCGGGACCGCCTTGCTCGAATTCGGGACCGCCCTGCTCGATCACGCTCATCGTCGTTCCTTCTTCCGCGAATGCCGGCGTGGGGTGGCGTGCCGGTCAGAGGCTGCGGGCGGTGATGTCGCCGTGGGCGGTGGTGGCGTGGACGGTCAGGCCGGGGGTGTCGTCGGCGTTGCGCAGCGCGTTCTCGATCCGGCCGTAGCCGGTGCCGGCGTCGAGGGCGGCGGAGACCCCACGGGCCGCGCCGAGGTCGATGCTCCCGTACTCGGTGCGCAGGGTGACGGCGCCCTGGACGGCCTCGGCGATCCGCAGGTCGCCCTTCAGGGTGCGGATCTCGGCGGAGCCGCCGAGCCGGCCGACGGTGACGTCCCCGGCCTGGAGGTCGATCCGGGCACCGGCGGTCTCGTCGAGCTTGACGGTGCCCTGGTCGGCCTTGAGGGTGACGTCGCCGAGCCGGCCGACGCCCCGGAACTCGCCCAGCGCGGCCGTGGCCTCCACCCGGGAGCCGGCGGGCAGTTGGACGGTGACCTCGACCGAGCCGGAGTTGCCGATCAGCCGGTTCTCCGCCTCCGGGGTCCGGACCCGCAGCACGCCGTCGGCGTACCCGACCTCGACCCGCTCGGCCGCCTTGACGTCGCGGCTCTTCCCGGCGGCTGCCGGCCGGACCTCGACGACGGTGTCCGCCCGGTCCGAGGCGATGAGCCGGATCAGGCCCGCGGGGATGTCCAGGACGACCGAGACCGGGGTGGGGGTGGCGAACTTCTGCATCGTGCGCTCCTTCGTTTCCGCGTCGCGGACCACTCGGCCCGCCGCTTTCCGACAACAGAAACGCTACGTTGCGTTCGAAGTCCGGGCAACAGTGAAGCTGCAACAACCCCCCATCCCTGCAGCTCAGAGCCGCGAAATCATTGCAACGACTCTGCCGAGAATGCAACGCCACCCACCCCCACCATTGCAATGGACTGACGGCGAACGCTACGCCGGGCCGCTGTGCCACCACCCCGAGCGGCCGTGCCTGTTCAGCAGCACCGAGACGGTGTCGTCCTGCGCGTTGGTGACCGCCAGGTCCGGCGCCCGGCCGCCGGTGAAGCGCCCGGCCACCACCCGGTCCGGCGTGGAGTAGTGGCCGGACCCGGTGGGGTAGAACTCCGGCGCCCGGAAGCCGCCGTCCCCGCGCCCGCGCAGCAGCGCCACCGAGTTGTCACCGGTCGCCAGCGCCAGGTCGTCCCGACCGCGCCCGGTGAAGTCCCCCACCGTCACCGAGACCGGCCCGCTGCCCGCCGGGTAGGCGTGGACCGGGCCGAAGGTGCCGTCCCCGTTGCCCAGCAGCACCTTGGCGGACTGCTCCGCGTCGGCGAGCACCAGGTCCAACCGCCCGTCCCGGCGCAGGTCGCCGACCGCCACCGACACCGGGACGCCGCCGACCCAGTAGTCCGTCGGGGTGCCCAGCGTGCCGTCCCCGTTGCCGGGGAAGACCGCCACCTCGCTGACCCCGTCCAGGGCCACCGCGAGGTCCAGGTGGCCGCTGCCGCCGAAGTCGGCCAACGCGATCGAGGCCGGGTTGGAGTTGGCGCCGGTCGGGAAGGTGCGGGCCGGCTGGAAGCTGCCGTCCCCGTTACCCAGCAGCAGCGAGACGCTGCCGTCCCCGAAGTCGCCGAGGTTCGCCACCGCCAGGTCCAGCGTGCCGGTGCCCCGGAAGTCGCCGAGGGCGACCGCGTCCGGATGCGAACCGGTCGGGAAGGTGCGGGCCGGTTGGAAGGTGCCGTCCCCGTTGCCGAGCAGCACCGAGACCACGCTGTCGTCCTGGTCGGCGACCACCAGGTCCCGCACCCCGATCCCGCGCAGGTCGCCCACCGCGACCGAGGTCGGACCCGCCCCGGCCGGGAAGGTCCGCTGTGGGGCGAAGCCGCCGGCGCCGTCGTTCAGCAGGACCGAGACCGTCCCGTCCCCGGCATTCGCCACCACAAGGTCCGTCCGGCCGCCGCCGGTGAAGTCACCGGTCGCCACCCCGCGCGGATTGTGTCCCACCGGGTAGTCGGTCTTCGGCGCGAACACCCCGGGCCGGGCCGCCGCCGCACCGCCCGGCAGGGCCGCCACCGTGCCCATCGCCAACAGTCCGGCCACCACCAGTGCCTGACTCGCCATCAGTTTCCGCATGCCGCACCGCTCCCGTCCGGGCGCCGCTCGGCGCCCACTCGGCGCGATGGTCGCCCGACGGGCGGCGCGACGGGGGCAACGACACCCCGGAGTCGCCGGTTCGGCCGGGAGCGCGCCGGGGCTCAGCCCTTACCGCGCCGGGGATCAGCCCTTACCGCGTCGGAGATCAGCCCCGGCCGCGCAGGAACCCGTCCGCGAGGTCGACGGCCTCCCGGACCGGCACCAACCGGCACTCCGCCGAACCGATCCGCCCGACCCCGACCCCCGCGGCCGCGCCCAGCACCCGCTCGCCCAGCCCGGCGAAGTGCAGGTCGTCCAGGTCCGGGGCCCGGAAGCCGACCCAGCCCTCCGGCCCCACGCAGCGGTAGTCCCGCAGCCGCACGTCCGGCTGCCGCAGGTCCGCGAGGTGGAACGGCGTGAACCGGGCCATCTCCACGCCGAGCATCAGCGTCCGGGCGTCCAGCTCGTACAGCTTCCCGAGCGGCGAGTCCGGCCCCAGGTGGGAGGTGAGCGGGTGCCGGGCGGTGATCTCGCCCGCCAGCGGGCCGACCGCCGCCCAGGAGGTCTGCGGGTGCCCGCTGCGCAGGGCGCCCGGCCGGGTGCGGACGGCCTCCGAGAGCGCACCCATGGTGGGCGAGGCCGGGGTGGTGGCCGGGTCGAACCTCGGCATCCGCGCCCGGTACTCCGCCACCTCCTCGGCCGACATCCCGGCCACCGCGGCCTGGTAGATCCGCGAGGTGGAGGAGTTCTCGGGCGTGGCCGTATAGGCCGCCAACGTCCCTTCCGGGCCCAGGAGTTCGAGCAGCACGTCGACCACCCCGGCCGCCCCGCCCTCGACCGGCCCGAGCGCCCGCAGCGACGCCTGGACGTGCAACACCATGCCCGCCCGGACACCCAACCGACGGAACCGGTCCGCGAGTACGGCCGCAGAGACCATCTCGAACCCTCCTGTTCAGGCCGTGGCCAGGCGCTCCTGCCGCGCCCGCCCGGCGTCCCGCTCCGCCGCCGCCGGCAGTGGAACGGCCAGCCAGGGGGCGACGCTCTCCCCCATACCCTCCGCGAACCGTGCGCCAAGCCCGGTCAGCGCCCCCGACTCCGCCAGCCGCTCGACCGCCTCCGCCGTGTACCGCCGCCAGAGCGCGAACTGCGCCCGCGCCCGGTCCGCCGCCTCCCCCGCCAGACCGTCGTACGCGGCCGTCCGGGTGCCCCAGTACTCGGTCACCGCCAGGTGCGCGTACGTGCCCTGGAGCAGGCCCTCCAGCGGGCGCGGATCGGGCCGCCAGGGCGCGAAGTACAGCCGGTCGTCGGCCCGGTCGTACAGGTCGAACAGGTCCAGCACCGCGCCGAGCTTCACGTGCTGGAACTCGTGCGCCAGCAGCAGCGCCAGCGTCGGCGCCGTCGCGGGCCGGGCGATGGCCACCGCCCCGTACGCCTGCCGCGCGGCCGAACTGACGTCCCGCCCGGTCGGCCCGGGCCGCAGCGGTGTGACCGTCCCCAACCCGGCCCGCAGTCCCTCCGCGTACCGCGGCAGGTCCCGTCCGAGCAGCTCCCAGGCCTCCCGCAACGCGCCCGTCCAGGCCAGCAGTTCGGCCTCCGGCAGTCGCCCGGCCACCGGGTGGTCGTGGCTGTCCCGCAGCGGGTCGAGGTCCTCCAGCGCGACCGTCCACCCCCCGGCCAGCCGGACCCGCCGCAACGGCCGGTCCAGCTCGGTGCGCACCGACCCGTCGGAGGCCCGCACCTCGAACCCGTCCGCCCGGCCGGTCACCACCGCCTCGCCGTCCGGGACCTCGACCCACCCCAGCGTCGGCAGGTACAGCCCGCCGCCCCGGGCCGGCACCTGGACGGCGTCCCCCCGCCCGGCCCGCACCGCCGCCGCGGCCGCCAGCGCCGCCATCGGGCCCAGCCCCACCGAGAGGTCCCCGGCCAGCCGCCGCGCCGCCCACGCCCGCGCGTACGGATGGCCCAGCACCGCGTCCACCTCCGCGGGGGCGGCCACGTCCAGCTCCGACAGCAACTCCCACGCCTCGGCCCGCCCCTGCCCGGAGGCATCCCAGGCGGCGGCCAACATGGCCCGGGTGAGCGCCAGTTGGGCCCGGGACAGCGCGGCGACGGTGTCCGCACCGCCGTATCCCCGGGCCAGTTCGTCGAGTTGGGCCGACGAGAGCCGCGTCGGGGCGACCGCGGCGACCGGGGCGGACAGTGGTGACCCGCCGCCCTGGGCCGGCACCGGGCCCGACCCGGAAGCCGAGGCCGAAGGCGAAGCGGCGGCCGAAGCCGCGCCGCGAGCCGCGCCGGGAGCCGAACCGCCGCTGCCCGCAATGCCGTTGATGAGCGTCATGAGGTCCCCGCAGTAGACGGAGGGATTGTCGAAGGCGTTGTCCGCCCGGTAGCGGTGGGCGTACAGCCCACCCCCGCAGGCCCGGACCACCGGGCAGGCCCGGCAGGTCGCACTCAGCCCGGCGAGTCCGGACTGCCGGGCGGCGATGCCCGGGTGCCGGGCGAGGTCGTCGATGCTGTGCGCGAAAACGTTCATGCCGGTGACGGGCGCACCGTCGTACGCGGTCTTCAGGCTGTCCGCCTGCTCGAAGGTCCCGTCCGTCTCCAGCACCGCTAGGTCCGAGGGCTCCAGTCCGAGCGACTCGGTGAGGCTGGAGAGCCCGCGCACGGTCCGGTGCACGGACTCGAAGGTGCGCACCGCGAACGGCCGCCGGTCCGTTTCCCACAGCCTGTGGACGGTGAGCAGCCAGTCCGCGTACGGCGTCTGCGCGGCATCGCCCGGCAGCCGCTTCGGCGGCTCCTCCCAGGTGGCGTGCGGCAGCAGGAAGTCCACGGCGGGGGGCCGGAGTTCGACCAGCGCCCGGTAGACGGCCACCGGGTCGTTCTCGATGTCGATGGTGCACAGCAGCCCGGCGAACAGGTGCCGGTACTCGGGGCGGTTCAGCAGCGCGACGGCCCGCAGCACCTGGGGGTGGCTGCTGCGCCCGTCGGCGAAGCGCCGGTGGCGGTCGTTGGCGGCCTTGTCGCCGTCCAGCGAGATGCCGACCTTGACGCCGACCTCCGCGAACAGCGCGCAGAAGGCCTCGCTGAGCAGGACGCCGTTGGTGTGGATGCGCAGGTCGAGGGCGCAGCCGGGCGGGAGGGCGGCCCGGAGCGCTTCGGCTGCGCGGCGCAACCGGTCCGGGCCGGCGAGCAGGGGTTCTCCCCCGTGCAGGACGACCCGGACGGCGGACAGCCGGTGGGCGATCGCATGCTCGCCGATCCGCTCGGCGGCCTTGGCCAGGATCCCGTCCCCGATGACCTTGGGGCGGGAGCGCCAGCTGCTGTCCGCGTGCTCGTAGACGTAGCAGTGGTCGCAGGCGAGATCGCACCGACTGTGCATCTTGACGACGAATTGCGTCAGGGGCACCGGAATTCGCGTCATCATGGGTGTGGCAGGTTCAGCTCGGCCTGGGTTCCGTTTCGGTCGTCCGGAGTTGTCAGATCGAGGAGTTGAAGGCCGCGACCGGCACGAGGCCGGATTCCGCGCCGGGGAGGGCGCGCTGCAGCCGGGCGGCGAGTTCCTCCGCACCCAGGGCGGCGAGCTCGGCGAGGGAGGGGCGTTCCGGCGTCTCCTGAGTGTCAGTGAGGTTGCCGGCCGGCCTGATGCTGGTTACCGGAGTCATATTCGTTTCCTTAGGCGCGGTTAGGACCTGCCGAGTGCGGGTAGGCCACCCGGTTGCGACCAATGTAGTGCCCGCGAGGACTCCGCGCGGCACCTTGCCCCCTCAAGTTGGTCTGCCCAGCCACTCGACGCTGTACCACGGCGCGCGAGAGCCTGAGAATTCACCCGTTCAGCGGTCGCGCACTGAGCCGTTGCGCGCGCCGAAACGCGTTGACCGGAGCGAGCGTTCGACCCGGCCGTCCCTTCCCGCACGGATGCGCGCCGGCCGCGCTCCGACCACGCGCCGGGCGCCCGGGCCCGCCGCCCGGACGTCCCCGGACCGCGGGCCCGGTCCGTCCGGACCTGCTCGCCTCAACCGCCCAGCGCCCGCCCGGCCCGCACCAGCTCCTCGGTGAACTCCCGGCCGTCGTCGGTGAGTTCGCCGCACTCCAGCAGGGTCCCGGCGGCCGCCAGGGTGTGCGCTCGCCAGCAGGCGAACTCCCGTTCCGCACGAGCCCGTTCACCCACCCCGGCGGCCGCCTCGGCGCACCAGAAGGACGCCACGCCCAGGTGCGCGTACGTCCCCTGGAGCAGCGCCCCGGCCGGGCGCGGATCGGGGCGCCAGGGGGCGTGGTAGACCGCCGGACCGTTCGGCCGGTGCAGCGGCACCAGGTCCAGCAGGGCGCCGAGTTGGACGTGCAGGAACTCGTGCACCAGGGCCAGCGCGAGCAGCACCGGATCGGCGGGCAGCGAGGTCGCCACCGCCCCGTAGGCCCGCCGGGCGGCGGCGCTGACCGCCTCCCCGCCGGGGGCCGGGCGCAGCGGCACCAGCACGGCCACGCAGGCCGCCACCGCCTCCGCGTGCTGCCGGTGACGGCGCACCAGGATCTCCCAGGCGTCCGCCAAGCTCCGTTCCCACGCGCACAGTTCGCCATCGGAGAGCGGTCCGACCGGGGGCCGTCCGTAGTCCACCCGGCGCGGACCGAGGTGGTCGAGCAGCGGCGTCCAGCGCAGCCCGTCGCACTCCAGCTCCAGGACGGGCGAGGGCTCCGCCCGCAGGAACGCACCCAGCCCGTCCGGCGGCACCTCCTCGCCGAGCGACAGCGCGCGCAGCCGGTCCGCCGCCCAGGCGTCCAACTCCGGTCGCAGCAGCACCTCTTCCCAGCGCGACCGGTCGGTCCGCTGGAGCGCGCACACCTCGCCGTACGCCGCCCGGTAGTCCTCGTCCCGCGGCGCCGCCCGGCGCAGCGCCAGCAGCAGCAGCGCCCGCTTGCTCAGCTGCCCCGCGCGCAGCAGTCGCACGGCCTCCGGACCGCCGCGCGCACCCGCGATCGCCCGGAAGGTCGCCCGGTCCAACGCGTGCCGCGGCAGCCCGTCGGCGGCCCGCCCGGCCGCCGTGGACCCGCGCGCGCCCGGCACCCCGGCCGCCACCGCCTCGCCCGTACCCGTCACCGATCCGTCCTCTCCTGGATTCTCCTGGATTCCCGTGGATGGCCGTGGCTGCCCGTGGCTGGCCGAACACCCGATCGCCGACCCGCCGACCGCCTCGCCCGTACCCGTCACCGATCCGTCCGGTCCGCCCGCAGTGTCTCCCCACCCGGCGCCCGCTCAGCCGGTCCGGACCCGTGGATGCCCCGAACGGGTGAGTCCCGACCCGCACGCCCCCACGGCCCCCTGCCTACCGCCGCCGCCCGGCCCCGGCCAGCTCCGCCACCCCGGCCCGCAGCCGCGCCGCGATGTGCCGGATCAGCCGGTCGATGTCCGCGCAGTACACCGACGGGTGGCCGAACCCCCCGCCGGGCCCCTCCCCCGCCCAGCGGTGGGCGTACAGCCCGCCCCCGCAGACCCGCACCAGCGGACAGGCCGCGCACACCGGCCCGAGCCCGGCCAGGCCGCGCTGGCGCGCCCGGAACGCCGGGTGCGCGGCCGCCTCCGCGAAGCCGTGCCGCCACACGTCCAGCCCCGTCCCGGCGGCCCCCTGGTAGGCCACCTTGAGGCTGTCGGCCTGCTCGATCGTGCCGTCCGCCTCGACCACCACCAGGTCCACCGGCGCCAGCCCGACCGCCTCGCTGGCCGCCCGCCCGCCGAGCAGCAGCACGGACAGCTCCTCGAACAGCCGCACCCCGGTCTCCCGGTACGGCGCGTCGTACCAGCGGTCGAAGGCGGCGATCAGCCAGTCCCCGTACGGCGCCGCCTCCCGGTGGGACGGCGGTCCGACCGGCAGTGCGCGCCGCACCCCGGCCGGCTGCTCCCGCCAGGTGGCGTGCGGCAGCAGCAGGTCGAGCCGGGGCGGGGCGAAGTCCAGCAGCGCCTCGTAGGTGGCGACCGGGTCGGCCGCCAGGTCGACCACGCACAGCAGTCCCGCGAACAGCTCCCGGTGCTGCTCCGAGCCGAGCAGCCGCACCGCCGCCGCGGTCCGCTCCCAGCTGCCCGCGCCGGTGGGCAGCCGCCGGTGCCGGTCGTGGTCGGCCGGGGTGCCGTCCAGCGAGACCGCCACCCCGACCCGGTGCCGGTGCAGCACGTCGAGCAGCGCGGGTTCGTCCAGCAGCCGCAGCCCGTTGGTCTGCAGGCTGAACCGCACCCGGGGCGCGGACCCCGCCAACTCGGCCAGCAGGAAGTCCAGATGGTCCGCTCCGACGAGCAGCGGCTCCCCGCCGTGCAGCACCACCGAGACCTCGTCGAGCCCCTGCGCGGCCACGTGCTCGGCGATCCGCCGGGCGGTGCGGCGGACGGTCGCCGGTTCCATCCGCCGCGGCCGGTCGCGCCAACTCTGGTCGGCGCCCTCGTACATGTAGCAGTAGTCGCAGGCCAGGTTGCAGCGGCTGTGGATCTTCAGCAGGAACTGCCGGAACGGCACCATGCGCGAGAACCTAACACCGCCGGACCCGATCGCCGACCGCCCGTCACACGTGCGGAGGCTCCACGTCCGAGTCCAGCCGGGTGCCCGCCTTCACCGCCACCGTGGTCGGGTGCTCCTCCCCCAGGGTGATCCGGGCCCGCCGGATGCAGTCGGCCCGCAGCGCGGCGCCCCGTTCGGTCTCGCCGAGCGCCGACAGCGACAGCGACAGGTTGGAGTTGATGCCGATCGAGTCGTAGTGGTCCGGGCCGAGCGCCTCGGTCATCAGCGGCGCCGCCTCCTGTTCCAGGGCGAGCGCGGACCGAAGCTCACCGGCCAGCGCCAGGTCGTTCGCGTGGTTCATCATCGCGATCGGGATGTAGAGGTGGTGCGCGCCGAGGACCGTCCGGAACTGCGCCAGCGTGCGCGCGGACAGCTCCCGCGCCTCGGCGAGCCGGCCGGCCAGCCGCAGGTAGACCGAGAGGTTGTTGGCACCGGCGAGGGTGACCGGGTGGTTCTCGCCGAGGTACTCGCGGTAGCGGGCGAGCGCCCGCTCGGCCAGCGGGATGGCCCGGTCGGTGTCGCCGAGCGCGGTGTAGTCGCTGGCCAGGTTGGTGGCGGCGGCCAGGGTGTCCGGGTGCTCGGGGCCGTTGATGTCCAGGTAGCGCTGGTAGATGTCCTCGTCGATCTCCAGCGCCTCGTGGTAGCGCCCGGCCCGGCGCAGCGCCACGGCGAGGTTCTTGCGGGCGCGCAGGGTGTCGGTGTGGTTGTCGCCGATGGTCTGCTGGTAGATCCGGACGGTCTCCTCCAGCAGGTCCAGCGCCTCCCGCAGCCGGCCGGTCTCGCGCAGGTCGCGGGCGTAGTTGGAGGCGGAGGACAGCGCGTACAGGCTGTGCGCGCCGAGGGCCTCGCGCTGCTGGAGGTAGTTGCTGCGGTGGCGTTCCAGCGCGGCGTAGCGGTCGCCGGCCAGGTAGTCGGAGACGGCCAGGTTGTTGGTGATCATCAGGGTGCGCGGGTGGTCCGGCCCGAGGGTGCGCCGGGCCGCGTCCAGGGTCCTGCGGTCGAGCGCCCGGGCCTCGTCGTAGCGGCCGAGGAAGCGCAGGTCGGCGCCGAGGCTGTTGGCGACGGCGAGGGTGTGCGAGTGCTCCGGGCCCAGGGTGGCGGTGAACCGGTCCAGGATGTCCCGGTCCATCTCGTACGCCTCCTGGAGGGCGCCCTGGGAGCGGCGGATGTTGCTCAGCTGGGTGCGCAGCATCAGCGTCTGGGCGTCGTTGTCGACGTCGAAGTCGGGCCCGCCGAAGCCGTCCTCGCGCCAGTGCTCCAGGGTCCGCTCGGCCAGTTCCCGGCCGGACTCGTGCAGGCTGCGCTTCCACTGGTAGCGCACCGAGTCGATGATCCACTGCCGGACGTCCTCGTCGGCGCTGTCGACCGCGCCGGACGGCCAGAGGTGGGGCAGGAGTTCGGCGTACTCGGACCAGTTGGCCGGGATGTCGGGGTCGCCGGGGTTGGCGGTGGCCAGCGCCGCGTGCACGACGCCGCGCAGTTCGGCCTGCCGCTCCTCCTCGACCTGGTCCCGGAGCACGGCCTGGACCAGTCGGTGCACGGTGATGGTCTCGCTGCCCTGGTCGGTGCGGGCCAGCCCGAACCGGTTGATGGCGCGCAGGAACTCGCCGATCGCCAGCTTGTCGCGCGGCGCGCGCGGGGGCAGTCGCAGGGCCCGGGTGACGGCCCGGCTGTAGAGCAGCTTCATCGGGATGGCGTCCGGGCCGAAGAAGGCGCAGATCTCCAGGATCTGGGCGGCCGGGGCGTTCATCCGGCGCAGTTCCTCGACCGAGATGCGCCAGGTGGCGGCGGCGGAGTGCGGGTACTCGGCGGGGCGCAGCCGGGTGCGCTCCAGCATCTCGGTGAGCTCCCCGTCGAGCAGTTCGAGGTAGGTGGCGATCGGCATCGACGTCTCCTGCAGCCAGACGGCGGCCTGGCCGACGGCGAGCGGGAGGTCGCCGAGCCGGTACGCGACCTGGTCGGCGTCCTCCGCGGAGAGGCCGCCGTTGAAGCGGCGCAGCAGCCGCACGGACTCCTCCCGCAGGAAGACGTCGACCTCGACCAGGCCGGCGTGCCGGGCCCAGCCCTGGTTGCGGGAGGTGATCAGCACGTGCCCGCCGGAGGAGCCGCCGGGCTGCCAGGGGGCGAGCTCCTCGGGGGTGCCGGCGTTGTCGAAGACCAGCAGCCAGCGGCGGTACGGGTGGCCGCGGCGCAGCGCGTCCAGCACGGCCGCGGCGGTGTGGGCGACGTCGTCGCTGGTCGGCACGCCGAGCCGGGGGGCGAGTTCGGCGAGCTTCTGCGGGATGTTGGCGGGCTCCTCGGCGGGCACCCACCAGATCACGTCGTAGGCGGACTTGAAGCGGTGCGCGTACTCGGCGGCGATCTGGGACTTGCCCGCGCCGCCGAAGCCGTACAGGACCTGGCTGAGCACGGCGGTGGGACCGCCGGTGAAGCGGTTGCGAAGCAGTTCCAGCAGCTTGCCGCGGCCGATGAAGGCGGCGTTGCGCGAGGGCGCGTCCTGGACCTGCGGGGCGGTGCCGGGGAACCGCGCCGGGGCGATGAACTCGCCGCTGTCGGTGTCGAACTGGCGGTTGCTGCCGGGCGGCGGGCCGAGCTCGCCGTAGAGCTGGGCCTCGGCTCCGGTGGCGGAGGCGCGGATCAGGTCGGGCACCGCCTGGCCGATGAACGGCCGGGGCACCGGCTCGTCCGAGTCCTGCAGCCGCAGGGCGACCAACGCCGAGGAGCCGGAGGGGAGTTCGCGGCCCTGGAGGAGCTGCCAGACCTCGCCGGCCCGGGGCAGCGCGGTGTACTCGGGCGAGAGCAGCGCGAGCACCCGGCCCTGGCCTTCGAGCGGTCCGGCCACCTCCGGCGGCCGCTGGCCGCCGTGCGGCTCGGCGGCGTTGTGCAGCGAGGACTGGTAGCCGAAGCGGGTGAGGGTGGCGGCCGCCCACTCGGCCCACATCCGGTCCTCGGGCGCGTAGCTGACGAAGACCTGGCGGGGCACCGCCCGGGCCGAGCGCAGGTAGGCGCCGTACAGCCGGCGGCGGGCCTCGGAGCCGAGCGGGCGCAGCGAGCGGACCCGCCCGTCGGTGATCCACTCGGCCAGCCGCTCGAAGGCGTTGAGCAGGCTGCGGGCCTCCTGCGGGCGGTCGGCGACGGTGGCGGGCACCTCCTCGTAGGCGTAGAAGGGCTTGTACGGCACCTCGACGTCGGCCCAGTAGGCGGCCCGGCGGTCCCCGGGCAGCCAGCGGCCGAGGTAGGGGGCGAAGGCGTCGCGGGCGAAGTCCCGCCCGGCCTCCAGGCGTTCCTGTTCGGCGTCCTCGACCCGCATCGGCACCGGCAGGACCCGGATGGCCCGTTCCTCGGCCTCGGCGATGGCCTTGGCGGCGTCGACGCCGCCGCGGATGTTCTGGGCGCTGAAGGTGAAGCAGTCGACCACGGTGTCCGGCATCAGCACGGTGCAGATGCCGGAGGTGTCGCTGACGCCGGTACGGCTGTCGATGAGCACGTAGTCGTAGCTGCGGGCCCAGCGTTCGCGCAGCTCGCGCAGGAACTCGCCGCCGCGGATGTCCCGACCGTGGTAGAAGCTGCGCCAGTTGAAGCTGGTGACGGCGGCCGCGTAGGCGGCGTTCTGCCGCCCGGCGGGCAGGAAGTCGAGCCGTCCGCCGGCCGGCAGGTCGAGGGCGAGGCCGCAGATGTAGCCGTCCAGCCGCCCGGGTTCGTCCAGCCAGGCGGCCGGGGGCCGGCCGGTGGGCCCGGCGGCGGAGGGCAGTGCCTGCTTGACGTAGGAGCGCAGCATGTCGATCAGGCCGTCGGTGGAGTGCAGTTCGGGGTCGACCAGCAGCGGGTGGTAGTAGCGGTGCAGGCCCGGCGCCTCCAGGTCCCAGTCGACCACCAGGACGCGCAGGCCCCGACTGGCCAGGATCCAGCCGACGTTGGCGAGCGCCATGGTGCGGCCGGTGCCGCCCTTGAACGAGTAGAACGTGACGACCGAACCCGGTCCGCCGCGCCCCGGCTCCGTCACGGGCTCAGTGCTCATCGTCCGTCTCCCCTCAGCGGGACAGAGCCGTCGTGGCTGCCCGGGCGCTGGCCGGGCAGGTCCTTCGCCGTCGGTTCCGGATCGCGGTGCGCGGACGGGCTCCGCGGCGGACCGGAGGGGCTGGGCGGGCCGGCCGGGATGGCCAGACCGGGCATGTCCCGGCCGCCTCCCGGGCCGAAGCCGAAGGCGTCGCCGCCATCGTCCCCCCAATCCAAGTTGTCGTCCATGAGCTTGTTCTGAGCAACCGTCACCATGATGGCGAGGTCGCTGTCGAAGCTCTCCTGGCTCACTTTCACCCGGAACAAGTGCTCCGGGTCGCGCCGGCGCAACCAGTTGCGGCGGAACACGCCCCGCACGCCGACCCACGGCGCTTCGCGCTCCCCGTCCGGGTCACCGCCGCCGATCGGCACCATCACGCCGGTGACCGGGTGGTTCTGGTCGTCGTACTCGCGCAGCGCGTCCCGGTAGCGCTCGTGCCCGGCCGCCCACGGGTCCACCAGCAGGACGCTGACCTGGCTGTCCTCCCGGGCCTGGTCGAGCTTCTCGCCGAGCCCGGCGCCGATCTCCTCCAGCGTGGTGGTGTGCCCGGCGTTGGTGATCACCCGCTGGGCGCGGGAGGCCAGCGAGGGCTGGGCCGGCGGGTAGAACGGCGCCCAGTGCCAGGGCTTGGCGCCGTACCAGCCGCCCGCGTACGAGCCGCCTTCGGCGGCCGCCTCGGCGGCCCGGCCGGCCGCGATGAACAGCCGCACCATGCCGGGTTCGGCGGCCGGTGCCGGCGCGGCCGGCCCGGGGAAGTAGCCGCGGACGGCGTCGAGGTCGAACTCGGGCAGTTCGGCGAGCCGGCGCACCGCCGCGTCCCGGATCCGTCCGGCGACCACCCGGACGACCTGCCGGTAGGCGTCCTGCTGGGCGGTGCGCAGCAGGGCGCGCAGGCCGTGCCGGGCGTAGGCGTTGCCCATGTCCGGCTGGGCCCACTGGATCCTGGTGACCTCGGGGACGAGCTCCGCGGGCGCGACCGGCTCCCAGAGCACCGGGATCAGCGCGGCGACCTGTTCCGCGGTCTCCTCGTGGTGGCGCCGGACCCGGCCGCGGAAGGCCGTCCACTCCTTGCCGCAGTACACGCTGGCGAAGTAGGCCGGCGAGTAGAGCGCGACCATGGTCCGGCTGCGGCCGAGCATCTGGGCCAGCTTGTCGGCCCATTCGTCGCCCAGGCGCAGCCGTTCGGTGTCCCGGAAGGCGAGTTCGTCCGCCTGGACGGCCGGCCCGAGGATGCGCCCGAGCTCGTCCCGCAGGTCGTTGAAGAACTGGTCGACGAAGGCGTCCTCCGCCTCGAAGTCCCGACGCGCGTAGCTGAAGAAGAAGTACGGCCGTTGCTGATCCCGCTCACTCACCTGTTTCCCCCGACCCTGACGATGCCGCGACGGCGCTGGTCTCATACCCAGCATGTCGTGAACTGCACCAGGGGGGCGGCGAGTTGGGGAATCCGGCCGGGGCGGATGGTTTAGCCGACGGTCAGCGGGGTCAGCCGGGTCAGCGGAGTTCGAGCGCCGACTGGAAGGCCGCGAGCGGCTCGGCGCCGGGCGTCAGGGCGTCCGCCACGACCCGGCGCAGCAGGTCGCCGAGCACGGTGTCCGGCAGGGCGTCGAGTTCGTCGAGCGGCAGGGCGGTGACGTCGACCAGGTCAGAGCCGAGTCCAGCAGCGGTTTCCGCACCGGTGACGCTCATCAGTCCCTCACTCGATCGTGCCGGCACAGCCGGAAGCCGCCCGGAGAAACATCGACCCAGGCGCAGCGCGCACATTCTACACAAAACGTGACGGTCCGTCAGGTGTCCCGTGGCGTCGCGCCCCGCCGCCCGTCACGGGCAGAGCCGCTCCACCCGCCACCCCGTCGGGCTCGCCGGGTCGGCGAGGTAGCGGAGCCGGTCGTGCAGCCGGTTCTCGCGCCCCTGCCAGAACTCGACGCGCTCCGGGATCACCCGGTAGCCGCCCCAGAACGGCGGGACGGGCACGCCCTCGCCCTCCGGGTAGCGGCGCTCCAGGTCGGCGTAGCGCTGTTCGAGGACGGCCCGGCTGTCGACCGGGCTGGACTGCTCGCTGGCCCAGGCGCCGAGTTGGGAGCCGTGCGGGCGGGTGCGGAAGTAGGCGGCGGTCTCGTCCCGGCCGACCTTCTCGACCCGGCCCTCGACGATCACCTGGCGGGCCAGCGCGACCCACGGGAAGAGCAGCGCGGCGTACGGGTTGACGGCGAGCTCGGAGCCCTTGCGGGAGCCGTAGTTGGTGAAGAAGACGAAGCCGCGGAGGTCGTACCCCTTGAGCAGGACGGTGCGCGAGCTGGGCCGGCCCCGGTCGTCGGCGGTGGAGAGCACCATGGCGTTGGGCTCCACCACCCCGGCGTCGTCCGCCTCGTGGAACCAGCGGGCGAACTGGCCGATCGGCTCGGGCGCGAGCCGCTCCTCGGCCAGGCCCTCGTGACGGTACTGCTTGCGCATCACGGCGAGGTCCGGACCGGGTCGGGCCGCGTCGGCCGGGGACCGGGTGGCGGGGCTCAGGGGCGTCGAGTGGGCGCGTTCCGGGGTCTGCACGCCAACATCATCCCGTACGACAAGCAACCGGCACCGCTACCTCCGGACAAACCCCGGCCGGAGATATGGTGACTCGCCACCGCTTGGCCGCCCGCCGTACGGGGAATTGTCCGGAACCGGGCGTTTGGTTCCGGGAGTCCCCGGGGCACGACCGACCCCCGGCGGGAAGTCAACCGGCCCCACCGGAAACATCACCGCGGTGGTGTATGGCGCAATGCACCCCGTGCCTGTCACTCTGGCACCGAGTGCCAACCACGATTCGGTCACTGGAGCGCCGCCCCACCACGGCGGAGCACCGATCGCAGAACTGAAGGAGCCGTCGCATGTCCGATTTCGTACCCGGGCTTGAGGGAGTCGTCGCGTTCGAGAGCGAGATCGCCGAGCCCGACCGGGAAGGCGGCGCCCTGCGGTACCGCGGTGTCGACATCGACGACCTGGTCGGCAACGTCTCCTTCGGCCACGTGTGGGGCCTGCTCGTGGACGGCAAGTTCAACCCCGGCCTGCCGGCCGCCGAGCCCTTCCCGATCCCGGTGCACTCCGGCGACATCCGGGTCGACGTCCAGTCCGCGCTCGCCATGCTCGCCCCGGTCTGGGGCCTCAAGCCGCTGCTCGACATCTCCGCCGAGCAGGCCCGCGACGACCTCGCCCGGGCCGCCGTCATGGCGCTGTCCTACGTCGCCCAGTCCGCCCGCGGCCAGGGCCTGCCGATGGTCCCGCAGAGCGAGATCGACAAGGCCGAGACGGTCGTCGAGCGGTTCATGATCCGCTGGCGC
This sequence comes from Kitasatospora sp. NPDC089509, assembly GCF_044749365.1. NCBI lineage: Bacteria > Bacillati > Actinomycetota > Actinomycetes > Kitasatosporales > Streptomycetaceae > Kitasatospora > Kitasatospora sp. NPDC089509. The sequence goes on along the minus strand of NZ_JBIVHS010000018.1, from coordinate 65,118 downwards.
GGCGAGCCGGACCCGAAGCACGTCAAGGCCGTCGACGCCTACTGGACCTCGGCCGCCGAGCACGGCATGAACGCCTCCACCTTCACCGCCCGGGTCATCGCCTCCACCGGCGCCGACGTCGCGGCCGCGCTCTCCGGCGCCGTCGGCGCGATGTCCGGCCCGCTGCACGGCGGCGCCCCCTCGCGCGTGCTCGGCATGATCGAGGAGATCGAGCGCACCGGCGACGCCACCGCCTGGGTCAAGAACGCGCTGGACAAGGGCGAGCGCCTGATGGGCTTCGGCCACCGCGTCTACCGCGCCGAGGACCCGCGCGCCCGGGTGCTGCGCCGCACCGCCAAGGAGCTCGGCGCCCCGCGCTTCGAGGTCGCCGAGGCGCTGGAGAAGGCCGCGCTGGAGGAGCTGCACAACCGCCGCCCCGACCGGGTGCTCGCCACCAACGTCGAGTTCTGGGCCGCGATCATGCTGGACTTCGCCGAGGTCCCCGCGCACATGTTCACCTCGATGTTCACCTGCGCGCGCACGGCGGGCTGGTCGGCGCACATCCTGGAGCAGAAGCGCACCGGTCGCCTCGTGCGCCCCTCCGCGCGCTACACGGGCCCCGGCCCGCGCCGCCCCGAGGAGATCGAGGGCTGGGACGCCATCGCGCACTGAGCGCGCCGAGGCCGCCGGCCGGAGCCCCCGACACCGCCTCTGACCAGCGGGTCCGGCTCCGGCCGGGCCCGCCGGCCCGCACTGATGAGCAGCCAAGATCACAATCTCAGCGGGCGGACGACCGTACCCCGGACGGCCCCCCAGCCAGTAGGCTGCGCGCGTGGCTCAGATCCAGATCCCCGCTGACATCAAGCCCGCAGACGGCCGTTTCGGCTGCGGACCGTCCAAGGTGCGCCCCGAGGCCCTGAGTGCCCTCGCCGCCACCCAGACCTCCCTGCTCGGCACCTCGCACCGCCAGGCCCCGGTCAAGAACCTGGTCAAGCGCGTGCGCGAGGGCGTGAGCAGCCTGTTCTCGCTGCCGGAGGGCTACGAAGTCGTCCTCGGCAACGGCGGCTCCACCGCCTTCTGGGACATCGCCGCCTTCGGCCTGGTGCGGGAGAAGTCCCAGCACCTGGACTTCGGCGAGTTCTCCTCGAAGTTCGCCTCCTCGGTCAAGGCCGCCCCGTGGCTGGCCGAGCCGACGGTGATCAAGGCCGCCCCGGGCACCCACCCGCTGCCGGTCGCCGAGGCCGGCGTGGACGTCTACGGCCTCACCCACAACGAGACCTCGACCGGCGTCGCGATGCCGATCGCCCGCCCGGCCGGCGCGGACCAGGGCTCGCTGGTGCTGGTGGACGCCACCTCGGGCGCCGGCGGCCTGCCGGTCGACATCACCGAGACCGACGTCTACTACTTCGCCCCGCAGAAGTCCTTCGCCTCCGAGGGCGGCCTGTGGCTGGCCACCTTCTCCCCGGCCGCCCTGGAGCGCGCCGCCGAGATCGCCGCCTCCGGCCGCTACATCCCGCCGTTCTTCTCGCTGCCGACGGCCATCGACAACTCGTCGAAGGACCAGACGTACAACACCCCGTCGCTCGCCACCCTGTTCCTGCTGGCCGACCAGCTGGAGTGGATCAACGGCAACGGCGGGCTGGACTGGGCCGTCGCCCGTACGGCCGACTCCTCGTCCCGGCTGTACACCTGGGCCGAGAAGTCCTCCTTCGCCAACCCGTTCGTGGCGAACCCGGCCGAGCGCTCCCAGGTGGTCGGCACCATCGACTTCGACGAGTCGGTGGACGCCGCCGCGGTCGCCAAGGCACTGCGTGCCAACGGCATCGTGGACACCGAGCCGTACCGCAAGCTGGGCCGCAACCAGCTGCGCGTCGCGATGTTCCCGGCGATCGACCCGGCGGACGTCGAGGCGCTCACCCACTGCATCGACTACGTGGTCGAGCAGCTCTGACGGGTCCCGAGCACGGCTGAGGGCCACCGCCTGCGGGCGGTGGCCCTCTCGCCGTTCCGGGGGCCGGGGGCCGCGGGCCGGCGGGCCCGGGCCGGGGCTACTTGCCGACCAGGGAGCTGATCAGCACGACGACCAGCAGCAGCACCAGGGTGCCGGAGACGATGCGCATTCGAGTCTTGGGATCCACGGTCATCGAGCGTACCCCCGGCTCACCCCGACACGAATCCCAGGCCCTCGGCTCCAGACCCTCGGCCCCGTGCCCTCGGCCCCGTGCCCTCGGCGCCGTGCCCTCAGCCCCGGTCGGCCAGCGCCCAGGAGCGCAGCGACTCGTAGTGGGCGAAGCCCCCGCTCAGGTCGCTGCGCATCAGGTGCAGCCCGGCGGCCGCCCACTCCGGCCCCCGGTACGGCGCCAGCGCCGCCGCCAACCCGTCCAGCTCGGCCGCCGCGACCCGCTGGACGGCCCGCCGGTGGCCGCGCGAGGAGCCGGCCCGGGCCAGCGTGAGGTGCGGGTGGAAGGCGAAGGCGTCGCCCTTCCCGGCGGACTCCCCGGCGGACCCCCCGATCGACTCCCCGGTGAACCCGGCGGTGGCCTCGGCCACCGCCTCCGCGAGCCGGCGGATCGCCCGGGTCTGCCCCTCGACCCCGGCCCAGAGCACCCGGTCCCCGAACCGGCCGGAGCCCGCGATCCGCAACCGGTGCACCGGGTGGACGGCCGCGACGGCGGCCAGGGCGGCCTCCAGTTCCGGCAGCCGTTCGGCCGGCACCTCGCCGAGGAAGGCCAGGGTCAGGTGCCAGCCCTCGACGGCGGTCCAGCGCAGCCGGTCCGCCCCGGGCAGCCCGCGCACCGGGGCGACGGCGTCGGAGAGCCCCTGGAGCGCCTCGACCGGCGGCAGCACCGCGACGAACAGTCTCATGATCCGATCTTCCCTCCCCGGACGGCACGGTGTAGAACGGTTTTCCATGAAGATCCGCAACGGGGGCCCTTCGGACGCTTCCGACATCCTGTCCCTACTCGACGGCGCCATCTCCTGGCTGGCCGGCCAGGAACGCACCGGGCAGTGGGGCGACGAGCCGTTCAGCACCAACCAGGCCCGGGTCGACCAGGTCACCTCGTACACCGAGGACCCCTTCCTGGTCCGCCTGGCCGTGGACGAGGAAGGCCGTACGATCGGCTGCTGCGTCCTGGCCGAGGACCGCGGCAGGTTCGTCCCGCCGTCGAAGGAACCCGAGCTCTACGTCCGCCTCCTGGTCACCGACCGCACCCGCAAGGGTTCCGGCATAGGCGCCGCGCTGATCGCCGACGCGATCGAGGAGACCCGCCGCCGCGGCCTCGACCTGCTGCGGGTGGACTGCTACGCCGGCAACGACCGCAAGCTGGTCGGCCAGTACCGGGCGCTCGGCTTCACCGAGACCGAGACCTTCGAGGCCGAGCAGCCCTCCGGCATGTGGCCCGGCCAGGTGCTGGAGATCCGGCTCTGACAGCACGCCGCAACGCCCCGGGGAAGGCCCCCGGGGCGTTCTGACGTTCCGTCAGCAGGCGGCGGCCAGCTCGGACTTGCGCGGCACGGCGACGCGCGGCACGACGGCCACCACCCGCCCGCCGCGGCCCGGGTGCAGGTCGAAGCGCACCCGCAGGTCCGCGCTGCGGGCCAGCACCAGGCCGACCGCGGCGGCCGCCAGCGCGGACACCAGCCCGCAGGCCAGCAGACCCAGCCGGGGCCCGTACGAGGCGGTCACCCAGCCCACGATCGGGGCGCCGATCGGCGTGCCGCCGGTGAAGACCAGCACCAGCAGGCCCATCACCCGACCGCGCATCTCGGGGTCGGTGGACAGCTGCAGCATCGAGTTGACCGAGGTGTTGAAGCTCAGCCCGAACACCCCGATCAGCATCAGCAGCAGCGCGAAGGTCCAGTAGTCGGGCGCGAAGGCCGCGACCACCTCCAGCGTGCCGAAGGCCAGCGCCGCGCCGACCAGTCGGCGCAGCCGGGGCGCGCCCCGGCGGGCGGCGAGCAGCGCACCGGCCAGCGAGCCGACCGCCATCGCGGTGTTCAGCAGGCCGTACTGTCCGGCGCCCACCTTGAAGGTGTCGTACGCGAAACCCGACAGCAGGGTCGGGAAGTTGAACCCGAAGGTGCCGATGAAACCGGCCAGCACCATCGGCCAGAGCAGCTCGGGCCGCTCCTTCACGTACCGCAGGCCCTCGCGCAGCTGGCCCTTCTCCCGGGCGATCGGCTCGGTCGGGCGCAGTTCGGACTCGCGCATCGCGAGCAGTCCGCCGATCACGGCGGCGAAGGACAGCGCGTTGACGGCGAACGCCCAGCCGCTGCCGACCGCGGCGATCAGCAGGCCCGCGACGGCGGGGCCGACCAGCCGGGCGGTCTGGAAGTTGGCGGCGTTCAGGCTGACCGCGTTGGCGAGGTCCTTCGGGCCGACCATCTCGGAGACGAAGGCCTGCCGGGTCGGGTTGTCCACCACGGTGACCAGGCCGAGCAGCAGGGCGAAGGCGTACACGTAGTACGGCGTCACCACGTCGCCGATGGTCAGCACGGCCAGTCCGGCCGCGAGCAGGCCCATCGCGCCCTGGGTGTAGACCAGCAGCCGGCGCTTGGGCATCCGGTCGGCGAGCACGCCGCCGAACAGGCCGAGCAGCAGCATCGGCAGGAACTGCATGGCGGTGGTGATGCCGACCGCGAGCGGGCTGCCGGTGAGGCTGAGCACCAGCCAGTCCTGGGCGATCCGCTGCATCCAGGTACCGGTGTTGGACACCACCTGGCCGGCGAAGTAGTAGCGGTAGTTGCGAACGCGCAGGGAGGAGAACATCCCCCGGGGCCTGGTGAATTCGGCTCCGGTCGGCGATGCGGCCGAACCGGTGGGGGACGCGGCCGAAGGGGTTCGGCGCTGAGCGGCGGAATCCGCCGCGGTGCGTTCGTCGGGGTCGTCGTCGCCGTTGCCCGGCAGTCCGCTGGGGGCGGGGGCCTGGGCGTCGGCGGCCGCGGTGTCCGCGGCGGGGTCGGTGGTCTGGTCGTCGGTACGGGCGGCGGCGCTGGCTGCGGCCGGCGGTGTCACGGTGGTCTCCCCTCGCGGCGCGACGGCCCTGGCGGTGGCCGTCGCGCTCCTGGTTTCGGTAATCGGTCCTGCGGTGATGCGGTACTCCTTCTTCTTCCGGCGGCTCGCCGGAGTGGGTGTGCCTAGAGGTGTGCGAGCTTGTAGAGCACGGGTGCGGCCTCCCGGAGGGCGGCCCACTCGTCGTCGTCGAGCCCTTGGGCGAGCTCGGCGAGCCAGGCGTTTCGGCGCCGACGACTCTCCGCGAGGATCGTCTCGGCCTGCTCGGTGCTGCTGACGACCACCTGGCGGCGGTCCTCGGGGTGCGGCTCCCGCCGCACCAGCCCCTTCTCCTCCAGCATCGCGACGATCCTGGTCATCGAGGGGGGCTGCACGTGCTCCTTCCGGGCGAGCTCACCCGGTGTCGCCTTTCCGCACCGGGCGAGGGTGCCCAGCACTCCCATCTCGGTGGGACTCAACGACTCCTCCACCCGCTGGTGTTTGAGTCGTCGGGAGAGGCGCATGGTGGACGACCGCAGCTGTGAGATCGCTGCGAGGTCCTGCTCGGACATCTCGGGCATCTCTTTAGCTTACGTCATTACCCTCGCTAAAGAAAAACGGGTTCCCGCCGTGCCGGAGGATCGGCCCGGTGCCATATTGGTGAGGGGTGATCGTTCCCACCTCCCGGAACCGCTCCCACCTCCCGGAAGGGCCGACCAGACATGTCCGACCTCGCTTCCGAAGCTCCCGCGCCGGCCGCACCGTCCGTGCCGGCCGCGCCGTCCGCGCCGTCGCCGCAGACCGCCGGGTCCGCGCCGGACCCGCAGGACGACTCCGGCTTCGCCCGGCTCGCCATGGTCACCATCGACTGCGCCGACCCGGTGGCACTGGCCGCCTTCTACGGCGAGCTGCTGGGCTGGGAGACCCGGCACGTGGACGAGCGCTTCGCGATCCTGGACAACCCGGAGGGCGGCAGCCCGCTGGGCTTCGGACGGGTCAGCGGCTACCGGCCGGAGCCGTGGACCGAGCCGGACGGCAGCAAGCACTTCCACCTCGACTTCTACGTGGACGACCTGGAGGAGTCCACCGCGAAGGCGCTGGCGCTCGGTGCGACCGAGCCCGGCTACCAGCACGGCCGCACGCTCCGGGTGCTGATCGACCCGGCCGGCCACCCCTTCGGGCTCGCCCCGCTGGAGCAGGCCATCGGACAGTGAGACCCCCGGGGGTCCTGCGCAGGCGGTGTCAGGGCTTGGTGCCAAGATCTTGCAGGCGACGTAAAGGTCCACGCTGACCTGGGAGTTCACGAAAAACACGAACCTTGTGCGACTGCCCGGCAGTCGTTACTGTCCCCGTTGTCAGGGGCACCACACGCCAGGTCTCCTCTCGATGGCACCCGTTCCGTGCCCCTCCCCCACCTTCTCCCCGGCGACCCGGCCTGCCGCGTCCGCCCGAGCCCTGGCGCCCTCAACCCCTCGTCCAGGGAGCTCAATTGGGTGAGATCCATCATGCCGACCACGGCTGGGTGACACCGGCGGTCTCGTACTTCGTCGCCTGCCTCGGCGCCTTCGTCGCCCTCCGCAGCGCCCGCTGGGCACTCGTCTCCCGGGGCCGCAGCCGGGCCGTCTGGCTGCTGTTCGCCTCCACCTCGCTCGGCGCCGGCATCTGGTCCATGCACTTCATCGCGATGCTCGGCTTCTCCGTCACCGGCGTCGAGATCAGCTACCAGCCGCTGCTGACTGTGCTCAGCCTGCTGGTCGCCGTCGCCGTGGTCGGCGTCGGACTGTTCACCGTCGGGTACTGGCGCAGCCGGCCCGTGCTGGCGCTGCTGGTCGGCGGACTGACCACCGGCCTCGGCGTCGCCGCGATGCACTACCTGGGCATGGCCGCGATGGTGCTGCCCGGCCACCTCGACTACGACCGCACCACGGTGGGGCTCTCGGTCGCCATCGCGGTGTTCGCGGCCACCGCCGCACTCTGGGCCGCACTGAACATCCGGGGCACCCTCGCCGTCCTGGCGGCCGCGCCGGTGATGGGCGTGGCGGTCTGCGCGATGCACTACACCGGCATGGCCGCGCTGTCGGTCCGGCTGGACTTCTCGCACTCCACCCAGGGCGGCGTGATGGCGCTGCAGTTCATCTTCCCGCTCGGGGTCGGCCTGGGCTGCTACGTGTTCTTCGGCTCGCTGGCCTTCGCCGTCTCGCCCAGCAAGCCCAGCAGCCAGCCGCTGCTGGTCGGCCCGGCGGCCCCGCTGGCACCCCGGCCGCCGCGCGTCCCCCCGCAGCGGCGGCGCCCGATGAGCGGCGCGGCCACCCGGCGCTGAGTCCGGGCCGCGGAGAAAGACCGACGTCCGGCCGGGTCCCCCACCCCGGCCGGACGTCCGCACACCCCCTGAAAACCTCAGGGCCGACCGAGCAGCCCGGTCAGGTGCCCCGGCGTCGCCACCGGGCAGACCTTGCGCACGAAGTCCCGCCGCAGCCCGTGGTACGGCTCGCCGGCCCGGTAGAAGTTGGCGTGCATCCGGCGCAGTTCCTCCGCCCGGTACGCGGCCAGCGGCTTGGCCTCCTCGTCCACGGCCCGGCGGCGCTTCTTGTCCACCAGCCGCCCGGCGAGCTCCGGCGAGGCGGCCAGCCCGGCGGCCTCCCGAACCACCCAGCGGCGGAACTCCGCCGCGTCCCCGCCGAACGCGCGGTCCACCAGACCGATCCGGCGGGCGTGTTCGGCCCCGACCGGCAGCGCCTCGGTGGTGAGCCGCTCGGCCTGCTCGGCGCCGACCCGGGCCGGCAGGGTGTACGTCCAGTACTCGGAGCCGTACAGGCCCATCAGCCGGTAGTGCGGGTTGAGCACCGCCGAGTCCCGGCACCACACCTCGTCGGCGGCCAGCGCCATCATCAGGCCGCCGGCCGCCGCGTTCCCGGCCAGCGCGGCGACGGTCAGCTTGTCGCCGGTGGTCAGGACCGCCTCGACCAGGTCGTCCATCGCGTTGATGTTCTCCCAGGACTCCAGCGCCGGGAAGGCCGCGCCCTCGATGACGTTGAGGTGGATCCCGTTGGAGTAGAAGTCCCGGGGCGCGCCCAGCACCAGCACCGAGGTGGGCCGTTGGACCGCCGCCCGGTAGGCGGCCAGCAGCCGACGGCACTGCTCGGTGCTCATCGCCCCGCCGGCGTAGCCGAATTCGAGGTAGCCGACCTCGCCCTCCTCGCGGTAGCGCAGCTCCGACCAGGTGTTCCGACCGGCCGCCGCCGCGGGCGTCACCGGCACCTCGCGGACCCGGTGCAGCTCGTCGGCGAGCGCCGTCGCGGCCGGCAGCTTGAAGGTGACCGGCCCGCCGGGGGTGCGGCGCGGGCGCAGCTGGGGTATCCAGACCGCGCCGTCCACGGTGGCCCGGCAGATCGCGCCGTCCCGGGTGGCCAGCACGGCGCCGGGATCCGGGCCGCGCAGCTCGTCCTCGGGGTGGCCGCCGTGCAGGAAGAAGTCCCGGCCGAACAGCTCGTCCAGCACGCCGGGTTGGGAGTCGGCGGCGCGCAACTTCCGCAGCACGGTGGCGGTGTCGTCCCGCTGCCAGTCGATCCGGCGGGCCTCCTGGCGGAGGAAGGGCCGCAGTTCGCCGTACACGTCCGGGCGGGCGTGGTCCAGCGGCTCGGGGACGAACAGCCCGCCCTCGTACCGCTGGACGGCCAGCAGGACGGCCTCGACGGCGGCGTCCGCGACCTCGCCCCGGTACAGCTCGCTCTTGCCGCACTCGGGGACGGCGAACTCGACCGACGCCCAGATGTCGCCCGCGTCCATCTCCTCGACGGCCTGCAGCACGGTGACGCCCCAGCGCCGGGCGCCCCCGGTGATCGCCCAGTCGAGCGAGGAGGGGCCGCGGTCGCCCTTCGGGCCGGGGTGGACGATCAGCACCGTCCGGGTGGACCAGATGTCCGCCGGGACGGCCTTGGTGAGCATCGGGCAGATGATCAGCTCCGGGTCGACCTGGGCCACCGCCTCCCTCATCTGCTCGTCGCCGAGGGCGAGTTGGACGGCGACCTGGTGGCCGCGCTCGCGCAGCTCGGTGTGGACGCGCTGGGTCAGGCTGTTGAACGCGGTGGCGATCAGGAGAATGCGCACAGGTGGGCCTCCGGGCAGGGACTGCGGGTCGCGCGGTGGCGATGAAACCAGGGCATGGACACGTAATGGTCACGTTCTGTCGCTCGGCGCTCTACTCTCACGCACCCCGCACACCTGTGCCCCCCGCGTGGTCCCGCTTCGCCGGATCTCCCCAGCCCCTCCCCGGAGTTGGCCTGGCGCCGGACACCCGGCGCCGGGCCTCCCGGCGGAGCGGACCTACCGCGGGAACGCCCGCCGGGCCCGCCAGGTGGTGTGCTCCCGGGAGACCGCGTCCTCCGCCTCGGCGGCCAGCCGGGCCCACCGCTCCTCGGCGTCCGGCGCCTTGGCGTCGAGGTCGGAGAGCTGGTTGCCGACGTTCTCCAGCTCGCGCGCGGCCATCTGGTACGCGGCGGCCAGCGGGCGCAGCTGCTTGAGCTGGGTCCAGGCGATGATCGAGGCGGCCGCGGCCGAACTGGCCCCGAAGACGTGCACCTCCAGGGCGCCGGTGGCCTGGGCGATCGCCGCCGCCGCGCCGATGATGATCAGCGTCGCGATGCCCAGCCCCCAGGAGACCGACTGGGAGTCGCAGGACTCGGCCCGGGAGCGGTACCAGGTGCGCTGGCCCTCGACCCGGGTGCGCAGGTAGAGGGTGCGCCGGGCGGTCAGGCTGTCGGCCCGGGCGCGGCGCATCTCCTCGGTGATCTCCGGGACGCTTCCGGCCGGCACGATCTCCGGGTCCTCGAAGGCCCGCAGCACGTCCTCGACCTGGAGCAGGTAGCCGCGGTCGGCGTCCGCCGAGACGGCCTCGCCGCCGAACGGCCGGGCCCGGACGCTGTACTTCCAGGCCAGCGTCTTGACCGACTCGGCCGCCGCCCGCGCCTCGTACCACCGCCCCTGCGGATTGCTGCGGCGCAGCCGGGACCAGAAGTAGCCGGCGATCAGGAAGGCGGCCACCGAGAAGAGTGGCTTGATGTCGGCGTCGCCCTGGTGGGCCGGCCCCGGCAGCGCTCCGATCAGCGCGGCGACCACCAGCATGGCGATCAGTCCGCGGTGCCAGCGGAGCGTCTCGCGCTGTCCGTCCAGCGAGGCCTTGTCCGCCCGCCAGAACAGCTCCGGCAGCAGTCGCGCCTCGACTCCCCCGGGCGGATCCTGTTGCACCATCGGTCGAGTCCCCTCCCCTTATCCGTCCAGGCAGTATTCCCGCCGCCAACTGCCCTACACCGTCGCCTTTTTGACAGCCGCCGACCGCCGGTGATTGCCCGGCCCGACGGCTAACCGATATAACCGGTTACATGCCGCTGCACTGGAAGCTCGTCATCGACTGCGCCGATCCGCACCGCCAGGCCGCCTTCTGGGGCGCCGCCCTCGACTACGCCGTCGAGGACCACAGCACCCTGATCGCCCGCCTGCTGGCGGCCGGCGCGATCACCCCGGACGCCCTCACCGAGACCGACGGCCACCCCGCCTGGCGCACCCTCGCCGCGGTCCGCCACCCCGAGGACCCGTACGACCCGGCCTCGGACACCGGGCTCGGCCGCCGCCTGCTGTTCCAGGCCGTCCCCGAGGCCGAGCAGCCCAAGCCCGGCAAGAACCGCCTCCACCTGGACGTCCACCCCGGCCCGGGCGAGCGCGCGGCCACCGTCACCCGCCTCGAAGCCCTCGGCGCCACCGTCCGCCACGAGGTCGCCGAACCCGGCGGCTCCTGGACCGTCATGGCCGACCCGGAGGGCAACGAGTTCTGCGTCCACTGACCCGCACCCGCCGCACGGCCCCGGAACGCCGACGGCCCTGCCCTCCGGTTCCGGAGGGCAGGGCCGTCGAGCGCCGTGCGGCGGTCAGAGCAGACCGAAGGCCGGCATCAGGTAGTAGAAGGCGAACACCGCCGCCACCACGTACATCGGCACCGGCACCGAGCGCCCGCGCCCGGCCGCGAGGCGCAGCACGCAGAAGGCGATGAAGCCGAAGCCGATGCCGTTGGTGATGGAGTACGTGAACGGCATCATCACGATGGTCAGGAAGGCCGGGATCGCGATGGTGTAGTCCGACCAGTCGATCTCCTTGATGGAGCCCGCCAGGATCAGGAAGCCGACCGTGACCAGGGCCGGGGTGGCGGCCTGGGCGGGGACCATGGTGGCGAGCGGGGTGAGGAAGAGCGCCACCACGAAGAGCAGGCCGGTGACGATCGAGGCGAAGCCGGTGCGGGCGCCCTCGCCGACGCCGGCGGTGGACTCGACGAAGCAGGTGTTGGCGGAGGCGGAGGTGGCGCCGCCGGCCGCGGTGGCGATGCCGTCGACCATCAGGATCCTGTTGATGCCCGGCAGGTCGCCCTTCTCGTCCAGCAGGTGGGCCTCGTCGGCCACGCCGAGGATGGTGCCCATCGCGTCGAAGAAGCAGGACATCAGCACGGTGAAGACGAACAGCGCGCCGGTCAGCACGCCGACCTTCTCGAAGCCGCCGAACAGGCTGACCTTGCCGACCAGCCCGAAGTCCGGGACGGCCACCGGGTTGCCGGGCCAGGCGGGGACGGTGAGGCCCCACTTGAGCGCCGGGACGTCGGCGAACTTGTCGATCACGACGGCGAGCACGGTGGAGGCCGCGATGCTGATCAGGATCGCGCCGGGCACCTTGCGGATCACCAGGATCAGGGTGAGCAGCAGGCCGAACACGAAGACCAGCACCGGGAAGCCGAGCAGGTGCCCGTTGCCGCCGAGCTGCAGCGGGACGGTGGTGTGGGCGGCGTCCGGCATCCGGCTGACGAAGCCGGAGTCGACCAGGCCGACCAGGCTGATGAACAGGCCGATGCCGATCGCGATGGCCTTGCGCAGGCCGAGCGGCACGGCGTTCATCACCCGCTCGCGCAGGCCGGTGGCGACCAGCAGCATGATCGCGAAACCGGCCAGCACCACCATGCCCATGGCGTCCGGCCAGGTCATCTTGGGCGCGAGCTGCAGCGCCACGATGGTGTTGACGCCGAGGCCGGCCGCCAGACCGATCGGGACGTTGCCGATCACGCCCATCAGCAGGGTGGTGAGACCCGCGGTGAGGGCGGTGGCGGTGACCAGCTGGGCGCTGTCCAGGTGGGCCCCGGTCATGTCCGTGGCGCTGGCCAGGATGATCGGGTTCAGCACCAGGATGTACGCCATGGTGAAGAAGGTGGCGACACCGCCGCGGATCTCGCGCGGCAGGGTGGAGCCGCGCTCGCTGATCTTGAAGTAGCGGTCCAGTGCGCCGGAGGGGGGCGTCGGGGCGCTGGAGGCGGGTTCGGGCGACTCGGTGGTCGACTGGACCACAGGCATGCGGGCGTCCTCTGTGGGGGAGCTGAGGAGGGGGGTGGCACCCGGGACGACGGTGGCCGGGCGCAGGGATTTAAGTATGGTTTCCCGATCGCACACGCGCTATCTTCGCGCGTAGAGCACGCACCGCCCACGGGCGCCCCACCTGCTCCCCGCCGGACCCCCACGCACCGTACGCTAGGCCCCATGCCCAAGACGCCGCTGCACCCCTCGCCCCCTCCGCTGGAGGCCAATGACGTCGCCATCGTCGGCGGCGGCACGGTGCTGTGGTTCGTCGCCTTCCTGGCACTGCTCCCCTTCCAGGGCAGCCTCTCCGACCACGGCCACGGCAGCTGGCCGTGGATCTGCCTCTCCGGCGGCCTGCTCGGCCTGATCGGCCTCTGGTACTGCCGCGCCCGACGGGACGCGATCGCCCGCAGCCGCGCCGCCGAGGCCGCGCGGGACGCCGCCGGGGGGAACGGCCAGAACCCGGCCACCCGGTCGGACTGAATAGTCCTTTAGTAGCACGCACCGGACATAAGGCACCCGTAGAGTCGGTGCCATGACGCAGCCTGCCCAGCCCGCGGAAGAGCAGCCGAGCGACGGAGACCGCCCGGACGGAGCGCACCCGCTCGGGCTGCTGCCCGGACGGCGCGGCGGCCTGACCGCCGCCGAGGTGGCCGAGCGGGTGGCGAGCGGACGGATCAACGACGTCCCGGTCCGGTCCAGCCGGTCCACCCGGGAGATCGTCCGGGCCAACGTCTTCACCCGCTTCAACGCCATCATCGGCATCATGTTCGCGATCATCCTGGTCGTCGGCCCCCTCCAGGACGGTCTGTTCGGCCTGGTCATCGTGGCCAACACGGCGATCGGCATCATCCAGGAGCTGCGCGCCAAGAAGACCCTGGACAGCCTGGCCCTGATCGGCGAGGCCCGGCCGCAGGTCCGCCGGGACGGCGCCGTCCAGCAGATCGCCGTCTCCGAGATCGTCCTGGACGACACCGTGCTGCTCGGCATCGGCGACAAGGTGATCGTGGACGGCGAGGTCACCGAGGCGGACGGCCTGGAGATCGACGAGTCGCTGCTCACCGGTGAGCCCGACCCCGTCCTCAAGCAGCCCGGCGACCAGGTGATGTCCGGCAGCTTCGTGGTGGCCGGCGCGGGCGCGTTCACCGCCACCAGGGTCGGCCGGGAGGCCTACGCGGCCCAGCTGGCCGAGGAGGCCAGCAAGTTCACCCTGGTGAAGTCGGAACTGCGCAGCGGCATCGACAGCATCCTGCGGTTCATCACCTATCTGCTGATCCCCACCGCGATCGGTCTGATCATCAGCCAGCTGGCGGTCGAGGGCCGGGACTGGCGCGAGGCCGTCCGGCGGATGGTGGCCGGCATCGTGCCGATGGTCCCCGAGGGCCTGGTGCTGCTGACCTCGGTGGCCTTCGCCATCGGGGTGATCCGGCTGGGCCGCCAGCAGTGCCTGGTCCAGGAGCTGCCCGCGATCGAGGGCCTGGCCCGGGTGGACACCGTCTGCCTGGACAAGACCGGCACCCTCACCGAGGGCGGCATGGACGTGATCGACCTGCGGGTGCTCTCCAACGGCGAGCCCGCCCAGGTCGACAAGGAGACCGTCCAGCAGGCGCTCGCCGTGATGGCCGGGGCCGACGCCCGCCCCAACCCGTCCATGCAGGCGGTGATCGACGCCTACGGGCGCGGTGACGGCCGGCGCGGCGACGGCCCGCCCGGTGACGGCCACAACGGCGACGGCCAGCCCGGCGACGGCCCGGGCGGCGGCAACGGCTGGCGGGTGATCGAGGCGATGCCCTTCTCCTCCGCCCGCAAGTGGAGCGGCGTCCAGCTGCTGGAACCCCAGGGCGGCGAGGCCAGCTGGCTGCTCGGCGCCCCCGACGTGCTGCTGCCCGCCGGGCACCCGGCGCTCGCCGAGGTGGACGAACTGGGCGCCCGGGGCCTGCGGGTGCTGCTGCTCGGCCGCACGCCCGTCCCGCTGGACTCCCCCGACCCGGCCGCCGGCCTCACCCCGCTCGCCCTGGTGGTGCTCCAGCAGCGGCTGCGCGCGGACGCCGCCGACACCCTGCGCTACTTCGAGGGGCAGGACGTCCGGGCCAAGGTGATCTCCGGCGACGCGGCCGTCTCGGTCGGCGCGGTGGCCGGCCACCTCGGGCTGCCCGGTGCGGACCACCCGCTGGACGCCCGCACCCTGCCGCAGGACCCGGAGCAGCTCGCCGACACCGCCGAACGGACCAGCGTCTTCGGCCGGGTCACCCCGCAGCAGAAGCGCCAGCTGGTCGGGGCGCTGCAGTCGCGCGGCCACACCGTGGCGATGACCGGCGACGGCGTCAACGACGTGCTCGCGCTCAAGGACGCCGACATCGGCGTGGCGATGGGCACCGGCTCGGACGCCACCAAGGCGGTGGCCCAGATCGTGCTGCTGAACGACTCCTTCGCGACCCTGCCCTCGGTGGTCGCCGAGGGCCGCCGGGTGATCGGCAACATCGAGCGGGTGGCCGGGCTGTTCCTGGTGAAGACGGTCTACTCGGTGCTGCTCGCACTGCTGGTGATCTTCACCCACTCGCCGTACCCGTTCCTGCCCCGGCACTCCACCGTGCTGTCCACCCTCACCATCGGCGTGCCGGCCTTCTTCCTCGCGCTGGCCCCCAACAACGAGCGGGCCCGCACCGGCTTCGTGAAGCGCGTGCTGCGGCTGGCCGTCCCCGGCGGCGTCATCGCCGGCACCGGCACCTTCGTCGCCTACTCGCTCGCCCGGGCCGACCACGCCACCGACCTCAAGGCCGACACCAGCGTGGCCACCCTGACGCTGTTCCTGATCGCGATCTGGGTGCTCGCCATCGTCGCCCGCCCGTACAACTGGTGGCGGCTGCTGCTGATCGGCACCATGGGCGCCGCGTTCGCCCTGGTGCTGGTGGTCCCGCCGCTCTCCGACTTCTTCCAGCTCCGCCTGGTGGGCCTGCGCGACCCCTGGATCGGCGTCGCCGTCGCGGTGCTCTGCGGCATCGTGCTGGAGGTCGTCTGGGGCTGGATGAAGCGCCGCGGCATGGAGTGACGCCGACTTAGGATGGCCCCCGAAAGGGGGTGCCGGATGGCACGCAGGGGTGGAGAGCTGGAGGCGTTCACCGCCTTCCTGGGCGGACTGCTGGCGGCCGGGCTGACGGCGCTGGCGATGGCGGGCGTCGGCCTGACGGTCAGGCCGACGCCCACCCTGAAGTCGGCGGCGCTGGTGACGCTCGGCGCGGTCTGGCTGACCGTCACCACCACCGTCTACCTGCGGCTCAAGCCGCGCGACTGAGCCCGGCTCAGCCCTCGAAGTCCCGGGCCGCGGACAGCTCGTAGGCGCGGTCCGGCTCGGTGAGCGCGGCCAGCACCTCGAAGCGCCGGTGCCACTGCCCGACCGACCAGGCGAGCCCGGCCGCCAGGCCCTCCGGGGTGGCCGCGTGCAGCAGTCCGGGCACCGGCGGGACGTCGAACTCGTCCTCCTCGTCGGCGGCTTCGGCCAGCTCCGGGTCGTACGGCGGCTCGGGGGCGTCCGCCTCGCGGTCCCACCGCCAGTCGACCGCGGCCTCGCCGCCGTCCGGGCCGACCACCAGCAGCTCCTCGTGCTCCTCGTAGGCGACCGGGCAGCCGGGCAGCAGCTCCCGCACCACCGCCGGGACCCGGTGCAGCACGCCCTCGGAGAGCACCCGCCCACCGGCCACCTCGCTGGCCAGCGACACGTGCAGCCGCTCCGCGAGGTCCGCGGCGAGCGCCGGCGCGACCGGCAACAGCGGGTACGGGTGCAGCAGTTGGACCAGGTCGGGGGCGTCGGCGACGACCGCCTCGGTGGCGTCCACCACCACCGTGTGGTCCGGGCGGCGGCCGGTCGCCGGGTCCAGCGGCGGCAACGCCCGCACCACGTCCAGCGGTTCGATCCGCTCCCGGTCGATCCGGGCCAACGCGGTGTGGATGCCGTGCAGTTGGCGGTGCCCGACCTCGGCGGCCGGATCGGTCAGCCGGTCCAGCACCTCGTCCGGGCCGTGCACCTCGGCGAGCAGCGCGGTCAGCGTGGTGCGCACCCCGAGCGCGTGCAGGAACTGCTCGTCCAGGGTGGTGCGGGCCTCGTCGTACAGGCCGCGCAGCAGCGGGTCGGCCCCGGCGGCGCGCAGCCCGGCGGGCTCCCGGCCGGCCAGCACCGGGTGGTCGCGCAGCCACCAGGCGGTGTACGGCGGCAGATCGGCGTAGGTGCCGTCCGGCAGCAGGGTGCGCACCGGGCCGACCACGGCGTCCCGGTACGGCGGGCGGGCCAGCGCGGCCAGCGCCTCCGGCCAGGCGTCGTCGTCCACCAGGTCGAGGTCCCGGACGGCCAGCAGCTCGGCGGCCACCGGCGGCACCCCGACCGCCTCGTCGGCGTTCAGCGCCTCCAGGACGTCCTCGGCCCACTCGGCGAGACCGTCCGGCGCCTCGTCCAGCAGCCCGGTGGGGTGGCCGCCGGCCGCCCGGTCGGCCGGCACGGTCGGGTCCAGCCGCTCCAGGTCGTCCGGGTCCAGCACCACGTCCTCGGCCCGCACCAGCACGAAGTCGGCCAGCACGCCGACCGCCGCGAGCACCTCGGGGCCCCAGCGCTCCAGCAGCTCGTCGTCCACCCAGCCGGCGTCCTCCTCGCGCGCCAGCGCGGCGAACGGGCTGCCGGGCAGCACCAGTTCACCGGCCCGGGCGGGCTCGCCCTCGTCGTCCAGCAGCGCCAGCCGGGCCAGCCAGGGGTGCTCCCCCACGGCCGGGGCGGCCGCCTTCACCAGGGCCAGCACGGCGTCGGCCAGCTCCAGCGCGGCGTCCAGGTCCTCGTCGGCCAGCTCGTACGAACGGGCCACCGCGGCCCGCACCTCGGGGGTGTCCAGCACGCCCGCCGGGGTGGCGGTGCCGGCGCCCAGCTTGGCCAGCAGCGGGTGGGCGGCCTCCGGGTGGGCCAGCCGCAGGTCGAGCGCGGCCAGCGCCCCGGCCAGCGACTCGGGGTAGCCGGGGAAGGCCGCCCAGTCGGCGTCCTCCGAGGGCAGCAGGACCCGCCGCGGCCCGGTGACCGTCCGCCCGTCGGCGAGCGGCACCGGCAGCGCGCCGAGCGCCTCCGGGTCGGCCGCGCCGAGCGCCGCGTACAGGTTGCGCCACCAGGCCGGGTCCCGGTCCAGCCCGCCGAGCTGGTCCACCACCTCGGCCAGCGGCACCCGGCGCACGTTCAGCACCCGCAGCTCGGTGCGCCGCTCCAGCCCGGCCGGCAGCAGCCCGGGGAAGATCGGCGCGAGCGCCTCCACCACCGAGCCGTCCGCGCCCTCCAGCAGCGTCGCGTCCCGCGGCCGCAGCGCGGGCGTGCCCTCCTCGACCCCGCCGGGGTGCGGCAGGAACGGCGTACCGGGCAGCCGGGACAGCACCGCCGCGCGCAGCGCGTTGTCCAGCGCGCCCTGCCCGAGCGGGCCGGGGACCAGCCCGAGCGAGCCGAGGTCCGCGCCGCGGGCGCGCAGCAGCTCGGTGTAGCTGTCGGCGGCCCGCTCGGTGAGGAAGTCGGCCAGCGCGCCGGGGGCGAGGTGCCGGCGGGTGGAGTCCAGCGGGTAGGAGGCGATCAGCAGCGCGGGAAGGCCGATCGGCTCGTCGCTGGGGGTGGGCGCGTGCAGCACCGGCGCGATGGCCGGCCGCTGCGGGGTGCCGTCCGCCGCCACCGGGACGGCCCAGGTCACCGTCCAGTACGGGCGGGCGCGCTCCTCGGTGGGCCGGTCGGCGAGCAGCTCGGCGTCCAGCCGACCGGAGGCGCCGGTGGTCTGCCAGACGGTGCGCCGCAGCCGGCCGTCGCCGTCGTCGGTGACGGTGACCTCGGTGACGCCGTCCGGGCGCGGCTCGGCGGCGCCGCGGGTGAGCATCCGGGTGCCCTCCGGGGTCTCCACCACGACCTCGGCCAGCCCGGGCAGGGTGAGCAGCAGGGCGTCGTCGATGCCGGCCAGCAGCCGCCGGGTCAGATCCTCCGCGGCGGCGTCCCGAAGCGGCAGCACCACCACGGTGTCGTAGCCCTCGGGCGCCGGGCCCTCGGCGGCGAACGGCAGCCGCAGCAGCGGCACGTGGCCGTCCCGGCGACGCAGCTCGTCGGTCAGCGCGGGCTGCGCCTCGGCGAGCGAGCGGGCCTCGCCCAGCGACCAGCGCACCCCGCCCGCGGCGCCGAGCACGGCGGGCTCGTCGGTGACCGCGAGGACGGCGGCGAAGCCGACGCCGAACCGGCCCACCGCGGGCTGCTCACCGCGCTTGGAGGAGGCCCGCAGGGTGGACAGCGACTCGACGGCCGCCGCGTCCAGCGGGGCACCGGTGTTGGCCGCGGCCAGCACGCCGTCCGCCAGGGTCAGCCGCAGCCGCCCGGGGCCGTGCCCGGCCCGCATCGCCGCGTCGGCCGCGTTCTGCGCCAACTCGACCACCAGGCGGTCGCGGTAGCCGCCGAGCGCCAACTCCTCCTCGGCGTTGGCGTCCTCCCGGAACCTGGCCGGCGAGGCGGCCCAGGCGTCCAGCACCCGCCGGCGCAGCGCGGCGCTCCCGAACGGGTCCGCGAGGTGCTCGTCCGTGCCGCTGCCGATGATCCGAGGTTCCACGGGACCTGCCGCCTTCCGCCGCCCTGTACGTCGTAGGGCATTCTTCCCTGCCCCACCGACTGCTCCCGACCACCGCCCGGCCCGGCGCCGCCTCCGCACCGGATCCGACGCCCGGACGCACGGCGGCGAGGGCCCGTCAGGGCGGGCCCGCCGACCTCGGACGACGCGGGGTGAGGGCCCGTCGGTGCACACCCCGACCGCGGCGGCGGGCGGGTCCCGTCGGCCGGCGCCCCACCGGGCCGGCCGACGGTCCGTCCCGGCTCCGACGCTCCGTGGGCGATCGCCCGTCAGCGATCGTCCTGCCGGTCCGGTGCTCCCGCCCCTCGGGCGTTCGCCAGGCGGAGGTGAGGTGCCGTCGGCCGGCACCCCACTGCCTGGACCGACGGCACCCCGGCTGCCGCCCCCGGGCTGGGGGTCCCCACGGACGACAGGAAGGCCGGGGCCCCGCAGCTGAGCGGAACCCCCCTACCCGGTTGAACGCCGCGGCCCGCCCCACCGGTTCAGTGGGACGGGCCGCGGAAGCGGGGCGGGCTCAGGAGTGGCCGAGCTCCTCGGCCGGGGCGTCCGGCTCGACCGAGCCGGAGGAGCGGTCCGGGTGCAGCTGCAGCGGCTCCACCACCAGCTCGTCCAGGATCAGCTCGGACGGCGCCGGCGGGGCCGGGATGACGGCCGCCTCGGAGTGCCCGCCGCAGCCGTACGCGAAGGAGACGATCTGGCCGTCGGCCGGGCCGAACTCGTTGCCGCACACGCCGAAGGCCTGTCCGAGCGAGCCGCCGATCGGGATCAGGAAGCCGCAGCTGCCGCACGCGGCCGGAGCGGCCTGCGCCATCGGGGTCTGCGGGCCGTGCGCCTTCTCCCAGCGGTCGGCGGCCAGGTGCAGCCCGAGCCGGGACAGCACCCGGCTGCGGCCCAGGCCGAGTTCCTCGGCCACCGCGTTGATCTGCGCGCGGGCCGGGGCGGGCTGGACGTGCGGGTCGCTGACCACCACGTCCTCCTCGGCCACCAGGGCGACCGCGGAGTTCGGCGCGGGCTCGTCGTCGCCGGTCCAGCCCGGCTCCAGCCGCAGGTCGTCGGCCCCGGTGGGCAGCAGGTCGCCGGGGCCCATGTCGCCCGGGCGCAGCCGCTCGCTCCACGGCACCCACTCGGGCGCCAGCACCGCGTCGGGGCCGGGCAGCAGCACGACCTCGTCCAGGGTGACGTTCTTCGCGCGCGGCGCGCGGGCGACGGTGACCGCCCAGTGCCAGCCGCGGTAGGCCGCGTCCAGGCACTCGAAGCTGTGGGTGACGACGCGGTCGGCGTCCGCCTGCACGCCCAGGTGCGGCCCAACGGCCTCCGGCCCGACCGCCTCCTCGGCAGCCTGACGGGCGAGTTCGACGGCCTCGGCACAGAGCCGGTCGGGGGTACGGCTTCGCATCGCAGCACTCACGGCGTCGATTCTCTCCCAGTTCTTCTGTCGCCCACGGCGTGTTGCCTTCTCCGTCGCGGCTCGGTAGTCCCTCGTCCATTCTGCGCGACCCGGGGCCGCCTCGGGTACCGACCGCGCCGCTCGTCCGGCCTGCCGGCGACCCGGCGCCCCGGCGGGCGGGCCCTGGGGCAGGCTACCCGCCGGTCGGCGCCCCGGCACAGTCCGGGGCGGAGCCGAACCTTCCGGGGCCGCGCCGAGTGGGGCCGATTCCCGCGTCACTCCGGCGAATCTGGGGCAGGATGGGGCTTGTGGCGGACCACGACCCGTCGCAGCACGCACCGCGTGCCTCGCAGGCCGGAGGCCCCGACGAGGCGGACGCGGCGCCGCGACAGCAGCCTCCCGTCCCCGCTGCGGGCGAACCGCAGCCGGTGGGCGGCGACGGGGCGTCCGCCCCCGTGGACCTGCTCAAGGCCCCGGCCGAGGAATCCGCCGGCCCCGCGGGCCGCACGGACCTCCCGGAGCCGGAACCGGAAGCGGAGCCGGAACCGGAGCCGGACGACGAGGACGCCCCCGAACCCCGCCGCAACCTCCTGGTCCGCGCCGCCTCCGCCGTCGGCCTGGGCACCGGGAAGCTGGTGCACGGCACCGGCCGCCGGATCCGCCGCGCCACCTCGGCCGAGGGAGCCGGCGAGTCGGGCCTGGCGAAGCTGATCGAACTGCACGCGCTGAACTCCTTCGGCGACATGCTGATCACCATCGCGCTGGCCTCGACCATCTTCTTCTCCGTCCCCACCGGCGAGGCCCGCGGCCGGGTCGCCCTCTACCTGCTGATCACGATGGCCCCGTTCGCCCTGCTGGCCCCGGTGATCGGCCCGCTGCTGGACCGGCTGCCGCACGGCCGCCGGGCGGCCATGGCGATGTCGATGCTGGCCCGGGCCGTCCTGGCCTGGACGATGGCCGGGGTGATCTCCGGCGGCGGCATCGCGCTCTACCCGGAGGCGCTGGGCGTGCTGGTGGCGTCCAAGGCGTACGGCGTGGTGCGCAGCGTCGTGGTCCCCCGGCTGCTGCCGAGCCGGCTGTCGCTGGTGAAGGCGAACTCCCGGGTCACCCTGGCCGGGCTGCTGGCCACCGGGGTGGCGGCCGGGGTCGGCGGGCTGCTGCACCTGATCGGGCCCGGCTGGCCGCTGCGCGGCGCCTTCCTGGTGTTCGTGATCGGCACCCTGATGGCCTTCCACCTGCCGCACACGGTCGACTCGGCGAAGGGCGAGCAGCGGGCCGTGCTGCACGCCGAGGTGCCCGGCGAGGTGCCCGGCGAGGGCGGGGCCTCGCACCTGATCCACCACCGGCCGCCGAAGGTGAAGGCCTCGCTGCGCACCGTCGGCCCCTCGGTGGTGCTGGCGCTGCGGGCGATGGCGGGGATGCGCTGGCTGGTCGGCTTCCTGGTGTTCTTCCTGGCCTTCCTGCTGCGCACCGACCCGATCGGCGGCCTGCGGCCGACCCTGGCGCTGGGCCTGGTGGCACTGGCGGCCGGGACGGGCAACGCGCTGGGCTCGGTGCTCGGCTCCTGGCTGCGCACCCGCGGCCCGGAGGCGACGGTCACCGCGATGCTGCTGCTGGCGACCTGTGTGACGGGCGCGGCCGCGCTCTGGTACGGCGTGGTGACGGTGGTCCTGGTCGCCGGGGTGTCCGGGATGGCGGCCTCGCTGGGCAAGCTGGCGCTGGACGCGCTGATCCAGCGGGACGTCCCGGAGGCGGTCCGGACCTCGGCGTTCGCCCGCTCGGAGACCCTGATGCAGATGTCCTGGGTGGCCGGCGGCGGGGTCGGCATCCTGCTCCCGTTGAACGGGGTGCTGGGCCTGTCGATCGCCGCCGGGGTGGTCGGCCTGGTGCTGCTGTGGACGGCCCGTTCGCTGCTGCGGCTGGGTCTGCGGCGGCACCCGGCCGCGCCCCGGGTGGCCTGAACCGGCCGTCCGCAACACGCGGTGGCCGACCCCCGCGTAGCGTGATCGGCCGGGCCCGGTAGATTCTGATCCATGAGCCTCAATACCCGTGTCATCGCCGCCCTCGGCGCCGTCGTCGTGGTCGGCGCGGCCACGGTCGGCACCTCCGTCGCGATCGCCGCCGGACAGACCGAGCACAGCTCCCACCGGGCCACCCTCCAGGTCGGCACCACGTCGGTCGCCGCGGACCCGCTGTGCTGGAACGACGGCAGCCCGCTGACCGACGACCAGCAGGACCAGTGCCGGACCAAGGCCAACGACGCGCTGGCGAACGGCAGCCTGCCGCAGTCCGACGTGCGGGCGAGCGACCGGATCGGCGTCGGCGTCAGCCCGAACGTCGCCAAGACCGGCTGGTGGGCCTCCACCAACGGCGGCTCCTCCAGCCAGGGCGGGCAGACCAGCCTGTTCTCGTACGCCCAGGGCCCGACCTTCTCCGGCTCCCAGCCGGCCGGCAAGCTGCTGAACTCCAGCGGCAAGACCGTGGTCACCGTGGTCGAGATCGACAAGAAGTCGGAGAGCCCGATCGCCGTCTGGTACTTCCAGACGAACACCAAGGACAGCTGACGCTCCCGCGATGAGCGCGCACGTCGACGACGAGCAGCCGGGCCCGTTCGGGGCCCGGCTGCTCGTCGTCGTCGCGGTGTCCGCCGAGGCCGAGGCGGTGCTGCGCGGCCTGCCGCCGGGCGCCGCCGACCTCACGCTGCCCGGCGGGGTGCTGCACCGCTGCGCGGGCGCGCCGGTGGACGTACTGGCCAGCGGGGTCGGCCCGGCCGCCGCCGCGGCCGCCACCGCCACCGCGCTGGCGGCCCGGCCGTACGGTCTGGTCGCCTCCGCCGGGATCGCCGGCGGCTTCGCCCCGCACGCGCCGGTCGGCGCGACCGTGCTGGCCTCGGCGATCGTGGCCGCCGACCTCGGCGCGGAGACCCCCGAGGGCTTCGCCGACGTCACCGAGCTGGGCTTCGGCACCGCCCGGCACACCCCTGCCCCGGCCGTTGTCGCGTGGACCGCCCGGGCCCTGGCGGCCTGCGGCGTCGAGGCCGTGACCGGCCCGGTGCTGACCGTCTCCACCGTCACCGGCAGCGCCGAGCGCGCCGCCACGCTGGCCGCCCGGCACCCGGGCGCCGCGGCCGAGGCGATGGAGGGCTTCGGCGTGGCCGAGGCCGCCGCCCGCTTCGGCGTACCGGCCTTCGAGCTGCGCACCGTGTCCAACCCGGTGGGCCCGCGCGACCGGTCCGCCTGGCGGATCGGCGAGGCGCTGGCCGCCCTGGAGTCGGCCTTCGCCGCGCTGCCCGTCCGAGAACTGATCCAGGAGGCCGACCGTGACTGAACGGCTGAGCATCGCGTACTCGCCCTGTCCGAACGACACCTTCGTGTTCCACGCCTGGGCGCACGGCGCCGTCCCCGGGGCGGACGCCCCCGAGGTGACCTTCGCCGACATCGACGTCACCAACGGCCTGGCCGAGCGCGGCGAGCTGGACGTGCTGAAGATCAGCTACGGCGCGCTGCCCTGGGTCCTGGACGAGTACGCCCTGCTGCCCTGCGGCGGCGCACTGGGCCGCGGCTGCGGCCCGCTGGTGCTCACCCGGCCCGGCACGGACTCCGCCGCGGACCTCGCCGGGAAGACCGTCGCGGTGCCCTCCGAGCGCTCCACCGCCTACCTGCTGTTCCGGCTCTGGGCGGCGAAGGCGGTGCCGGGCGGCTTCGGCGAGATCGTCGTCCTGCCGTTCCACGAGATCATGCCCGCCGTCCGGGACGGCCGGGTGGACGCCGGGCTGGTCATCCACGAGGCCCGCTTCACCTACGGGCAGTACGGCCTGCACAGCCTGGCCGACATGGGCGAGGCCTGGGAGCGGGAGACCGGCCTGCCGATCCCGCTGGGCGCGATCGTCGCCCGGCGTTCGCTGGGCGCCGAGCGGCTGCGCGGACTCGCGGAGACGATCCGCAGCTCCGTCCGGCAGGCCTGGGCGGACCCGGCGGCCAGCCGGGAGTACGTGCTGGCGCACGCCCAGGAGATGGACCCGGCCGTCGCCGACCAGCACATCGGGCTGTACGTCAACGAGTTCACCGCCGACCTCGGCGAGGAGGGCTACGAAGCCGTCCGCGCACTGCTCACCCGGGCCGCCGCGGAGGGGCTGGTGCCCCCGCTCGACCCGGGTGCGCTCGCGTTCCAGGGCGCGTCACAGACGCCCTGAACCCCGCTCCGGGGCTCAGACGTCGAACTGGTCGGCCACCGCGCGCAGCAGGCCGGCCAGCTTCTGGCCGGTCGGCTTGGCCGGGTAGCGGCCGCGCTGGAGGCCGGGCAGCACCGCGTCCAGGGTGGTGATCAGGTCCTGGACGATCGGTGCCATGTCGTCGGCACTCCGGCGCTGGGCGGCGGCCACCGACGGCAGGGCCTCCAGCAGCTGCACGGACATCGCCTGGTCCCCGCGGTGACCGGCGACCACGCCGAACTCGACCCGCTGGCCCGGCTTCAGCACGGTGACACCGGCGGGCAGTGCCTTGGTGTGGACGAAGACGTCGCCACCGTCGTCGCGCGACAGGAAGCCGAAGCCCTTCGTCTCGTTGAACCACTTGACCTGGCCGGTGGGCATCTCGAACAGTCCTCGAATGGGTGTGAGGGATCCCGGCCCTGGCCGGGGATCACTGGGTGGTGTGGGAAGAAGACGGCCGACCTCGGCTCGGCGCCCGTGGGCGCACCCGGCCGGCGCGATGTCAGGAGCAGACTAACGGTCCGTCACGGCCTCATCGGCGTTCCGCGATGGATCCGCGTTCCGAGGCCCGCTCGGGGCGTCGGGAACGCGGGGATCTCACGGCCGCCGGCGACCCGGTACTGGCACGGCCGGGGCGCGGTTCGGCGCAGTCCATCGGCTCACACCCCCGGGTCTGAGGACACGGGACGCCCTTGTAGCGCCCCTCGGCACCCCGTGCATACCCCCGCCCAGCAGGGATCAAAACGCATCGCTGCCGAGAAACTGCGCAACGTGACCGAACCGCTCCGGTGAGCCGCCCCGGCGGGCGTTCTGCCAGACTGGGGGCCGCAGACCGGGGCCCGCGCGGGGCCGCCCGGCGCAGCCCCGAGGAGTGAGCGGACGTGAGCAGCCAGAGCGCCGAACCCGGCGACGTGTACGTCAACGCCGGGACGGTCGTGTTCGCCCTCGGCGCGCTCGCCACCCTGATCACCTTCGTCCCGCTGTTCCTGCACCTGACGCCGCTGCCGACGGCGATGTACTGGCTGAGCATGCTGATGCCGGCCGGGTTCCTGTCCGCGCTGACCGGGCTGTTCCTGAACGCCCGGGCCCAGCGCCGCCGGGTGGAGCCCCAGGTCTAGACCGAGGCGAGGTGCCGGTCGAGCCACTCCGGGAAGCCGGCGAGGTCGGCCAGCACCACGTCCGCCCCGGCCTCGCGCAGCTCGTCCGCGCCGTACGGGCCGGTGGCCACCGCGACCGCGACGGCGTCCGCGCTCCGGGCGCCCACGATGTCGCCGAGGTGGTCGCCGACGTAGATGCTCGCGCCGTTCGCGCGCAGCGCCTCGCCCTTGGTCTCCGCCCAGAGGTCGCCGACCACGGCGTCCGCGGCGATCCCGGCGTGCTCCAGGTGGAGGCGGGCGTTGGGCTCGTACTTGCCGGTGATCACCGCGATCCGGCCGCCGCGGGCGCGGACCGCCTCCACCGCGGCGAGGGCGCCGGGCAGCGGAACGGTCGGGGCGAAGGCGTGGTCGCGGTAGAGCTCGCGGTAGCGGTTCGCGGCCCGCTCGGCCTCCTCCGCCGGGAACCAGTTGCGGATCTCGTCCAGCAGCGGCGGGCCGAGCCGGGTGACCACCAGGTCGGCGTCGACGTAGGTGCCGGTCTCGGCGGACAGCGCCTGGTAGGTGGCCCGGATGCCGGGCCTGGTGTCCAGCAGCGTCATGTCGAGGTCGAAGCCGACGGTGAGCGGGGCGGGGGAGGTCGCGGGCATGCCGCCAGGCTACTCAACGGGCTCCGGCGTGACGAAGCGATTTGCCCCGCCTCCGAGCCGGAACTTAGGTTTGCCTGAGTTTTCCGCGGAGAGGGCTCATGACCGACACCACCGCACCACCGGGCAAGCGGCGGACACCCCGTCACCGAATACTGTGGCTCGCCGCCGCGCTGGCCGTGCTGGCCGTCGCGGTGCTGCTGAGCCTGGCCGTCGGCAGCCGTACCGTGCCGTTCTCCGAGACCGTCGACGCGCTGCTGCACGGCGGCGGCTCGGCGAACGCGGTGGTGGTCCGCGAGCTGCGGCTGCCGCGGACGGTCGTCGGGCTGGCCGTCGGCGCGGCGCTCGGGCTGGCCGGGGCCGTCATGCAGGGCCTGACCCGCAATCCGATCGCCGACCCGGGCATCCTCGGCGTCTCGCAGGGCGCGGCGGCGGGCGTCGTGGTCGCCATCTCCGGCTTCGGGGTCTCCACCCTCACCGGGTACGTCTGGTTCGGCTTCGCGGGCGCCGTGGTCGCCACCGTGCTGGTGTACGGCCTGGCCGGGCGCGGCCGGGGCGGGGCCACCCCGATCAAGCTGGCGCTGGCCGGCTCGGCGATGTCCGCGTTCATCGCCTCGCTGAACACCCTGGTGCTGACCACCGACGCGGCCACCATGGACCAGTTCCGGTTCTGGCACGTCGGCTCGCTCTCCGGGCGGACCGCGGACGTGGCCTGGCAGCTGCTGCCCTTCCTGGCCGTCGGCACACTGCTGGTGGTGTCCGTGGCCCGGGGGCTGGACGCGTTGGCGCTCGGCGAGGACACCGCGAAGGGCCTGGGCGCGAAGACCGGCCTGGTCCGGGTCGTCGGCGCGCTCGGCGCCACCGTGCTGACCGGCTCGGCGGTCGCCGCGGCCGGCCCGATCGCCTTCATCGGCCTCGCCGTCCCGCACGCCGCCCGGGCCGTCGCCGGAGCCGACCACCGCTGGATCCTGGCCTTCTCCGCCGTCCTCGGCCCGGCCCTGCTGCTGCTCGCCGACACCCTGGGCCGGGTGCTGTTCCCGCCCTCGGAGGTCCCGGCGGGCGTGATGACGGCGCTGGTGGGGGTGCCGGTGCTGGTCGCGCTGGTGCGTCGCCGGAAGGTGGTGGCGGCATGACCTCGGTCTCCCTGCGCGGGTACTCCGTGGTACGGGCCGGGCGGGCCTCCTTCCTGCTGCACCGGCGTTCGGCGTTCGCCGCCACCGGCCTGCTGGTGGCGCTGGCGGCGACCGTGGTGGCCTCGCTCTGCTTCGGCGAGTCGACCGTCTCGCCCGGCGAGGTGGTCAAGGTGGTGCTCGGGCAGCCGAGCCCGGACGAGCTGGTGGTCGGCGAGTTCCGGCTGCCCCGGGTGGTGGTCGGACTGCTGGTCGGGGCGGCGCTCGGGCTGGCCGGGGCGCTGATCCAGACCGTCGCCCGCAATCCGCTGGCCAGCCCCGACGTGGTGGGCGTGACCTGGGGCGCGACCGCGACCGTGGTCGGGCTGACGGCGTACGGGGTGGTCGGCTCGACCGGGCAGGCGCCGTACGCGGCGGTCGGCGGCGGGCTGACGGCCGGGCTGCTGGTGTACGCGCTGGCCTGGCGGCGCGGGCTGCACGCCCAACGCTTCGTGCTGATCGGGATCGGGATCAGCGTGGCGCTGTCCTCGCTCACCTCGGTGTTCCTGACCAAGGGCGACGGCTTCCAGGCGCAGGCCGCGAAGGTCTGGATGACCGGCAGCCTGAACGGCGCCGGCTACGACCAGGCGGGCTGGCTGGCCTGGGTGCTGCTGGCGGCCCTGCCGGTGGCGCTGTGGGCGGCGCGCGCCCAGCGGTCGATCTCCTTCGACGACGCGACCGCCGTCGGCCTCGGGCTGCGGCTGGACCGGATCCGGCTCGGCATGGCACTGCTGGGCATCGTGCTGGCCTCCTGCGCGGCCGGGGCCGCCGGGCCGGTGGACTTCGTGGCGCTGATGGCCCCGCAGATCGCGCTGCGGCTGGCCCGGTCGGCGCAGGTCCCGCTGCTGTGCTCGGCGCTGACCGGCGCGCTGGTCGTGGTCCTGGCCGACCTGATCGCCCGGCGGCTGCTCGCCCCGACCGAGCTGCCGGTGGGCGTGGTGACCGGCATGGTCGGCGCGCCGTACCTGATGTGGCTGTTGATCCGATCCCGCCGTGGAGGCTCCTGATGACCGCACACCGCTTGGAGGCCCGGGGCCTCACCCTGGCCTACGAGACGCGCACGGTCGTCGAGGACCTGGACGTCGAGATCCCGGACGGGCGGGTGACGGTGATCGTCGGCCCGAACGCCTGCGGCAAGTCCACCCTGCTGCGGGCCCTCGGCCGGCTGCTGAAGCCGGTGCGCGGCGCGGTGCTGCTGGACGGGCAGGAGCTGGCGCGGATCCCGACCAGGCGGATCGCCCAGCGGCTCGGGCTGCTGCCGCAGTCGCCGACCGCCCCGGAGGGCATCTCGGTGGCGGACCTGGTCTCGCGCGGCCGCCAGCCGCACCAGAGCTGGTGGCAGCAGTGGTCGCCGGAGGACGAGGCGGCCGTCTCCGAGGCGCTGGAGCGCACCTCCACGGCGGACCTGGCCGAGCGCAGCATGGACGAGCTGTCCGGCGGCCAGCGCCAGCGGGCCTGGATCGCGATGGCGCTCGCCCAGGGCACCGACATCCTGCTGCTGGACGAGCCGACCACCTACCTGGACATCGCCCACCAGGTCGAGGTGCTGGACCTGGTCCGGCGGCTGAACGTGGAACGCGGCCGGACGGTCGTCGCCGTGCTGCACGACCTCAACCAGGCCGCCCGGTACGCCGACCACCTGGTGGCGATGCGGGACGGCCGGGTGGTCGCCCAGGGCGCCCCCGGCGAGGTGGTGACGGCGGAGCTGGTCCGGGAGGTGTTCGGGCTGGACTCGGTGGTGGTGCCGGACCCGGTGACCGGGACGCCGCTGGTCGTGCCGGGCGCGCCGTGGCGGGCACCGGCCGGGCGCGCCGACGCCGTGGACACCGCCGACACCGTGGACGCTGCCGTGGACGCCGTCGGAGATGTCAGCGCTTAACGGCTTTTTAGGCCTGATTTCGGACATAATCGACGCGCCCCCGCAGCCTCACCGCCCGAGGACCCGCCGATGCCCAGGATCGCCCGCCGTACCCTCCTCGCCGGACTCGGCGGGGCCGCGCTCACGGCGTGCACCGGCTCCGGCGGCCGTTCCGCCCAGCCGCCGACCACGGACGGCTTCGAGGCGAGCGGCAGCTTCTCCCCCACCCCGGTGCCGCCGGTCACGGTGAACGCCGCGACCGGGCCGGTGCTGGTGCCGGGCGCGCCGCTGCGGGTGGTCGTGCTGGACACCGACGTGCTGGACTCCGCGCTGACCCTGGGCATCACCCCGCTCGGCGCCGCGCTCCCGGCCGCCGACACCGGCTTCCCCGCGTACTGGCCGGCCTCCCGGACCGCGGAGATCCGGCGGGTCGGCCCGGCCGGCGCGCCCGACCTGGAGGCCGTCCGGCTGCTGCGGCCGGACGTGATCCTCTCCAACCAGGCCCGCGACGGCGACCGCTTCGACCAGCTGCGGGAGATCGCCCCGACCGTGCTCAGCCAGACCACCGGGGCGCCCTGGAAGGCCAACTTCCAGCTGCACGCCCAGGCGTTGAGCCGGGTCGCGGCCGGGGCGGCCTTCGTCGCCGCGTACCAGAAGCACGCCGGACAGGTGGCCCAGGCGCTGTCGGCGGCGAAGCTGTCGGGGCAGCGGGTGAGCCTGGTGCGGTTCACCGAGGGCGGCGGGATCCGGCTGTTCGGGCGGCAGAGCTTCCCCGGGACGGTGCTGGCCGACGCCGAGGTCGCGCGGCCCGACCCGCAGAACGTCGACCAGTCGGACTTCGAGGTCCCGCCGGACCAGATCGGCAAGGCCGACGGCGACCTGCTGCTCTACGCGACGTACGGCGACCCGGCGAAGGCGGGCACCGACGCCACCCTGGCGAGCCCCGCCTGGCAGGCGCTCGGCGCGGTCAAGGCGCACCGGGCGTTCCCGGTGGACGACCAGCTCTGGTTCCAGGGCATCGGCTACACCGGCGCCAACTTCATGCTCGACGAGCTGCAGCGCTTCCTCGGGGCCTGACTCAGGTCGAACTCGCGTAGCGGGCCGGGGAGATGCCGACCGCCGCGGTGAAGTCCCTGGTGAGATGGGCCTGATCCGCATAGCCGAGCTCGGCGGCGAGCGCGGCCAGGTCCAACATCCCGGCCGTCGCGGCGCGTTCGGCGGCCTCGTGGAGCCGGGCGCGGCGCAGCACCCACTTCGGCGAGGCGCCGACGTACTCGGCGAACAGCCGTTGCAGGCCGCGCACGGTCAGGCCCAGCTCGCGGGCCAGGTCGTCCACCCGGCACAGGTCCGGGGAGCCGGTGATCCGCTCCACCATCGCGGCGACCTCCTCGGCCACCGGGTCGGGGGCGGGCAGCCGGGGGCGGAGGAAGGCGTCCGCCGCCGCGGCGTCCGGTGCGGCGAGGAGCCGGTCGTTGCACCGGTCCGCCTCGGGGCCGAAGTAGTCGGCGGCGGGGACGGACCGGTCGGCGAGGGCGCGCACCGGGTGCCCGGCGAAGGGCCGGAAGGCGCCGGGGCGGAACTTCACGCCCAGCACGTGCCCGGCGCCCGCCAGCCGGCGGACGAAGAGCGAGCGGTCCACCCCGTACACCCGGGGCCGCGGGGCCTCGAAGACCAGGTGGACGTTGGGGTGGGCGAGCACCTTCTGCTCGTACGGCGGGTGGCCGGTGAGGTCCCAGCGGACCAGCCAGTAGAACTCCACGCAGCGCGCCACCTCGGGCGCGGGCGCGAGCCGCTCCACACTGATCCGCTCGATGGCCCTGGCGGGGTGGAGCACGCCGCGGCACTGGTCGGGGTCTGCCATGACGGCCAGGTTAGAGCCCGGCCGTCGCGTTTCTTCAAGACCGGGCGGGTCGGCCCGGCGCAGGCTTGGCGGCATGAACGCTCACCCCCTGCTTCCGCTGCTCGCCCGTGCCACCGCCGTCGCCGCCGAGGTCGCCGCCACCGTTCCGGCCGACTTCCGACCGGACGCGCCGACCCCCTGCGGGGAGTTCGACACCCGGACGCTGATCAACCACTGGGTGCTCTACACCTCGCACGGCTCGGAGCACCGGGCCCGGCGCGTCGAGCTGCCCGCGGCGCTGGTCGACCGGGACTTCACGGCGGACGCCGACTGGCGGGCGGCGTACGCGGCGCAGCTGGAGCGGGCGGTCGCGGCCTGGGGCGAGCCGGCCGTCTGGGAGGGGGACGTCGACCTGGGCGGGTCGCCGTACCCGGCGGTGGGGATCGTCCGGATGCTGGTCCTCGAACTGCTGCTGCACGGCTGGGACGTGGCACGGGCGGTCGGCGGGGAGATCACGGTGGACGGGGAACTCGCGGTGCTGGTGGGCGAGATCGTGGCCGAGAACGCCGAACTGTTCCGCCAGTACGGGGGGTTCGCGGAGCAGGTCGCGGTACCGGAGTCCGCCTCGCCGTGGGAGCGCGCGCTCGCCGCCTCGGGGCGTGACCCGCACTGGAAGGGCTGAGCCCGCCGGGGTGGGGGGGGGGGGGGGGCGGGGGCCCCCCCCGGGGGGGGGGGCCGGGGGGGGGGGGGGGGGGGGGTTTGGGGGGGGGGGGGGGGCCCGTGGGGGCGGCGGGGTG
>NZ_JBIVHS010000018.1:0-33135 GCF_044749365.1 Kitasatospora sp. NPDC089509 | reverse complement strand
CCGGCCCCCCGCCCCCCCCGGCGCGGGGGCGGGGGGCCCCCCCCCGGCGGGGGGCCCCCCCCCCGGGCCCCGGGGGCGGCGGGGGGGGGGGCGGGGGCGCCCCCCCCCCCCACCCCGGGGGTCCGTCAGGCGAGGGTGTCGGCGAGCTTGATGTAGCCGCGCTGGACGATCCACTTCTG
Organism: Kitasatospora sp. NPDC089509; assembly: GCF_044749365.1. NCBI lineage: Bacteria > Bacillati > Actinomycetota > Actinomycetes > Kitasatosporales > Streptomycetaceae > Kitasatospora > Kitasatospora sp. NPDC089509. The sequence continues at coordinate 32,956 of NZ_JBIVHS010000018.1, read as the reverse complement.
GTTGGGGTTCGTGGCGCCGCACTGGTAGATGATCACGGCGTCACCGTTGTTGCGGTAGCTGCCGGAGTCCAGGCACATCTCCCGGCTGGTGCCGATGGTGTCCTTGAGGACGAACTGCCCGTCGCGGACGACCCAGCGCTGGTTGGTGTGGTCCAGGCACTGCCAGAGGCGGACCTTGTCGCCGTTGTTGCGGCTGTTCCCGGCGTCCAGGCACATCTCCTTGCCGGAGCCGATGGTGTCGTCCACCTTCACGTGGTTGTCGTCGACGGTGAACCGCTGGTTGGTGTGGCCCAGGCACTGCCAGTCGCGCACCTGGTCGCCGTTGTTGCGGGTGTTGCCCGCGTCCAGGCAGACGCCCCGGGTGTCCCGGGCACCGAAGATCGTGGAGTTCCACTTGAGGTTGTCGGAGGGGTTCGTGGCGTCCTTGAACAGGTACGCGGGCACGCGGGTGGCACTGCTGTCGCCGCCGCTGTCCAGCACGTAGCCGGTCGCCACGTTCCTGATCTGCTTGGTGCCCGGGTCGTAGGTCCACTTCAGGTTGTCGGACGGGTTGTTGTTGTCGTCCTTGAAGAGGTACGCGGGCACGCGGGTGGCGCTGGTGTCGCCGCCGCTGTCCAGCACGTAGCCGGTGGCCACGTTGCGGATCTTCTTGCTGTCCGGGTCGTAGGTGAACTTGAGGTTGTTGGAGGGGTTCGTGGCGTCCTTGAAGAGGTACGCGGGCACGCGGGTGGCGCTGGTGTCGCCGCCGCTGTCCAGCACGTAGCCGGTGGCCACGTTGACGATGTAGTCCGGGGCCGAGGCGATCCGCGGCTTCGCGGGGGCGGCCGCGGCGGCGGCCGCGGGCAGTCCGGCGGCGAGCGCGAGCAGCGCGGTCGCACCGGCGAAGGCGCCCAGGCGGCGGGGCATGCGGAGGGTAGACATGGAGGTGTCCTCACCAGGTCAGGGATTGGGACCGTAGGCCTACACGGCCGGCACACGGTTCGCGCACATCGTGGCCGCCCGCACTCGACACCGGATACGGACCGTCATGGACCGCCACCCGTTCGGCGTAATGCGCTCATGCGAGTGAGTGAGTCGTATGACGATCAGTCTGTTTGCAGGGCGGCCTTGAGCCTGCTGCGGAGCAGCCGGACGGCCGGGGAGCGCTGGTCGGGGCGGGCGACCAGCCCGAGCCGGGCGTTCGTGCCGGCGTCGGTGAGCGGGACGGCCCGCAGCCCGGGGTCCTCGACGGCGGAGGCACTGAGCACCGCGACCCCGGCGCCGCGCTCGGCCAGCCGGAGCACCGCCACCGGCGAACTGGCCTCGATGTCCACCCGTGGCACCAGGCCCAGCTGCGCGCAGGAGCGGTCGTAGGCGGCCCGGAGCCCGGTACCCGGGGAGAGGCAGAGGATCTTCTCGCCGCGCAGGTCGGAGAGCTGCAGCTCCGCCCGATCGAGGGGGTGCCCGACCGGGACGACTGCGGCGATCGGATCGTCGATGACGACGGTGACCTCCAGGCCCGGGGAGACCTCGCCCGCATAGCCGATCAGGGCGAGGTCCAGGGAGCCGGCCAGGACCTGGGACTGGAGCAGGTCGGAGTGGCCCTCGTGCAGGCTCAGTTCGACGCCGGGGTGGGTGCGGCCGAGGTCCGCGACGGTGTCCAGGAAGGGCGGGATCGAGCAGCCCATGATCATGCCCAGCCGGACCCGGCCGCGGACGGCGTCGGCGAACTCGGCGGCGGTGTGCTGGATGGCGTCCAGGGTGGCCAGGGCGTTCCTGGCGAGCGGGAGGACGGCCTCGCCGACCGGGGTGAGGCGTACCTTCCGACCGGACCGGTCGAGCAGCTGCTGATCCAACTCGTTTTCCAGCTTGGCCACTTGAGTGCTGACACCGGACTGACTGACGTGCAGGCGGGCAGCGGCGGCCGTGAAGGAGCCCTCGTCGACGACGGCGGCGAAGTAGCGCAGCTGGTGCATCTCCATATCCGATGATGATAGCTGGCATCGGATCTATCTGTTGGACGGATGGATGGGCCGGCGAAAGGATGGCGGCATGACGACGACGAAGAGTGCGCGCGAGCTGGCCGAGACCTACTTCACCGCCTGGGAGGCGGGCGACTTCGACACCCTCCGGGGCCTGCTGGCCGAGGACGTGGACTTCGTCGGAGCGCTCGGCACGGCCACCGGGATCGACGAGGCGCTGGGCGGGCTGCGGGGGCTCGGGCAGGTGCTGGAGAAGATCGACGTCAAGGTCCGGGTCGCGGACGGGGATGACGTGATCACCTGGTTCGAGCTGTGCACGAGCGTTGCGCCGCCGGCGCCGACGGCGAACTGGATGCACGTGGAGAACGGGAAGATCGCGCGGATCCGGGTGACCTTCGACCCGCGCGGGCTGCTGGCGGGCTTCGAGAAGAAGGCCTGAGAAGGGCTGAGAGGGCCGGCAGAACAGCGGGGGCCGTGATCGCCGGGGGCCGCCTGATGCCCGTGCGGCCGGGCCACGTTGCCGTGGCCCGGCCGCCGCCACCTCACCTGCACAGGGCCGCGTCCACCGCGTCCGCCACGTGCTGCTTGACCTCCTCCACCGGCTGCTCGGTCACCGTCACGTTCGCCGCCCGGCCGTCCTCCGTCACCCCGCCCCGGCTCACGTACCCCGGCAACGTCCCGCCGTGCCCCCAGTACAACCCCCCGCAGGACAGCGGCCGGCTCGCGAGCCCCAGCCCGTACCTCGCCCCCGGCCCCAGGTACGGCGCCGGGACCGTCGTCCGCATCTGCGCCAGCTGTGCCGGGGGCAGCAACCGCCCGCCGATCAACGCCGCGAAGAACCGGTTCAGGTCCGTGTTCGTCGACACCATCGCCCCCGCCGCCCACGCCCAGGACGGGTCCATCTCCGTGATGTCCTGCAGCGGTCCGCCCGCCTGCTCCCGCACGTACCCGTGCGGGTGCCGCTCCCGGATCCCCGTGTCCCCTTGCGCCGGGAAGTACGTGTGCCGCAGACCCGCCTTGTCGATCACCCGCTTGGTGATCTCCTCCCCCAGCGGCCGTCCGGTCACCCGTTGCACGATCAACCCCGCCACCACGTAACCGGTGTTGCTGTACTTCCACCCCGCCCCCGGCGCGAAGTCCGGCTTGTGCGCCAGCGCGACGTCCAGCAGCTGACGCGGTTCGAGGTACTGGTCCGGCCCGGAGGTGTCCAGGAACTCCGTGTAGTTCGGCAGCCCGCTGGTGTGCTGGAGCACCTGCCGCACGGTGATCCTCCGCCCGTCGATCCCGTCGCCGTGCACGACGCCCGGCAGGTACGTGTCCACCGAGGCGTCCAGGTCCACCTTCCCCTCCGCCACCAACTGCAGCACCACGACCGCCACGAAGCTCTTCGTGTTGCTGCCGATCCGGAACTGCCCGTCGACCGGCACCTTCACGCCCGTCGCCGTATCCCCCACACCCGCCGTGTAGTCGTGCGTCCGGCCGTCCCTCCCCTGCACGGCCGCCAACGCCCCCGGCACGCCGTCCCCCTTCACCAGCGCGTTCAGCCGCTGCTGCAGCGCATCCGCCTTCGCCGCCCCGAGCTCGGGCGCGGGCGCGGGCACGGGTGCGGCGATCGCGGGCGCAGCGATCGCGGGCGCAGCGATCGCGGGCGCAGCGATCGCGGGCGAGGCGAGCAGACCAACGGAGAGCGCCACGGTCGTGGCCAGAGCTACGCGTCGAAACCGGTACCGGACAAGCGAGTTCACTGGGTGTCTCCTCAAGCGGAACGTACACGGATGACCAACTCGCGCCAGCACACCACGCGCCCCCACCGCCCGCCGTCCCCTCCGAGGACGACCGCCCCCCGCCGCCCTCGTCCTGACGGCGTATCGGCGACCCTGAGTCCATGAAGATCGCCGCTGCCCAGCTGTCCTGCGTCCCCGCCGACATCCCCGCCAACGTCCGGCAGCTCGTCGGCCTCGCCGAACGGGCCCGCGCCCAGGGCGCCGAGCTGATCGTCCACCCCGAACTGGCCCTCACCGGCTACGAGCTCGACGCCCTGGCCACCGACCCCCGGCTCCGGGTCACCCCCGACGACCCCCGCCTCGACGCCCTCCGGGCCACCGGCATCGCCACCGTCCTCAACTGCGCCGTCCCCACCGACGGCCCGCTCCCCGCCATCGGCAGCTACGTCTACGGGCCCGACGGCGAACTGCTCACCCGCTACCTCAAGCAGCACCTCTACGAGAACGAGCAGGGCGTCTTCACCCCCGGCGCCCGGGACGGCCGGTTCACCCTCGGCGGTCTCCGCTTCGCCCTCGCCACCTGCTTCGACAACCACTTCCCCGACCTCACCGCCCGCGGCGCCGCCGACGGCTGCGACGTCCACCTCGCCAGCTCCCTCTACGGCACCGGCAACGGCGTCCACGAGCGCGCCACCGTCTACCCGGGCATCGCCAGGTCCACCGGCCTGTACGTCGTCCTGGCCAACCACGTCGGCCCGGCCGGCCCCTGGACCGGCTGCGGCGGCGCCGCCCTCTGGGCCCCCGACGGCACCCTCCTCACCGAGGCCGACGACCGCAGCACCACCGTCGCGGTCGCCGACGTCCCCTGACCTGACCTGACCTGACCGGGCCGGCCAGACCCGGTCAGGTCATCGGACCGCGAGCGCCGCTCACCCGTGTGAGGCACCGATGGGTGTTCGCGCCCGCGCCGCCACCCCCCGGCCGCGTCGACCCCCCTGACCTGGGACGAGTCACCCCACCGGCCGCGACCCGGTTCCGGAACCCCCGCTTCCCCTAGTCCCGGGCCCGGTGCCGCGCGATGATCCCCCCACGGACCCGCGCCACGCAGGCCTCCGTACCGGCCGTTTCACCTGATGGGGTGGGAATGACCTCGATCGACACAACCGCGAACGACGGCGTGAGCGACGACCCGACCGGCAGCGAAGCCTCGACACCGACCGCCGGCTACACCTGGTCCGGGTTGGACCAGGACTTCGCCGGGCAGGTCGCGGCGGTCGCCGCGACCCCGCAGGGCGGCGAACTGGCCCACTCCCTGGTCGCCGAGGTCACCCTCGGCCAGCCGCGGACCCTCGGCCTCCCGCTCCTCCTGCACGCCCACCGCCGCCGGGAACTGGACGAGCTCGTCGCCTCCTACCACCGCATGATCGAGACCATCACCGCCGCCTGGGAGCACGACGCGGAGCTGCGCGCCGTCCTGACCGTCCCCAGGGCGCTGCTCCCGCACGTGACCACGGCCCGGGACACCCGGGTGCACCTGCTGCGACTCGACCTGCTGCCCCAACCCGACGGCACCCTGCGGGTGTTGGAGACCAACGCCAACTGCCCCGGCGGCCTGCCCAACGCCGGCCAGGCCCGCGCCGCCTGGCGGCCCCTGCTCACCGGGCACGGCATCGCCCTGCCCCCGCCGCTGCCCGCCGACGACCCGGTCTGGGCCGGCCGCTGGCTCACCGAGCTCGCCGAACAGCACACCGGCACCCGGCCGGAGACCGTCGTCCTGTTCCAGCCGCGCGACAGCTACCGCCGCGACGTCCCGGTCTACGACGCCGCCCTGACCGCCCTCGGCGTCCGCGTCCTGCACGCCGACCCCCGCGAGCTGCGCACCGACCCGCACGGCGGCGTCACCCTGCACGGGGAACCGGTGCGGCACGCCTACGCCAAGGTCGGCATCCAGGCCCTGCTGCGGATGGGCGACGAGGCCGAGCCCTTCCTCCGCGCCGTCCGGGAGGGCACCCTCTTCGTCCAGAACGGCCTGCGCGGACGACTGATCGGCGACAACAAGCTCTGCCTCGCGGTCCTCTCCGACCCCCGCTTCACCCACCTCTTCGACCCGGCCGACCACCGGCGCGTCCACCCCACCATCCCGTGGTCGCGCAACATCGCCCACTGCGACCCGGCCACCCTGCGCCGGATCACCCTGGACCGCACCGGCCACGTCCTCAAGCGCCCCCTGGACACCCGCGGGAACGGCGTCGTCATCGGCAAGGAGACCACGGACACCACCTGGGAGACCGCCGTCGGCCAGGCCGTCGCCGAGGGCTGGCTCGTCCAGGAGTACCTCAGCAGCCCCCACCTGCCCACCACGGGTGCCACCGACGGGCCCGCCCCGCGCCACGACATCGCCCTCGGCGCCGTCAACGGCCGGATCGCCTCCGCCTTCGCCCGCACCAGCCACGAGGAACGCCACAACGCCGCCCTCTCCGCCGTCCCGCACCCGGTGTACCTGTAACTCCCGGGCCGGGAGCGGGGCGTCGACCGGGACGACGCCCCGCTCCCGGCCGGACCCTCGAACAGTGCTCAGTCGCCGGAGCGGATCGGCTCACCCGTCCGGTGCAGGTGGGTCAGGATCTCGCGGTACGAGCGGAGCAGGCCCGTCTCGTAGTACGGGATGCCCTTCTCCGCGCAGAACTCCCGGGTGATCCGGGCGGCCCGCCCCAGCGCGGGGGTCGGCATGCTGGGGAAGAGGTGGTGCTCCACCTGGTAGTTGAGGCCTCCCATCACCGCGTCGAGCACCGCACCGCCGCGCACGTTGCGCGAGGTGAGCACCTGGCGGCGCAGGAAGTCGAGCCGCAGTTCCGGGGTCACCATCAGCATGCCCTTGTGGTTCGGGGCGAAGACGCAGCCCAGGTAGACGCCGAGCAGCGCCTGGTGCACGGCGAGGAAGGCGACCGCCTTGCCGACCGGCAGCGCGGCGAGGACCAGGCCGAAGTAGGCCGCGAAGTGGACCACCAGCAGCACGCCCTCCAGCACCGGCCGCTTCACCGCCGGGCCGCGCAGCGCGCGGAAGCTGTTGAAGCTGAGGTTGGGGCCCTCCAGCAGGAGCAGCGGGAAGAACAGGTACGCCTGCCGGCGCCCGATGAACCGGGCGAGGCCGCCGGCCTCCCGGGCCTGCCGCTGGGACCACACCACGAGGTCGGGCGAGACGTCCGGGTCCCGGGTCTCGTGGTTGGGGTTGGCGTGGTGGCGGGTGTGCTTGTTCATCCACCAGCCGTAGCTCATGCCCATCAGCAGGTTGGCGGCGATCCGGCCGCCGATCTCGCTCGGCAGGCGGCGACCGAACACCTGGCGGTGCGCCAGGTCGTGCGAGAGCAGGGCGACCTGGGCGAAGACCACGGACATCCCGGCGGCCAGGGCGAGTTGCCACCAGGTGTCGCCCAGCGCGAACAGCGCGTACCAGCCGCCGAGGAACGCGGCGAGCACCAGGCCCACGCGGACGGCGTAGTAGCCGGGGCGCCGGTCGAGCAGGCCCTCAGCGGCCATCCGGCGGCTCAGCTGGGCGAAGTCGCTGCCGCCGGGCCCGGGTTGCCGGGCGGCGGCCGGCGGGGCCGCGGGGATCGCTGTCACGGGCTGTGTGGGCATGCCCCGAGTCTGCTGCGCCCGGGCGGGCCGCCAGAACGGGGAAAGCACCCCTCCCGTACGGGTGTTAACCCCCGCACCGGAAGGGGTGCCAGCCCCGGCCGGTGCGGGCCGTCACCGACCGCCCGCGACCGTCACCGATCGGACGGCTGGCGGAACAGCTCGTCCAGGTGGTGGTCGAGGACCGCCTGCGCCTGCTCCCCGGTGCGCTGGCCGCCGAGGACGCTGGAGCCGAGCCCGTTGACCATCGCCAGCAGCCCGGCGGCGGCCATCTCCACGTCCCGCCCCGGCGCGATCCCGCCCGCCTGCTGGGCCGCGCGCAACTGCTTGACCAGGAAGCCCTCCAGGACGACCGGCGGTTGGGCGGCCTGCCGCTCCAGCACCTCGGGATCGCTGAGCACCAGGGCGTAGTACGCCGCGTAGGTCCGGGTGATCCGGCGGCTCTCGGCGTCCGTCGGCAGGATGCAGGACAGGATCGCGGTGACCACCTCCCGGGGGCCGCGCGCCTCGCCGATCCAGCGCTGCATCCGGGCCTGGAGCTGGGTGCCGAGCCGGGCCAGGGCGTCCAGCAGCAGGCCCTGCTTGGTCGTGAAGTAGTACTGGACGAGCCGCAGCGAGACGCCCGCCTCGGTGGCGACCGCCCGCATGCTGGCCGACTGCAGGCCCTCGGTGTCGGCGATCCGCAGCAGGGCCTCGGCGATCTGCCGCCGGCGCTCCTCGTGGTCGGGCTTGCCCACCGGCTCGGGCCTGTCCGCCGGCTGGGGCCTGCCCGCCGAACTCTCCGTCATGACGTGGCCTCCATGGTTCGCCCTCCCACTCCTGGTACACACGTATCATGCCTGTGATACACATGTACCATGCGAATCAGCGAGTTCACCAACGGCAAGGCCGAAGCCCGCTTCCGCACCGCCTACGAGCGCGCGCTGACCCAGCTCTGGCCCGGACAGCGCAGCCCGCTCGACATCCCGACCGGCTTCGGCACCACCCGCGTCCAGCGCACCGGCCCCGCCCACGGGCAGCCGGTCGTCCTCCTCCCCGGCTCCGGCGGCAACGCCCTGATGTGGCACGCGTACATCGAGCGGCTCGCCGAACACCACCCCGTCATCGCCGTGGACACCGTCGGCGAACCCGGCGCCAGCGTGCAGACCGCCCCGATCAAGGACGGCCACGACGCCGCCGACTGGCTGGAGGAACTCCTCCGCGCCCTCGACGTCCCGGCCGCCCACGTGGTCGGCTGCTCCTACGGCGGCTGGATCGCCCTCCACCACCAACTCCGCCACCCCGGCCGGACCACCAGCCTCACCCTGGTCGACCCGGCCGGCCTCGCCGACGTCGGCCGGCGCTTCTACACCTGGATCATCCTCGGCGGCCTCGCCGCCCTGGCCCCACGGCCGCTCCGCCCCCGGCTGGCCGAGGCGCTCGGCAACAGCGCCCTCCTGGAGACCGAGCTGATGACCCTGATGCGGGCCTCGACCGGTTTCCGCCGCCGACTGCCCCTGGCCACCACCCTGGACGACGCCGATCTGGCCCGGCTGAGCGCCCCCACGCTCTTCCTGCTCGGCGAACGCAGCGCCCTGCACGATGCCCGGGCCGTCGCCGAGCGGGTCCAGCGGCTCGCCCCGGACGCCCGGACCGAGATCGTCCCCGCCGCCGGGCACTCACTGACCACCGACGCCCCGGCGGCCGTCCTCGACGGGATCCTCGGCATGGCGGCGCAGCAGGCCCGTTGACCGACGTATCGCCGCGGCTCAGCCCTGCTGCGGCGGCCGGCGGCGCATGCTCAGCAGCAGCAGGGCCACCGCCGTCAGCACCGCCGCGGTCCGCAGCACGCCCGGCGCCATCGACCAGCTGAACTGGCCCAGCGGGGAGCCGCCGTGCACCCCGGCCCCGCCGCCACCGGCCGCACCGGCCTCCTTGGCGTGCTGCATCGCGAGCAGGGCGGTCACGCTCATCGTGACCAGCGGGATCCCGAGGATCACGAACTTACGGGTGAGATCCGAGAGTTGACGCGACAGGTAGCCGAGCCCCCAACCCGCCAGCATGGCCGGGAAGAAGCCGGAGATCGAGCCGCCGACCAACAGACCGCAGGACAGCAGGATCAGCGGGGACGGCCTCCGGGCGCCCTTGCCCGCGCCACCCGCACCCTTGCCCGCCCCCTTGTTCGCGCCCTTGTTCGCGCCCGCCCCGCCGGCGGGCGCGGCCTTGGCCTTCCGCTGCCGCCGCTTCGACCCCACCGCCGCCTGGTCCACCGGCGGTTGCTGCGCCGCTTCCTCCTCCGCCGCACGCTGCTCGGGGATCACCTTCGGCGCGGCCTGCGGGGTGTCCGAGAAGTCGAGCATCGTCATCGTCCACGGGCTCGAACTCTGCACCATCGGCGAGGGGATCACCTCCGACCCCTCCCCGGGCCCGGCGACCCCCGGCAGGTCCAGCGACACGTTCGGGATGCCGCCCGTCGACGGGCCGGACACCGCGGCCGAACCCGCCGAGGGCCCGTACACGCTGTCCTCCACCGCCGGGGCCGGCGGCACCGACGGAGCCGCCGGAGGCGCCGCCGGAGCCGACGGAACGGCCGGTTCCGGCGCCCCCGCCCGCTCGCTCCACGGCCCGCTCTTGCGCCACCACTCGCCGTCCGTCATCACCGACACCCCGCCTCGCCCGTACCCGACCGCCGCCCTCGGCGGTGACGCTACCCACCGTGCCCCGCCCGCGCGAGTCCCGCCACCACCGATCACCGGACGCCGCCCGCCCACCGTCCGTGCACCGCCCTACCTGCGCACCGCCCGTGCAACGAGCGCCCCCACCGTCCGTGCTCCCGACTAACCTAGGTCGAATGACCACACAGCAGGGCCCCCGACGCCAGAGCAGGACGCCCGCCGGCCCGCGCACCCTCGCCGAGGAGCTGCGCGCCCGTCCCGACGACGCGCTGGCCGCCCTGCTCCGGTCCCGTCCCGACCTGCTGAACCCCGTCCCCGGAGACCTCACCCAGCTGTCCGCCCGGCTGTCCTCGCGCGCCTCCGCACTGCGCTCCCTGGAGCGGCTCGACCGCTTCACCCTCCAGGTCGCCGAGGCGCTGGCGACCGCCCCGGACGGCACCGGCCTGACCACCGTCCGCACCCTGCTGACCGGCCCGGTCAAGGTCAAGCCGCACCCCGGCGCCACCCCGCTCACCCCGGCCGACCGGTCCGCGGTCGCCGCCGCCCTCCCCCGCGCGATCGCCGCCCTGCGCGACCGGGCCCTGCTCTGGGGCCCCGACAACGGCCTGCGGCTGGTGCTCGCCGTCCGCGAGGCGCTCGCCCCGAGTGCCGTCAACCCCGGCCGCACCGGCCTCGGCCCGACCCTCGCCGACGCCACCACCGGGATGTCCCCGGCCCGGCTCCAGCAGCTGCTGGCCTCGGCCGGAGAGCCCGCCACCCCGGACCCGGTCACCGCCGTCGCCGCCCTGACCGCGCTGCTCACCGACCGCACCCGCTGCGCCGCGCTGCTCGACACCGCCCCCGAGGCCGCCCTGCGACTGCTGGACCGGCTGGTCTGGGGCCCTCCCACCGGCACCGTCCCGGACGCCACCCGCCCGGTCACCGCCGAGGACGCCCAGAGCCCGGTCGAATGGCTGCTGGCCCGCGGCCTGCTGCTGCCGACCAGTCCGGGCAGCGTGGTGCTGCCCCGTGAGCTGGCCCTGCACCTGCGCGGCGGCCGCACCCACCGCACCGTCGAACCGGTCCAGCCCGAGCCCGCGCCCGCCGCCGCCCCGCGCGACCCCCAGGTCGTGGACAGCGCCGCGGCCGGCCAGGCGCACACCGCCGTCCGGACCGTCGAGGAGCTGCTGGAGGCCTGGGGCCTCACCCCGCCGCCCACCCTGCGGGCCGGCGGCCTCGGCGTACGGGATCTCAAGCGCGCCGCCCAGACCCTGGAGAGCACCGAGCAGCAGGCCGCCTTCTGGCTCGAACTCGCCTACACCGCAGGCCTGTTGGCCCCCGACGGGGAGGCCGACGAGTGCTGGGCGCCGACCCCCGGGTACGACAGCTGGCTGCAGCTGGACACCGCCGAGCGCTGGTCCGTCCTGGCCGGCGCCTGGCTGGCCGCCACCCGCGTCCCCGCCCTCACCGGCACCCCGGACGGCAAGGGCAAGCCGCGCGCCGCCCTCGGCCCCGAACTCGACCGCACCCTCGCCCCGTCCGTCCGCCGTGCCGCCCTCGCGCTGCTCGCCGAACTCCCGCCCGGCACCCCGGCCACCGCCGAGGAACTGCTGCCCACCCTGCGCTGGCAGCGCCCGCTGCGCGGCGGCCCCACCAACCCGGACGGCCACGAGCTGCGCGACGACCTCACCGCCTGGACGCTCACCGAGGCCGAACTGCTCGGCGTCACCGGCCGCGGCGCCCTGGCCGCGCCCGCCCGCGCCCTGCTCACCGCCGAGTCCGACCCGGCCGAGGTGCTCGCCCCGCTGCTGCCGCAGCCGCTGGACCACGTGATCCTCCAGCCGGACCTCACCGCGATCGCCCCCGGCCCGCTGCTCACCCCGCTCGCCCACGCGCTCGCGCTCTGCGCCGACATCGAGTCCAAAGGCGGCGCCACCGTCTACCGCTTCACCCCGACCTCGGTGCGCCGTGCCCTGGACGCCGGCCGCACCGCCGCCGACCTGCAGACCTTCCTGGCCCAGCACAGCCGCACGCCCGTCCCCCAGCCGCTCGCCTACCTGATCGACGACGTCGCCCGCCGGCACGGCATCCTGCGGGTCGGCGCGGCCTCCTCCTACCTGCGCTGCGACGACCCGTCGCTGCTGAACGAGGTGCTCGCCGACCGCCGCACCGCCGACCTGCGGCTCCGGCTGCTCGCCCCCACCGTCCTCGCCGCCCAGGCCGCTCCGGACGTCCTGCTCGCCGCCCTGCGCACGATGGGCTACGCCCCGGCCGCCGAGTCCGCCGAGGGAGACGTGCTGATCACCCGCCCGGACAGCCACCGCACCCCGCCGCGCACCGCCCCCACCCCCGTCCCCGACGGCCCGCCCGCCCCCGACGACATCCTGCTCGCCGCCGCGATCAAGGCCATCCGGGCCGGCGACCGCGCCGCCACCGCCACCCGCCGCGAGCCGACCCCCGACCCGCGCCAACTCCCCCGCACCGCCGCCGCGGAGACCCTCGCCGCCCTCCAGACCGCCGTCCTGCTGGGCGAACGCATGTGGATCGGCTACCTCAACGCCGAGGGCATCGCCAGCCAGCGCATCATCGACCCGGTCAAGGTCGAAGGCGGCTACGTCACCGCCTTCGACCACCACGCCGACGAGCTCCGCACCTTCGCCCTGCACCGCATCACCGGCGTCGCGGAGCTGGACGAGTAGCAGGCGCCCGACGGGGCGTCAGTGCCCCGTCGACTCCTTCATCTTCTGCTTGACGGCCTGGTCCGCCAGGCTGCCGATCTGCCCCTGCCCGACCGGCAGCGAGCCGCCGCCGACCTGGTCGGCGATCAGGAATCCGGGGGCCGCCAGCAGCCCCCCGGGCCCCTCGCCGATCCCGGCGAGGGCGTGGGCGGAGCCGGCCGAGGAGGCGGTGGCCGCGAAGGCCGTGCCCATCAGGGCGAGGGCGGTCAGAACGCGCTTCGAGTTCTTCATGCCCGGCCCAACGAGCGAGCCCGGACCGTGGTCACTCGAAGCGGCCTCCCACGTACCGCCCGGGATGAGCGACACTGGAGGGTCTGCGTCGGGCCCGGTCCCCCGGGATCCGGTCCCGCAGCCAGTCAGCCTGTCAGCCAGTGGAGGGCTCCCCCGCGTGAACGACGGACCGCTCATCGTCCAGAGCGACAAAACTCTTCTCCTGGAGATCGATCACCCCAAGGCCGCCGACTGCCGCCGCGCCATCGCGCCGTTCGCCGAGCTGGAGCGGGCGCCGGAGCACGTGCACACGTACCGGGTGACGCCGCTCGGGCTGTGGAACGCGCGGGCGGCCGGGCACGACGCCGAGCAGGTGGTCGACGCCCTGGTGACGTACTCGCGCTACCCGGTGCCGCACGCGCTGCTGGTGGACGTGGCGGACACCATGGGCCGCTACGGCCGGCTCCAGCTCAGCAAGCACCCCGTCCACGGGCTGGTGCTGACCACCACCGACCGCCCGGTGCTGGAGGAGGTGCTGCGCTCCAAGAAGATCGTCCCGCTGGTCGGCGCCCGGGTCGACCCGGACACCGTGGTGGTGCACCCCTCCGAGCGCGGCCAGATCAAGCAGGTGCTGCTCAAACTCGGCTGGCCCGCCGAGGACTTCGCCGGGTACGTGGACGGCGAGGCGCACCCGATCGAGCTGGAGCAGGACGGCTGGCAGCTGCGCCCGTACCAGGCGCAGGCCGTCGAGGGCTTCTGGCACGGCGGCTCCGGCGTCGTGGTGCTGCCCTGCGGCGCCGGCAAGACGCTGGTCGGCGCGGCCGCGATGGCGGAGGCCAAGTCGACCACGCTGATCCTGGTCACCAACACCGTCTCGGCCCGCCAGTGGAAGCACGAGCTGGTCAAGCGCACCTCGCTGACCGAGGACGAGATCGGCGAGTACAGCGGCACCAGGAAGGAGATCCGCCCGGTCACCATCGCCACGTACCAGGTGATGACCACCAAGCGGAAGGGCGTCTACGCCCACCTGGAGCTGTTCGACGCCCGCAACTGGGGCCTGGTCGTCTACGACGAGGTGCACCTGCTGCCCGCGCCGGTGTTCAAGTTCACCGCCGACCTCCAGGCCCGCCGCCGGCTCGGCCTGACCGCCACCCTGGTGCGCGAGGACGGCCGCGAGGGCGACGTGTTCAGCCTGATCGGCCCGAAGCGCTTCGACGCGCCCTGGAAGGAGATCGAGGCCCAGGGCTACATCGCGCCCGCCGACTGCTGCGAGGTGCGGGTCACCCTGACCGACTCCGAGCGGCTCGCCTACGCGACCGCCGAGCCGGAGGAGCGCTACCGCTTCTGCGCGACCACCGCGACCAAGCGGCGGGTGGTGGAGGCGCTGGTCAAGAAGCACGAGAAGGACCAGACGCTGATCATCGGCCAGTACATCGACCAGCTGGACGAGCTCGGCGAGGCCCTGGACGCGCCCGTGATCAAGGGCGAGACCAGCAACGCCCAGCGCGAGAAGCTCTTCGACGCCTTCCGGAACAAGGAGATCGGCGTCCTGGTGGTCTCCAAGGTCGCCAACTTCTCGATCGACCTGCCCGAGGCGACGGTCGCCATCCAGGTCTCCGGGACCTTCGGCTCCCGCCAGGAGGAGGCCCAGCGCCTCGGCCGTGTCCTGCGCCCCAAGGCGGACGGGCACTCGGCGCACTTCTACTCGGTGGTCGCCCGGGACACCGTGGACCAGGACTTCGCCGCCCACCGGCAGCGCTTCCTGGCCGAGCAGGGCTACGCGTACCGGATCATCGACGCGGACGACGTGCTCTAGAGACGTGCCCTAGACAGGTTCAGTACCGGACACCGTCGCGCCCGAGGAAGATCACCCGCGCGGCGGTGTCCAGCACGATCCCGACGTTGCGCACGGCGGTGCTCAGCGGATTGCGGTGGTGGCGGCCCTGGACGGCGGTCGCGCCGGCCGGGCCCGAACGGGGGGTGGGGGTTTCGCTGCTCATGTCTTCCACGGTAGGCACCCGACCGGCCCACGGCATCACTCCAAAGGCCGCATCCACCGCGACGCCCGTCCTCCTCCGGGTGTACCCGCGACCCTGAGACCTGCGGGGCTGGAACCCCGAGGCCGACGGGTCTAAGATCGTCCGTCTGCCCCCTCCCGAACCGTGGTACCTGCTGACGTCCGCAGGCAGCCGGGGGAGGCGCCGACCGCACGGCAACCGGCCGGCTGTAACCACCGTGAGCTCCATCGATCCGCTGCGCCCGCCACCGGGGCAGCCGGGAAGGTTCGCTGTGCCCGCCACCCCCACCACCGACCCCCTCCAGCGCGAACGCGACCACCTGGCCGCCTCCCGGTCCGCGCTGCGGGCCATGCGCGAGGACGTCCAGTCGCTGGACATCCGCGACGTGACCGGCTCCTGGGTCACCGCCGTCATCCTGCAGAACCAGATCGAGGCCAGGATCGCCGCCCTGGCCGACCTCTCCGACACCCCGCTGTTCTTCGGCCGCCTCGACTACCTGCACGCGGTCAGCGAGGAGCTGAGCGAAGGGGGCGGCGGGGAGAACTTCTACATCGGCCGCCGGCACGTCCACGACGCCGACGGCGACCCGATGGTGATCGACTGGCGCGCGCCGGTCTCCCAGCCGTTCTACCGGGCCAGCCGCACCGAGCCGATGGACGTCGAGCGCCGCCGCCGCTTCGGCTACACCGGCGGCGAGCTCACCGCCTACGAGGACGAGCACCTCACCGACCCCGCCGAGACTGACACCGCCTCCGCGCTGCTCGCCGCCGAGATCGAGAAGCCCCGTGTCGGCCCGATGCGCGACATCGTCGCCACCATCCAGCCCGAGCAGGACGAGATCGTCCGCTCCGACATCACGGGCACCATCTGCGTCCAGGGGGCGCCCGGCACCGGGAAGACCGCCGTCGGCCTGCACCGTGTCGCGTACCTGCTGTACGCCCACCGGGAGCGGCTGGCCCGCACCGGCACCCTGGTGATCGGCCCGAACAACGCCTTCCTCTCCTACATCGAGCAGGTCCTCCCCGCGCTCGGCGAGCTGGAGGTCGGCCAGGCCACCGTGCAGCAGCTGGTCGCCCACGTCGAGGTGCGGGGCGAGGACGACCCGGAGGCGGCCCGGCTGAAGGGCGACGCCCGGATGGCGGAGGTGCTGCGCCGGGCCGTACGGGCCGGCATCACGCTGCCCACCGAGCCCTGCGTGGTGGTCCGCGGCTCCCGCCGCTGGCGCGTCCCGGCGTACGAACTGGTCGAGATCATCGAGGAGTTGAAGGGCCGCGAGATCCGCTACGGCGCCGCCCGGGACGCCCTGCCGCAGCGCATCTCGCACGCCGTGCTGCTGAAGATGGAGCAGGGCGGCGAGGCCCCGGACGACCGGGTGCAGGACGCGGTGGCCCGCAATGCCGCGGTCAAGGCGGTGGTCAAGGAGTGCTGGCCGGCCGTCGACCCGGCCAAGCTGGTGCTGCGGCTGCTCTCCGACCCGGAGTTCCTGGCCGAGTGCGCCGAGGGCGTGCTGACCGCCGAGGAGCAGCGGACGGTGCTCTGGCCCAAGCCCGGCCGCTCGGTGCGGACCGCGCGCTGGACCCCGGCCGACGCCGTCCTGGTCGACGAGGCGACCGACCTGGTGCAACGCACCCCCTCGCTCGGGCACGTGGTGCTGGACGAGGCCCAGGACCTCTCGCCGATGCAGTACCGCGCCGTCGGCCGCCGCTGCACCACCGGCTCGGCCACCGTCCTCGGCGACCTCGCCCAGGGCACCACCCCGTGGGCGACGGCCAGTTGGCCCGAGGCGCTGCGCCACCTGGGCAAGCCGGAGGCACACATCGAGGAGCTGACCAAGGGCTTCCGGGTGCCCGAGGAGGTCATCGTGTACGCCTCCCGGCTGCTGCCCGCGATCGCCCCCGGCCTGGCCCCGGCCACCTCGGTCCGCGACGCGCCCGGCTCGCTGGAGATCCGCCGGGTCGAGGAGGCCGAGGCGTGGGAGGAGGCCGTCCTGGCGGCCTGCCGGGAGGCGCTGGAGCACGAGGGCTCGACCGGCCTGATCGCCGCCGACGCCCGGATCCCGCGGCTCGGCGAGCTGCTCACGGCGGCCGGGCTGCCGCACCTCTCCCCCGGCACCGAGACCAGCGCCGAGGCCCGGCTGACCCTCGTCCCGGCCTCGCTCGCCAAGGGTCTGGAGTACGACTACGTGGTGCTGGACGAGCCGGCCGCGGTGATCGCCGGGGAGCCGGACGAGCGGACCGGCCTGCGCCGGCTGTACGTGGCGCTCACCCGCGCCGTCTCCGGGCTGACGGTGCTGCACCGCGAGCCGCTGCCCGAGCAGCTCAGCTGAGCGCTGTCCGGCCGGGACGCGGAAGGGGCCGGCCACCGGGCCGGCCCCTTCCGCCGGGGTTCACGCGTCGATCAGCGCCCGCCACTGGGCGACCTTGGCCGCGTCCACCGGCGTGAGCCAGCCGTCGGCCCGCACCGCGCCGCCGACGTGGAAGGCGTCGAAGCCCTCCGCCCGCAGCTCCTTGAGGTGCTCGGCCCGCAGGCCGCCGCCGATCAGGATCCGCTGGGTGTAGCCCGGCTCGCCGCGGCGGGCCAGCTCGGCGGCGAGCACCTCGCGCCCGGCGTCCACCCCGGCGGCCGTGCCGGAGGTGAGGAAGGTGTCCAGCCCGGGCAGCGCGCCGACGGCGGCCCGCAGGGCGGCCCGGTCGGCGCTGTGGTCGATCGCCCGGTGGAAGGTCCAGCGGCAGCCGGCGATCGCCTCGGCGACGGTCGTGGTGGCGGCCAGGTCGACGGCGCCCTCGGCGTCCAGGAAGCCGAGCACGAACTCCTCGGCGCCCTCGGCCCGCAGCGCGGCGGCCCGGGCGCACAGCTCGTCCAGGTCGCCGGGGGCGAAGCCGTCCCGGATCCGGAGCATCACGCGCAGCGGGATGCCGACGGCGGCCCGGATCCGGGCGAAGTCCTCGACCGAGGGGGTGAGCCCGTCGGCGGCCATGTCGGTGACCAGTTCGAGCCGGTCGGCGCCGCCCGACTCGGCAGCCTGGGCGTCCTGGGGCGTCAGCGCGATGACTTCGAAAATTGGTCTAGACATATCAGATAGCCTGCCACATCCCCCCGGCCCCGGCGAGACCACGCCCCCGTTCCGGTCACACCGGAACGGGGGCGCTCCTCAGGCCCTGTCGCAGGCCCGGCCACAGGCCCTGTCGTAGGCCCGGCCTCAGGCCCCGCCCGGCACCACCCCGACGGCCTCCCGCCGGCCGAACCGGCGCTCCGCCACCGCCACCAGCACCAGCAGGGCCACCACCGGCACCGCCACCGGCAGCAGGTGCGAGATCCCGCGGGACTCCCGCCAGATGTTGAACAGGCTGCCCGGCCCGGTCACCACCAGCACCGCCAGCCCGACCGCCGCCGCCCCCAGCCGCCCGCGCAGCCCGGCGAGGGCCAGCAGCGTCGGGGCGATCAGCAGCACCACGAACCACTGGAGGTCCAGCGGGAACGTCGTGTCGTCCCAGTTCTGGACCGCCTCCAGCATCCCGCCGAGGACCGCCGAGGCCACCACCAGCCCGGCGGTGCGCAGGTTCGGCCGGGGCAGCAGATCGGTCGGCGCGGCGGCCAGCAGCAGCCCGGCCACCACGAACGGCACCGTGGCCATCCCGATGTAGCCGACCCACCAGATGTCGAAGAGGCTCCTCCCCAGGGCGGCGTCACCCAGGTCGTACAGCCCGATGGCGCCCAGCACCAGCGCGGTGACCCGAACCGCCGTCCACCGGCCCAGCAGGGCCGCCACTCCGAGCAGCAGCGCGGCCGCCGGCGGGGCGAAGGCCCGGACGTGGTTCCCGAACGAGTCGTCCCAGGCGAGCCCCCTGGTGGTCCGCTCCAGGTTGGCCGCCCAGGGCACCATGGTGGCCCCGACCACGGCCCCGGCGACCATCGGCGCCAGCAGGGCCAGCAGCCGGCCGGCCGCCGACCCGCCGGTCAGCCCGAGCCGCACCCGCAGCCCGTACACCGCCAGGCCGAGCGCCTCCCGGGCGACCGCCACCCGACCGCCCTCGGCCGTCGTGTCGGCGAAGACCTCGGCCAGTTCCTCGCCGCGCTCACGGCGGTAGCGCGCCGGGTAGAGCTGCAGCGCGGCCCGCAGCAGCGCCGACGGCGCGGGGCCGATCACCGGCATGGTCATGAGAGTCCTCCCCCCGCGGCGGGCCGCTCCTGCGACCCGGTCCTCCCCGGCAGCATCGACCGGATCTTCGTCAGCCGCCGCTCGGCCTCGGTGGCCACCGCCCGCAGCCGCTCGGCCTCGTTGGCCAGGGCGTCCCGTCCGGCGTCGGTCAGCGCGTAGCTGCGCCGGGCCCGGCCGTCCACGACCTCCTCCGCGGCGACCTCGATCAGCCCCTGGGTCAGCAGCCGGTCGAGCGCCCCGTAGAGCGTGCCGGTCCGCATCTTGACCCGGCCGTCCGAGATCGCGGCGATCTCCTGGATGAGCGCGTAGCCGTGTCTCGGGGCGTCGGCCAGCGCGGTGAGCAGCAGCAGCGTCGGCTCCTGCATGGAGCGTTCAGTCATACACCTACATATATCGCCGAACGGCACATCCGTCCACCGGTGCGGGCCCCGAATCCCCGACCCACCACAATGAGGCCCATGCCGACCGAGGACCTGCTCACCGCCTGGACCGCCCTGCTGCACCGCTGCGGCACCACCGAGGACCCCGAACCGTACGGCCGGGAACTGCTGCGCCGCTGGTCCGAACCGCAGCGCCGCTACCACACCCCCGCGCACCTGCGCGCGGTGCTCGGCCACGTCGACGCCCTCGCCGGGCACGCCGCCGACCCGGACGCCGTCCGGCTGGCCGCCTGGTTCCACGACGCCGTCTACCGGCCCGACCGCACCGAGAACGAGCAGCGCAGTGCCGCCCTGGCCGTCCGCGCGCTGACCGCCGCCGGCCTGCCCGCCGACCGGGTCGCGGAGGTCGAACGGCTGGTCCTGCTCACCGTCACCCACGACCCGGCCCCCTGCGACCGCGACGGCGAGGTGCTCTGCGACGCGGACCTCGCCGTGCTCGGCGGCACCCCGGAGGCCTACGCGGCGTACGCGGCCGCCGTCCGGGAGGAGTACGGCTTCGTCCCGGAGCCGGACTTCCGGGCCGGCCGGGCCGCCGTGCTGCGCCAACTCCTGGCGCTCCCGGCCCTCTACCGCACCCCCACCGCCCGCGACCGCTTCACCGGCCCCGCCCGCACCAACCTGACGGCCGAACTCGACGCCCTCCAGGGCACCTAGGACCCCAGTTAGGGCGTGTCTGACAATTCGCGTCGGATCAGCGCGCGGCGTCGGGGTGCGTGCATCGCAAGGCGGAGGAGGGAGTCCATGCGGAGCATCGGCGACCGACGACAACGCGGCGAGGCGCGTGCCCCGGCGTCGCGCGCCCGGCGGGAATTGTCAGACACGCCCTAGGCCCCCAGCTCCCCCACCGCCGCCACCACGGCGCCCTGCTTGCCGCACACCCAGTGCGGCTCCGGCCCCAACTCCGGCTCCACGCCGAGCGCGTGCGGGTCCCCGTCGGCCGCGCAGGCGGCGCACAGCGGCCACCGCCCGTACGCCTCCAGCAGCGCGTCCTGGACGTCCTGGGCGACCAGCCCGAGCACGTACTCGGTGCCGTCCGGCCACTGCTCCAGCCACCAGCGGCGGTGGGTGACGGCCTGCTCCACCAGCGAGACGACGGCGGCGTCCGCCACGTCCCGCGCGGTGAGGTCGGCCAGGATCAGCGCCCGGGCGTTGTGCAGGGCGGTCTCGATGTCGTCGGAAGCCATCCGTCCATTCTCCGCGCAAACGCCGGAACCCCGAAACGCCGCGTGGGCGGCCCCCCGAAGGGGACCGCCCACGCGGACGAGGATCGACGATCCGACCGGGAACCCGATCAGGATCAGAAGTCCATGTCACCGCCCGGCATGCCGCCGCCGGCGGCCGCGGCGGCCTTCTCCGGCTTGTCGGCGATGACGGCCTCGGTGGTGAGGAACAGCGCCGCGATGGAGGCGGCGTTCTGCAGCGCGGAGCGGGTGACCTTGGCCGGGTCGATGATGCCCGCGGCGACCAGGTCGACGTACTCGTTGGTGGCGGCGTTCAGGCCGTGACCGGCGGGGAGGTTGCGCACCTTCTCCACCACGACGCCACCCTCCAGGCCGGCGTTGGTCGCGATCTGCTTGATCGGGGCCTCCAGCGCGACCTTGACGATGTTGGCACCGGTGGCCTCGTCGCCGTCCAGCTCCAGCTTGTCGAACGCGACACCGGCCTGCAGCAGCGCGACGCCACCACCGGCGACGATGCCCTCCTCGACGGCGGCCTTGGCGTTGCGGACGGCGTCCTCGATGCGGTGCTTGCGCTCCTTGAGCTCCACCTCGGTGGCCGCGCCGGCCTTGATGACGGCCACGCCGCCGGCCAGCTTGGCGAGGCGCTCCTGGAGCTTCTCGCGGTCGTAGTCCGAGTCGCTGTTCTCGATCTCGGCGCGGATCTGGTTCACGCGACCGGCGACCTGGTCGCTGTCGCCGCCACCGTCGACGATGGTGGTCTCGTCCTTGGTGATGACCACCTTGCGGGCGGTGCCCAGCAGGTCGATGCCGGCGTTCTCCAGCTTGAGGCCGACCTCCTCGGAGATCACGGTGCCACCGGTGAGGATGGCGATGTCGCCGAGCATGGCCTTGCGGCGGTCGCCGAAGCCCGGGGCCTTGACGGCGACGGACTTGAAGGTGCCGCGGATCTTGTTCACGACCAGGGTCGACAGGGCCTCGCCCTCGACGTCCTCGGCGATGATGACGAGCGGCTTGCCGCTCTGCATGACCTTCTCCAGCAGCGGGAGCAGGTCCTTGACCGAGCCGATCTTGGAGTTGGCGATGAGGATGTACGGGTCCTCGAAGGTCGCCTCCATCCGCTCCAGGTCGGTGGCGAAGTAGGCGGAGATGTAGCCCTTGTCGAAGCGCATGCCCTCGGTGAGCTCAAGCTCCAGGCCGAAGGTGTTGCTCTCCTCGACGGTGATGACGCCTTCCTTGCCGACCTTGTCCATGGCCTCGGCGATGAGCTCGCCGATCTGGGTGTCGGCGGCGGAGATGGAGGCGGTGGAGGCGATCTGCTCCTTGGTCTCCACGTCCTTGGCCTGGGCCAGCAGCTGGTCCGAGACGGCGGCGACGGCCTTCTCGATGCCGCGCTTCAGGGCCATCGGGTTGGCGCCGGCGGCGACGTTGCGCAGACCCTCGCGAACCAGGGCCTGGGCGAGCACGGTGGCGGTGGTGGTGCCGTCACCCGCGACGTCGTCCGTCTTCTTGGCGACCTCCTTGACGAGCTCCGCACCGATCTTCTCGTACGGGTCCTCGAGCTCGATCTCCTTGGCGATGGAGACACCGTCGTTGGTGATCGTGGGGGCGCCCCACTTCTTCTCCAGCACGACGTTGCGGCCCTTGGGGCCGAGCGTGACCTTCACGGCGTCGGCGAGCTGGTTCATGCCACGCTCAAGGCCGCGGCGAGCTTCCTCATCAAAGGCGATGATCTTGGCCATCAGAAGTGGTCCTCCGGGACACGGTCGACTGCTCGGACCAAGGGGTGCCCGCGACGGACGGCCCTGGTGCGCGGAGGTCCATTCCCCTACCGCTCCCGGGGGCCTCACCGACCCGGTCCGCTGTCACTCTCACACTGTGAGTGCTAACGCCAATGATTAGCACTCCGGGTGGTCGAGTGCAAGCCCAATCGGCAACCCGCGAGCCGCCCGACGGGCCCGCGCGGGAACGTGAACAGGCCCGCGCGGGAACGCGAACGGGCCCGTACGACGCGTGTCGCACGGGCCCGTCGAGAAGCAGGAGGTCCACCAGCAGTGGGCCGCGCCGAGCTCCTGGAGTCGGAAGGGGTCAGACCGCCGCGCGGACCATGTCCGCCTGCGGGCCCTTCTGTCCCTGGGAGATCTCGAACTCGACCCGCTGGCCCTCCTCGAGGGTGCGGTAGCCGTCCATCTGGATCGCGCTGTAGTGGACGAAGACGTCCGCACCACCGTCGACCGCGATGAAGCCGTAGCCCTTCTCCGCGTTGAACCACTTGACGGTGCCCTGAGCCATTCCGAACTCCCCTAGTGCTGTGCTGGCCCTTCACGGTCCCGCAGGTCGCGGGCCCGGGTCTGGTTTGAAGGCCGGCCCGGGGAACCCCCCCTGAGCGCAGCCGTGCACGCCGCAATCCTCCGCACGGGGGCGCCGGACGGCTTCCGTGAGCGGTTGATTACGTCGACCGCCGCTGAATGTATCCGGACCGACGCCCTCTGCAACAGGGTCAACCGCCGGGAATTCCGAGGGCCCGTCAAGAGACAAGAGCGAACAAACCGGAAGGAACTCGGCATTCGTCGCCGGACATAGCGGACGAATTACCCAAATGCCCGCAGGAATTCTGACATCTGCCTGACATGTTTCCCGGGAACCGCCCCGGGCCGGTCCCGCCGGTCGGACGACCTCCGGCGAAGCACCCCGTGCGCCGGAAGGGCGGCCCTGTTCCCAGCAGAGCCACACTCTACTCCGACTTGAGCGGGAAATATTCCCGCCGAAATGCGAACGCGCCGCCCGCGCGTACGGAGAGTGGAATTCCGTACGCACGGGCGGCGCGGGGCGACCCGGAAAGCAACCCGGAAACGCGACCGCCGAACGACTCAGCAGCCGCCGGCCACCGCCGGAATGATCGAGACGCTGGCGCCGTCCCCGATCTCGGTCGCCAGGCCCTCGGCGAACCGCACGTCATCGTCGTTCACGTACACGTTGACGAAGCGGCGCAGCTTGCCGGTGTCGTCCAGGATCCGGGCCGAGATGCCCGCGTGGTTCTGCTCCAGGTGGGCGATGACCTCGGCCAGGGTGGCCCCCTCGGCGGTCACCTCGGCCGCACCGCCGGTGTAGGTGCGCAGGATGGTGGGGATGCGGACGTTGGCGCTCATGGCTCTCCTAGCGGGGTGGGGGTGGTTCAGGCGGACGCGAGACCGGCGGAGTGGAAAGCGTCCAGCGTCGGGCGGATGACGGCGGTAATCCCGGCCTCGGAGACGGCGTCCAGGGTCTTCAGGCCGTCGCCGGTGTTGATCGCGACGGTCTCCTTGGCCGGGTCCAGCTGACCCGTCTCGACCAACTTCTTCAGCACGCCGACGGTCACCCCGCCCGCGGTCTCGGCGAAGATGCCCTCGGTCCGGGCCAGCAGCCGGATCGCCGCCACGACCTCCGCGTCCGTGACGTCCTCGACCGCACCGCCGGTGCGGCGGGCGATGTCCAGCACGTACGGGCCGTCCGCCGGGTTGCCGATCGCCAGCGACTTGGCGATGGTGTCCGGCTTCACCGGCTTGATCACGTCCCGGCCGGCCTTGAACGCCGCCGACACCGGCGAGCAGCCCTCCGCCTGGGCGCCGAAGATCCGGTACGGCCGGTCCTCGACCAGCCCCAGCCTGATCAGCTCCTGCAGCCCCTTGTCGATCTTCGTCAGCTGGGAGCCGGAGGCGATCGGGATGACGATCTGCTCCGGCAGGCGCCAGCCCAGCTGCTCGCAGATCTCGTACGCCAACGTCTTGGAGCCCTCGCCGTAGTACGGCCGCAGGTTGACGTTGACGAAGCCCCAGCCCTCGCCGGCCGGGTCCCCGATCAGCTCCGAGCAGAAGCGGTTCACGTCGTCGTAGTTGCCCTCGATGCCGACCAGCTCGCCGCCGTACACCCCGGCCATCACGACCTTGCCCTGCTCCAGGTCGTGCGGGATGAAGACGCAGGACCGGAACCCGGCCCGGGCCGCCGCCGCGCCCACCGCGCCGGCCAGGTTGCCGGTGGAGGAGCAGGACAGCGTGGTGTACCCGAACGCCCGGGCCGCCTCGATCGCGCAGGCCACCACCCGGTCCTTGAACGAGTGGGTGGGGTTGCCGGAGTCGTCCTTGATGTGCAGCTGCGCGGTGAAGCCGAGCTCACGACCCAGGTTGTCCGCCTTGACCAGCGGGGTCCAGCCGGGGTTCAGGTTGGGCTTGGAGGCGACGTCGGCCGGCACCGGCAGCAGCGGCGCGTAGCGCCAGATGGACGCGGGGCCGGACTCGATCCGCTTGCGCAGCTCCTCGGCGCGCTCGCTCCCGAACTCGTAGGCGATCTCCAGCGGCCCGAAGCACTCCAGGCAGGCGAAGCTGGGGCCGAGCGGGAACCGGGTTCCGCACTCCCGACAGGACAGCGCGGCGGCGGGGCCGAGGTCCACGGAAACAGGTGCGGCAGTGTCGATGGCCATGATGGCGGAGGCCTCTCTCCTCATCTTCCCCGCGGCGCGGTCGCGCCACAGGCCGGAATTGGCACCTGTCCCGCCGGGGCCTGTCGACAGACAGCCGAGCGAGAAGGTTGCCGGGACGTCAACGGGCCGTTCCCTCAGTCCCTCTGGATGAGCTTGTGAAATTGTGGTGGTGCGCAACGGTGACCCCGGCGTGCAAAGGTCCGACCGCTGTACGAAGACTGTATCCGAAGGCGTCACCCCTGAACGGGTCCGTCCGCCAAGCGAGATGAGCCGTTCCACCCCGATCCCGCCGAGGAGAGTCACCGTGCCCGCCGAACCGATCCCCGCGCTCCTCCCACAGGCGGCGTCCTGGCTCCGCCGCCGCTCGTGGAGCGCGACCGACCGGCCGGTGCACACCCTGCTGGAGGCCAAGCGGCGCACCGGCCGCACCGTCAGCGTCGTCCTCCCGGCCCTGGACGAGGAGGCCACCGTCGGCGACATCGTCCGCACCGTCCGGCGCGAGCTGATGGAGCGGATCCCCCTGGTGGACGAACTCGTCGTGGTGGACTCCGGCTCCGCCGACGCCACCGCCGCCGTCGCCGCCGCCGCGGGCGCCCGGGTGGAGCACCGCGACCGGATCCTGCCCCGGCTGCCCGCCGTCCCCGGCAAGGGCGAGGTGCTCTGGCGCTCGCTGCTGGTCACCCGCGGCGACATCGTCTGCTTCGTGGACGCCGACCTGCGCGAGTTCGACCCGGCCTTCGTCTCCGGCATCGTCGGCCCGCTGCTGACCGACGAGTCCGTCCAGCTGGTCAAGGCCATGTACGACCGCCCGCTGGAGACCGAGAGCGGGGCGGTCCTGCCGGTCGGCGGCGGCCGGGTCACCGAACTCGTCGCCCGCCCGCTGCTCAACCTGCACTGGCCGGAACTCGCCGGCTTCGTCCAGCCGCTCGGCGGCGAGTACGCGGCCCGCCGCCCGCTGCTCGAACGGCTGCCCTTCCCCACCGGCTACGGCGTCGAGCTCGGTCTGCTGGTCGACGCCCTGGAACTGGTCGGACTGGACGCCCTGGCCCAGGTCGACGTCGGCGTCCGGCACCACCGCCACCAGGACGGCCAGGCCCTCGGCCGGATGGCCGCCACCATCTACCGCACCGCCCTGGAACGGCTCGACCGCACCCACCGCCTCAAGGCCTCCGCCGACCTGGTCCACCCCCACCTCACCCAGTTCAGCCGCGACCCGGACACCCGCGCCTTCACCGCCCACACCCACCCGGTGACGGCCCTGGAGCGCCCGCCGATGCACACCGTCCCCGAGTACGCGACCCGCCACTGAACCGCCTGCCGAAACGTTTGCCGACCCGACCCCCCGGCAACATCCCAACCATGGGCGATCTCACGACCGAACGTTCGAGTGCGACCGGCACCGCCCCCGTCCTGGTGGCCTCCAACCGGGGACCGGTGTCCTTCAGCACCGCCGACGACGGCACACTGACCCTGCGCCGCGGCGGCGGCGGCCTGGTCTCCGGCCTGTCCGCGATCGACGACCCGGACGCCGTCTGGGTCTGCGCCGCCCTGAACGACGCCGACCGCAGAGCCGCCCGGGAGGCCCCCGAGGGCCGGCTCGACCGGGCCGGGCACGAGGTCGGCGGCCAGGCCGTACGGATGCTCGACATCGACCCGGAGACCTTCGCCCGCGCCTACAACGGCGTCGCCAACTCCACCCTCTGGTTCGTCCACCACCTGCTCTACGCGACGCCGACCGCACCCTCCTTCGACGCCGGTTTCCGCACCGAGTGGGCCGCCTACCGGGCCTACAACGCCGCCTTCGCGGACGCCCTGGCCGCCGAGGCCGCCCCGGGCGCCGCGGTGCTGGTGCAGGACTACCACCTGTCCCTCGCCCCGGCCCTGCTCCGCGCGGCCCGCCCCGACCTGCGGATCGGCCACTTCTCCCACACCCCGTGGGCCCCGCCCGAGTACTACCGGCTGCTCCCCGACGACGTCGGCCGGGCCGTGCTGACCGGCATCCTCGGCGCCGACCGGGCCGGGTTCCTCACCGAACGCTGGGCCCGCGCCTTCGCCGCCTGCTGCGCGGACCTCCTCGGCGCCACCGTCGACCACGAGGCGCTCACCGTCACCCACGCGGGCCGCACCACCCGGCTCGGCGTCCACGCCCTGGGCGCCGACGCCGACTTCCTGCGCGAGCGCGCCCACCGCCCCGACGTGGACGAACGCCTGGCCGTCCTGCGCGACGCCGTCGGCGACCGCCGCACCGTCGTCCGGGTGGACCGCACCGAGCTGAGCAAGAACATCGTCCGCGGCCTCCAGGCCTACCGGCACCTGCTCCGCACCCGCCCCGAGTGGCACGACCGGGTGGTGCACATCGCCTTCGCCTACCCCTCCCGCACCGACCTCGCCGAGTACCGCGACTACACCGCCGCCGTCCGACGCCTGGCCGAGGAGATCGACGCCGAGTTCGCCACCCCCACCTGGCGGCCGCTGATCCTGCACGTCGACGACGACTTCCCGCGCTCCCTGGCGGCCTACCGCCTCGCCGACGTCGCCCTCGTCAACCCGATCCGGGACGGCATGAACCTGGTCGCCAAGGAGGTCCCGGTGGTCTCCGACCGGGGCTGCGCCCTCGTCCTCTCCCGGGAGGCCGGCGCCCACGCCGAGCTCAAGGACGACGCCCTCACCGTCAACCCCTACGACGTGATCGCCACCGCCGAGGCCCTGCACGCCGGACTCACCATGAGCCCGGAGGAGCGCGCCGACCGCACCAAGCGGCTCGCCGCGGCGGCCACCGCGCTCCCCCCGCAGCAGTGGTTCCTGGACCAGCTCAACGCGCTCTGACCGCCCGTCCCAAGCCCTCCAGCAGCTCCACCACGCCCGCGGGCCCGTCGACCACCAGATCCGCCCGGTCGGCGAGCTCGCGCACCGGCGCGTCCCCCACCGCC
This sequence comes from Kitasatospora sp. NPDC089509, assembly GCF_044749365.1. Lineage (NCBI taxonomy): Bacteria > Bacillati > Actinomycetota > Actinomycetes > Kitasatosporales > Streptomycetaceae > Kitasatospora > Kitasatospora sp. NPDC089509. Next base: position 4,876 of record NZ_JBIVHS010000018.1, on the reverse strand, counting down.
CCGGCGCACACCAGCAGCCCGGCGACGCCGTCCCCGCGCAGCTGCTCCACCGCCGCGAAGGCCGCCACGTCCCCCAGGTCGTCCCCCGCGTAGAGCACCGAGCGGGCCCCGCGCTCCCGCAGGAACCCGGTCAGCGCCGCCCCCTTGTCCACCCCCGGCGGCCGCAGCTCCAGCACCAGCCGCCCGGGCTCCACCACCAGCCCGTGCTCGGCCGCCAGCTCCCCCACCGGCGCCCGCAGCAGCTCCAGCGCCCGTTCCGGCTCCGCCGTCCGCCGGGTGTGCACCGCCACCGAGCGCCCCTTGTCCTCCACCCACGTCCCCTCGGGCGCCCCCACCCGGGCCAGCACCCCCGGCAACGCCGCCCGGGCCCCGGCCACCCCCGGATGCACCTCCGGCGCCGTCAGCACGCCCCCCTCCCAGCGCTCGGCCCCGTAGTGCCCCAGCACCACCAGCCCCGGTACCCGGGCGAACCCGCCGTACTCCGCCGCCACCCCGGCCGGCCGCCCGGTGACGACCACCACGGCCCGCACCACGGACGCCAGCCCCCGCAACGCCCCCACCACCCCCGGATGCGCCCGCGCCAGCGCCGGATCCGCCACGATCGGCGCCAACGTCCCGTCGAAGTCCAACGCGACCACCGCATCCCCCGGCGCCGCCACGATCGCCCGCCACCCGTCCCGCCCGGCACCAGTGACCGGCACACCCATCTCGTCAAGAGCCATACCCAGGCCCATACCCACCCCCGTCCACCCCACCACCCCAGCGAGCGCGCAGGGCGAAAGCCCGCGCGCCCGCAAAGAACCACCCCCTAACCCGCACCCACCCACCCCCCCCAGCACCCCCACCCCACCCCACCCCACGAACCAACCCAGGCGAGAGGGACGCGCTGCGGGAGGGGGCGGTGGAGGGGGTGGCCGCGGAGAGGGGCGTAACGGGTGATTTTCAGACTGCCAACGGCGGCCAGGCATACGCGGACAGGGTCGGCAGTCCGAAAATCACCCAGCCCCCGGAGCACCCACCCCCGGAACCGCCCCCGGCGTCACCCACCCTCCCGAAAGCCCCCCGTCAACGAGCCTCCCGCCGGGCCTCCCGGACCCGCCGCAGCCGGTTCACCAGCACCGGCGCGAACGCCAACGCCTCCTCCCGGTCCAGCAGCGCGTTCAGCAGTTGGTAGTACCGGGTCGAGGAGAGCCCCAGCTCCTCCCGGATCGCCCGCTCCTTGGCCCCCGCCGTCCGCCACTGCCGCCCCTCCAGCGCCAGTACCGCCCGGTCCCGCTCACTCAGCTCGTTCAGCTCGCCCACGACGAAACACCTCCTGGCTACGAAGTGTCATCCTCGCCCCCGCCCCCGACACACTCTGCCCCCCGCCCCGGCATCCCCGCCCGGCTACCGTCACCCCCATGACCACGCCGAACACGCCGAGCTTCACCGTCCACGTCCCGACCGCCGAGCTGGACCCCGAGCCCCTCGACCCGTCCCAGATCGTCTCCGGCACCCCCGAGGTCACCGGAAGGGTCCTCGCCGAGTCCCCCGACGGCCGCCAGCTGCGCGGCATCTGGCAGATCACCCCGGGCGTGGTCACCGACGTGGAGGCCGACGAGGTGTTCACGGTGCTGAGCGGCCGGGCCACCATCGAGATCGAGGGCGGCCCGACCCTGACCGTCGGCCCGGGCGACTGCGCCGTCCTGCGCGCGGGCGACCGCACCACCTGGACGGTCCACGAGACCCTCCGCAAGACCTACGCGATCACCCTCCCCTGAGGACGGCCCCGCCGGTCGGCCCGGGTCCTACTGCCGACGGACCCGGGCCGCCTCCTTGACCGCCGCTTCCTGCAGCCCGCCGAGCACCTGCTTCGGGTCCCCGGTCACCGCCTGCCCGATCCCGGTCTTGATCCGGTTGCTGACCTCTCCCCAGGCCGGGTCCCCGAACGGGTAGAAGCTCGCGTTGGTCAGCCCGACCGCGAACTGCTTGAGGTCCTCGTGCTTCGGGTCGGAGGACATCTGGTTGAAGGCGTCCTGGGTCACCGGCAGCAGGTTGTACCGCTCGTCGAACTTCAGCTGGTTGTCCTTCGCGTAGACGAAGGACAGGAACTTCTTGATCTCGTTCTTGTGCCCGTTGGCCTTGAACGCCATCATCCAGTCCGCGACCCCGAGGCTCCCGGTCTTCCCCACGCCGTCCTTCTTCGGGATCGGCGCCGTCCCGAAGTCGATCTTCCCGGCGGTGGCCATCCGGAGCAGCGTCGGATGCCCGTTCAGCATCGCGACCTTCCCGGAGGCGAAGTCCTGGAACACCGGCGTGCGGTTCATCTTGCCCGGGTCCGGATACGTCAGCCCGGTGCCGACCAGGTTGTTCTTCAGCCAGCTGAAGGTCGCCTGGTTCTGGTCGCTGTCGATGGTGTAGTTGCCGACGTCGTCGGAGAGCGAGCCGCCGCCGCTCAGCGTCCACAGCATCGACTCGGCCGGCGCCTCCTCGGGCCCGAGCGGGAGCCCGTACGGGGTCACCCCCGGCACCTTGGCCTTGATCTTCTCGGCCGCGGCCCGCAGCTCGTTCCAGGTGGTCGGCGGCTGGGAGATGCCCGCCTGCCGGAAGACCGCCTTGTTGTAGAAGAGCACCCGGGACGAGGACACGAACGGGATCCCGTACTGGGTGCCGATCACCTGCCCGGCGTGGGCGAAGTTGTCCATGAACTTGGCCTGGGTGTCCATCGAGAGCACGTCGGCGGCCGGGTACAGCCGGTCCGCCGCGACCTGCTCGGCGAAGCCGCCGGTCTGCAGCAGGTCCGGCGACTTACCGGCCGCGATCATGTCGTCGACCTTCTTGCCGATGTCGGTCCAGCTGTCGACCTCGACCTCGACCTTGATGCCGGGGTTGGCCGACTCGAAGTCCTTGGCGACCTCGTCCCAGTAGTGCTTGGAGCTGGTGTCGATGCTCTCCCCGTAGTCCGCGGCGACCAGTTTGAGCGTGACCGGCCCGTCGCCCTGCCCACTGCAGGCGCTGACCGCGGTGAGCACCAGTGCTCCGGCCAACGCCGTTCCGAGCACACGGGTGGAAACGTGGGCGCGCCTGTCCAACGCGGGTACCGCCTTCGGGGGGAACTACGGGGGAACTACGGCCGGACGGGCGCGTCCGGCTGGGGGAGCGCAACACTGCCAAATCGCCCACCGAATGGTCCACACCACTCGACCCCACCCGCCGAGTAGTTACCGAAGTGCCCGGGTTCATTGCACGATGCGCAACAACCGGTACCCGAACGCCCCCTGTCGGGCCCTCGGGCACAAAGTCCCGCACACCCCCGCAGCCGAGACAAAGCTCACCCAGTATGGACCAGACCAATCCGACAACTGGACTAGACCTCTTCGACCAGACCAAGGGAAACTGTCCTCCGTGAAGCACGTCATCGCACTCGATGTAGGCGGCACCGGCATGAAGGCCGCGCTGCTCGCCCAGGACGGCTCCGTGCTGTTCGAAGCACGCCGACCGACCGGGCGGGAGCACGGCACCGACGCCGTCGTCGCCGCCATCCTCGACTTCGCCGCCGATCTGGCCGACGAGGGCCGGACCCGCTTCGGCCTCGCCCCGGCGGCGGCCGGTGTGGCCGTCCCCGGCACGATCGACGAGAGGAACGGGATCGCGGTCTTCTCCGCCAACCTCGGCTGGCGCGACCTCCCGCTGCGCAAGCTGCTCGGCGAACGCCTCGCCGCCCCCGGCGGCCCCGCGATGCCGGTGGCCCTCGGCCACGACGTGCGCTCCGGCGGCCTCGCCGAGGGCCGGCTCGGCGCCGGCCGCGGCGTCGACCGCTTCCTGTTCATCGCCCTGGGCACCGGCATCGCCGGCGCCATCGGCATCGACGGCCGGATCGAGGCCGGCGCGCACGGCTACGGCGGCGAGATCGGCCACGTGGTGGTCCGCCCCGGCGGCCCGCAGTGCGGCTGCGGCGCCCGCGGCTGCCTGGAGACCCTGGCCTCCGCCTCCGCCGTCTCCCGCGCCTGGGCCGAGGCCAGCGGTGACCCCGACGCCGACGCGGCATCCTGCGCCGCCGCGGTGGACGCCGGGGACGACCGCGCCCGCGCCGTCTGGCAGAACGCGGTCGACGCGCTGGCCGACGGCATCGTGCTGGCCCAGAGCCTGCTCGACCCGTCCACCGTCATCGTCGGCGGCGGGCTGGCCGAGGCCGGCGACACGCTCTTCACTCCGCTGCGCGCGGCGGTCACCGAGCGCCTGACCTTCCAGATGCCCCCGAAGGTCGTACCCGCCATGCTCAAAGACACCGCCGCGTCCCTGGGCGCGGGCCTGCTCGCCTGGGATCTGCTCTCGATGGAGGTGACCGCGTGACCACCGCGGACCGTGACCGTACCGCCCTGTCCGGCGCCCGACTGGTGCTGCCCGGCGGCGTCGTCGAGGGCGACCGGATCGCCGTCGAGGGCGAGCGCATCGCCGGCCTCGGCGGGGACCCCGAGCCCGGTGACCTCGACCTGACCGGCCACACCGTCGTGCCCGGCTTCGTCGACCTGCACGTCCACGGCGGCGGCGGCGCCTCCTACGCCTCCGGCATCGCCGAGGAGGCCCTGCTCGCCGCCCGCACCCACCTCGAACACGGCACCACCACCACGATGGCCTCCACCGTCACCGGCGAGATCGACGACCTCGCCCGCCAGGCCGCCGTCCTCTCCGAACTCGTCGAGGACGGCGTCCTGGCCGGCATCCACTTCGAGGGCCCCTTCATCTCCCACAACCGCTGCGGCGCCCACCGCCCCGACCTGCTGCGCGACCCCGACCCCGCGCTGGTCCGCAAGCTCGTCGACGCCGCCCGCGGCCACGCGAAGATGGTCACCCTCGCCCCCGAACTCCCCGGCGGCCTCGACTCGGTGCGCATGCT
>NZ_JBIVHS010000017.1:0-190834 GCF_044749365.1 Kitasatospora sp. NPDC089509 | reverse complement strand
ACGCCGGTTAACTTACCCACCCCGTAAGATACCCCACACTCCGCGGATGGTACTGCAGGGGGGACCCTGTGGGAGAGTAGGACGCCGCCGAACAATTATTCAAGGCCGCGGCCCCAGCGATTCGCGGGGGCCGCGGCCTTTTTGTGTTTTGCGAACTTGTACGAGGCCGGCAGGCCGGGACTTCCGCCCAGGCGCGGACGCTTCCGACATGCCGGACAATGGAGATGGTGCGCGGCCAGGAGGCCGGCGCCGATACCGCGTGACGGCACTGGTGTTGCTCGGTCCGCGGTGGAGCTGAAGCAGCAGAAGGAGTCACCAGGATGTCGAACCAGCCCGAGGGCCGTCCCGAGCGTCGATCGGACGACGGCCGAGGCTACGAGCCCCGGTCCCGTGGGGGCTGGTCCAACGACCGTGGCGGTTCCCGTCGTGACGATCGTGATGACCGTCCGCGTCGTGACGACCGTCCGTCCTACCGCGACCGTGACGACCGTGGCGGTGACCGCGGTGGTTTCCGTCGCGATGACCGTCCGCAGGGTGGTGGCTTCCGTCGGGACGACCGTCCCTCCGGTGGCTTCAACCGTGACGACCGCGGTGGCGACCGTGGCGGCTTCCGCCGTGACGACCGTGGCGGCGAGCGCGGTGGTTTCCGTCGCGATGACCGTCCGCAGGGTGGTGGCTTCCGTCGGGACGACCGTCCCTCCGGCGGGTTCAACCGCGACCGTGACGACCGTGGTGGCGACCGCGGTGGTTTCCGCCGTGACGACCGCCCGCAGGGCGGGTTCAACCGCGACCGCGACGACCGTGGCGGCTTCCGTCGCGATGACCGTCCGCAGGGTGGTGGCTTCCGTCGGGACGACCGTCCCTCCGGTGGCTTCAACCGCGATGACCGCGGTGGCGACCGTGGCGGCTTCCGCCGTGACGACCGTCCGCAGGGTGGCGGTTTCCGTCGGGACGACCGTCCCTCCGGCGGGTTCAACCGCGACCGTGACGACCGTGGCGGCTTCCGTCGCGACGACCGTCCGCAGGGCGGGTTCAACCGCGACCGCGACGACCGTGGCGGCTTCCGCCGTGACGACCGTCCGCAGGGTGGTGGCTTCCGTCGGGACGACCGTCCCTCCGGCGGCTTCAACCGCGATGACCGCGGTGGCGACCGTGGCGGCTTCCGCCGTGACGACCGCCCGCAGGGTGGCGGTTTCCGTCGGGACGACCGTCCCACCGGTGGCTTCAACCGTGACGACCGCGGTGGCGACCGCGGTGGCTTCCGCCGTGACGACCGTCCGCAGGGCGGGTTCAACCGCGACCGCGATGACCGCGGTGGCGACCGTGGCGGCTTCCGTCGCGATGACCGTCCGCAGGGTGGCGGTTTCCGTCGGGACGACCGTCCCTCCGGCGGCTTCAACCGCGACCGTGACGACCGCGGTGGCGACCGTGGCGGCTTCCGCCGCGATGACCGCCCGCAGGGCTTCAACCGCGACCGCGATGACCGCGGTGGCGACCGCGGTGGCTTCCGCCGTGACGACCGTCCCTCCGGCGGCTTCAACCGCGACCGCGGCGACCGCGGTGGCGACCGTGGCGGCTTCCGCCGCGATGACCGTCCGCAGGGCGGTGGCTTCCGCCGTGACGACCGTGGCGGCGAGCGCGGTGGCTTCCGTCGCGACGACCGTCCGTCGTACCGCGACCGTGACGACCGCGGCGGCGACCGTGGCCGTCGGGACTACGACGACCGCCGTGGCAACTACGAGCCCGTCAAGCGCCTGCCGATCCCGGAGGACGTCACCGGCTTCGAGCTGGACGCGGACGTGCGCCAGGAGCTCAAGAGCCTGCCCAAGACCCTCGCGGACGACGTCGCCCGCAACCTGGTGATGGTGGCCCGACTGCTCGACACCGAGCCGGAGGAGGCCTACCACTACTCGCGTGTCGCGCTGCGGCTGGCCTCCCGCGTGGCCGCCGTCCGCGAGGCGGCCGGCTTCGCCTCGTACATCACGCAGCGCTACTCCGAGGCGCTGACCGAGTTCCGTGCCGCCCGTCGGATGACCGGCCGTGCGGACCTGTGGCCCGTGATGGCCGACTGCGAGCGCGGTCTGGGCCGCCCGGAGCGGGCGCTGGCGATGGCCGGTGAGCCCGAGGTGAAGCAGCTGGACAAGGCCGGTCAGGTCGAGATGCGTCTGGTCGCGGCCGGTGCCCGTGGCGACATGGAGCAGTTCGACGCGGCCGTCGTCACCCTGCAGAGCCCGGAGCTGGCCTCCAGCGCCGTGCACCCGTGGACCGCGCGCCTGCGCTACGCCTACGCCGAGGCGCTGATCGCGGCCGGCCGTGGCGACGAGGCCCGTGACTGGTTCGCCAAGGCGGCCGAGGCCGACACCGACGGCACGACCAACGCCTCGGAGCGCCTGGCCGAGATCGACGGCGTGGAGTTCATCGACGTCCTCGACCCGGAGCTGGCCGAGGACGATGCCGAGCAGGACGAGGCCCCGGCGAAGAAGCGCGGCGCCGACAACTCCGAGGACCGCGTGATCTTCGAGGACGAGGAGGACGTCGAGGAGTACTACGACGAGGACGACCTCGAGATCGACGAGGAGTTCGACGGCGTGGTGCCCGAGCGTGCCGAGGCCCCCGAGGCCGGTCGCGCCGACGTGACCGAGAAGGCCGAGAAGGCCGACAAGGTCGAGGCCGAGGGCGACGCCCGCGGCTGAGCGTCCTGAAACGCCGTGAGGCCCTGCCGAACCCCTGAGGGGGTCTTCGGCAGGGCCTCACGGCGTCCGGGGCCCGACTACCCCAGCGGAAGGCTGCGCAGCACCAGACCGGTGGCCGGTTTCGGCCCGAACGAGGTGGACTTGCGCGGCATGGTGACGCCCTGTTCGGCCAGTCGGCGCACCACGCTCTCCCGGACCGGGTGCAGCAGGACGGCGGTGCCGCCGCTGCGGGCGGCCTCGCGCTCGGCGGCCACGGCGGTGTGCAGGTAGCCGATGTCGTCGGGGCCGTCGGGGACGTGCCAGGTGCGGTCCAGCAGGGTGGCGTGCAGCACGGTGGCGTCCAGGTGGCGCCACTCCTCGGGCCGGTCGTGCGGGACGGTCGCGTCCAGCAGGGCCTCGTCGGGCTCGCCGAGCAGCCAGAAGACGCCGTCGCCGCCGGTGAGGACGAAGCCGTTGCCGCCGTGCCGCTTCTGCTCGGCGAGGGCCTGGAGCGCGGCGGGCAGCGGGCCGGGGACCTCCTTGACCTTCCACTGGTCGCCGAGCTTCTCCAGCGCCTCGGCGACCGGCAGCCGGTACAGCACCCGGTGGATGGCCCGGACCCGCAGCGGGTAGCGGGCGGTGTCCACCAGCAGCACCATGCCGCGGTCCCACGGGCTGCGCGGCAGGTGGCGGTGTTCGCGCTGGAGCCGCAGGTACATCTCCCAGCGGTGGTGCCCGTCGGCGATCAGGGCCCGGCAGGTGGCCAGGTCGCGGCTGATCTCGGCGAGGTCGGCCGGGTCGGTGACGGCCCACAGCCGGTGGTGGGTGCCGTCGCTGGTGGCGGTGGAGAGCAGCGGCTCGGCCCGGACGGTCCGCTCGATGACGCCGGAGGCGCCGCCGTTGCCCCGGTAGGTGAGCAGCAGCGGTTCCAGGTTGGCCCGGGTGGTGCGCATCAGCCCGACCCGGTCGGCGACCGGCCGGGGCATCACGTCCTCGTGCGGGAGGACCACGCCGGCCTCGGGGCCGCTCACCGCGAGGGCGCCGATCAGCCCGCGCTGGAGCAGTTCGGGTGCGTCGGCGGTGCCGGGCACGCGCTGCTCGTAGACGTAGATCGCCGGCTCCGGGTCGGCGGCGAGGATGCCCTCGCGCTGCCAGGCGGTCAGCAGCCGGGCGGCGTGCCGGTACTTGGTGTCCCGGTCCGGGCGGTCGCCGGCGTCCTCGGGCTCGGGCCGGGGCAGGATCAGCCGGACCACGTTGTGCGGGTCGGCGGTCTCCAGGTCGAGCCGGCGTCCGGGGTCGACGACGTCGTAGGGCGGGGACATCACCGCGGCCAGTGCGCCGACCCGGTCGGGGACGTAGCGCAGGCCACGGAAGGGGGACAGGGACAGGCCTGCGGTGGCGACGTGTCCGGGATCACCGGGGCCGCCCACGGGAGTCTCGACTCCGTCTTCTGCACTGGGTGTGCTCATTCTGGGCATCGTAACCGGGTACGCGTTGTTGAGAGATCGGAATGCCCGTCCGAATATCGCCGGACGGGTGTGCGACCGAGGGCGAGGGACGGCATGGAGGACGGGCAGGAACGGCTGGACGGCGGTGCACCGGGTGGGCAGCTGCCCCCGGGGGCCGTCCCGGCCCAGGGGCGGCCCGGGGAGCCCACCGGGGACGTCTACGACTGGTTCCGCCGGGGTGCGCAGCTGCTCGCCCAGGGGCATCCGGCGGCGGCCGAACAACTGCTGGCCAGGGCGGCGGAGGCCGAGCCGCACTCGCGCAGCATCCGGGAGGCGCTGGCCCGGGCGCAGTTCGACGCCGGTTCGTACGCGGCGGCGCTGGAGAACTTCCGGGCCGTGGCGCTGGCCGACCCCTCGGACGACTACGCTCAGTTCGGGTGGGGCGTCGCGGCGGCCCGGCTGGGCGACTTCGAGACGTCCGCCGAACACCTGGCGCTGGCCGTGGCCATGCGGCCGGAGACCGACCACTACCGGGCGGCGCTGCGGCAGACCCGGGCGACCCTGGCGGCCCGGGCCGGGGCGTACGGCCCGCTGCTGCCGGGGGTGCCGGCCGGCCGGCAGGACCCGGACCGTGAACCGGGGACGGCCCTGCCGGGGCAGTGCGGGGGAGAGCCCGAGGGCGTCAACGACGACGTCTGAGCGGGCGGGCAAGGACGAGCAGACGGACCAGCAGTGAATGAGGTAGGGCACCCATGACCGACACGACCGCCCCCGCGCGACGGACCGCCCCCGGCGGCAGCGAGCGCCCGCTGACCGAGGCCTACGACACCGCACTGCTCGACCTGGACGGCGTGGTCTACGCCGGCCCGCACGCGATCGAGCACGCGGTGGACTCGCTGGCGGCGGCCCGTACCGCCGGGATGCGGCTCGCGTACGTGACCAACAACGCCTCCCGGCCGCCGCGGGTGGTCGCCGAGCACCTGACCGAGCTGGGCGTGCCCGCCGAGCCCGCGGACGTGATCAATTCGGCCCAGGCGGCCGCCCGGGTGGTCGCCGAGAAGGTGCCGGCCGGGGCGAAGGTGCTGGTCGTGGGCGGTCCGGGGCTGGAGGAGGCGCTGGCCGAGCGCGGGCTGGTCGCGGTCCGTTCGCTGGCCGAGGAGCCGCTCGCGGTGGTGCAGGGCTTCGACCCGTCGGTGGGCTGGCCGCAGCTGGCGGAGGCCGCGTACGCGGTGCGCGCCGGGCTGCCGTGGGTCGCCTCGAACACCGACATGACGGTTCCGACGGCGCGCGGCATCGCACCCGGCAACGGGACGCTGGTGGCGGCGGTGCGGGCGGCGGCCGGGGTGGAGCCGGAGGTGGCGGGGAAGCCGCTGCCGCCGATGCACCGGGAGACCGTGCTGCGGACCGGGGCCCGGCGGCCGCTGGTGGTCGGTGACCGGCTGGACACCGACATCGAGGGCGCGTTCAACGGCGGGGTGGACAGCCTGCTGGTGTTCACCGGCGTCACCACGCCGGCCCAGCTGCTGGCCGCGCCGGTCGAGCACCGGCCGACGTACCTGGCGGCCGATCTGCGCGGTCTGCTGGTCCCGCAGCCGGCGGTGACGGCGGTGGACGGCGGTTTCGGCTGCGGCGGCTGGACGGCCGTGGCGGAGGGCGGCGTGCTGCGGCTGGCCGGTGCCGGGGACCGCTGGGACGGCCTGCGGGCGCTGTGTGCGGCGGCCTGGACGGCGCTGGACGCGGACGGCGGCGCGGTGGACGGGCGGAAGGCGCTGGCCGAGCTCGGGTTCTGAGACGTCCGTCTCGGACGGACGTCCTGAGCGTCTGTCCTGGTCAGGCGTTCAGGACAGCCGTCCAGGACAGGCGTTCAGGACAGATGTTCAGGACAGCCGTCCGGAGCGGACGTGCGACCCGGCGTCAGAGCAGCGTGCGCAGCCGCATCAGGTCGCGGAAGCCGGCCTCCAGCCGGATCCGGCCGCCGGCCCAGGCGGCGGCGAAGTTGAGTCGGCCGCCGACCAGGGCGAGCAGGTCGTCGCTGGCCATGGTGAGCCGGATGGCCGCCTTCTCGGTGGGTTCGCCGGGGGTGGCGACGACGTCCTGGATCCGGCCGTCGCGCAGCTGTCCGGTGAAGGTCAGGTCGAGGTCGGTGATCCGGCAGCTGAGCGAGCGGTCGAGGGCGGCGGCCTTGCGGACGTCCCCGGTGGATTTCGCCATGTTCCGGCTGAGCTGCTCCAGTGCCTCGCGGCACTCCTCGGCGTTCGCCATGGCGCTCGCTCCATCCCCAGGTCACTACGGTGCGGACTGCCGGGCCACGGTACCTCAGGAGGGTTTTGGCGGTAGCGTCGTCAGTGGGGTGCCCGGATTCGCCCGGGTGCCGAGGGCCACGGAGCGAGGCGCGCGCAGGCGCGGAGGAGGCACCCGGATGCTGCCGAGGACGGTGCGGGGAGCGGTGGCGGCCGCCGCCGTGGTGGTCGAGGAGGTCGGCAAGCGGGTCGTCGACACGGCGGCCGCGATCCTGGAGAGGACCGGCGTCGACGTGGCCGAGGTCGAGCGTCGGCTGGGCGGGCAGTTCCCGCCGTCGGCGCAGACGCTGCAGACCCTGGCGGAGGAGGCGGTCACCGCCGGCCGGGCCGGGGTGGACCTGGCGGTCGGGGTGGCGCGCAACGAGGTGGAGAAGGCCTTCGAGAAGGTCGGCGACCAGGTGACCAAGGTCGGCGTGGTGCTGGCGTACCTGGAGAGCAAGCTGCGCGAGGTCGAGGAGGAGCCGGTCGTGGCGGGGTCCGCGGCGGAGCCGTACCCGGGGGAGGAGCCGGTGCCGGCGCCCCGGGCGGGTGACCTGTTCGGGCGCGGCTGGGAGTTCGAGGACGAGCGGGTGGCGGCCGAGCCGGTAGTGGCCGAGCGGGTGGAGGTGGACGAGCCGGTCGAGTTCGATCCGCCGGTGTCCCCGGTCTCCCCGGTACCGCCCGTGGCGGTGGTCGAGCCGGCCGTGAACGGGACGACGGCGAGGAAGAGCGCGCCGAGGAAGACCGCGCCGAAGAAGAGCGCGCCGAGGAAGAGCGTGCCGAAGAAGGCGGCCACCGACAAGGCGGGCACCGACAAGCCGGCCACCGAGAAGGCGACCGGCAAGAAGGCCGCCGCGAAGAAGACCACCGTCGCCAAGAAGTCGTCCGCGCGGAAGACCGCGCAGCGGAAGCCGAACGGTGCCGAGCCCACGGCGGCCGCCAAGCGCACCGCGACGAAGAAGACCACTGTCCGCAAGGCCACCAGCACCAGGGCCACCGCCACCGGGGAGCCCGATGTCCGGGACGAGTGAGCCGGGCCCGGCGCCGGCGGTGGAGCCGGTCGTGACCGTCGGGCGGGCCGAGCCGCTCGGCGTCGAACTGCTGCCCACCGGGCACCCGGAGGTGGACGCCGGGCTGGCTCGCCTGGAGGGTCTGGACGGGGTCCCGGCCGAAGCACACGTCGCGGTGTACGAAGATGTTCACCAGCGGCTCGCCGACACGCTGGCCGCGCTCGACCAGGAATGATCCGCAGGACCCGTAGGAGCTGAAACACCAGTGGCAGTGGCACGACGCCGACTCGACGCGGAGCTGGTCCGCCGCAAGCTGGCCCGGTCGCGTGAGCACGCGTCCGAGCTGATCGCAGCCGGCCGGGTGACGGTCGGCGGCACCACCGCGACCAAGCCGGCCACCCAGGTGGAGACCGCGGCGGCGGTCGTGGTGGCCAAGGACGACAACGACCCCGACTACGTCTCGCGCGGCGGGCACAAGCTCGCCGGGGCGTTCGCGGCCTTCGTGCCGCAGGGCCTGGTGGTCGAGGGCCGCCGGGCGCTGGACGCGGGCGCGTCCACTGGCGGGTTCACCGACGTGCTGCTGCGGTCCGGGGCCGCCCATGTGCTGGCGGTGGACGTCGGCTACGGGCAGCTCGCCTGGTCGCTGCAGAGCGACGAGCGGGTGACGGTGATGGACCGCACCAACGTGCGTGAGCTGACCCCGGAGGCGATCGGCGGCACCCTCGTCGACCTGGTGGTCGGCGACCTGTCGTTCATCTCGCTGGGCCTGGTGCTGCCGGCCCTGGCGGCCTGCGCGGCCGAGGACGCGGACCTGGTGCTGATGGTCAAGCCCCAGTTCGAGATCGGCAAGGAGCGCCTCGGCAGCGGCGGGGTGGTGCGCAGCCCGCAGCTGCGGGCCGAGATGGTGCGGCAGGTGGCCGGGCAGGCCTGGGAGCTCGGGCTGGGCGTGCGGGCGGTCACCGCGAGCCCGCTGCCGGGGCCGTCCGGGAACGTCGAGTACTTCCTCTGGATGCGCCGGGACGCCCCGCAGCTGGACCCCGCGGAGGCGGACCGGGCCGTGGCGGAAGGGCCCAGATAGGGTGCTCTGCGAGTGTCCGGCCCGTCATGCTGGACGGCGCGGACGCACCGGGCCAAGGGCGACCCGGCGGGCGTAGGGAGAGGGCAGCGGCATGAGCGATGAAGAACGTACGGTCTTCCTGATCGCGCACACCGGCCGGGAGACGGCGCTGCGCAGCGTCGAGAGCCTGGTGCACGGGCTGCTGAAGGCGGGGCTCCGGATCAGGCTGCTGGAGGCCGAGGCGGTGGACCTCGACCTGCCGGACGGGGTCGAGAAGGTGGCCGAGGGGCCCGGCGCGGCGGACGGCTGCGAGCTGATCCTGGTCGCCGGCGGCGACGGGACGCTGCTGCGCGGCGCGGAGCTGGCGCGCTCGCACGGGCTGCCGATGCTGGGGATCAACCTCGGCCGGGTCGGCTTCCTCGCCGAGGCCGAGCGGGACGACCTGGCCGTGGTGGTCGAGCGGGTGGTGGACGCCGACTACGAGGTCGAGGAGCGGATGACGATCGACGTCATCGTCCGGACCAACGGCGATGTGGTGCACCAGGACTGGGCGTTGAACGAGGCGTCGATCGAGAAGGCCTCCCGGGAACGGATGCTGGAGGTGGTGACCGAGGTGGACGGCCGTCCGGTCTCCAACTTCGGCTGCGACGGGGTGGTCTGCGCGACGCCGACCGGTTCGACCGCGTACGCCTTCTCGGGCGGTGGGCCGGTGGTGTGGCCGGAGGTGGAGGCGCTGTTGATGGTGCCGATCTCCGCGCACGCGCTGTTCGCCCGGCCGCTGGTGACCTCTCCGGACTCGGTGCTGGCCGTCGAGGTGCAGCCCAAGACCCCGCACGGGGTGCTCTGGTGCGACGGGCGGCGTTCGGTCGAACTGCCCGCCGGTGCACGGGTGGAGGTGCGCCGGGGGCAGACGCCGGTGCGGCTGGCGAGGCTGCACCGGGCGCCGTTCACCGACCGGCTGGTGGCCAAGTTCGCGCTCCCGGTGAAGGGTTGGCGCGGCCGCTCGAACACCGACTGCTGACGGTCCGTCAGGCGGTCCGTCGGTCGGGGCTGCTCAGACGGCCAGTGCCTGGCTCTCGTCGGCCGGGCCGAGCCGACCGCCCGCCGTCGCGCGGGCGGCCAGCTCGGCCAGCCGCTCGACGGCGGCGGGGACGGCCGCGGCGGGCACCGTGAGCGGTATCCGGATGTGGTGCTCGAAGGCGCCGTCCGAGCCGAACCGGTTGCCCGCGGCGATCCGGATCCCGGCGGGCTCCCCGGCCCGGGCCAGCGCCGCACCGGACAGTCCGCCGGTGGCGACCCAGAGCGCGAGGCCGCCGGGCGGCAGGGTGACCTGCCAGTCGGGCAGCCGTTGCGGTAGTGCGGCGGCGAAGGCGTGCGCGCAGGCCCGCAGTCGGTCCAGCTGGTGGGTGCGGACGGCCGGCAGCGGCTCGCCCAGCAGCTCGGCGGCGATCAGCTGGTCGAGCACCGGCGTGCCGACGTCGCTGTAGACCCGCTCGGTGGCCAGCCGCCGGACCAGCGCGGGCGCGGCCCGCACCCAGCCGATCCGCAGTCCGCCCCAGAACAGCTTGCCGGCCGAGCCGACCGTGACCACCTGGGCGGCCCGGTCCAGCGCCGCCACCGGGCGCGGCAGCGGCGTGGACTCCGGTACGCCCCAGCCGAGTTCGGCCGTGGTCTCGTCCACCACCAGGACGCTCCCGACGGCCCGGGCGGCGGCCAGCAGCCGGCGGCGCTGCTCCTCGTCGATCAGCGCGCCGGTCGGGTTGTGGAAGTCCGGGATGACGTACGCGACCTTGGGGGCGGCCCCGCGCAGCACCCGCTGCCACTCCTCCAGGTCCCAGACGGGCTGCGGGGCGTACGTGTACGGGACGGGCACCAGGCGGGCCCCGGTGAGGCGCAGTGCCTGGAGCGTGTGGGCGTAGCTGGGGGCCTCGACGGCGACCCGGTCGCCGCGGCCGACCAGCACCCGCTGGACCAGGTGGAGCCCGCCCATCGCGCCGGTGGTGATCAGGATCTGGTCGGGGGTGGTGGGCAGTCCGCGCTCGGTGTAGCGGCGGGCGACGGCCTCGCGCAGCACCGGGACGCCGGTGGGGTAGTGGCCGTGGCCGGCGGCGTAGTGCGGCAGCAGTTCGACGGCCCGGGCGGCGGCCCGGCCGAGCCAGGGCTGCGGGGCGGGCAGGGCGGCGACGCCGAGGTCCAGGATCCGGCCCTGTTCGTCCGGCGGGACGGGGTGCAGCGCGTCGCCCGGCGGCTGGGCGCCCTCGGGCAGCGCGGTCCAGCTGCCGGCGCCGCGGCGGCTGAGCAGGTAGCCGTCGCCGCGCAGGGTCTCGTAGGCGGTGGCGACGGTGGTGCGGCTGAGGTCCAGGGTGGTGGCGAGTTCGCGTTCGGCGGGGAGCCGGGCGCCGACCGGCAGGCGGCCCTCGGTGACCAGCAGCCGGATCTGCCCGGCCAGGGTGCGGTAGGCGGGCCGGCGGGTGGTGGCCGGTTCGGGGAGCCGGGCGGTGGCGAGCAGCCGGGCCAGTGCGGGCGGGGTGACGGTGGTGTGCCAGTCGGCCATGGCGCTGATGCGCCCTCCTCGCTTCGCTCGGCAGGCGCTTCGCGCAACCCGCACTTCCTTGACGGTGAGCTCGCTTCGCTCACTCAGCAGTCCACTTGCTCGGGATTGGCCCTGTCGGGGGCTCCATTGGCCCGCTCATCATGACAGTGCGGCCGTCGAGTCCGCCACCGCCGGGTCCGATCCAGCGGTGCAGCACCACCCGCAGGAGCACCAGTGGCCACCACGACCGCACCCACGACCGCCGCCGTCCCGTCCGCCGCCGGGCCCTCCGCCGTCGGGCCCCGGCCCGGCCTGGCCGTCCGGATCCTCGGCGACACCCACGCGCTGGGCCGCCGGCTCCCGCAGCTCGCCGTCGGCCTCGCCCTGTACGGGGCGAGCATGGCGCTGATGCTCCGCTCCGGCCTCGGCCTGGACCCCTGGGACGTCTTCCACCAGGGCCTGCAGCGGGTGTTCGGCCTCAGCGTGGGCGCCTGGGTGACCGTCTGCGGCGCCCTGGTCCTGCTGCTGTGGATCCCGCTGCGCCAGCGCCCCGGGGTCGGCACCGTCGCCAATGTGCTGGTGATCGGCGCGGCGATGGACCTCACCCTGCGGCTGGTCGACGGCCCGCACGGCCCGGTCGCGCGGATCGCGCTGATGGCCGCCGCGGTGCTGCTCAACGGTCTGGCCACCGGCCTCTACATCGGTGCCCGGCTCGGCCCCGGCCCGCGCGACGGCCTGATGACCGCCCTGCACCGGCGCACCGGGCGCTCGCTGCGGTTGATCCGCACCGGGATCGAGGTCACCGTACTGGCGGTCGGATTCGTGCTCGGCGGCACCGCCGGGGTCGGCACGGTGGTGTACGCGCTGGTCATCGGCCCGCTGGTACAGCTCTTCCTGCCCTGGTTCACCGTGCCCACCGCCGCCCAAACCTCCCGGAACGGATGAACTTGACGGCATCGAGTTGCCGCGCGCCGTTGCCGCTCGTCGCGCTCCGGGGGCGGAACCTCGTAAGGTCGTCTCCGTGTTGGACGAGATGCGGATACGGGATCTTGGGGTCATCGACGACGCGGTGGTCGAGCTCGCCCCCGGCTTCACCGCCGTGACCGGGGAGACCGGCGCCGGCAAGACCATGGTGGTGACCAGCCTCGGCCTGCTGCTCGGCGGACGCGCCGACCCCGGCCTGGTGCGCCACGGCGCCGGACGCGCCGTGGTGGAGGGCCGGCTGGAACTGCCCGCGGACTCCCCGGTGGCGGCCCGCGCGGCCGAGGCCGGGGCGGAACTGGACGACGGCGCCCTGCTGGTCAGCCGGACCGTCTCCGCCGAGGGCCGGTCCCGGGCGTACGTCGGCGGGCGGGCCGTCCCGGTCGGGCTGCTCACCGAGCTCGGCGAGGACCTGATCGCCGTGCACGGCCAGACCGACCAGCAGCGGCTGCTGCGCCCGGCCCGCCAGCGCGGCGCGCTGGACCGCTACGCGGGCGAGGCGGTGGCCGAGCCGCTGGCCCGCTACCGGGAGACCTACCGCGCCCTGCGCGAGGTCGCGGCCACCCTGGAGGAGCTGACCACCCGGGCCCGCGAGCGCGCCCAGGAGGCCGACCTGCTGCGCTTCGGCCTGGACGAGATCGCCGCCGCCGAGCCGGTGGCCGGGGAGGACGTCGAGCTGGCCGCCGAGGCCGAGCGGCTCGGGCACGCCGACGCGCTGTCCTCCGCGGCGACCCTCGCCCACGCGGCGCTGGCCGGCGACCCGGCCGACCCGGAGGCGCTGGACGCGGGCACCCTGCTCGCCCAGTCCCGGCGCGCCCTGGACGCGGTGCGCCACCACGACGAGCGCCTCGCCGCGCTCGCCGACCGGCTGAACGAGGTCGGCTACCTGCTGGCCGACGTCGCCGGGGACCTGGCCGGCTACGCCGACGACCTGGACGCCGACCCGGTCCGGCTGGCCGCCGTCGAGGACCGCCGGGCCGTGCTGGCCCAGCTGCTGCGCAAGTACGGCGGCGGGGAGAACACCCTCGCCGAGGTGATCGCCTGGGCCGAGGCCGGCTCCGCCCGGCTCGCCGAACTCGACGGCGACGACGACCGGATCGACCAGCTCGGCGCCCAGGAGACCGAACTGCGGGCCGAGTTGGCCGAGCTGGCGGCCGAGGTCTCGGCCGCCCGGCAGGCCGCCGCCGGGCGCTTCGCCGAGGCCGTCTCCGCCGAGCTCGCCGAACTCGCCATGCCGCACGCCCGGGTGACCTTCGCGATCAGCCGGGTCGACGACCTGGCCGGCATCGAGCTGGACGGCCGCACCGTCGGGTACGGGCCGCACGGCGTGGACGAGGTCGAGGTGCTGCTCGCCCCGCACCCGGGCGCCCAGCCGCGCCCGATCGCCAAGGGCGCCTCGGGCGGTGAGCTGTCCCGGGTGATGCTCGCCGTCGAGGTGGTCTTCGCGGGCGCCGACCCCGTCCCCACCTACCTGTTCGACGAGGTGGACGCGGGCGTCGGCGGCAAGGCCGCGGTCGAGATCGGTCGCCGACTGGCCAAACTGGCGGAATCCGCCCAGGTCGTGGTGGTCACCCACCTTCCGCAGGTCGCCGCGTTCGCGGACCGGCACCTGGTGGTGGAGAAGACCAACGACGGCACCGTGACCCGCTCGGGCGTCAAGGTGTTGAACGACGAGGAGCGGGTGCGCGAACTCTCCCGGATGCTGGCCGGCCTGGAGGACTCGGAGCTGGGCCGCGCCCACGCCGAGGAGCTGCTGGCCGCCGCCCGGGCCCCCCGCCACCGGTAGTCGGAACCGGCGGCCCTCCCCGGCAGGACGGCGACGCGCCCCCGTGGCGCCGACTGTCCAAGAGGGCCGCCGACCTGGCATGGTGGCCGCTGGACACTGGCTTTCCAGTCCCGAGCGCCGCCCGGCGGGCAATCCTCGCGAAGCGGTGCGCGAACCCGATCGAGTCGGATGCGAGACGACGTGGACCATTCCGCCGCCCGGGCCACCGCGGCCACCCCGGAACCGGGGCAGCTGCACGTGGTGCTCGTCCTGGCCGCCAGCACCGGCGGCATCGGTGCGCACGTGCGTTCGCTGGCCCAGGGCCTGGTCGCGCACGGGGTGACCGTCACGGTCTGCGCGCCGGCGGGTACGGACGCGCTGTTCGGCTTCTCCCGGACGGGCGCGCGGTTCCACACCGTCGACATCACCCCCACCGCGGGCGCCCGCAGCGACGCCACCGCGATCGGCGAGCTGCGCCGGGCCTTCACCGGCGCCGACGTGGTGCACGCCCACGGGCTGCGCGCCGGGCTGCTGTCCGACCTCGCGCTGCGCACCGCCGGCCGCTTCCCGGGCCTGCGCCCGGAGACCCCGCTGGTGGTCACCTCGCACCACGCGCTGCTGGCCACCGGGATGGAGCGGCGGCTGCAGCGGCTGATGGAGCGCCGGGTGGCGCGCGCCGCCGACCTGGTCCTCGGCGCCTCCTCCGACCTGGTCGCCCGGGCCCGTGAACTGGGCGCCACCGACGCCCGGTTGGGCCCGGTGGCGGCCCCGCCGATGCCCGAGGGCCGACTCGACCGCGGCGCGGCGCGGGCCGCGCTGCTCGGCGACGGCCCGGACCGCCCGCTGGTGCTGGCGGTCGGCCGGCTCGTCCCGCAGAAGGCCTTCGGGCTGCTGCTGGACGCCACCGCCGAGCTGTCCGGGCTGGACCCGGAGCCGCTGCTGCTGCTCGCCGGGGACGGTCCGGAGGCGGGCCCGCTGCGCGAGCGGGTGGCCGCCGAGAAGCTGCCGGCGCTCCTGCTCGGCTACCGCACCGACGTGCCCGACCTGCTGGCCGCCGCCGACCTGGTGGTGGTCTCCAGCCGCTGGGAGGCCCGCTCGCTGGTGGTGCAGGAGGCGATGCGGGCCGGCGTGCCGGTGGTCGCCACCGCCGTCGGCGGCATCCCTGAACTGGTCGGTGACGCCGCCGTGCTTGTGCCCTCCGGCGATCCGGCGGCGATCGGCCGCGCGGTGCGCGGGCTGCTCGCCGACCCGGCCCGCCGGGAGCGGCTGGCGGCGGCCGGCCGGCAGCAGGCCGAGACCTGGCCGGACGAGGCCGCCACCGTCGCCCAGGTGCTCAGCACCTACGACGAGTTGGTGCAGCGCGGTTAGGGCCTGACCGGCGGATCTTGCCGGACAGGCCCAGGCCCGGGCCCCGTCCCGGACCCTCTCCTAGACCGTCGCGCGCTCGGCCCGGTCGGCGGCGGGGCCGTCCGGCTGGGCCGACAGGTAGGCGGCGCCGCAGGCGGTCAGCCGCAGGGCGGTGTCGATCAGCGGGACGTGGCTGAAGGCCTGCGGGAAGTTGCCGACCTGGCGCTTGAGCCGCGGGTCCCACTCCTCGGCGAGCAGGCCGAGGTCGTTGCGCAGCGACAGCAGCCGGTCGAACAGCTCGCGGGCCTCCTGCACCCGGCCGATCATGGCGAGGTCGTCGGCCAGCCAGAACGAGCAGGCCAGGAAGGCGCCCTCGTGGCCGGACAGGCCGTCGACGTTGTTGCCGGACTCGTCGTGGGTCGGGTAGCGCAGCACGAAGCCGTCCTCGGTGGACAGTTCGCGCTGGATCGCCTCGATGGTGCCGATCACCCGCTTGTCGTCCGGCGGGAGGAAGCCGACCTGGGGGATGAGCAGCAGCGAGGCGTCCAGTTCCTTGCCGCCGTAGTACTGGGTGAAGGTGTTGCGCTCCGGGTCGTAGCCCTTCTCGCAGACGTCCCGGTGGATGGTCTCGCGCAGTTCGCGCCAGCGCTCCAGGTGGCCGCCGGAGGGGGCGTCCTCGGGGGTCTGCTCCAGCAGCTTGATGGTGCGGTCGACGGCGACCCAGGCCATCACCTTGGAGTGGACGAAGTGCCGGCGCGGGCCGCGGACCTCCCAGATACCCTCGTCCGGGTTCTGCCAGTGGTCCTCCAGGTACTCGATCAGCCGCAGCTGGAGGTGGTGGGCGTGGTCGTTGCGGACCAGGCCGGTCATGTGGGCCAGGTGCAGGGCCTCCACCACCTCGCCGTAGACGTCGAGTTGGAGCTGTCCGGCGGCGCCGTTGCCGACCCGGACGGGCAGCGAGCCCTCGTAGCCGGGCAGCCAGTCCAGCGAGGACTCGGTGAGCTCGCGCTCGCCCGCGATGCCGTACATGATCTGCAGGTTCTCCGGGTCGCCGGCGACCGCGCGCAGCAGCCACTCGCGCCAGGCCTTGGCCTCCTCGCGGTAGCCGGTGCGCAGCAGCGAGGAGAGGGTGATCGCGGCGTCGCGCAGCCAGGTGTAGCGGTAGTCCCAGTTGCGCTCGCCGCCGATGTCCTCCGGCAGGGAGGTGGTGGGGGCGGCGACGATGCCGCCGGTGGGGGCGTAGGTGAGGCCCTTGAGGGTGATCAGCGAGCGGATCACGGCCTCCCGGTAGGGGCCCTGGTAGGTGCACTGGTCGGCCCAGTCGTGCCAGAAGTCGGCGGTGGCGTCGAGCATCGCCTCGGCGTCCGGGACGTCCGGGGGCTCCAGGTGGGAGGCCTGCCAGGTGAGGGCGAAGGCGATCCGCTCGCCGGCCCGGACGGTGAAGTCGGCGTAGGTGGTGAGGTCGCGCCCGTAGGTCTCGGCCTCGCCGTCCAGCCAGACCGAGTCGGGCCCGGCGACGGCGACGGTGCGGTGGCCGCCGTCGGCCTGCTCGACCCGGTGCACCCAGGGGACGACCCGGCCGTACGAGAAGCGCATCCGCAGTGCCGAGCGCATCCGGACGGTCCCGGCCACGCCCTCGACGATCCGGATCACCTGGGGGACGGCGTCCCGGCCGGCCAGCGGGCGCGGCGGCATGAAGTCGATCACCCGGACGGTCCCGCCCTGGGCGTCCCACTCCTGCTCCAGGATCAGTGAGTCGCCCCGGTAGCGGCGCCGGTCGGCGGGCAGGGCGGGTGCGGCGGCGGTGGGCGGGGGGACGCGCAGGTCGGCGGTGTCGGCGAGGCGGGGCCGGCCGGCCGTGGCGGGCTCGGCGGTGGGGGAGGGGACCTCGGTCGCGACGGCCTCGGCCGGGCCGATCCGCCAGAAGCCGTGTTCATCGGTGCCCAGCAGGCCGGCGAACACCGCCGGCGAGTCGAAGCGGGGGAGGCAGAGCCAGTCCACCGCCCCGTCCCTGCTGACCAGGGCAGCGGTCTGCATGTCCCCGATGAGTGCGTAGTCCTCGATACGGCCGGCCACGTGGATCTCCAGTTCGCAATGTGGTCAGGGCATCGGCGAACCAGGGAGCGAGCGGTCTGCGGGGCCGGAGGTTCACCCCGGGACGTCCGGCCCGCCGGGGGGTGGTGGCGGGCCTTGCTGGAGTGTCCGCGTGGGGCTCTGTCGAGCCCCTGGGGGTGGGTGGGGAGGAGCTGTTTGACGGGGAGGTCCGGTCGCGCATCGGGGACCGGGAGTGTCCTGACGCTCCCACGCCCTCCGCGTGCTCGTGCTGTCGCGATGCGTCCGTGCAGCTTACGACGGACGAAAGGGGCGAAGCACGCGGACGCAGCCCCGTGTGGCGCCGCAATTCGGCGGAAATGCCGTGCATCGCGGGGACGCGGCGCAGGATGGTCCGGAAGGATCAGCTCCGGGTGGCCGTATCGGAGGGGTCGGTATGGCCCGGTCGGAGTACCCGGGCTGACCCGGTCCGGTGGGTGGTGCGACCGGTGTGACGCGTGCGGCGCATGATGCGCCGGTGGTGCGCCCGGCGCACGCTCCCCGGAGTGCCCTGCGCGGCCCGAAAGGCATCCGGCTCCGGTCACTGTTACCCTGGTATCCCGTGGACCGGCGGGATAAAACGCCCCGGACCAGCCGAACCGACGACCCCACGAGTGCCGAGCACCTGCCGGCCTCCCGTCGCCCGGCGACCCGAGAGCCTCCCGCCCACGTCACCTTCGACACGCGACCCACGGGAGCCCCCTCTTGGCACAGCCCCATTCCGGCAAGGCAGCGAACGGCCGCGCCGTGACGACCAAGCACCTCTTCGTCACCGGGGGTGTCGCCTCTTCGCTCGGCAAGGGGTTGACCGCCTCCAGCCTCGGCGCGCTGCTCAAGGCCCGCGGCCTGCGCGTGACGATGCAGAAGCTCGACCCCTACCTCAACGTGGACCCGGGCACCATGAACCCGTTCCAGCACGGTGAGGTGTTCGTCACGGACGACGGCGCCGAGACCGACCTGGACATCGGTCACTACGAGCGTTTCCTCGACACCAACCTGCACGGCTCGGCGAACGTCACCACCGGCCAGGTGTACTCGACGGTCATCGCCAAGGAGCGCCGCGGCGAGTACCTGGGCGACACCGTCCAGGTCATCCCGCACATCACCAACGAGATCAAGTCCCGGATCCGCCGGATGGCGACCGAGGACGTCGACGTGGTGATCACCGAGGTCGGCGGGACCGTCGGCGACATCGAGTCGCTGCCGTTCCTGGAGGCCGTCCGCCAGGTCCGCCACGAGGTCGGCCGGGACAACGTCTTCTTCGTGCACGTCTCCCTGCTGCCGTACATCGGCCCCTCGGGCGAGCTCAAGACCAAGCCCACCCAGCACTCCGTCGCCGCGCTGCGCAACATCGGCATCCAGCCCGACGCCATCGTGCTGCGCGCCGACCGCGAGGTCCCGCAGGCGATCAAGCGCAAGATCTCGATGATGTGCGACGTGGACGAGGAGGCCGTGGTCGCGGCCATCGACGCCAAGTCGATCTACGACATCCCCAAGGTGCTGCACGGCGAGGGCCTGGACGCCTACGTGGTGCGCCGCCTGGACCTGCCGTTCCGCGACGTGGACTGGACCACCTGGGACGACCTGCTGCGCCGCGTGCACGAGCCGCAGCACATCGTCAAGGTCGCCCTGGTCGGCAAGTACATCGACCTGCCCGACGCCTACCTGTCGGTGACCGAGGCGCTGCGCGCCGGCGGCTTCGCCAACAACGCCCGGGTCGAGATCAAGTGGGTCACCTCGGACGACTGCGAGACCCCCGAGGGCGCCCAGGCGCAGCTCGGCGACGTCGACGCGATCTGCATCCCCGGCGGGTTCGGTGACCGCGGCGTGAACGGCAAGGTCGGCGCCATCACTTACGCCCGCGAGAACAAGGTCCCGCTGCTGGGCCTGTGCCTGGGCCTGCAGTGCGTGGTCATCGAGGCCGCCCGCAACCTGGCCGGCCTGCCCGAGGCCAACTCCACCGAGTTCGACGCCGCGGCCAAGCACCCGGTCGTCTCGACCATGGCCGAGCAGCTGGCGATCGTCGACGGCAAGGGCGACCTGGGCGGCACCATGCGCCTGGGCCTCTACCCGGCCAAGCTCGCCGAGGGCTCGATCGTCCGCGAGGTCTACAGCGGCGAGCAGTACGTCGAGGAGCGCCACCGCCACCGCTACGAGGTCAACAACGCCTACCGCGCGGACCTGGAGAAGACCGGCCTGCAGTTCTCCGGCCTCTCGCCCAAGGGCGACCTGGTCGAGTACGTCGAGTACCCGCGCGAGGTGCACCCGTACCTGGTGGCCACCCAGGCCCACCCGGAGCTGAAGTCCCGCCCGACCCGCCCGCACCCGCTGTTCGCGGGCCTGGTCAAGGCCGCGATCGAGATCAAGACGGCCGCGTCCGAGTAGTCCCTGCCTCCTCGGCCCGGCCCGTTCACCGGACGGCGGCTCCGCGATTCCCGCGGGGCCGCCGTTCGGCGTTAGATTGTGTCGTACTGACGAAAAGGGGAGAGCGATGGACGAGCAGAGCGACCTGGCGATCGCCGACGCGGCCGAGGAGTGGGAGGTCCGGAGCAGCACGACGCCGTTCCAGGGCAGGGTCACCGGCGTGCGCAGCGAGGAGGTCCGGATGCCCGACGGCAGCTGGGCCCGGCGCGACTACCAGACCCACCCCGGCTCGGTCTCGGTGCTCGCCCTGGACGACAAGCAGCGGGTGCTGGTGCTGCGGCAGTACCGCCACCCCGTCCGCCAGCGGCTCTGGGAGCTGCCGGCCGGCCTGCTGGACGTGCCGGGCGAGAACCCCTGGCACGCCGCGCAGCGCGAGCTCTACGAGGAGGCGCACTGCAAGGCCGACACCTGGCGGATCCTCGCCGACTACTACACCTCCCCGGGCGGCACCGACGAGGCGCTGCGGATGTTCCTGGCCACCGACCTCTCGGACGCCGGGCGCGAGCGCTACCTCGCGGAGGGGGAGGAGCAGGAGATCGAGGTTGCCTGGGTGCCGGTGCCCGAGCTGATCCGGCTGATCCACGCCGGGCGGCTGCACAACCCGACCCTGATCACCGGCACCCTCGCCGTGCACGCCGCGTTGACCTCCCCGGAGGGTCCGGAGGGGCTGCGCCGCCCGGACGCGCCGTGGCCGGCCCGTCCCTTCGAGGCGTGACCCGGTTGATTCCTTGGGGTGATTTGCCGGTTCGTACGACCGGATGTCACCTCGGCTCAGCCGGACGGTCGAACTACGCTTCGCAGACAGGGCGTCCGTCGGTCGCCCGCTTTTGCGCCGGGCGCTGAGCGCGGGACGACGTCGGGAGTGGCACGGGTGGCGAGGAAGACGGCGACGATGGACCCCGGCCCCGACGCGCCCGCCGGCGCCGTCCCCGGGCTCGACCGCTTGCCCGCCGGGCCCGCGCTGTTCGCCGGCCGGCGTGCCGAGCTGGCCGCGCTGCGGGCCGGTGCCGCCCGCCGGGTGAACGGGCGCTGCCCGGTCCTGGTGCTGGCCGGGCGGCCCGGTTCGGGCCGCACCGCGCTGGCCGCCCGGTTCGCCCGGACCGTGGCCGCCGACTACCCCGACGGGGTGCTGTTCGCCCGGCTCTCCGCCCCCGACGGCGGCCGGGTGCCGCCCGGCCGGGCGGCCCGGCTGCTGTTGGAGCAGCTCGACCCGCAGGCCGCCGTGCCGCTGCCCGGGACGGTCGAGGACGGGCGCGACGAGCCGGGCGGCGTGGCACTGCGCGAGGCGCTGGCGGGGCGGCGGGTGCTGCTGGTGCTGGACGACGTGCGGGACGCCGGGCAGGTGTGGCCGCTGCTCGCCGACGAGCCCGGCTGCCTGGTGCTCGCGACCACGGCCGGGCCGCTCACCGGGATCGAGGACATCGACCCGGTGATCCTCGGCGGGCTGGACCGGCAGGCCTCCGGAGAACTGCTGGCCGACCTGGTGGGCGGCACCCGGATCTCCTGCGACCCGGTCGGCGGGGCCGACCTCGCCGAGGCCTGCGCCGCCCGGCCGGCCACGCTGCGACTGATGGCGGGCTGGCTGCGCGCCGACCCGAAGATCGCGGTCACGGACGCGGCGCGCGAGCTCAACCGGGTGGTGGGGGAGCAGTCGCCGGCCGCGGTCGACGACGGTGACGAGGGCGGCCCGGCCACCAAGGGCGGCAAGGGTGGCAAGGGCGCCAAGGGCGGCGGCAGGGCGGCGAAGGCCGGGAAGGGCGGGCGGCCGCCGGGCGCCGCGGGGGCCCCCGCGCAGAAGGAGGGCCCGCGGACGGCGGAGGACGGGGCCGCGGAGCCCGTGGCCGCACCCGAGCCGGCCGGCGACCCGTCGACCTGGGTCAAGCCGGGGCCCGAGCCGGCCGAGCCGGTGCCCGTCCCCGACAACGACCCGCTGCTGGGCGCCTTCACCCTGCTGTACCGGGGGCTGCCGGCCGCCCAGGCCCGGATGCTGCGCATCCTCACCCTGGCCCCGGCGCAGACCGCCGACCCGCGCACCGCCTCCGCCCTGGTCGGCTGCCCGGCGCCGGAGGCGGCCGCGACGCTGGCCGCGCTGGCCGAGCGGGAGCTGCTCGGGGTGGAGGCGCCGGCCGCCGACGGCACCGCGCGCTACCGGGTGCCGGGGCGGCTCTACCCCCGGCTGACCCGGCTGCGGGAGCAGGAGGACCGGCCGGCCGAGACCGAACTCGCCCGGGCCCGGCTGCTGGAACGGCTGGTCCGGCTCACCGAGTCGGCCCGCGCCCTGCTCGACCCGGCCGCCGGGCCGGGCCCCGAGCCGCTGCCGGCCGCGCTGCGGCTGGGCTCGGCCGAGCAGGCCCGGGACTGGCTGCTCGGCGAGCGGGAGCTGCTGCTCGGCGCGGTGGCCGACGCGATCGGCCAGGGCGACCTGGACGGCTCGGCCGGCCGGCTGGTCACCGCGCTGCTGCGGGCGCTGCCGCTGACCGGTGCGGCCGCCCCGGCCGACCTCTACCGGCTGCACGAGCTGGTGCTCACCGTCGCCGAGCGCAACGGCCGCCCCCGTCGGGCCTCGGCCGCCCTGCTCAACCTGGGCGACCTCCAGGTGGCGGCGGGCCGCTGGGAGCAGGCCGCCGCGCACTACCGGACGGCCCTGGAGCACGCCCGTGCGGTCGGCGACGAGCCGCTCTGCGCCCGGGCCCTGGAGGGCGCGGCGGGCTGCCACCGGGCGCTCGGCGACGCGGTGCGCGCCGCCGACTGGTACGGGCGGGCGCTCGGTCTGCGGCAGTCGCTGGGCGACCACGCGGCGGAGGCCCGGCTGCTGGCCCGGGTCGCCGAGGCGCACACCGCGCAGCGCCGTTTCGAGGAGGCCGACCGGGAGTACCGGGCCGCGCTGGCGGTGCTGCGGCGGATCGGCGACGAACGGGGCCGGGAGGCCGTCGGCACCGCCCTCGCGGACCTGCGGGAACGCGTCGACGGCGGGTGGTGAGGGCGGTTTCGGGGGTATCGTCGAAAGTGCCCGGTTACGACACCTATGACAGGTAAGTTCCCGCGGAAGCCTACGAACCTGCCAATGTGTCCGGCGAAATTATTCGATTTGGAAGGCTGACAGGCCGCCTGGGCTTCATTACACTCGAACTCAGTCGCGCAGCGATCCCCGGCCCCGGCATGTCCGGAGGCTTCCCCACGTGCGCGTCGCCCACCGGTCTTCTCCGGTCGGGACCCCCATGGCAAGAGGACGTGTTCAGTCGTGAAGGTCGGCATCCCCCGCGAGGTCAAGAACCACGAGTACCGCGTGGCCATCACGCCCGCCGGCGTGCATGAGCTGGTCCGCAACGGACACGAGGTCTACATCGAGGACAACGCCGGTCTCGGCTCCTCGATCCCCAACGAGGAGTACGTGGCCGCCGGCGCCACCATCCTCCCCACCGCCGACGAGGTGTGGGCCACCGCCGACCTGCTGCTCAAGGTCAAGGAGCCCATCGCCTCCGAGTACCACCGGCTGCGGAAGGACCAGACCCTCTTCACCTACCTGCACCTGGCGGCCGACCGGGCCGGCACCGACGCGCTGATCGCCTCGGGCACCACCGCCATCGCGTACGAGACCGTGCAGCTGGGCAACGGCGCGCTGCCGCTGCTCGCCCCGATGTCCGAGGTCGCGGGCCGGCTGGCCCCGCAGGTCGGCTCGTACCACCTGATGCGTCCGGCCGGCGGCCGCGGCGTGCTGCCCGGTGGCGTGCCCGGCACCCACCCGGCCAAGGCCGTCGTCATCGGCGGTGGCGTCTCCGGCTGGCACGCGGCCACCATCGCCATCGGCATGGGCTACGACGTGACCCTGCTGGACCGCGACATCAACAAGCTGCGCGAGGCCGACCGCATCTTCGGCACCAAGATCAAGGCCATCATGTCCAACTCCTTCGAGCTGGAGAAGGCCGTCCTGGAGGCCGACCTGGTCATCGGCGCCGTGCTGATCCCGGGCGCCAAGGCCCCGAAGCTGGTCACCAACGAGCTGGTCTCCCGGATGAAGCCGGGCTCCGTGCTGGTCGACATCGCCATCGACCAGGGCGGCTGCTTCGAGGACTCGCACGCGACCACGCACGACGACCCGACCTTCACGGTCCACAACTCGGTCTTCTACTGCGTGGCCAACATGCCGGGCGCCGTCCCGAACACCTCCACCTACGCGCTGACCAACGCCACCATGCCGTACGTGCTGGAGCTGGCCAACCGCGGTTGGAAGGAGGCGCTGCGCCGTGACGAGGCCCTCGCCAAGGGCCTGAACGTGCACGAGGGCCAGATCACCTTCCCGGCCGTCGCCGAGGCCTTCGGCCTGGAGTCGGTCACCGTGGAGAGCGTGCTCGCCTGAACTCCCTGACCGCACGGCGGTCGTTCGCCCCCGACCCGATCCGTTCGGGTCGGGGGCTTCGCCGTGCCCGTGAACGGTGGTCGGGGTGGTCCGGTCGCTCTGTCGTCAATTTCCGACGGTCGCCTCACTCGACCCCGGCCGTCCGCAGAAACGTTAGGGTCATGGGCCTGCTCATCCCTTGACAGGAGCCCGCCCGATAGTCGACACATCGTGCCCACTACCGTGGATTGTGTTGCTGCGAACGCCTTGAACGGCCTAGAGTCGCAAACCGTCGGCATGCTGCCACGCTGACGAATCGACATAGAGTCCTGGATGCCCAAGGAGGTAAGACGACTTGTGAATGAGTCGACAATTGCTCCCGGGGGTGGTCAGCCAGGACTGGCGGAGCTCACCGCCGGCCAGCCGAGTGAGGAGCCCGGGGCCCGGCAGCCCTCCGTGGGCTCGGCCGAGGTCGGCTCGGTCGCACTCCGTACCTTCGAAGCACGCCAGAACACAGCACAGGTGACCACGGTGACCGATCACGACGCCGATTTGGCGGCCTACGGCCTGGCCTACGGCGAGTTCGCCTACGGCGCCTACGACGACCCGGACGCCGAGTACGAGCCGGACCCGGAGTACGCCGCCACGCTGGCCCCCGACGCCGCGCGCCAGCGCCGCGAGCGGGTCGGCCCGACCGGCCGGCCGCTGCCGTACTTCCCGATCCCGGCGCCGGTCGCCGAGCACGGACCCGCCCAGATCATCGCCATGTGCAACCAGAAGGGCGGCGTCGGCAAGACCACGTCGACCATCAACCTGGGCGCGGCACTGGCCGAGTACGGCCGCCGGGTGCTGCTCGTCGACTTCGACCCGCAGGGCGCGCTCTCGGTCGGCCTCGGCGTCAACCCGATGGAGCTCGACGTCACCGTCTACAACCTGCTCATGGAGCGGGGACTGACGGCCGATGAGGTGCTGCTGAAGACGGCGGTCCCGGGCATGGACCTGCTGCCCTCCAACATCGACCTCTCGGCCGCCGAGGTGCAGCTGGTCAGCGAGGTGGCCCGGGAGTCCGCGCTGGCGCGCGCCCTGAAGCCGCTGCTGCCGGACTACGACTACGTCATCATCGACTGCCAGCCCTCGCTGGGCCTGCTGACGGTCAATGCGCTGACGGCCGCTCACAGCGTGATCGTCCCGCTGGAGTGCGAGTTCTTCGCGCTGCGCGGTGTCGCGCTGCTGACCGAGACCATCGAGAAGGTGTGCGAGCGGCTCAACCCCGAGCTGCGCCTGGACGGCATCCTCGCGACCATGTACGACTCGCGCACCGTGCACAGCCGTGAGGTGCTGGCGCGGGTCGTCGAGGCGTTCGGCGAGCACGTCTTCCACACCGTCATCGGGCGGACCGTGCGCTTCCCGGAGACCACCGTCGCCGGCGAGCCGATCACGACGTACGCGACCAACTCGGTCGGTGCCGCCGCCTACCGCCAGCTCGCCAGGGAGGTGCTCGACCGGTGCCGCCCCGCCGAGTGAGTCTCCCGGGTGCCGACGAGCTGTTCCGGACCACCGGCGGGATGGCGCTGTCGCCGTCCCTCGCGCCGCGTCCGGCCGCCGAGGCATCCAGACCGGAGACCGCGCGGACCGTCAACGGCACGGACGGCGCCGAGGGCGCCGAGGCCCCCCGGGGCGGCCAGGACGACCGGCAGGTGCCGCAGGAGCAGCAGTCCACCGCCGCGGTGCCCGCGCCCGCGCAGCCGCCCCTCCAGCGGGCGGCCGGGGCCCAGGGGGCCGCGCCGGGCGCCGCCCCGGCGGGCCGCACCCACACGGGGGCCGCCGAGGAGCAGGCCGGAGCCGCCGGGCGCGCCCGGCCGCGCGGCCGCGCGCCGCGCCGCCCGAGCGGGCGCGAGCGGCACGACGAGAAGATCACCGTGTACGTGTCCGCCGAGGAGCTCATGGACCTGGAGCACACCCGGCTGGTGCTGCGCGGTGAGCACGGCCTGGCCGTGGACCGCGGGCGGATCGTCCGGGAGGCCATCGCGGTCGTCCTGGCCGACCTGGAGCAGCGCGGTGAGGCCTCGATCCTGGTCCGGCGGCTGCGCGGCCGGTAGGACGGCCCCGCGGGGGCCGTGGCGGCCGGGGAGGCCGCTGCCGGGCTCCGGGGCGGGGAAGGGCCGGTTCCCGTCGGCCGGGGGGCCTTCCGGGGTGCCGGGGACGCCGGCCGGGCCGGGCGGCGTGTCGGCGGCCCCCGGACGGGACGGCCGGTGCGGGCGGGTGAAGATGGAACGTCATGCCGAGCACCGTGAAACCCGCCGCCAGCGCCGCGAAACCAGCCGTCAGCGCCGTGAACGCCCCCGTGAACGCCCCCGAGGAGGAGTCCCGGGGCGGCTTCCGGGTACGGCTGGACAACTTCGAAGGTCCCTTCGACCTGCTGCTCGGCCTGATCGCCAAGCACAAGCTGGACGTCACCGAAGTGGCGCTGGCCACCGTGACGGACGAGTTCCTGGCGCACATCCGGGCGATGGGCCCGGACTGGGACCTGGACGCGGCGACCGAGTTCCTGGTGGTGGCCGCCACCCTGCTCGACCTCAAGGCCGCCCGGCTGCTGCCGGTGGCGGAAGTGGAGGACGAGGCCGACCTGGCCCTGCTGGAGGCGCGTGACCTGCTGTTCGCGCGGTTGTTGCAGTACCGGGCCTACAAGCGGGCGGCGGCGCTGTTCGGCGAGCGCTGGGCGGCCGAGCTGCTGCGCCGGCCCCGGGCCGTCGGGCTGGAACCGCGGCACGCGGAGCTGCTGCCCGAGGTGGTCATCACCGTCGGGGCGGAGCGGCTGGCGCAGCTGGCGGCCAAGGCGATGGAGCCCAGGCCGAAACCGGTGGTGTACGTGGACCACATCCACACCCCGCCGGTGAGCGTGCGGGAGCAGGCCGCGCTGGTGGTCGGGCTGCTCGGCGGACTCGGCGAGGCCTCGTTCCAGCAGCTGGTCGCGGACGCGCCGGACACCCTGGTGGTGGTCGCCCGCTTCCTGGCGCTGCTGGAGCTGTACCGCGAGCGGGTGCTCGCCTTCGACCAGCCGGAGGCGCTCGGCGAGCTGCGGGTGCGCTGGGTGGCCGAGGAGGGCCGCGGCGCGGTCGAGGTGACGGACGAGTTCGACCGGCCGGCGGGAGAGACCGGGCGGCCCCAGGAGGAGGACGGGCGGCGATGAGTGGCGGGAACGACGGCGGGCGCCCGGTGCGGCGCCCGCTCGGGCTGCCGGGGCGGCCGCGGGCCGAGGAGTGGCTGGAGCCGGTCTTCGCGCTGCTGCCGGAGCCGGAGCCGGAGCCGGAGCCGGAGCAGGTGGCGGTGCCGGCGGTGCCGGAGCCGGGGGACGGCGGGCCGCGGGTGGTGCACCAGAAGTCGGCCCCGTCGACGTCCGGTGCGCCGGAGCCCGTCGGGCCGGGGCTGAAGGCCGAGCTGGAGGCGGTCCTGATGGTCGTCGACGAGCCGGTCGGCGAGGAGCGGCTGGCCGCGGTGCTGGAGCGGCCGCGGGCCGAGGTGGCCGGGGCGCTGCGCGAGCTGGCCGCCGAGTACGCCGCCCAGGGGCGCGGTTTCGACCTGCGGCTGGTGGCCGGCGGCTGGCGGTTCTACAGCCGGGAGACCTGCTCCGGGGCCGTCGACCGCTTCCTGCTGGACGGCCAGCAGGCCCGGCTGACCCAGGCCGCGCTGGAGACCCTGGCGGTGGTCGCCTACCGGCAGCCGGTGTCCAGATCGCGGGTCTCCGCCGTCCGCGGTGTGAACTGTGACGGCGTGATGCGTACCCTGGTACAGCGAGGACTGGTGGAAGAGGCCGGATCCGAGCCCGAAACAGGTGCGATCCTGTATCGGACGACGAACTACTTCCTGGAACGGATGGGGCTCCGCGGCTTGGACGAGCTGCCGGAGCTCGCTCCCTTCCTGCCCGAGGTCGACGACGTGGAAGCGGAGTCCCTGGAGGGCACGATGATCGCGGAGGCGGTCGCCGCCGCTGCCGCGCAGGCCGCGGACGGCAGTGGCGAGGCCGACCGGGCAACGCCCGATCGGTAGGGGGAGGTGAGGTCGGCCGAAACGACCGCACATCCCAGACGGAACGACGTACGGACACTTTGATGCGTAGCAGTGGCAACGGCAGGAACAGCAGCGGCGGCGGCAGCGGGCGCGGCGGACAGGGCGGGGGCCGGGGCGGCTCCTACGGCGGTTCGGGCTCCGGCTCGCGCGGCCGCTCGTACGGCGGCGGCAGCGGCAGCGGTGGCGGCCGTGGTGGTTCGTACGGCGGCGGTTCGGGCTCCGGCTCGCGCGGTGGTTCGTACGGCGGCGGCAGCGGCAGTGGCGGCGGTCGCGGTGGTTCGTACGGCGGCGGCAGCGGGAGCGGTGGCGGTCGCGGTGGTTCGTACGGCGGCGGTTCGGGCTCCGGCTCGCGCGGCGGCTCCTACGGGCGGGACGGCGGTTCGTACGGCCGTGACGGCGGCCGCCGGGACGACCGGCGCGACGACCGCCGCTTCCCGGACCGCCCGCTGCGGCCCGAGGAGCGCAAGTACGACCGCCCCGAGTTCGGCGGCGGTCCGAACGCCACCCCGGCCCGCGGCGGCTTCGCCGGTCGGCGCCCCGGCCCGGCCCCGCGTCCGCGCCGGGAGGGCCAGGGTGCCCCGGGCGACCCGCGCCGCCAGCCGCAGCGCTCGCGCGAGCTGCAGGCCAAGATCGAGGACGCCGTGCTGGCCCGGCACGACAAGCCGGCCGTCAAGCTGCCCAAGACCTTCGGCGAGCCCGAGGGCGAGCGCCTGCAGAAGGTGCTGGCCCGGGCCGGTGTCGGCAGCCGGCGCGCCTGCGAGGAGCTGATCGAGCAGGGTCGGGTCTCGGTCAACGGCAAGCAGGTCACCGAGCAGGGCAAGCGGGTCGACCCGGAGAAGGACGAGATCAAGGTGGACGGCCTGACCGTCGCCACCCAGTCCTACCTGTTCTTCGCGCTCAACAAGCCGGCCGGCGTGGTCTCCACCATGGAGGACCCGGACGGGCGCCAGTGCCTGGGCGACTACGTGACCAACCGGGAGACCCGGCTGTTCCACGTCGGTCGGCTGGACACCGAGACCGAGGGCATCATCCTGCTCACCAACCACGGCGAGCTGGCCCACCGCCTCACCCACCCCAAGTACGGCGTGACCAAGACCTACCTGGCCGCCATCCAGGGCCCGATCCCGCGGGACCTGGGCAAGCAGCTGGCCCAGGGCGTGGAGCTGGAGGACGGCTACGCGCGCGCTGACAGCTTCAAGGTGATCTCCAACGTCGGCAAGAACTACCTGGTCGAGGTGACCCTGCACGAGGGTCGCAAGCACATCGTCCGCCGGATGCTGTCCGAGGTCGGCTTCCCGGTCGAGAAGCTGGTGCGCACCCACTTCGGTCCGATCGCGCTCGGCGACCAGAAGTCCGGCTGGCTGCGCCGGCTGACCAACCCCGAGGTCGGCCAGCTGATGCGTGAGGTCGGCCTGTAGGACCCGGGTCCACACCGGTCGTTCGTCGGAGGGTCCCCCGCCCGTGGTGGCGGGGGACCCTTTCGCGTGGGTGTGAGCCGGGACGCAAGCGCTGGTCACGGCCTTGTCAGCGCCATGATCCGTGGCCGAGGATGGCCACCGGACCACCGCCCCGCCGGATGGCGGGACTGCGCCAGGACGGGCGCCGGAGTGGTGGTCCGCGGCGAACAGGGGGAGACGGCGTCGTGTCCGATGCAGCACTGGGGCGGTCCGCCGGACACGCGCTCGGCCCGTTGGGACTGGCCGAGCCGGACGGGCAGGTGTACGCGGCGCTGGTCGCCAGTCCGCAGTCCACCGCGCAGGAACTGGCGGAGAGCTGCGGCCTGACGTTCCAGCAGAGCGTGCGCGCGCTGGACCGGCTGGCGCAGCAGGGGATGGCGACCCGGGCGCCGGTGGACCGGGAGCGCTACCTGCCGGTCGCCCCGGACGTGGCGATCGGGACCCTGATCGGCCACCGGGAGTCCGAACTGCGGCACGCCCGGGCCGAGATGCACCGGCTGATGGACGCCTTCCGGGAGGCCTCGCGCTACACCGACCCGGCGCACTCGGTGGAGGTGCTGACCGGCGGCGAGGCGATCGCCCAGCGGCTGGAGCACATCACCGAGTCCAGCCAGTACCAGGTGCGCGGCTTCGACCGCCCGCCGTACATCCAGGACCCGGTGGCGGGGATGCCGCTGCAGCGGCGGCGGCTGCGGGAGGGGCTGAGGTTCCGGACCGTCTACGACCGGGAGGCGGTGGCCTGGCCCGGACGGCTGGAGAAGAACATCCTGGTCGGCGTGGCGGACGGCGAGGAGGCGCGGGTGAGGCCGACGCTGCCGATGAAGATGATCATCTCGGACGACCGGATGGCGATCATTCCGATCAGCGTCGGCGACAGCGTGCTGGACGCGGCCTACGTGATCCACCCCTCGGCGCTGCTCCAGGCGCTGGACACGCTGTTCGAGGCGGAGTGGGAACGGGCCGTGCAGCTGCAGGCCGCGATCGGCACCGGGGACGCGTCGCCGGAGCCGGAGGCCGACCACCGCAAGCTGCTCGGCCTGCTGGCGGCCGGGCTGACCGACGAGTCGATCGCCCGCTCGCTGGGCTGGAGTGCCCGGACCACCCAGCGGCGGCTGCAGGCCCTGATGCGCTCGTTGGGCGCCACCACCCG
This sequence comes from Kitasatospora sp. NPDC089509, assembly GCF_044749365.1. NCBI lineage: Bacteria > Bacillati > Actinomycetota > Actinomycetes > Kitasatosporales > Streptomycetaceae > Kitasatospora > Kitasatospora sp. NPDC089509. The sequence goes on along the minus strand of NZ_JBIVHS010000017.1, from coordinate 160,216 downwards.
CTTCCAGGCCGGGATGGCGGCCCGGGAGCGGGGGTGGCTGTAGCGGAGGCGGCTGTAGCGGGGACGGCTGCGGCGCGGACGGCTGCGAGCGCTCGGCACCGGGGACGGTGCCGGGCGCTCAGCTCCAGGGGCTGAGTGAGACCCAGCGGCCGTCCGGGCCGCGCTCGACCTTCTCCAGGCCGACCACGGCGGTGCGGTTCAGCCGCCCGTAGATGTGCGGGAACAGCACGCCGGGGGTGGCGCCGGCCGGCGGGGCGCCGTGGGCGGCCTCCCACTTGACCATCGGCTCCACCAGTGACTCCTCGATCAGCAGCACCATCAGCGGGTCCGGGGTGTCGGCGAAGAAGGCGTTGGCCACCGCGAGCGCCGTCTGCTCGTCCGCGGAGCAGTGGATGAACCCGTCGGTGAGCAGCGACGCGGTGGCGTACGGGCGGCCCGGGTCGGCCAGCCAGTCGTCCAGGGGGGCGAGGTGGAGGATCATGTTCCTTTTGTACCCGCTTTCCGGTCCTGAGCGGTCGTCACGAGCCCTGCTGCGTCACAGCCCGGCCACCTTGGCCGAGGCGGCGACCTCGTACACCAGGGTGAGGCTGCGCCGGGCGCCCGGGCCGAGCGGCACGTCCCAGCGGACGATGCCCTCGGCGTCGAAGGAGTCCGGCGCCGGGGAGCACTGCTCCTTGCGCAGCCGCACCTCGACCGCCGCGACCTCGGAGACCGGCACCCGCTCGCGCACCGTGACCAGCTGCTCGTCGTGCTCCTCCGGGCCGGAGAAGCGGGACAGGTGCAGCCGGACGGTGCGGGTGGTGGTCTGCCGACCGCTCAGCGCGGCGGTGCTCCGCTGCTCCTCGGCCTCGCGGACCACCCGGTAGTCGTCCGTACTGCCGAAGGACAGCTCGGCGTCGGCGCCCGCCGCGGTGAACCGCAGCTCGCCGCGGCCGGTGAAGCCGCTGCCGCGCACCAGCTCGACCGGGCCGGCCAGCAGCGGGTGCCCGGCCGCGTTGCGGAACCGGACCACCCGGGTGACCAGCGGGGACAGCTCGGGGGCGCAGGCGTACTCGCTGCTCGCCGGGCCGGTGAAGGCGCCCAGCGGGACCCGGTGCGCCCGGCCGTCGGACGGGACGGTGGCCGGGACGGGGGCGGACAGCACCCGCACCTCGCCGCCGTCGTCCAGGCCGGGGACGGCGGCGTCCGGGCCGAGGGTGCCGATCCGCTCCTCGCGCAGCTCGACCTCGACCGTGCGGCGTTCCTCGTCGGTGCGCTCGCGCAGGGTCAGCCGGTCCTCGGTGAGCGCCGGCGGGTCGGTGGCGAGGGCCGAGCGGGCGGTGGAGAAGGTCAGCCGGGTGCCGGTCCAGTCCTCGCCGGTGCGCTGCCAGACCACCGCCTCGGACTCCAGCCGCAGGCTGCCGCCGTCCAGGACGGCGCGGTAGGAGGGGCGCCACAGGGCGCAGGGCACCAGGTGGTGGACGGTCAGGCCGACCGGGCCGGGCCGCTCGGCCTCGACCGTGAGCTCCAGGTGGGCGAGCAGCTCGGCGGGCTCCTCCTCGGCCCGGTCCAGGGCCAGCAGGGCCTGGGAGCGCTCCTGCTCCAGGCGGCGCAGCCGGGAGTGGGTGGTGCGCAGCTCCTCGCCGTGGCGCTCGCGTTCGGCGTCCACCCGGTCCAGCTCGCGGGCCCAGCGGGTGCGCTCGATCTCGCCGACGCCGGCGCCCTCGCCGACCTCGCGGAGCAGGTCCGCGGAGAGCTGGGCGAGCAGGGCGAGGCGGGCCTCCAGCCGGGCCCGGGTCTGCTCCGTCAGGCGCGACTCGACCTCCAGGCCGTGCAGCCGGTGGCGCAGCGCGGAGTCCTCCGGGCCGGGCGGCAGCGGGGCGCGCGGGGCCCAGGTGCGCACCAGCCGGGCCTCCAGCACCCGGGTGCCGGGGGCGGTGGCCTCGGCGCGCAGGGTGCGGTCGACGGCCAGGGCGGTGAGCGGACCGAGCCGCAGCCGCTGGACGCCCGCGGCGAGTTCGACGGTCACCGTGCGTTCGACGTGGGCGCGGTCCTCCAGGCAGGTGACGGCGGTGACGGGAAGGGGGAGGGTCGTATCGGTCATCTGTCAGTTCCTCCGGTTTCCGCCGACGATGGCCTTTCCGGCCGGGATCTTGATCTGGAAGCCGCCGTCCAGCTCGGCCCGGCCGCCCGGCGGCAGTTCGACCCGCCAGAGCCGGGTGCCGGCGGGGTGCTCCGGGTGGGCCGGGCCTCCCTGGTGGGTCGGGTCTCCAGGGCCTCCCGGGCCTCCCGGGCCTTCCGGGCCGGTGGTGGCGGGGGCGTGCCAGTCGGCGTGTTCCTCGATCCGGATCTCGGCGTCGGAGGCGACCGGCACGCGCTCGCGGACCTCGACCGTGACGGCGCGGCCGAGCCGGTTCGCCAACCGGACGTGCACCCGGTGGTCGAGCACGGTGCTGTTGCCCTTCAGCATGCCGGTGGTGGACTCCCGCAGCTCGGTGCGGCGCGCCACCTCGACGCTCTCGGTGACGCCGATGCCCAGGCTCCGGGTGCCGCCCGGGGCGAGCGTCGGCAGGGCCGCGGTGAGCAGGAACTCGTCGTCCACGGTGACCTCGACCGGGCCGGCCAGCACGGCGCGGTCGGTGCGGTTGGCGAGCACCAGGGTCGCGTACACCTTCTCCTCGACGGCGGGGACGGTGACGTACTCGGGGCTGACGGCGAGCGGGACCTCGTCCACCGTGACGGTGTGCCAGGTGCCGTCGGAGGGGACGTCGGCGCGGGCGGCGGCGTCGAAGCGGTGGTCGAAGGAGCCGGCCGACTCGCGGGGCGGGACGGCGTGGCGGGGGAGGGTGAGCCGGGCCAGGCGGGAGCCGTCGTCGCCGCCGGGCTGGAACCGCTGGTGTTCGTCGCGCTCGATCCGCTCGATCCGCTCGATCCGTTCGGGGCTGGGGCGCAGGGTGCCGCGGTAGCCGGTCGGGTCGTCGGGGCCGGCCAGCCGGAGGTCGGGGTAGTCGAGCAGGACGGCCTCGGGGACGGGGCCGGTGGTGGGCGGCGGGGGCGCGTGGTGGCTGCGGCGCAGGGCCCGGTGCGGCTCCTCCGGTGCGAAGCCGCCGAAGGCCTGCGGCATCGGGGCCGCCGCGGTGACGGGGGCCGGGGTGGGGGCGGGGGCGCCGGGCGCGAGGGGGGCGCCGTAGCCGGCGAAGCCGGGCGGCGGGGGTGTGGGGGACGGCCCGTGGGCGCCCGGTTCGACGCTCGGCTCGTGGAGGTCGAGCGTGCCGCCGCCGTACGGGCCGGCGGGCGGTGCCTCGTCCGGGAGGAACTCGGGGCGGGCGCCCCTCGCTCTGGCCGCGAGACGGTGCGGGGCCTTCGGTGCCGGGGGCGGGACGGCGGCGCCGACGGGTACCGGGTGCCCGGGGTGACGGGGGGCGGGGCGGTCGGCGGCGGCCGTGTCGTAGGCCGTGTCGTAGCCGGTGAAGAGGTCGGCCAGGCCGGCCGGGGGTTCGCGCCAGCCGGAGGGCGGCGGGGCGGGCTGGCTGCGGCCGATCCGCAGCGAGGCGAGCCGGGGCAGGTCGGTGCGGCGGTCGAGGTCGGCGGTGGACAGGGCGAGCCGTACGCCCGTCCAGTCCTCGCCGGTGTGCTGGGCGACGGCGGCGCGCAGGACCAGGTGGGCGGTGTCGGAGCCGGTGCGGTGGCTGAGGCGGTAGGTGGGCACCCAGCGGGCGGTGGGGACGCCGTACTCCAGCTCCAGCTCGACCTGTTCGGCCGGCTCGGCGTGGTCCTCGGTGTGGTCCTGGGCGCGGTCCCCGGTGTGGTTCTCGGTGTGGTCCTCGGTGGTCAGGGTGAGCAGGACGGTTTCGGTGGTCCCGACCGGCTCGGTCCGTCCGGCGGTGGACGCCCGGTCCAGCCGGTCGGCGGCCAACTCGCGCTCGTGGTCGGCGAGTTCGATCTCGCGGGTGAGCTGCTCGGCGCGCTCCTGGAGGCGGGACAGCCGTTCGTCGACGAAGTCGGCGAGCTCCAGCCAGGCGTCGGCCGGGGTGCGGCGCAGCGGCTCGTCCCGACGGCGCTGCGGTGGGACGGCACGCAGGGCGGCGGTCTCGGCGATCGCCGACCGGACCAGCCGGTGGCGTTCGTTCAGCGCGCCCTGGCGCTCCATGGCCTCCTCCAACTCCCTCCGCAGCTCCGGGAGTTCGTCGGGCTCATGGAGTTCGACCAGGGTTTCCAGGCGGGCTTCGACGACCGCCGTCCCGGTCGGCCCGGAGAGCACCCGGGCGCGCAGCGAGTCGGCGCGCAGGGAGTCGGGCAGGCCGGTCAGCCGCAGCCGTCCGTCGGGCGGGAGCGGCACGGTGGCCCGGCGCCGGCACACCGCGCCCTCGGCGTACACCACGACGGCGTCCAGGACCGACGGGTGGGCCGGTACGGCCGGTGGTTCGGTCGGCCCGGTGTGACCGTGGTGCCGGTCCGCCAGCTGATCGTCCATGCGCATCCCCTTCGTTCGCGTCCCGCTTGTTCGTGTCCGGCTTGTTCGCGTCCGGTGTGCCGCGGCTCGCCCCGCCGTCCGCCCGGGCGGCCAGTCTGCCCCGCCCGGGTGCGGGCGTCGCCGGATTTCCCGGGGCGCGGCGTGTGAACCACGGGCCGGGCGCGGCCCGTGCACTGTGGGGGACGGGAGGACGGGGTGCCGTGGTTGCCGGAGGGTGCCGGGCGGCCGGCCGGGGCCGGCGGGTGCCGGTGGGAGCAGCCGGGACGGCGGGGGCTGACGGGCTTGCCGGGGGCGGGGGTTTCGGGGGCCCGTCGGGTGGGAGGATGGGCGCGGGTGCTCCCGGTCGACTCCGGTACCCGTCGCGCTCCCGGCACCTGGCGCGGCACCGGCACCCGTCGAGCACCGCCAGCGGGACCCAGTGGGACCCGGTGGGACACCGTCCAGTCGAGAACCGTGATCGAGGAGAGCCACCCGTCATGCGCACTGCCGTCGTCGTCGGCACCGGACTGATCGGCACCTCCGCCGCCCTGGCCCTGGCGGCCCGCGGGCTGACCGTCCATCTGGAGGACGCGGACCCGGACGCCGCCCGCACCGCCGAGTCGCTCGGGGCCGGCATCACCGAACCGGCCGAGGGCCCGGTCGACCTGGCGATCATCGCCGTCCCGCCGGCCCTGGTCGGCAAGGTGCTCGCGGACTGCCAGCGCCGCAACCTGGCGCACTGGTACACCGACGTGGCCAGTGTGAAGTCCGGTCCGGGCAGCGAGATCGCCGCGCTCGGCCTGGACACCGTGCACTACATCGGCAGTCACCCGATGGCGGGCCGCGAGCGGTCCGGGCCGCTGGCCGCCCGCGCCGACCTGTTCGAGGGCCGTCCCTGGGTGCTCACCCCGACCGCCGACACCGACACCGACACCCTCAACGCCGCGCTGGAGCTGGTCGCGCTGTGCGGGGCGGTGCCGATCGTGATGGACGCGGCCGCGCACGACCGGGCCGTGGCCCTGGTCTCGCACGCCCCGCAGCTTGTCTCCTCACTGGTCGCCGCCCGGCTGGAGCACGCCGACGAGACGGCCATAAGGCTCTCCGGCCAGGGTGTGCGCGACGTGACCCGGATCGCCGCCTCCAACCCCGGGATGTGGGTCGACATCCTCTCCGCCAACGCGGGCGCGGTCGCCGACGTGCTGGAGGACGTCGCCAACGACCTCGGCGACACCGTCACCGCGCTGCGCGCCTTGGCCGCGGAGGGCGAGGGCGAGCGCCGCTCCGGCGCCAAGGGCATCGAGGCGGTGATGCGGCGTGGCAACACCGGCCAGGCCCGGATCCCCGGCAAGCACGGCGCCCCGCCGACCCGGTACGAGACGGTCGCGGTGGTGCTCGGCGACCAGCCGGGCGAGCTGGGCCGGCTGTTCGGGGAGGTCGGCGAGGCCGGGGTCAACATCGAGGACGTCCTGATCGAGCACTCGGACGGGCAGCAGGTCGGCTTCGTCCAGCTGTCGGTGGCGCCGATGTCGGTCAAGCGGCTCACGGCGGCGCTGCGCGCGAGCGGGTGGAGCGTCCGGGACTGATCGCCCGGCGTCGGGGATTCACCGCTCGTCGGGCGGTGCCGGAGGGGGAGTGGGCGTGATCATCGAGTTGCCGCTGGGGGAGACCCGGCGCGGGGTCGACGGTGAGCCGGTCGACCTCGGGAACGAGCGGTTCCTGCGGGCGGTGGTGGGCGGGGGGTTCCGGATCCGCCACCGCAGTGTGGCGGCGATGGTCGAGCGGCCACGGCCTGCCCGGCCGGACTTCGCCGGTGTCGGCGGTGTCGGCGGTGTCGATGATGCGGGCGGTGTCGGCGCGGACGTCGAGTCCGAGCCGACCTGCAGCCTGCTGCTGCGCGGCACCCACGCGGCCTTCGCCGACCACCTGCCGCTGAGCCTGTCGCCGGACGTGCTCTGGTACGCGGTCGTGCACGAGATCGCGGTGCACGTCCGGATGTACCCACCGCGCTACCGGGCGCTGTTCGGCGGGGCGGACCGGTCGCGGACGCTGGTGGTGCGGGACGACTCGCTGGCGGGACCGGACCCGACGGCTTCGGGGCCGGAGTGGGCGCCGGAGTGGGCTCCGGACTGGGCGCGGTCGATCCGGCTGGTCCGGGGGCCGCTGACGGCGGCGCTGGGCCCGGAGCCGGTCGAGCTGTTCCGGCCCTCGTTCTCGACCACCACGGCGGACGACGAGGCCTCGGTGCTGGTCACGCTGATGGACGTGGTCAGCCCGTACTACGACTTCCGCTGGGAGACCCGCTGCGGCATCCCGCGGGTGCGGCTGGAGGGCACGGCCGCGGACTGGGCGCTGCTGGCGGACCGGGTCGGCGCGCTGGCCGAGCGCTTCGACTGGCTGGCGCCCTGGTTCGCCGAGCTGCGCCCCGTGCTGGCGGAGATCGCGGCGACGGCGGCGGGCGGGCCGGTGGACGAACGCTTCTGGCGCTCGCTGTACAAGTGGGAGTCGGTGTCCGGCGGCCCCCGGGTGACCGGCTGGCTGACCGCCTTCTTCGCCCACACCCAGACCCCGGACGGCCCCCGGCTGCGGCAGACCTTCGGCTGGCGGGAGGCGGCGGAGTCGGCGTACCACCGGGACGCCTTCGCGGTGAACGACTTCCCCTCGCACCTTTCCGTGGTGCCCTTCGTGTGGGATCGTCTGGGCTTTGAGCGGTCGATGATCTTCGTCGCCGGGGTGCTCGGGATCGAACGGGACGGCGAGTTCCTGCGGCCCCGGCTCGGCCACGCGGTACTGGAGAACGGGGGTGGGCTGTGATCGTCGAGGTCGAGCTCGGGGACGGGCGGGAGCCGGGCGACGCGGCGGAGCTGGAGGTCGCCGGGAACGACGCCTTCCTGGCGGCGGTGGTCGGCGGGGAGTTCACCGTCCTCCACCGCAGTGCGGGGACGCTGCTGGTGGCCCCGAAGGAGTACGAGCCGCCGGTGGCGGAGGCGGAGCCGACCTGGAGCCTGCTGCTGCGCGCCGCGCACATCGCCTTCGCGCGGCACCTGCCGCTGAGCCTGTCGCCGGACGTGCTCTGGTACGCGGTCGTGCACGAGGTCGCGGTGCACGTACGGCTTGACGCGGAGCGGTACGAGGGGCTGTTCAGCGCCACCCCCGGGCGGAAGCGGACCATCCAGGTCAGGGACGACAGCCTGCTGAGCGCCGACGCGGACTGGGCGCGGTCGATCCGGCTGGTCCGCGAACCGCTGGCGAAGGAGATCGGGCCGGAGCTGGTGGAGCTGTTCCAGCCCGCGTTCTCGACCACCACGCCGGACGACGTGTCCTCGGTGCTGGTCGCGCTGATGGACGTGGTCAGCCCGTACTACGAATTCCTCTGGATCACGATGTGCGGCATCCCGCGGGTCCGACTGGAGGGCACGGCCGCGGACTGGGCGTTGCTGGCGGAGCGGGTCGGGGAACTGGCGGAGTGGTTCGAGCCGCTCGGGCCGTGGTTCGCCGCGCTGCGGACGGTGCTGGACGAGATCGCGGCGACGGCGGCGGGCGGGCCGGTGGACCAGGAGTTCTGGCGCTCGCTGTACAAGTGGGAGTCGGAGTCGGGCGGGGACTTCGTCTCCGGCTGGATCACCGCCTTCTTCGCCCACACCCAGACGCTCGCGGGGCCGGTGCCGCGGACGGACTTCCGGTGGCTGGACGGGCGGGCGCGGTTCACCGAGAACGCCTTCCCGTCGCACGTCTCCAAGGTTCCCTTCCAGTGGGAGACGGTCGGAGGGATTCGGTCGATGGCCTTCCTCGGCGGGGTGCTCGGGATCGAGCGGGACGGTGAGTACGTGCGGCCCCGGCTCGGGAACGCGGTGCTGGCGGTGGAGCGGGAGCCCGTGGGCCCGGAGGCCGAGCAGGCCGCACTGGCGGCGGAGCAACTGCCGCAGGGGTGGACGATCGAGCGGGTGCGGGAGGTCAGCGGGGCCGCGTGGGCCGAACTGGTGCCGACGGACGGCGTCACCGTCGCGAACGTGGCGGGCGAGCCCGTGGGCCCGGCCGTCGCACTCATCCGCTTCGGCCTCTTCTGCCTGGTCCGCTGCGCGGGCGACGACGACTGGTACTTCGGCCTGCGGCTGCGGGACGGCACGGTGCACTTGGAGGGCTCGCGCGGGCCGGACCTGGCGGGCGCATTGGCCGGGGCAGAGCACTGGTGACCCGGCCGGGGCGGGGTTCGGCGGCGGTCCATTAACCTTGAGGGAGACAATCCCCGGCCGTCCGCCCGCGCAGGCGTCCGGCTCCCATGCTCTCAGCATGCTCAGAGAGAGGTTCGCCCCCGTGGACACTGCCGACCGAGCGCACGCCCCGGTCGTCGTCGCCATCGACGGACCCTCCGGCTCCGGCAAGTCGACCGTCTCGCGGGCGGTCGCCGCCCGGCTGGGCCTGAGCTTCCTGGACACCGGCGCCATGTACCGGGCCATGACCTGGTGGATGCTGGCCAACGACGTGGACGTGGACGACCCGGAGGCGGTGGCCGTCGCGTGCGGCAAGCCCGTCATCGTGTCGGGTACGGACGCCGACGGGCCGACCATCACCGTGGACGGGCAGGACGTCTCCGGCCCGATCCGCGGTCCCGAGGTGACGGCGCAGGTCAGCGCCGTCTCCGCGGTGCCGGCGGTGCGGACCCGGCTGGTGGAGCTGCAGCGCGGCTGCGCCGAGGTCGCCGAGCGCGGCATCGTCGCCGAGGGCCGGGACATGGGGACCGTGGTGTTCCCGCGGGCCACCGTCAAGGTGTTCCTGACCGCCTCCGAGGCGGCCCGGGCCGAGCGCCGGGCGGCCGAGCTGCGGGCCAAGGGCGTGGACGAGGCGACCATCACCGCGATGGCCGCCGACCTCGCGCGCCGCGACGCCGCCGACTCCTCCCGGGAGACGGCGCCGCTGACCCAGGCCGCGGACGCGGTGCTGGTGGACACCAGTGAGCTCACCCTGGAGCAGGTGATCGACCGGATCACCGCCCTGGTGGAGGAGCGGGCCGGACTGTCCTCGGTCTGACCTTCCGGTCGGACCCTTCGGTCGGACCTTCTGGTTGGACCCTTCGGTCTGACCTTTCGGTCTGATCAACTGATCAACTGATCAATGCACGATCCGCAGGCCGTCGAGGCGTTGCGGAGGAAACCATCGCGCTGCCCCAGCGGGGCAGGTACGCACGGCACGCCCCTGGGAAGGGCCGGGCCGGGAAACGGAACAGACGAACATGACCGCAGAGCACTCCGCCACCGGCCCCGGTGAGCTGGACGCCGCAGACTACGCCGAGTACATGGCCCTCGCGGCCGAAGAGGGCTTCGACCTCGACGGCTTCGACGACGAGGACGGCGCCGCGCACGTCCGACTGCCGGTGCTGGCCGTCGTCGGCCGCCCGAACGTCGGCAAGTCGACCCTGGTGAACCGCATCATCGGCCGCCGTGAGGCCGTCGTCGAGGACAAGCCCGGCGTCACCCGCGACCGGGTCACCTACGAGGCCAGCTGGAACGGCCGCCGCTTCAAGGTCGTCGACACCGGCGGCTGGGAGATCGACGTCCTCGGCATCGACGCCATGGTCGCCGCCCAGGCCGAGCTGGGCATCGAGCAGGCCGACGCGGTGCTGTTCGTGGTGGACGCCAAGGTCGGTGCCACCGACACCGACGAGGCCCTGATCAAGCTCATCCGCCGGGCGGGCAAGCCGACCGTCCTGTGCGCCAACAAGGTCGACGGCCCGGCCACCGAGGCCGAGGCCGCCTACCTGTGGTCGCTGGGCCTGGGCGAGCCGTTCCCGGTCTCCGCCCTGCACGGCCGCGGCTCCGGCGACCTGCTGGACGCCGTCATGGACGCGCTGCCCGAGGCCCCGCCGCAGACCTTCGGCGACGCCGCCCCCGGCGGCCCGCGCCGGATCGCGCTGATCGGCCGACCCAACGTCGGCAAGTCCAGCCTGCTGAACAAGGTCGCCGGCGAGGAGCGGGTGGTCGTCAACGAGCTGGCCGGCACCACCCGTGACCCGGTCGACGAGATGATCGAACTCGGCGGCAAGACCTGGAAGTTCGTGGACACCGCCGGTATCCGCCGCCGCGTCCACCTGACCGCCGGCGCCGACTTCTACGCCTCGCTGCGCACCTCCGCCGCCCTGGAGAAGGCCGAGGTCGCGGTCGTCCTGGTCGACGCCAGCGAGACCCTCGCCGAGCAGGACACCCGGATCATCTCGATGGCCGTCGAGGCCGGGCGCGCCGTCGTCATCGCCTACAACAAGTGGGACCAGCTCGACGAGGAGCGCCGCTACTACCTGGAGCGCGAGATCGAGCGCGACCTCGTCCAGGTGCAGTGGGCCCCGCGCGTCAACGTCTCGGCCAAGACCGGCCGGCACATGGAGAAGCTCGTCCCGGCGATCGAGACCGCGCTGGCGGGCTGGGAGACCCGCGTCACCACCGCGCGCCTGAACGCCTTCCTCGGTGAGCTGGTCGCCGCCCACCCGCACCCGATCCGGGGCGGCAAGCAGCCGCGCATCCTGTTCGGCACCCAGGCGGGCATCCGGCCGCCGCGCTTCGTGCTGTTCGCCTCGGGCTTCCTGGAGGCGGGCTACCGGCGCTTCATCGAGCGTCGGCTGCGCGAGGAGTTCGGCTTCACGGGGACGCCGATCTCGATCTCGGTGCGGGTCCGGGAGAAGCGGAAGAGGAAGTAGTGGTCGCGGTCGCGATAGCGACAGGTGGGACCAGGTAGTACGAGCTGAGGGCTCCGTCACGGTGGTGGCGGGGCCCTCGGGCGTTTCCGGGGGCGTGGGGGTGGCGCATGTGGGTCAGTGGCTGCCGGTGCGGCCCGGGGGGAGCGAGAGCATCTGGCGGTGCCGGCCGCCGGTGGACGGCGGGGCGGTGGCGAGGCCGGTGGCGGTGCCCAGCACGGGGGACGGGGCCGGCGGCGGTGCGGGCACCGCGTGCGGGGCGGCGCCGAGGTAGCCGGCGGCGACCCAGCCCTGGCCGTTGGTGAACTGGGGGGAGGGGGGTGCGGCCTGGCCGTGGCCGTCGCTGGTGGCGGCGGTGGGCTCGGGGTGGCCGGTGTGGTGGGCGGCGGCGTGGTGTCCGGTGGTGTGGTGTCCGATGGTGTGATGGCCGGTGTGGTGACCGGGCGGGGAGTGCTGCGACTGCGCCGGCATGAACTGGGGGAGGCCGGAGGGCTGGCCCCCGTAGGAGTGGAAGGCCTGGTGCTGCGGTGGGTACTGGCGCTGCTCGCCGAGCAGGGGGTAGCCACCGAGGATGCCGTCGCGAACACCGTCCCGAAGGCCGTCGCGTACGCCGTCGCGGATCGCGAAGCCGGTGAACCTCAGGTCCTCCTCGCCCGAGCGGTCGCCGGGCAGGGCGCGGAACAGTCGTCGGTACTCGGAGTACAGCTCGTCGTAGATCGGGGTCGTCGAGTGCGGGTGCTCCGCGTCGTACGACGGGCGCATGCCCGGGATCGAGCGGGGGGCGGTGGCCGACCGTCCGGCGGGTGCGGAGACGTCGTAGCTGTACACGTAGGGGCCAACGAGTGAGAGGCGACGGGGATGCGGGGCGTTCGGGCGCGCAGGGCGCTCACGCGTGCGCGGTGCTCGGGCGCGGTGCTCGGGTGCGGTGCTCAGGGGAGTGAGGCTCCTCGGCGGTCGACGCGCGGGGCGGCCGCGCACCGGACGGTGGCCGCTGCCCGGGGCGACAGTGGCCACCGTCCGGTGCGCCGGGGCGGCGGATCAGGTGCCGGCCAGCGGGAGGGAGGCGGCGACGACCTGACCGAGTGCGACGGCCCGCTCCAGCGCCTGGCGCAGCAGGTCCTCGCGGGGCTGGCGGCCGACCATCCCGGCCGGGACCGCGTACATGGTCACCTCGGAGAGCTGGCTGGCCGCCATCCGCCAGGCGTCGGTGACCTGGAGCGGCTGGTGGGCCTGCCACCAGCCGGTGCTGCCGCCGACCGCGGCGGGCTGCAGGATCGCGTGCAGCTTGCCCATCGCGACCAGGACCGACCAGCCGGGCAGCTGCTCCGGCGTCTCGTCGAGGTCGGCGACCGGCTGGAAGCCGGCGTCCTGGAGCAGGTCGAGGAACTCGTCCTCGCCGGAGGTGCTGCCGGGGCGGCCGACCGGCCCGGTGGGCTCGACCACCAGGGAGGCGTGGCCGACCTTGCCGTGCAGGACGAGCCCACAGGTGATGCCGAGGATGGCGGCCTGGCCGGGGGCGGTGGGCTGGCCCGGCGCGTCGGCGGGGGAGGCCGGGGCGGGGAGGGTGAGGTTCGGGGCGGGAACGGTGGCGTCCGGGGCGGCGGGCCGGGTCTGGTTGATGCTGCGGACGGCGCCGACCAGCTGCTCCTCGGCGACCGGCACCACCTGGGACGGGATGCAGCGGGCGTGGGCGAAGGCCAGCACGGCGGTCTCGTCGCCGACGAACAGCACGGTGCTGGTGGGCTCCACGTGGGTGTCACCGGGGGTGCGGCAGGAGGTGCATTCGTAGCTGTCGGGGGCGCGGTCGCCGCCGAGCAGGCGGTCGGCCTCGTCGTCGCCGATCTCGGACCGGACCTCGTCGCTGACGTCGAGCATGCGCGGCACAGGGTCTCCTCGGATGGGTGCGGGTGGGTCATGGGGGCGGACTAGGGGAGGTCGGCATGCCCAACGGGCCCTTGTGTCAGGCGTCACGGGTGCCCGGCGAGGGTGACGGGAATTGCTCCGGATCCGACCGCGCAACGTGTTCTCGTGGTCGCAATCTGTCGATGTCGGTGCCGGGACTGCCGGATTGAAACTGTGGGGTGGGTCACGTCGCCGCGATGTTTGATCTAGGAATCGATGGTCAAATCAGACATTTCGGGCATGAATCCACGGCCATTACCGGCGGTAACCCGTCGCTGAGCTGGGCAGACCGGTGGAGTTTTGGTTTCACCGCCTACCGGCTCGTAGCTTCTGTGGCGGCGCAACGAGCGCCACCCGGGCTCACCCCCGACGCACCGCCCCTCGGCCCCGGCCGGACGCGGCAGGTGCCCGCCGACACGATCGCTCGAACAGGTCGTCGGCGAGCGGCTGGGTGGCCAGGGCGGCAAGCGGCACGTCCGACACGTGCACGGCCGTCCGACGGACGCGGCAAGCGAACGCGGCCCTCTTGAGGGTCTGGTTCCGCATGCCCGCCCGGGGCTGTCGAGAGGAACCCCATGACCTTCCGTAACGAGAACGCCGCTGCCACCACCACCGCCGCCACCAAGCGCAACCGCGTTCGGATGGCCGTCGTGGCGGGCGCCGCTGTCGCGGCCCTGCCGGTGGCCGGCCTCGTCACGGCCACCTCGGCCTCCGCTGCCCCGGTCTCCACCTGGGACTCCGTCGCCCAGTGCGAGAGCGGCGGCAACTGGGCCATCAACACCGGCAACGGTTTCTACGGCGGTCTGCAGTTCACCTCCAGCACCTGGGCCGCCTTCGGCGGCACCGCCTACGCCTCGCAGGCCAACCAGGCCACCAAGGCGCAGCAGATCGCCGTCGCCGAGAAGGTCCTCGCCTCCCAGGGCCCCGGCGCCTGGCCGGTCTGCTCCGTCAAGGCGGGCCTGACCAAGGGCGGCGCCCCGGCCGCCGTCGACACCTCGGCCGGCACCTCCGCCGCCAAGCCGGCGCAGACCCCCGCGCCGAAGACCGCCACCCCGAAGGCCGCCGCCCCCAAGGCCGCTGCCGCGCCGAAGGCTGACGCCGCGCCGAAGGCCGCTGCGCCCAAGGCCGACGCCGCGAAGCCCGACGCCGCGTCGAAGAAGGACGCCGCCAAGTCCTGGAACGGCGCCAAGTCCTGGACCGGCTCCAACGACGCCAAGCCGGCCAAGGGCAACTACACCGTCAAGTCCGGTGACACCCTGAGCTCCATCGCCGCCGCGCAGGGCCTGGACTGGCACGACCTGTACAAGAACAACGCCAAGGTCATCGGTGGCAACCCCGACCTGATCTTCCCGGGTCAGACCCTGAGCGTCTGAGCTCCTGCGTTCTTGAGCTCTTGAGCTCTTGAGCTCCTGAACAGCTGGGCGCCTGAGGCCCGATGAGCTGACCCCTGGTCGCTCGGGCCGGCGCCGCCGCTCCCCGGCCACGGCCGCTCCTCCGCCACGCGGGGGAGCGGCCGTCGGCGTTTCCGGTGTGTCGGGGGCGGAGCGGCCCGATAGGGACCCGGAGTCCCTAGGGTCGGCTGCCGTGCCGTACCCGTATGACGAGCGGACAGGTCGGGCCGTGGCCCGGGCGGGTGTGGCCGTGGCGGCGGCGGTACTGGCGGCGGCGGTGCCGGCCGTGGTCCCGGGAGGCGCGCGGGTCGGGGCGTCGGTGCGGGTCGCGGATCTCGTCTGGGACGAACTCGCCGACTGCGAGAGCGGCGGCGACTGGCGGGCCGACACCGGCAACGGCTACTACGGCGGCCTGCAGATCCACCCGACCACCTGGGCGGAGACCGGCGGCCTGCACTTCGCCGACCGGCCGGACCACGCGAGCCGGCGCGAGCAGACCACCGTCGGGGAGGAGATCCTGCGGCGGCAGGGCTGGGAGGCCTGGCCGTCCTGCGCCCGGGAGCTGGGGATGATCGGCCAAGACGCCGAGGACCGGCTCCCCGGCCCGTCGGCGGGGGCGGTGGGGGAGGGCGCGGTGCGGGAGGGCTTGGTGGAGGCGGGCTGGTGGGGGAGGGCGCGGTACGGGAGGGCTCGGTGCGGGAGGATGGTGGGGTGATCCAGGGCGAGCTGTTCGACGACCTGCCCGGGGACCGGTCCGGCCGCGCCCGGGTGCCGACCGAACCCGCTCCCGGCGCCGTCCTGCTGCCCGACTGGCTGGACCGGGCCGCGCAGCGGCGCCTGGTCGCGGCCTGCCGGGAGTGGGCCCTGCCCCCGGCCGGGCTGCACAGCGTGCGGATGCCCACCGGCGGGCTGATGTCGGTGCGGATGGTGAGCCTCGGCTGGCACTGGTACCCGTACGGCTACGCGCGGGTCGCCGAGGACGGCGCCCCCGTCAAGCCGTTCCCGCCGCTGCTCGGGGAGCTCGCCCGGCGGGCGGTGGCGGACGCCTACGGGGAGCACGCCGGGGGGATCGCGGGCGCGGTCGGCTACGAACCGGACACCGCGATCGTGAACCACTACCCCCACGGCGCGAAGATGGGCCTGCACCAGGACCGCGACGAGCGCGTGGACGCGCCGGTGGTCTCGCTCTCGTTGGGTGACGACTGCGTCTTCCGGCTCGGGAACACCGAGACCAGGACCCGGCCGTGGACCGACCTGGAACTGCACAGCGGGGACCTCCTGGTGTTCGGCGGGCCGTCCCGGTTCGCGTACCACGGGGTGGTGCGGACGCTGCCGGGGACGGCGGACCGGGCGTTCGAACCGGAGCTGGAGGGGCGGCTCAACATCACGGTGCGGCAGTCGGGGCTGGGGGCGTAGCGGGGGAGGGACGGTCGGCCCGGTGAGGGGGAGGGGCGGTCGGCCCGGTGAGCGGGAATGTCCCGGGTCGCCGGAGAATTCGAGTGAGCTGGAGAACTCGACCGAAATCACGAGAACTCGACCGGAACCACGAGAGGGAGGCGCGCCCATGGGTACCCCCGTCGACGACCTCGTCGATCTGCTCGACCTGGAGCAGATCGAACTGAACATCTTCCGCGGGCGCAGTCCCGAGGAGGCACTGCAGCGCACCTTCGGCGGCCAGGTCGCCGGACAGGCGCTGGTCGCGGCGGGGCGCACGGTCGAGGGCGAGCGCCCCGTCCACTCGCTGCACGCGTACTTCCTGCGCCCCGGCGTCCCCGGCCTGCCGATCGTCTACCAGGTCGACCGGATCCGCGACGGCCGTTCCTTCACCACCCGCCGGGTGCTCGCCATCCAGGGCGGCCGGTCGATCTTCTCGCTCACCGCCGACTTCCACAGACCGGAGGAGGGCAGCATCGAGCACCAGTACCCGATGCCGGAGGTCCCGGCGCCCGAGGAACTGCCCAGCGCGCTGGACGAGGTCGGCTCCCGGCTCGGCGAACTGCCCCCGTTCATCAGCCGCCGCCAGCCCTTCGACATCCGCTACGTCGAGCGGCTGCGCTGGCACAAGCACGAGCTGGTCGACGTCGAGGCGCGCAGCGGCGTGTGGCTGCGCACCAACGGTCCGCTGCCGGACGATCCGCTGATCCACGTCTGCGCGCTCACCTACGCCAGCGACATGACGCTGCTGGACGCCGTGCGCGCCCCCGTCGAGCCGCTGTGGGGCCGTCGGCACTTCGACATGGCCTCGCTCGACCACGCGATGTGGTTCCACCGGCCGTTCCGCGCCGACGACTGGCTGCTCTACCAGCAGGAGTCCCCGATCGCCCACGGCGCGCGCGGCCTGGCCCGCGGGCAGATCTACGACCGGAGCGGGCAGCTGGTGGTGTCGGTGGTGCAGGAGGGCCTCTTCCGCCCGCTGCAGGACTGACCACCGCGTCCCGGTTGCGGTCCCCGCTGCCGTGTGTTGCCGCCGCATTGCAGTCTCCTTACGGGGCGGCGGCTTGCCGGGGTCGGGGAATGATCCGTACCGACGGACGACGTTGTGCAGGATGACCGATACGGACGGCTCGAACGGCGGGCCGTCCGCGGGACCGGACCGGGAGGGTTGACCGATGACGGCGACGGCCGCGGAGGACTGGAAGCACTGGAGTGACGGGCGGGCGGCGTCGGTGAGCGCGCCGCACGGCCAGCTCGCACTCACCGGCACGCACTGGCTGGCGCCCGAGCCGGCCGAGGTCCCGGGCCTGCCCGGGCTCTGGTGGGCCGACGCCGAGGGCGTCCGGGTGCGGGCCGCCGCGGCCGACGGCATCACGGTCGACGGCGCCGACCGCGCCGACGGACCGGTGGACGGCGAGGTACTGCTGCGCCCGGACACCGATCCGGCCGCCGACACCGCCACCCAGGGCGAGCTGCTGCTCGTCCCGATCGAGCGGGAGGGCGAGCTCGCCCTGCGGGTCTTCGACCCGGCCGCGCCCCGCCGGGTCGGCTTCGCGGGCATCTCCGCGTACCCGTACGCGCCGGAGTGGGCGGTGCCCGCCGTCTACACCCCCTTCGAGGAGGAGGGGCAGTCGGTCGTCGTCCCGAACGCGGACGGCAAGGACCGCCCGCTGGCCGTCACCGGACGGATCGAGTTCACGGTGGCCGGCGAGCACCGCACCCTGACCGTCGGCCGTTCCGGCCGGCGCCTCACCGGTGTCATCGCGGACGCCACCAGCGGTGTCGACACCTACCGCTTCCGCTTCATCACCCTGCCCGCACCGGACGCGGACGGCCGGACGGTCCTCGACCTCAACCGGGCCTACCTGCCGCCCTGCGCCTTCGCGGACCACTTCATCTGCCCGTTCCCGCCGCCGGGCAACCGGCTGGACTTCGCGGTGGAGGCGGGCGAGAAGCAGGTGCTCACCCGGTAGTCGGCGGGGCGCGCCGCACCGGCTGTCGGGGGCGACTCCGGCGGTCGGTGCGGGGCGGTGCGGGGCGGGAGGGAGCCCCCCGGTGTCGGGAGCGGCGCGGGCCGGGGCAACCATGGACGGTTGTGACGACCAAGCAACCCCCTGATACCTCGACCGCCGCCGCCCCCACCGTGGTCCCCGCCGTGGTCCCAGCCGACGCGGACTCACCCGCCACCCCCTCCGAGACCCCGGACCCTCCCGGGACATCGGGCGGGATACCGGCCCTCCCCTGGTACCGCAGGGCCTTCGCCGACCTCAGCCCGCTGCGCGAGCACCCCGACTACCGCCGGGTCTGGTCCGGTCAGGCGGTGTCCTCGATCGGCCAGCAGATGACCGCCGTGGCCGTCTCCGTCCAGGTCTACGACCTGACCGGCTCCGCCTTCGCGACCGGCCTGGTGGGTCTGTTCTCCCTCGTCCCGCTGGTCGCCTTCGGCCTGTACGGCGGCGCCATCGCCGACACCGTGGACCGCCGCAAGCTCGGCCTGATCGGCTCGGCCGGCCTGGCCGCCGTCTCCGCCCTGCTCGCCGCCCAGGCCCTCGCCGGGTTCCACGCGGTCGCCGTCCTCTACGCCGCCGTCGCCGTCCAGGCGGGGTTCTTCGCGCTCAGCTCGCCCGCCCGCTCGGCGATGATCCCCCGACTGGTCCCCGCCCACCGGCTCCCGGCGGCGAACGCCCTGAACACCGTCAGCATGAACCTCGGCCTCACCGTCGGCCCGATGCTCGGCGGCGTCCTGAT
Organism: Kitasatospora sp. NPDC089509; assembly: GCF_044749365.1. Lineage (NCBI taxonomy): Bacteria > Bacillati > Actinomycetota > Actinomycetes > Kitasatosporales > Streptomycetaceae > Kitasatospora > Kitasatospora sp. NPDC089509. The sequence continues at coordinate 141,630 of NZ_JBIVHS010000017.1, read as the reverse complement.
CGGCGCCTTCGGCGTCCAGTCCGCCTACCTGGTCGACACCGTCGCCTTCACCGCCACCCTGTACGCCATGTGGCGACTGCCCGCCATGCGGCCACTGGGCGAGCGCAAGGGCCGCGCCTCCGTCCTCGACGGCCTGCGCTTCCTGCGGGAGCAGCCCAACCTGCGCACCAGCTTCCTCGCCGACCTGGCCGCGATGATCTTCGGGATGCCCCGCGCCCTCTTCCCCGCGATCGCCGTCACCTTCTACGCCGGCGACGCCCGCACCGTCGGCCTGCTGGTCTCCGCCCCGGCCGTCGGCGCCCTGATCGGCGCGCTCTTCTCCGGCTGGGTCGGCCGGGTCCACCGCCAGGGCGTCGCGATCCTCGCCGCCGTCTCCGCCTGGGGCCTCGCCATCGCCGCCTTCGGCGCCCTCCACAACCTCTGGCTCGGCCTCCTGCTGCTCGCGGTGGCCGGCTGCGCGGACACCGTCAGCATGATCTTCCGCAACACGATGATGCAGGTCGCCGCCCCCGACGAGATGCGTGGCCGCCTCCAGGGGATCTTCATCGTCGTCGTGGCCGGCGGCCCCCGCCTCGGCGACTTCGAGTCCGGCGCCGTCGCCGCCCTCAGCAACCCCGCCACCTCCGTCATCACCGGCGGCCTCGCCTGCGTCGCCTGCGTCCTCCTCCTCGCCGCCCGCCGCCCCGCCTTCCTCCGCTACGACGCCCGCCACCCGACCCCCTGAACCCACCGACCCCACCCGCTCCCGGAATCTGGCAGCGAGCACCCCCCGACGTGCTGTATTGTTTTCCACGTCGCCGGGACAACCGGAGACAAGGTCGAAAAGCCAACCGGCAAAGCCCCCCAGGCCCCGCCGCACGGCACGAGACCACGGGACGTGGCGCAGCTTGGTAGCGCACTTGACTGGGGGTCAAGGGGTCGCAGGTTCAAATCCTGTCGTCCCGACATTGTGTCGGAAGGCCGTTGGCCGGGAGAAATCCCAGGTCAGCGGCCTTTTTGTTGATGGCCCGACAGGTGTTTCACGGCGTTGGAGCGGCCGGTCCGTGATCCTGCCAGGGACCAGCCGGGGACCAGGCAGTCGGCGGAGCCAGGAACCTGCCACGGCTTACCGCAGTCCTGAGAACGCGTGAGTACTAGGACCTCTCTTTCGGATCTTGCAGATGCAGCGCGCGGCGTTGGGCGCCTTGCGGGCGTGCCGCCGAAACTCCCTAGGCCACCACGGAAGCAGCCATCTAACTCCCGCATCAGTGGCGCCGAACAGCGACACATCAGCTGGACTTCTCCTCAGCAGCGACCGGGACCGTCCGGCGGGAGCCCCGCCGACGCACGCCCCAGGCCGCCAGCGCAGTGATCAGCGCCACCGCGAGTCCGCCGAGGAACTCCGGCACTGCGGCCACCAGCAGCTCCGGAACGCTGCCCAGATGGCTGGCGCATCCCTCGCCGATTGCCCGGGCTGCCTCGTTGATCTTTATTGCCATCGCAGTACGCCCCCACTGTTCGGAACACTTCACGGTCGCCGTCGACCGCGCAGCCAGCTTGCTCGGCGCGGACGGTGCCCCCAACCCGCGCTGGGACAGGCTGGGACACCCCGGGACCGCCCGGGGCATTCGCCCGCTGGCCGAAGGCCCGATCTGGGAGGATGGCGGGTGTCCCGGGCCACTCCCAGGGACGCGTCTGAGGCGCCCCGGGGCAGGAGTTCGAGGAAAACCAGCGATGAGTGCACCAACGGGAGACGAGGCCGATGCGGCGTTCGCACTCGGTGCCTTTCTTCGGACCCGGGCGCAGGAGGCGGGCCTGAGTGCGCGTGAGATCGCCTTCGCTTTCCAGCAGCGGGCGGACCAGGAGCAGGCGCAAATCGCGGCGGGGGCGGGCGGGTCGGCCGCCCCCGTGGGTGGGATGAGCTTCTCAAAGTCGCACCTCGACCGCCTTTTCAAGGGCGGCACCGCGCTGCCGTCGGTCCGGTTCCTCGGGGTCTTCCTGGAGATCACCAGCGCCGCCATCGGCCTGCCTCAGCATCGCCACCAGGCTCTGTGTCGGGAGGCGACGGAACTGCTGACCAAGGCCCGGCGGCTGAAGTCCCGCCCAGCTGCGTCGCCGCAGCCACAACCGGATCCGCCCACCACGGCGGCGGCCATCGCCACGCTGCAGGCGCAGCTCGACCTCGAACGGGCGCATCGCACCGGGGACCGCCTCCGCCGGGAGCTGAGCGACACCCAGGCGCTGATGGGCACGCTGCTGCAAATCATCGACACGCTGCGGGACATCATCACCGAGCTTGATCTCGACTTGTTCGGCGCACCACGCACCGCCGGGCGGGCAGTTCCGCACTCGCTGGCCGAGCGGCAGCGCACCGAGGCGGTCGAGTACAAGGCGGCGGCAGAGGCGGAGTTCGACCGGGTTGACCACCGGCGGCGGGTGCTGGAGCTGCTGTGGGACCAGGCGCAGGGCAGCTTGCGGCGGCTGGCCGCGCACACCGACGTCGGTCACCTGCGGCCGCTGCCCGACCCTCCGCCGCTGCCGACCCGGAGCGTCCTCTCTCATGGCCTCCACGCCGAGTCCGCGCTGGCGGACATCGCGACCGCCCTCGGCCGGGTCCAGGAGTACAACGACGCGGAAGAGCAGAAGATTGCCGAGCTGCGGCGCGCCCTCGCAGACGACGCGCCGCTGGCCCCCGACGACGAACTGTCGATCCTGGTGGCCGCCACCCGGCTGAGCGACCCGCTCGCCCGCAGCGCCGCCCTGCGGACCGTCTTGGCGAGCTGGGCCGACCACCCGAGCACCCACGACACCCTCCTGCGACTCGTCCATGACGACCAGTCGGCCATCCGCCACCGCGCGGCCTGGGGCCTGGCAGCCGCCTGGGCCGGGAACCCCAAGGCCCGGGACGCCGTCGCGGCTCTGGCCGGCGACCCCGAGCACCACGTCCGGCAAACGGCGGCGCTGGGGCTGGCGCACGGCTGGGCGGGCGACCACGCCGCGCGGGACGCGCTTGCCCGGCTCACCCAGCACGAGAATCCGGGAGTCCGGGAGACGGTGGTGCAGGCGCTGGTTCAGGGGTGGGCGGATGATCCTGTAGTCCGCGACTGCCTGATCACCCTGGTCGGCGACAGCGAGGTACCGGTCCGGGCGGTTGCCGCAGAGTTCCTTACTGAGGGCTGGCCCCACGACGGCGTCGCACTCGCCGCACGCCGCTCCCTCTGCGACGACCCTGCGGAGTCCATTCGCTGGATCGCCAAGCAGGGGCTCACACGCCAGGGCTACGCCTCGGCCACCTCGCCGGTGACGGCCAACCCCATCCTCCAGGCTGCCGAACTGCCACCTTCCTATAAGGAACTCGGCACCCTGCCGGTCGCCGCTGCGCTACGCCAGGGAATCAGCTTCCACGAGGGGATCACTGTGCTCGTGGGCGCCAACGCCAGCGGGAAAACTATCCTGCTGGAAGCCCTGGCCCTATCGATGAACTCAGTGCTTTCCGCTCGCCTGGTCGGGCAGCCGCGACCAGCGAGCCAGGACCTAGCGAAGCACCTCCGGATCACCTGGAACAGCCAACGGACTCCGTATAGTTGCTACTACCTCAATGACGACGCTGTCCAGGCTTTCGACAGCCGGGCCTCCGGGCTGGAGAACTGGCAGGCGTGCCTGCGCTCCCTGGTCGACTCGGACGGTGCGTCGAACAGGATTGTCCTAATCGACGAGCCCTTCGGATTCCTGCCTGCCGTGGCGGAACACAGGCTCTTCGACGCACTCTCGGAACTCGTCGACCAGGGCTTCCAGCTGATCGTCACCTCGGTGCGAACCACCTGGACCGCCCTCCCTGCGGCCCGGGTCATCAAGATCGACCGAAGCGCCCACCGCGCCGCATCCTTCGATCCAACGAAATTCCCTGACGGCCCGATGCTGTTGGTCTAGGCCGCTTCTTACTGATCAACGGATCGTTGATCCGGCTGTGCCGTTGACTTACGCGCAGTGGGCCTACTCGTGCGCTCTGTGGGACGGGCGGCTCGGGGGCCAGAGAAGGTCCCTGGCCGACTTCACACGAGGTCGCCGGCCTGCCAGCCCGGGGGGACCTTGGGCAGTCCGATCAGGGCGTCGATGTTCAGGTGCTCGGCGAGCAGGGCCTTGAGGTTGCGGCCGTCGATGAGGCGCAGGCGGCCGTTGCGGTGGGCGAAGTCGTAGCTGTCCTTGCCGAACCACGAGGTGGTGACGACGATGCCGTAGCCGGCGTCCTTGTCCTGGATGACCCCGGACATGGCGCGGACGGTGTTCACCGGGACGATGTTCTTGGAGCGCTTGGCCTGGATGGCGAAGATGGTGGACCCGGTTGGGTCGGTCAGTGTCGCGACGGCGTCCACGCCGTCGTCGCGGGAGCCCTGGGTGCGCCAGGTCTCGTAGCCCATGGCTTCGAAGAGTTCGCGGACCAGGCGTTCGAAGTCGTAGGGGTTCATCTGGAGCAGGTCGGGCCGGCTGTCCAGGGTGGCGACCACGGCGGTGTCGGTGGTGATGCGGTAGCGGGACAGGTCGGCCTCGACGATGGGTGTGACCGGTTCCAGGTCGTGGGGGTGCTTGGAGACGGTGGCACCGAGCCGGTGGAGGCACTGCTGCGGGTCGAGCCGGGGCTCGTCCAGGACCAGTTCGGCGAAGTCCTTGCGCTGGGCGACGACACTGACGACGCAGGCCCGGATCGCCTGACCGGTCGCCGTATCGGTGGCGTTGACACGGCCGTTGAGGATGACGGTCTCCACGAACGCGGCCGGTGTGGCGGAGAACGCCTCGTCCAGCGCGCGCAGTGCCAGGCGGGCCACCAGCCTGGCGTAGGCCTCGTTGAGCTCGGCCGGCTTGGCGGGCTGGGGGACGACCTGGGCGCGCTGTGCGACGTAGCGGTAAGAGGCCACCGCCGGGACGATCTCGTGGTTCGGCAGCTCGACGTCGACCAGGAGCTGCTGGGCCTCGGGGACGTAGACAGCCTGGGCCGCGGCCCGGCAGCCAGAGGGGACGGGGGAGCGCTGCAGCAGGTCCTCGATCAGCTCCGCGACACCCTGAGGGCCATCGTGGGCGAACGCTTCTTCGACGTGCGGGTGCCAGGCCTCCAGGCCCTCGGGGCGCAGCAGCAGGACCGATTCCAGCTCCTCGCGGCGCCGATTGCACTTGGCGGTGCCCTCCTCGGCCTGGGCCTTGAGCCGGGTCGTCTCGGCTTGCCGAGCTTGCCGTTGGGCTTCCTTCTCGGCCAGGGCGTCCGCGCGTTTCCTCGCCTCCTCCTCCCGGCGCCGGGCCGTCAGGCGCTTGGCCAACTCGGCTTCCACCCGGGCGGCTTCCTTGGCACGGGCGGCTTCCTCGCGCTGGAGGTGCTTCTCGCCGGCGGCCAGGAGCCGGGCGTGTTCGACGGCGGGGTCCACCTTCCGCTTCCTGGGACGGGGTTGAGCCGCCGGAGCGGCAGGCCGGCCGGCCGCCTGTTGGGCCCCGCCCTGTGCCTGCGCGGCTCGCGCCTGCTGCTTCAAGCGGTACGCCTCGGCAAGGATCTCCGCCACCGTCTTTCGGCGTGCCACCCGGTCCACCCCCTGGTCCACGACAGCGCGGCCCCACGCGGGGCCGCGCTGCCTGCGCGATATGCCAGCAGCACTACCCGGCTGGGGCCGCCGAGAATCAGCGGCTCCGAGCCGAGCAGGGGAGCGGAAGCCGGTACGGGGGCACAACGTGCCTCCGCCGCTGGGGAGATGAAGCGCTCACTCACGCGGGAGCGGAAAAGGGCCTGCGTCGTACATCTCGACCGGGTTGCACAGGTCGCGTACGGCCTCTAGCGGCGCGGCGATTCCAGATGCTCGGAGGCTGCCGTGGATGTTGCGCGCGGTCTGCTCGCGGAGCAGCAACCGGACCCAGGGCGGCGCGCTTTCTTCATCGTCTGCCACAGGCCACTTCTACAGCAGGGTGGTTGACGATGAACGTGACCTCGCAGAAGTCTGAACCAAGGGTGTGAGGGAGAAGGCGATCGCTGGATCACGCGACCTCCTGCCCGTCGTGCGCGCCTCCAGGCCTTGCCGACAGGGCCCGGTGGGCACACGCCACTCGGCACCCCCAGCTCCTGGGAGTGCCGGACGACCATCAGCCAAGATCCAAATAGAGCGTTAGTTGGTGACCAGCCGGAGCGCCGGGCGGATGGGGGCGCTCAACTCGCCTCCACCGTCGACTGGAGTGATGGGTACGAGGCCGAAGACGTAGTCGTTCAGCTCCTCATGGAAGATGTTCATCTGTGTGGCCACGTCGCTGGGCGACATGCTCAGAGGTGGCTTGCGCAAGGCGTCGAAGACCTTTGCGAGCAGTTGACTGCTCTCGCGGACCAACAATGAGCCGGGTTCGGATGTGCGGTACCCCATGCTTGCCAACTGCTTCATCGCCTGGTTGTAGCGCCACTCTGAGAGCAACTCGAGTTTGCGCAGGCGGTATGTCAGCGCCATTGCTGACACGCCCCAGCGGCGCTTGGCGCTGAGGATGCGCTCCACCGAGGCGTTGCCAAGCTTCTGGGTGGTGATGCCAGCTGCGGGCATCAGGAAAGCGGACGCGAAGTCGTTCGCCTCACCCTCGGAGTCCCGGCCGTGGGGGATGCGGTGCTCGCAGTGTAGGACGAGGTGGCCGAGCTCGTGGGCGGCGTCGAAGCGGCCCCGCTCGCCTGTCTTGCGGGTGTTCAGGAAGACGAACGGAGTGCCGGACTTGATGGTGGAGAAGGCATCCGCGTCCAGACAGTCCGGCGCCAGCGAGAACACCCGCACGCCGTTGGCCTCCATCAGGTGAACCAGGTTCGGTACTGGCGCCTCCCCCAGTCCCCAGAACGCTCTGAGCTGTTCGGCGGCTTCCTCCGCGTTCAGATGAGGGTAGGTTGGCAGATTGGGCTTCGGAAGCCTGAAACGTTCCTCCAGCCAGGTGTTCAGTGTGGTTGCCACGGCGCCCGAACTCAGGGCGCTGTCGCGCTCCAGGGCGCTCATCTTCGACGGTGCCCTGAAACTCACCATGTCGGGCAGCATCTCTCCGGGCGCGGGCGCTTCGAAGAACGACACCGGGTATCGCAGGGCCGTAGCGAGTGAGGAAAGCGACTCCTCCGACGGCAGCTTGCGGTTGTTCTCGAACGCCGTGATGCTTTGCGACGAGACTCCCGATTCCCGCGCCAGGGCCGCCAGCGTCATCCGCCGGCGCTTGCGCGCGAGAACCAGCCGTTCAGGGGTGAACACTTTCCTCAACTCCCATGTCGTACCAGGTGATGCCTTGTCAGCCCCCCAGCAGCTCTACGATGACCTCGGTGCCGCCGTTGTCGCCTTCGGGGGCGTCGAGCAGGTTGACATCCACGCCGATCTCTCCCAGGTCGGGCAGGTCCAGCGGGATCCGCTCCAGCCACTCGTCGACGAACTTGCCGTTCATCTTGATCGGCAGGGAGAGTTCAGCCAGGAGCCGGTCCTTCTCCCACTTGTAGAGCAGGCACCAGGTCGGAATCTCGTCGAGCTCCCGGCCATAGAGAACCGCGTCGCGCGACATGAATGCGAACTGCCCGTTGCGCTCCACGATCCGGGCCATCTTTGGCCCCTTCGGGTTCCTGGAGCGAACCTTCTTCTTCAGGTCACCGACTCCGCCAGCAGCACTGACTGCGGTGACCGCGTGGCTGCGGGACGGGTGGATCGTGCGCAGGATGCTGTCCCGCGTTGTGTAGTCCCACCCTTCCTTCGCCTTCTTCTCGCCGATGAAGCGGTTTGTGCGGCTCCAGAAGGTGGTGCCCCGCATCGCTGGCGCGTCGTAGTCGGTGCAGCGACGAACCTCGTCGCCGGCTGCATCGAGCGACTCGTGGAACAGGTCGATCGTGAAATCGAGCTGGGCGAGACGCTCCTCGCGCCAGTCGCCGCTGAGGTTCTGCAAGGACCCCTCCAGACAACCGTAGGTTTCATAAACCATACCTCAAATGAGGGACGATTTTTGAAACCCAGATCATCATCGCACACCAGTTCGCATCTGTCACGCTGGCACGACTGGTAATTGAAGGGCACAGGTGGCGGTTGACCTGGGGATCTTTTCGGCGTGTCGGCTGTCCCGTGTTTGTGGGTCGCCCGTTCGGATCTGGTGGAGCTTTGGGGTTCCACGTCCGCGAGCGCCCAACTCCGGGACTTGGTTGCTGGCGGGGCCGCACGAGAGCTCCCCTTGCTTCTGACTCGATTGCCACGGCTCGTGGGTCTCGCGGCAGATCCGCCCCGAACGGCCGCCCTTACGGCCGTTCACTGGACGAGGCGTAGATGACGCGCCGGAACCTCTGCTGACGCTGGACAGGCGGATGTTGCAACTTGCGTGGTGCTTCGGCCTGCTGACAGGTGCCTGCTGAGGGTCTGGCCGGCCTTCTCGATGGAGCTCTTGTCCGGGTGGAGGTATCGCTGGGTGGTGGTGATGTGGCCGTGTCCGGCGATCTTCTGGAGGACGTGGATGGGGACGCCGGCGTCGGCGAGCCAGGTGAGGCCGGTGTGCCGGAGGTCGTGTCGGCGCAGGTACTCGTAGCCGAGGCTGACGACGACTTCGTCCCAGTGGGTGGCGTCGCGCAGGATGGCGGTGGTGACGCGGCCGCCGCGTGGTCCGGTGAAGAGGCGCGCCATGGGGTCGTTTCCGACAACGTTCATGCGCCAGTTCACGAGGTCGCGGATCTCTTCGATGATGGGGACGGTGCGGCGCCGCTTGCCCTTGGTGCCTTTGTCGATGAGGCCGCCGGGGCCGGTGGTGGTCTGGCGGCACAGGTCCCAGGTCCAGTCGAAGCGGTTGATGTCCTTGACGCGGACGCCGGAGACCTCGCCGATACGGGCGGCGGTGCAGGCAGCGAAGCGGACGATGTCGCCCCAGCCGCGGTAGTGATTGTGGGAGCGCTCGACCAAGGCGTTGGCGAGTTCGTCGAGGGTGTCCCAGTCGGCGAGGGCGAGGGAGCGGGGGTCGTCGAGTTCGTCTTCGGCTTTCTTGTAGAGGCGTTGCCAGCCGCTCATGCGGGAGGGGTTGAAGTCGATGAGGCCGTCGCGGACGGCTTGCTCCATGATGCGCACGAGCGGGGCGAGGCTGTTCTTGACGGAGGAGATGCTGAGTCCTTCGGCGATCCAGGAGTGGAGGGCCCGGTCGGTGATGCCGTTGGTGATGCTGGTGACGGGTATGTGGCCGAGGACTGGGGTGACGCGCAGCTTCCAGCCGGCGGTGTAGGGGTCGAGGGTGGTGGTCTCCAGGCCGCGCATCGCCAGGTCCCAGTTCTCGTCGCCGTACTCGGCGAGGGTCATGGTGAGGGTCTTGGGGGTGATGCCACGTGCTGCGGCCCGCTGCATGCGGGCGATCCAGGCCTTGGCTTCCTCCTCTGTGGGGACGGAGGAGGAAGCCGACTTGCGGCCGCCGCCGTTGGGGTCCGTCCAGCGCACGCGGGCGCGGTAGCGGAACTGCGGGCGGCGGTCGGGGCGGTGCTCGATGTCGTCGGTGAGGTCGACACCCATGGGGATGAGCGGGGTGTGGTCGGGCATTCAGGCTGCCTCGGATGGGTCGGTGCGCTTCTGGGCGAGCCACAGCTGGGTGTCGGGGATGCTGTACAGGTAGAGCCTGGGCGCGATTTGGACGAAGGGCGGGCCCTGAGGGGGAGTGGCGGAGCGCCAGCGCCGCAGGGTCGAGGGGTCGACCTTCAACAGCAAGGCGAGTTCCTCGGTCGAGTACCAGCCGCTGTGCAGCAGGTCGAATTCCGGCGCCGGGTCGACCTCGTAGGTGGGGGCCGCGGCGACGGACGAGGTCGGAAGCGAAAGCCGGCTTGCGGTGGGAACGTGGGGTCGAATGCGCATGGTCTCCCTCTGATGGGGCGGTGGAGCCGCTCGGGCTCGGCTGGGCACGCCCACACTCACCTGTCCGCCTGGACGGGCGGAACAGGGCTTGGCGTGCTGAACGGGGCAGACCGTACGCACGGGTCGTTCTTCGAAGCGCGTCGAGCCTCTGCAGGCATGCCGGGTGGAAGGCGGCCTGACGTCTGCGACCGCTGACGAGGGCCTGCTGCCACGGGAGTCCGCGCAGGTCACGCCGGGCAGAGGGGGCGGTTTGTGGCGCTGGCAGCGAGGCAGGCCGTAAATGGCGTTCTTGCCTGGTGGGTCGCGGCCGGAGCACCACGGAGATGGCCCGGAGCACGCTGAATGTGACGGTAGACGCGGGACGGCAGCTACGGTCTGTGACGAATGTAAGGAGTCCGGGGCCGCTTTATCCCCACGCGGGGATGGAGCGGGGATAGCGCCCCCGAAGCGCCCCCTCCGGGCCCTTGCCACCCATGTCCGGGGCGGTCCAACAAGGTCCACGTTCGGACCGACTCCTCACTCCCCGTGTGCACCTGCGGTGTTGGCGGCCAGGAGCACTGCCTGCCCGTCGTGCACCAGCCAGCCGACCTGCTTGTCCTCCCCCAGTACGCGATCCACGGCATCGTCGGAGCCGGCCTGCGGACGGCAGTTACAAGCCCGGACCGCCACGCACCGGCGACCCTGATCCAGGCCAACTGTCAATGCTCCTGATCGCCCAGATCCGCGCCGGAAGCGGTGCGAGTTCGCGTGGCACGGCTACGGCGTCGCGCCACCGGCCGAAGAGCGGGGCGCCTGCCGGCGCCGCATCGCCGGGATCGGGAACAGGACGGATCGTCGCGTCCGAGAACACGAACCACCCCCACCCGCCGTCGGGGTCGGAGCTTCACATCACGTGGACCACCCAGAGCGGACTGCCTGGCGGCCGCCGCCAAATGGTCAGCATCGCCGGCTGCCAGCACCCCCGCCGCCGGATCTCGACCAGCCGCCATTGCCTGTGGTCGCGGCTGACTCCCGGCAGCGTCATCAGGGCTGCGGGGGCGACCGCGGCGTCACGTTGCTGCTCCCCGGTAGTTGGGGCAGGGAGCGCGTGGTCGACATAGGGCCATTATTCGATTACCTGTTCGACTGGCCAGCCGTCAAGAGATCTGAACTGGTGATTTCTGTAACGATATGATCTCGACTGATTTGGGTCCTCCGTTGGCGATTCGAGATATATGCAGGTCAGGGCCACGTAGATGCTTCAGGCGTCCTGGCGGTTGGGTAAAAGCGTGCCGGATTAGCGTCATGCTTCTATGGCAAGGTTGCTCTATGGTCGAGAGGAGGCGTAGATGAGCAAGCGACCTGGGCCCGGCGAGGTGATGCTTCGGTCTGAGCTTCACGAGGCGTACGGAGGCAACCGGCAGAGCGGGATTTCGATCGCTGCGCAGGCCGGCATGATCCACGTCTTCTCCGACCCTGCCCACATCGCGAAGTTCGGGATGCCGGACGGATTCGACGAGGCCGGCGTCTACCTCTACACCGGCATGGGCCGGAAGGGCGACCAGTCGCTCACTCAAGGCAATCGGGCCCTCCTGACGCACAAAGAGGCTGGCCGAGACGTCTTCGTGTGGCGGCGGGAGATGTCGAGCTCCGCTGCCTACCGGTGTCTTGGCCAGTTCGAGGTCGACCCGAAAGAGCCCTTCATCTCCGCGGACGCGCCCGATGACGATGGCTACCTTCGTACGGTGATCGTCTTCCGGTTGCGACCGGTGGGCGAGACGGCAGCGGGCGCCCCGGTTGCCGTGGTGACGCCACACCTGGACCCCTTGATCGTCGAAGAGGACTCGGCGATCGTGCGCCTGCTCCCCAGCGAGCGCGTTCACCGGTCCATCCAGATCGCCGAAGGAGAGCTGTCCGACCGGTACCGCGTACACCTTAAGGGCCTTGGTCATGAGGTACGGCGATACCAGATCCAGCCGCCCGGCGAAGTGCGGCTGTTCAGCACCGACCTCTATGACCGGACCGACAACGTGCTGATCGAGTGCAAGCCGAGCCCGACGCGGCAGGCCATGCGACTGGCGATCGGCCAGCTCCTCGACTTCCGTCGGTTCCTATCTCCCACACCGCGGCTCGCCGTCCTCACCGGGGCCAAGCCCCGCCAGGACCTCATCGACCTGTGCGGCTCGATCATGGTCGAGGTCATCTGGCTGGAGGAGGACGGCGCCTTCACCTCAAGCTTCGACTGAGGTCGGGGCGCTGGCCGTGCCTGGCCGAGCCCCGACCTCGTCGTAGAACGTCGCCCGCAGAGTTCATCAGGCGCTGCGGGCGATGACTGTCCTGCCCTCACGTGAACAGGAGCCCTTCCAGTATGGCTGAACCCCCGGATCAGCGGGACAACGCCGTTTCCACCACTGCGGCCGGACCGGGCGACAGCCCGGTGCGCGCCGGCGTGTACGGCGCCGCGCTTGCGGCCGGCGTACTTCTGGTGATCGTCGGCCACACCACACCGGTGGAGGCGAGCGGGTTCGTCACCCCGTTCCTCGTCTTCTTCGAACGCCGTCGAGCCTGAGCGCCGAGGGCCGGGGTCCCGTGGCGGACCCCGGCCCTCACCGGTGCTGCCTGCAGTCCGGATCGGGCGGTGCTGTACGTCTGCAAGGGTGCGCCTGCCCGTCGGTGCAGGGCATCGGGAAGGGCCTTCCGCCAGCTCTGACCGTCCGGGGTGGGCTGACGAAGGTGTGGCTGTGGAGTGAGTCGGGGCGAATTCGGGTCCGGCAGGCGCGGCGGTGAATTGTGAGGCGCTCACGCCATTTCGGGCGGATGGCGGCGCATATCACAGAAATCCTGAGCGGGGGCAGGAATCGGCATTTATTAAGCCGAAGGATGCATGGGAGTGACTCGACTGGACCTCAGTCGTTCTCAGGGAGAACGACGCTTGTCTGTCATTCCTTAAATCCGCTCGAATGACCCCAGCGGCCTGGGCAAAGTTTTGCCGGCCTCGTCCAGGCCGCCGGGGCATGAATGCACAGGTGAATCACATGAGTGACATCCCTGCACGTTGCCCGAACATCAATTCGGGCGAGCCGCAGTGTCCTGCGGCCCGTTCTTGGGAGTGCCCGCATGGGTGCACGCGTACGCCGGAGTCGCCCGAGCAGCTCGACCCGGCGCTAGCCGCCATGGTGGCCCACCTGGAACACGGGGCCTCCATGGAGGACGCAGCGACCGCTGCGGCCGCCCGCCTGGTCAGGCGCGACTGGCCGGTGATCAATACACGAATCGTGCGTCCGGTACGACGGGCCGTCGGCAAGGTCCTCCGCGCGACTGGCCTGCACCGGGTCGTGTCGGTGAAGCGCGGGCCAGCGCAGGCCGACGAGTCCGGGGTCGAGCGAGGCGGGACAGAAGGAGGAGAGACAGGTCGCCAATGCAAGTAGGTGGGCACTGTCTCTCCTCCTTGGTGAAGCGTGCGAGCCCGCTGCTGGTCGAGCAGCGGGCTTCATGCAGTAGCTGGCCACTCGATATCCATCGGGTGGCCAGGCCGTCGAAGGGGAACCATTTCTTACGCGGCGCCCTTCGACAAACGCAGCGCAGCATGCCGGTGTGAACAGGCGGAAAGTGGCGTTTCCCGCTACTGGCACCGGTTGGTCGTGGCTCGTTCGGACTAACTGCAACGCTACGAACCTGGAAACGGCGCTGCCTGCAGGCCAAAGAACTGTTCACTCGATAAGGTGACAGCTTATCGTACTTATTGGCATGTGGAGCTGGTTCCACTTTTGAAATTGATCGCCCCTGTCAATTAGTGATCACTATTGACAGGGGCGTCATGCCGCGAGTGCGCAGAATCATCAGGCATTTGCCGCCGCCCACAACTGCAGGATTCGTGTCAGGCTTTGGTGGCCCGGGCAGAGGGTGCCTCGACGGCGGCCAGCTTGAGGAGGAACCGCGGGGCGAGGCGGCGCAGCGTCTCGTGCCCGTCCGAGTCCGTTGCGGCGAGCACACTGTTGATCGCGTCGAAGGAGAAGACCAGCTCCAGCGCCGTCAGCGCCTGTTGGCCGGCGGTGGGGGAGGGCTCAGCCAGTCCCTTGATCAGGTACATCCTGCCGATGCCGAAGAGCTGGCCGAAGATCCATTCGAGGCATGCGTCGCCACCTGGTGGCTCAACCGACAGTTCGGCCTCGACAGCCTGGCAGAGTGCCTCAGCCCAGGCGGCCATCTCCCCAGCTGCAGCCCAGCCGGCCCGCAGCCGCTCCAGCGGTGCTTCCTGGGCCACCGAGGCGACGTGGTTCACGACGCTTTCGGAAGGTAGTCCCGGCAATCGGTGAGCCGGGGTGGTTCGGATGGCGGCAAGAGGGTCGAGGGGGTCGGTCTCCAGAAGGCGGGCGGTGTACTGCGGCACGTCTCGGCCCGCCTGGGCGCGGGCGACCCGCGCGATCACCTCCGGGGTTATCCCGTCGGCCCCGCCGACGGCCGCCGCCAGACCGTGGAACAGAACGCCGGTGTTGTCCAAGGGCTCGATGTCGGAGCGGTCCGGGTCGAAGCCGTCGGCGAACTTCCACAACTCGGCGACCGCGGGCAGCTGCCGCAGCTGCCTGTCGACCGCCCTGATCCGGCGGTTCACCCCGGACATCCGGCGCGCACTCCGCTGCGCGATCTCGTCGGCCCGGTCGCTCACCCACTCCTGGATGTCACCGGCCTCAGGCGCTGGTCCGGCCTGGTCGGTGATCCGTTCCGCAAGACGGACGACCTGCCGCGCGAACGCCTTGCGGACGGTCGCCTCCGGGACAGGAAGTCCGGCCCCGAAGGCGCCAAGCGCGAGGTGCAAGGGGTCGGCGCCGGGACGGCTGTGCTGGCCGAGCCACACGACGAGGTCCACCAGAACCGGGTCGGCTGTAGAAGCGCTTCCGCCGGCGGGGCGGCCTGGGCGGGTGCGGGCGTTGGCCGGCAGCAGCGGGTTGGGCTGGGCACGCCAGCGTTCGAGCTGGCGGCCGGACACCTTCGTGCCGCGCTCGGCGGCGAGCTGGAGCAGTAACTGGTCGGCCGCGCTGGGTGGGGTTCTCACCATGAGTTCACGCTACTGGCAGGGAAGTTGGGCGCGCCGTGGCCTCAGCTCGGCGCCACCCGATGCAGCTACGCGCTGAGGCAGAGGTAGAACCCCCCGAGGTCTCCCGGAATCCGCGGGCGGGGCACCTGGTCTGCTGGCTTCAGCGGCCCGCGCAGGGCGGCCGCGATCCCAAACGGACGAAACAAGGAGGCCCAATGATGGGCAAGTTGAAGGTCTCGCGCCAGGTCCCGATGGCAGGGGAAGACCAGCGCAGGGCGGCGGTCCGGCTCGGCCTTCGGCGGTTCTGGTGGGGTGTGCTGGGCGGTTCCGGCCACGCGCTGGGCAGCGCCGCCATCGTGTGGCTGGGGTGGTGGGTGCGCAGCAGGTAGTGGGCTGGAGCGAATCGTTCCGGCCCCATGGGATCCGGCCAGATGGCCGTTATGCCGCGTCGACCACGCCTGGAGGTTGCTCGCCGTCGGCAAGCGGCCCATGCACGGGTGAACTGGCATACGCACGTGGTTGGTTGTGAAATGCTTCGGCGATGACGCCCATGTCTGTGTCACAGTACGCCGCCCAACTTGTGGAGTACGAGATCGATCCCGAGGTGCTCTCGGGTCATCCCGCTGAGGACCAGGTCCGCGCGGTGCTGCTAAGCAAACTCCGCGCAGGCAGTACGGACCGCGAGTCCGAAGAAGTCGCCGACCTGGTGGCCTTGGTAGAGATGCTCGCGCTGTGGCGGTTGGGTCCCGCCGCTGAACAGCCTGGGATTCCAGGCACGGACCAGCTCTACGTGTTGTCGTTCGCCAGCGCGACGACGTCCTTCGTGAAGGTCGGGCGAACCTCCAGCTTTGCGACTCGGCTGCGCCAGCATCGCGCGATGGCAGAACGCGGCGACTACGTGCTGTTCGACGCCCGAGTCTCCGAGTTGGTCGCCGATGCCTACCCCTGGGAGCAGGCGGTGCTTAGAGAACTCCGCCGCCGGCACTCGGGCCAGAGAAAGGGCGAGTTCTTCTACAGCCTCGACTACGACGAAGCGTGCAGCGTTGTGGACCAGCAGCGAATACGGGTCATACCCCGCTCGGTCGGGCTCGCGGTGCCCAATGGCGGTCTGCGGCTGACGTGACCGGTGCGGAGCAAACCTCATGGGGCCGGAGCAGTTTGCTCCGGCCCCATGAGGTTTGGCCAGATGGCCATTGCGCTGCGACGATCGCTTTCCGGGGAGTGGCCGCCGCCGGTCTCGGGAGCGGTGGTGTGCAGCTGCGCCGCCTGCTCTAGGGCTTGCTCGAAGGCGGCCCGGACCACCTTCCCATCGGTGCCGCGGGCTACGACTTCGATGGGGCCGCGCAGGCCGTGGCGCAGCTGCACGGTGCTGACGGCGGCCTGGTCGGTGTACAGGTCGCCCTCGAACTCGAAGCAGGGCTGTTCGACGAGCGGGAGTTGGTAGATCACCGCGCCGGTGCGCCGGTCGACGCCGGCTGTGACGGAGTGAACTGTGCTGCTCAGGGCACAGGCCGGTGCGGTTGCGGGGAGTTGGCCGCGACCGTACGGGCGGCAGTGGCGTTGGGTCACGCCGAAGCTAGACGGGGTCCGCTGCGCGGCCGCCGACATGGACGGACGTGGACCGGGGCAGACGAGAAGAACACCGGTACGCCGACGCCGCACGGTCGTGTGCCTTGTTCGACGCGGTCGCGGACGGCCGGCCTGACCGGCGAGGAATCCCGCACCAAGGCCGCCATTCGCGGCTCGCATGGGCGCTGACCTGCACCGATGTGGCCTTCGGTGTACCGGCGCAGTTGGTGTGGCACGCACTGGAACTGCCCGCACCGGTCGTGGACGGCGGGACGGTAGGGCCCGGCGCGGGCCACAGTGCGGGCATGACGACGAGCCCTGTTCCCGCCCTTCCCGACCCGCAGGTCCAGCCGACGATGACCGTGCCCGAAGCTGGCCGCGTCCTCGGTCTTGAGCGCGCCGCAAGCTACAACGCCGCCCGGCGCGGCGACATCCCGACGATCGCCGTCGGCCGTCGCCTCCTGGTCCCGACCGCGAAGCTGCGTGTCCTGCTGGGCCTCGACCAGGCCGCCGACACCGCCGCCTGAGCGCTGGCCTCACCCTCGACCGCCATGCCGGACTGCGGACCCGGCACCCCACCTTGGTAGGAGAACACCGGCATGCCCTGGTTCGCCGTCGGCGACAGCACGGACGACCACCCCAAGATCCTCTCGGCGGGCAACGCGGCCGTTGGCCTGTGGGTGCGCTGCGGTGCCTACGCGAGCGCCCACCTGACCGACGGGGTGATCCCCGGGGCGGTCGCGGTGAAGAACGGCACCACCACGCAGATCGCCAAGCTGCTGGCCTCCGGGCTGTGGCACGAGGCCGGGCACGCGTGCGCGCGCTGTCCCCAGCCCCGGCGCGGCGACTACGTGATGCACGGCTACCTGGACGCGAACCCGAGCCGCCGCCAGGTCCAGGAGCGGCGTCGGCGCGCGGCGGAGAAGAAGCGCCAGCAGCGCAACCCGCCGCCGAACGGCGACGGCTCCGCCGACGATCCGGCACCAAACCGTGCCCCGTCCGGCGAGGACAGCCCAGGCCAGATGCCCGTGTCCCCCAGGGATACCTCGGGTCCTCGTACGCGCCCGGCCCCTCCCCGCCCCTCCCGCAGGGAGGGGGCTGGTGTGGGTGGGGAAGGTGCGGGTGGGTGGGAGCCGGCAGCGCGTCGGCACCCCTTGCCCGACGGCTTCTCGCCGGACGCTGCGGCGCTGGCGTGGGCGGCGGCCGACGGCCATCTGGACCGCCTCGGCGGCCCGGTCGGGCTGGCGGCCGTGACGGCGGCTTTTGCGGACTGGCACCACGGCCGTGGCACGCTCGGAGCAGACTGGCAAGCCCTGTGGTGCAAGTGGGTGCGCGAGCAGCGGGAGCAGCCCGGACGTCCTGCACCCGAGCGACCGGCCCGGCCCGGTCGCCGAACGGCAGCACGCCAAAGGCCAGATCCTGCGGCGCAGGTGAGCGTCGCGGACCGGTTCGCCTCGATCGAGACCACGATCGCCCGCGACCAGGAAGCCGCCCCTGTCGCCGAGCGGCCGCTGACGCTGGTTCCTGAGGTGCCGGGCGGTGTGGCCCGGCCGGCCAGTGCGGCATCGATGCCGGGACAACGGCCGCTGATGGCCGCGCTGCCCGGAGGACGCGCGGCGGACCCCGACCCAGGGGAGGTACTGGAAGCGATCGCCGACCACGGCCAGGCGCAGGCCGTTGCCCTGTTCGGCTGGCGGGCGGTGGCGGCCCTTCTTGTGGGCGACACGGCGGCGGCCGGAGAGGCGTGAGCGTGCTGCCGACGCGAGGCCTCGCGCGGTGCCGCCGGTGCGGGACGGCCGTGCACTGGACCATCACCGCCGCCGGCGCGCGGCTGGCCGTCGACGCGGCCCCGTGCGTGCTCGGCAACATCGCGGTCTACCGCGACGGCACCGGCACCATCCGCTCGCGCAGGCCGCACGCGGAATTGCCGTTGCTGCCGTACGAGCGGCTGCACCTGCCGCACGCGGCCTCCTGCATTGCGCGGCCCCAGGAGAGCAACCCATCGCGCCGTCGGGCGTCTTGATGGTGTGAGGACGAACCGGCCCGCCGGTGGAGTTGGCCAGTTGAGACCTGATCGACGGAGGAAGGGCGCGTGGCACAGGAGTACGAGACGGTACTGGCGGCGCTGCGCCGGTGGGGGAACGTCCGGTCGACCGAAGGTGGCTGGCTGGCCCGCTGCCCGGCGCACGACGACCGGCAGGGCTCCCTGCTGGTGCTGGCCGCCGGGGAAGGCCGGGTGGAACTGGACTGCCTGGCTGGCGGATGCGAGATGCAGGACGTCGCGGCGGCGCTGAGGCTGGGGCCGGAGTACGTCGTGGTAGCGCCGCCGGCCTTCGACGACGGCCCCGGCTGGATCTGGCCCGGCTATGTGCCATCGGCGGGCCTGAGTCTGATCGACGGCGAGGACGGCGTGAGCGCCATGGCGGTGGCCTTGGACGTCGCGGTGAGGGTGGCGGTGGCGGTGGCCCTGCCGGACGGGCAGCAGCCGCAGGAGGCGCGCACCGTGCTGGTGCTCGCATCGCCGCAGACGGCCGACCGGACGGCGGAGCTGCTGGCGGCCTACGGGCCGGGCAGCGAGCGGCTGGAAGTGGCGGCCGTTCTTGGCGGGCGAGGCGGCGGGCAGAGCGGGCTGCGCCTGCCCGGCGACGTCGACCGGATGGAGCGCTTTCTGCGGGAGCACCGGCCAGACCTCGTGGTGGTGGACCTGATGACGATCTGTCCGTACCGCGTGCCCGTCGAGAGCGCGGTGCGGGCACTCGCGGAACTCGCGCGCCGTGTCGACACGGCGGTCTTGGCGGTCCGGGACGCCTCGAAGCGCGCGGGCTGGTCGTCCTCACGGCGGGCGCGGGTGGCGTCCCGATCGGCCCATACGGCTGCGGTGCACATGGCTGTCCACGGCGCGGACGGGGCGATGGCGTTGGTGCCGGTGGCCAGCCACGGGTGGACGGTCATGGGCGGCTTGCAGTTCCACCAAGCGGGCCGCACCCGGCCCGTGGTGTGGAGCACCCGTTCCGCGCGCGGCCGGGATGAGGCGATGACCGGCGCGGACCTGGCGCGTCGGCGCCCGGCGAGCACCAGTGCTCACAGGCTCCTGAGCCGCATGCTGGAGGCCGGCCCGGTGCCGGCCCGGGACGTGCTGGCAGCGGCTGCGGCCGTCGGGCTGGCCCCGCGAACGGTGCAGCGGGCACGGCGTCAGCTCGGGGTGGTGGCGTCGAAGACGGGGAGCGGCTGGGTGCTGTCCCTGCCGGACCGGGGCTCCTCGGTCGGAGGAGCCCCGGTCTGCGATCAGTGACTCGGCTGGGGGGTACGCGGGGTGTTCGGGGCTGGAGAGGGGGCCGAGGTCGGGAACGGGGTGGTGCTGGTGGTCGGGGCGGGGGCTGTGACGGTCGGGGCGGTCACGATCTGCGTGGCCGTGATGGTGACGGTGACCGTCGGTGCGGGCTCGGTGATCGTGACCGGCGGGGCGGTGACGGTGACCGTGGCGGGCGTCTCGGGCAGGGTGACGGCGGCCGGGTTCGGGGCGTCGGCGGGGGCGGGGCAGAGCGCCGCCGGGGACAGGGCGGTCTGCGGGGCCACGGTGGGGGCCGCCGGGGCTGTGACGGGAAGGGGCTGTGACGGGGCGGGGCTGGCTGTCACGGTCGCCGGGCTGGCCGGGGCGGTGGTCGGGTGGGTGCTGATGACCATGCCGGTGGTGAAGGCAGTGGTGAGGGCGAAGGCGACTGCCGCGTGTCGGGCGGTGAAGGGGTTGGTCGGGGCCATGGTTGGTCTCCTTGAGGTTGGGGCCGGGGGTCGCGGTCCCCGGCTGGCGGTACCAGCCTCGCAGAGAAATTGACTCAGGTCTATAAAAGAGAGCAAGGTAAATTCTTTGCGGATCCCTCGGCGCGACACCCGGCCCCAGCTCCGGCACCGTGGCCTGCCGACCGGCACGGACAGGAGGGCCACGTGACCAAGCCGCTGCCCGCGGTGCCAGCGCCGCGCCCCGGCAGGCTCGGCCGTCGCCTCTACGGAGAACTCGCCGCCTCGGCGCCCGCGGTCCGCCGGCGCTTCTACGCCACCCTCGACACCGGCGACTGGGCGCAGGTCCTCGCCGCAGCAGACGCCGAGGCTGGCACCCCCTACGCCCTGTGGGCCGACGATCCGGTCGGATTCGTGGAGGACGTGCTCGGCGAATCCCAGTGGAGCCGCCAGCGGGACATCCTCGAAGCGCTGGTCGACAACCGCCGCGTCGCGGTGCCCTCGTGCTTCGGCTCCGGCAAGACTCACATTGCGGCGAGGGCCGCGACATGGTCCGCCGTCGTGCACCCGCCCGGCACCGCCCTCACGGTCACTACTGCCACCCGGGCACGCCAGGTCCAGCGCCAGATGTGGCCTCACATCCGCCAGATCGTTGCCCGGGCCGGCCTGCCCGGAGAAGTCGGCGTCGCCCAGTGGAAGATGCCCGACCGTCACGGCTCGGACGTCGTGGTCGCCTACGGCTTCAGCGCCCCGCCGCACGACGAGTCGGCCGTCCAGGGCATCCACGCGCCCCGCCTGATGGTCATCGTGGACGAAGCCGGCGGCATCGGCCGGATCATCGGCGCCGCGATGCGCGGCCTGCTCACCGGCGAGCACACCCGTGCCCTGTTGATCGGCAACCCGCCCACCGACGACGAAGGCAGCTGGTTCGAGCAGACCTGCGCCGACCCCGCAGTGCGGGTGTTGCCGATCAGCGTCTACGACACCCCTCTGCTGTCCGGCGAACGCACCCGCCGCTGCCGCGCCTGCCCGCCCCAGGCCCCCGCGCACCTGCTCGCCACCCACCTCGTGGACCCCCAGTGGGTGGACGAGGCCATCCGTGACCACGGAGACGACGCGCCCTTCGTCCAGGCGAAAGTGCACGCGAGGTTTCCCCGCGGTGGCCAGGCCCGCGCTATCCCCTCCTCCTGGATCGAGCGCGCCAGCGACAGCCCCGAACCGGACGGCCCGGACTACGTCGCCCTCAACGCCCTCGGTCTGGACGGCGAGACCAGCGCCCACCGGGTGCGGCGCGGAGCCTGGGTCAGGCTCGGAGTGGACGTCGCCGCCGACGGAGGAGACGAGTTCGCCATCGCCCGCTCCGTCGGCGACCTGATCGAACTGCGCCACGCCACCGCCGGGCAGGACAACGCGGACCCCGTAGTCGTCGCCGGAGTCGTGCTGCGGGAGATCAAGGCCGCCCAGGACCTCGCCTCCGCGCTCGGCAGCACAACCCCCGTGCGCGTCAAGATCGACGGCGTCGGCATCGGCTGGGGTGTCGCCGGCCTGCTGGACGCCTGGCGGCGCGAAGGCCTCCACCACGCGCAGATCGTCACCGTGCTCGCCAGCGAGGCCACAGGCCGGGACGACGAGGCCGCCACGCTGCGCCCCTCCAACAAGCGGGACGAGATGTGGCTGGCCATGCGATCGCTGCTGTCCCCCCATAGCCAGGGCTCGCTACGGCTGCGCGTCGACCGCCGCACCCAGGCCCAGCTATCCGCCCCGAAGCTGGAAACCAACTCGGGGGGCCGAACCGTCATCGAGTCCAAGAGGTCGATGCGGCGGCGCGGCGTCAGCTCGCCAGACCGCGGGGAGGCGGTCCTGCTGGCCCCCTACGAGCCGCACACCGGGCGGCGCCGCGTCCGCGTGATCGCCTGACCGGCGGGCAGGCTAAATCATGTCTACGACACCCGAAATATCTGGCAATCAGTCAGTAATGAGTGATCCAACTATTCCCGTTGACAGGGGAGATGAGTCGAGTTTTGATGGCTTGTCTTCGGGGGCGCGAACAGTCAGATCCTGCGGAGGGGGAGTCGCAGATTTGGCATGCGCGCGTTCCATGGAGCGTGGTGATTAAGCAGAGGGGGGACCATGCCATCACTGGAACGTCTCATCGAGATGGACGAATTCGGCCTGACGGAATTCCCAGGAACACAGCCGCGCACCCTGGAGCGCGCCATCACGGCCGTGTGGCCGGCCTGTCCCAACGACCGGGCCCGAGTACGCAACAGCCTCACGGAAACTCTCGCCATCGCCGACCTGGACGACTGGGCCCCGGTCGACACCGGCTTCGAACGTCTCGTAAGCCGCACCGCCGGCGCCGGCGCCGCAGCGCTGGCCATCGTCTCCACGACCGGCCACGTGCCCGCCGAACTCGTCAACGCCATGGCCCACCTGCGTGTGCCGCTGCTCACGATCCCCGCCCGTACCTCCTGGGTCGATGTCGCCGACGCGGTGACCCGCGAGCGGATGGACAGCCTGCGCCAGGCCATCGAGTGGCGCGACCGCCTGCTCGGACATGCGCGCGTCGCCTCCGACGCCCGGCACGCCGGCCGGATCGTGCGCTGGCTCGCCTCCGAGACCTCCGGCCGGGCCGTGCTGATCGGCCGGGACGGGGCGCTCATCGCCGCCGCCCCACAGCGTTCGGCCGACGGGCTCACCGCCGTCGCCGACAAGATCGCGCAGGTCGCCGTCGGCGCCCTCGAGTCGGCAGCCTTCGAGTACGACGGCCGCGAGATCCGCCTGGTCGCTGTCGGCAGCTCCCGGCCGCGTGCCGTTCTCGCCGTGGCCCGGCAAGCCCCCTTCGACCGCGGGCTCACCCAGATCACCAACCGGGCGGCCGACCTGATCTCCCTCCACCTCGCCGTGGAAGATGCCGACACCGCTGTCCACAACCACCAGGCCACGGCGATCGCGCTGCGCGTTGCGATCCTGCAGCTCCTGATGACCGGCGAGGTCTTCAAGGCCCAGCGGACCTCGGCCAGCCTCTACCCGGGGCTCCTCGACCGGGACACCGCCCGCGTCTACATCCTGGAAAGCCGCCCGCTTGAGCGCGCGCAGCTCGACGAGGAGTGCCGGCGTATCCTCGCTGGCCGCGCCATCGTGGTGCAGTGCCCGGTCTACGACGAGCACCTGATCATCGTCGCCCCTCGGTCGTGCCCCGCCGAAGCAGGCGACGACGAAGTAGGTGCCGCCCTGTGCCGTCTGGTCGCCGGCCAGCGCCACCGCTACCTAGGCGGGAGCTCCATCAAGCCCCTGACCGAGACGGGGCAGTCCTACCGGCACGCCCTGCGGGCCCTGGCCAACGCCAAGCTCGCCAGCGGCCGGTCCGCGCTCTACAACGAACAGGGCCGACTGCCCGAACTGCTCAACCAGCTTCACCCCGGCTGGGCCAGCGCGGTTCTGCACCCGCTTCTCGGGCAGCGAGCAGCGGACCGGGACGTGCTGATCCAGGCGCTCAACCTCACGCTCCAGTCGTCGGTGCGCGCGACTGCCGAACTCACCGGTGCCCACCGCAACACCGTTGCCAACCGCGTCCGGTCCGCGGCCGGCATCCTCGGGGTCGACCTCGACAGCCTTCGCGACAGGGCGCTCACCGCGGTTGCGCTGGAGGCCCTCATCGCGGACGGCCACGCTGGCGAGACTGCCCATGTCGGACCGGCTGACCTGCGGGAGTACCTGGCCAGCTCCGACGTACGGGCGTGGAGGGATGAGTTCCTGCGCCCGCTCTCGCAGGAGCTGGCGTGCACTCTCAAGGAGTGGGTGGTGGCCAACGGCGACACCGCCCGTACGGCCCAGGCGCTCGGCATCCACACGCAGACCGCCCGCAAGCGGCTGCGGCAGGCGACGAAGCACCTCCAGCGTGACCTACTCAATCAGTCCGCCGACGCCTACGACGTCGTGCTCGCGATCTCCAGCCGGTACAACCTCCCCCTGCCGCTGCCCTGTTCGTGAGTTTCGCACCCGGGCAGAATCTGCTACGCACAGCGATGCTGCGGGTACTGTTCGTGCCGATGTGCAACGGTGATAACCCAACTGTGCACTGAGGAGATTCCCTTCAACATCGATCACCAACTACGGTCGATCGTGGGGGGAAGCCCGAATCCGCAACTTCGAGAATGGAGGGGGCAGTTGCTTACTCTTGCCGTGCTGGGATCAAGCCAGCACGCAAATCAAACCGCGAACCGACTCTCAGCAGCGCGCTACCCAGTTCACACCTGGGGCATGAAGGGGGCCACCAACAGCCACACGCGCTGGACGGCGCACCCTACCCCGCGCGAGGCCGCTACAGGGGCAGGAATGCTCCTCACCTTCATCGAGGAACTCGATGAACTCCACGACGTGCTCACCCACCCGGCTGCCGGGGCACTCGAAGCCCTCGACGCCGGGGCATGGTGGCTCAACCTCTCTCCCATGTCCGCTGACGCCGATCGCGAACTGCGTGACTTGGCGCGTCTGAACAGCGTCCCCTACCAGCACACGCCGGTCTTCGGCGTGAACGGCAACCTGCTCGTCATCGGCCCCTCCAGCGACGACCGCTGCAGTCGCGCCGCCTGTGACACGATCCTGGGCACGATCGGCCCGGTGATCCCCAACGGTGCCGAGGCCGCGCACCTGGCCGCCATCGCCCTGCCTCGCGCGGCGGCAGCCGAGCCGGCACTCGCGGCCCTCGGCAGACAGATGTGGGACATAGAGGCATCCATGCTGGAAGACCACGGGCTCATCGCCTACTGACGACACCGCCCCTTCGAGTCATCTCGAAGGCCACCCGCGGACGATGCCGCGTGCGACGAACGAGCCGGGACCCCGCGCTACGGGCCCGGGCAGAACAGGACGCCGAACAACCGCTGCTTGCCAGCCGGCCCCACCCACAGGGCGCCCGCTGGCGAGGGGAGTGCAGCATGACCACCGACACGACCAAGGCCGACGATGCCACCGGCGCCGACATCCACGAGTGGGTGATCGCCGCGTACGTCCCTGTCGACACGCAGGGCGCCGCCTACGCCCGCCGCCGGGGGATCTACCGGGTTCCCGCCACGACCAAGATTCAGAGCGCGGACGTGATGTGCATCCGCTGCCGCCGGCACTACGACGAGGTCCACGACCGGCCCTGCGCCGGCGCCGACCCGATGCTCCATGGAGGCCCGATCGGCACCCGCAAGCGCCGTCCCGCACCCGAACACCGCCACCAGGCCGCCGCAGCGGACAACTTCCGCAAGCCGGACCCCGGCGAGCCGGGCACCAGGATGCGCCAGCAGCCACCGGGACGCTAGGCCACACGACGCCTAGCCTGCCTGCCGTGACCACACCCAGCAGGCATCAGCCCCATCTGACGGACGACGTCGCCCACCTGAGCTCCCGCCGGGTGCGCGACGTCGCCGCCGTCGTCCTGCTCGTACTCGGCGTCGTCGGCCTCAACACGGCCGCCTACACCGCCGACCCCCGTCTCGGCCTCGCCTGCACCAGCCTGCTCGCGCTCGCGGTCGCCGCCGTCCTCGGCCACCACACCGAGCAGTAGGAGGAACGGATGCCCCGCCGCTGGTTCCCCACCCTGCGCCGCCCCGCGCCGGCCATCAAGGCCGGACCGGAGTACAACATCGGCTGGACGCCCGCAGGCGTGGACCGGGCCCGCCCCTGGTCGGTCGAACGCGCGGTGCGCGACGGCATGGAACGGGCCGTATGGATCTACAAGGCGGTCGACACGATCTCCAACCACGCCGCGGACCGGCCGCTTCGGGTCCGCCCGCGCAGCGGCACCTCCGATGAGCCGCTGCCTCCCCACGACGTTCACCCGCTCTACCGCGCGATGAACATCAGGGCCAACCCGGCCGAGGGCGCGTGGACCTTCAAGAAGCGCGTCAGCATGCAGCTCCTGTTGTCCAAGCGCGGGGTGTTCCTCGAGCCGACGTTCTCACGTGGCGGCGACCTGCTGCGGATCGACCTGCTGCCCCCGGGCCGCACCAGGCCGGTACCGTCCACCGGTGCCGACGTGATCTCGCACTTCGAGACCGTCACGATCACCGGCGAGCTGCGCACCCTCGGCGTCGAGCAGGTGAGGTGGATCCGAACCCCCCACCCGCTTGACCCCTACTCCGGCATCACCCCGCTGGAGGCCGCCGGCCTGTCCGCCGACCTCGACTTCTTCACCCGCCACTACAACCTGTCGTTCGTCAACAACGACGCCAGGCCCGGCGGCGTGATCGGCATCGACGGCGACATGGACGGCGACGAACTGCGCCTTCTGCGCGCCCGGTTCGGCACCGGGCCATCCGCGGCCGGCGGCTGGACCGTGCTGAACGGCGGCAACGTCACCGTCACGGACACCTCCGTCACACCCCGGGACATGGCCTACGAGACCGTCGCCGCCCTCTCCAAGATCGAACTGCTCGCAGCGTTCGGCGTCCCGGAGTCCCAGCTGGGCAACGCCTCCGGCAGGACGTTCGACAACGCCCGCGCCGAGAAGACCACGTTCTGGGAGATCACCATGCCGCCGCACCTGCGGCTGATCGCCGACGCCTTCCAGGACGACGCCGGGGAAGACGCCGAGGTCTACTTCGACACCTCCGACATCGACGTGCTGCGGGAACCCCGCACCAAACGCCTGAGCGAAGCCCGGGAGGAAGTCGCCGCCGGCGTCCGCTCGATCCGCTCCTACGCCGAACTCGCCGGATACGCCGACGAGATCGACGACACCCCCGCCACCAGGGCCCTGTGGCTGCCCTCCGGCCGGACCTCCCTCCCCACCCGCACCGCAGACGCCCCGGCCCTCGACACGACCACGCCGTCGGCGCCGGCCGCGGGCAAGACCCTGACGCCCGCCTCCGGCCTCGCCCTGGACGACACCGCGGCCGACTCCCTCCGAGATCGCCTGGACGACGCCCTCCAGGCGCTCACCACCCGCTGGACGGAGCGTACTGTCGCCCGGCTCAACTCCCCCCGGCACCGCAAGGGCACCCGGCACTGGGACGACCGAGGCGACACCACCGCCCGCACCGGCCTCAAGGACCTGCCCGTCGACCAGGTGATCGACATCGCCACCTGGCAGCAGGAGGCCGCCCAGGCCCTCCAGCCCCTCATCGAACAAGCCGCCGCCACGGCCGCGACCGAACTGCACGCCGCCCTCGGCTCGACCAGCACCGCCACCATCGCTGTCTGGCCCACAATCGCACCGCTGCTCACCACATCGCTCGCCCAGCAGGCCCAGGCCCTCGCCGACGACGTCGCCGGCACCGACCGGGAGGGCAAGAGCCTCGCGGGCATCGTCGAGGCCACCCGCGCCTGGGGCCGCTCCCTCGCGAACTGGGCCAGTGCCAAGGCGAACCATCTCGCCACCGCCACGGTCGAAAGCGCCCGCGACCAAGCCGCCGCCGCCAGCCCTCGCACCGGCCTCGTCCGCCGCTGGGTCGCCCACGACGACGGCCGCACCCGACCCGATCACGAAGCGGCCGACGGTCAGACCCAGCCCTATGGCCAGCCCTTCGCCGTCGGCGAGGACCTGCTGCGCCACCCTGGCGACACCACCGCGCCGCCCCGACAGTCCGTCAACTGCCGCTGCCGCCTGGCCTGGCGACTCGACTACTGACCACCCGGCCGCACCCCCCGTGTGAGGATGAAGCATGACCACCGGAACACCGAGCGACCGCCAGCAGCTCAACGAGGACTGGCTGCGCAGCCGGCGCTGGGACATCCGCTACGCGAACGGCGAGCCCGTCACCACGCTCGACGGACTCGCCCAGGTGCTCCGCATCGACAGGCAGGAGGCCGCCCGCCGGGTCCTGGCCCAGCCGTTCGGCAAGGCGGCGCCCGAGGGGTTGCTCGAGGAAGCTGAGACGCTGGTGGCGAAGCAGGACTCGGTCTAACCGCCACGATCCTCGGCTACGTCAGCTTGTAGGCCATCTCTGCGAGTTCGAGTGCCTGGCGAAGCGTGCTCTCATCCGTGATCTGCACGCTCACCCGGTAGGCGCGATGGCCCTTGGGGACGATGTAGGCATCCGGCGCGAAGCTATGGAGGATCCCGGCGTCGCTGTCATAGTTGAGTCGCAGGTTGACCACGCCAGTGTCGGCGTAGACGTAGGCGAAGCCACCAAGCTGGCTGCCCTGCCGTCGCAGCCGCAGGTAGTCGCTGTAGTCGAGTGGCTCACCCTCCTGGTGCGTCTTCCGCTTGACCCCGTGCAGGGTTGCGTTGGGCCAAGAAGTCGTCCTCTTGAGGAACGAGATGAACTGCTCCGCAGCCGGATTCCGAGTCAGGAGCTTCTTCACCTCTGCCTGACCCTCAGCTGCGAGGCCAGGAATCGGCAGGGACTGCCAGCTGTTGTTGGCCGGCGCATCGTCCTCCACGGTGAGACGGCTGACGGGTGCCGGGCCCACCCCCATCGCAGCAATGAGCTGTTTTCCCACCTCGGATGCGTCCAGTTCGTCCGCAGTGCCCTCGACCTGGATGAACGTAACCTTCACTTCGACCCCTCCCTGAGTTGCATCTATACATTGACAGTAACATCAACTCTCGATGTATGGAATGTATTCTTGGGTTTCGGCTAAGCGCGCAGTTGGTGTTGATCACCGAGACCCCGATCTGAACGCGACGCAAGACCGCCCTCGTTGGCAGCCTCGGCAAGCAAGCCGCAGCTGAACCAGGGGGCACAGAGTGCTGGAACAGGTCCTTGTCGTGCGCCTGAAGCTTCGTGTCAAACAGCGTCTGTTCAACGAGAGCCTGCATCCGCGGGACGGCCGAGGCCGGTTCGCGCACGGCCCCGGCGCGGGGCTCACCCCGTTGCTGGAGCGCATCCGAGCGGCCGCAGGCCGGCCGTCCAGGGCGCCGCGCTCCGAACCTCGCTTCGACGAGGAGCAGCACGGCCTGGTCTTTCGCGACGGGCACAGCGAGCGCGTCGCCAAGGCGTACAAGGCCAACGTGGTGGAGGGGATCACCCGCGACGTGCGGGACATGCCGGACGAGACGCTGTTGCGGGAGCCCGACCGGGCCTGGCTCGACCAGGTGCGCTCGGGGAAGGTGCACGCGTACGAGGACCCGGCGGCTGGCATCGCCAACGCTGTCCAGCTGGGCGACTCCCCGGCGGACGCCTCCTGGGTGCACGTCGACGCCGACCGGGCACGCGACCTCTTGCGGCGCGACGCCGTCAACCAGGTGGTCGCCACCTGGGCGATGACGTCCAACGACGAAGACGCCGGAGCCCTCGCCCTCCAGGAGACAGCGCAGGACGCCTTCGGGCTGCACCCAGCCGCCGACTGGCCCAGCACCGACCAGATCGCGCGGGAGACCGCCGAACAGCGGGCCGCCCTTGGAACCGGCCACGCGGCGATGCTGGCGGCCATGTGGGAGCGCACCCAGAACCACCTGGCCGAAGCCCAGCTCGGTTCCCTGACCGTGTGGCGCGGTGTGGCCACCCCCGACGGGCGGCCACCCGCAGGCTGGACGGCCGCCGGCAGTACCCTCTCCGACCCGCCGCTGCGCCCTCTCTCTGCGTTCTCCCTCGACCCGGACGTGGCCCACGGCTTCGCCACGGACGAGGGGCCCGGCTTCGTGATGAGCGCGATCGTGCCCGCCGAGCGGGTGATCGCGACGCCGGCCACGGGGCTCGGCTGCCTGGACGAGTCGGAGGTCGTCATCCTGGCCGGCCCCGGCACCTGGCACTGGCAGACCGGGGAGTAACCCTGTACCGCTCGGCGCGACACCACCCCGCGGCCGGTGCCACGCTGCCGCCGTCCTGATCCCCGGCGGAAGGCGGTGCGGTGCACGACCTCCCTGCCGTCACCCTGCGGCTGCGCCGCAAGAACCGGCTCTGGGACGAAGCCCGGCACGCGCGCGACCTCCAAGGCCGCTTCGCCCACCACCCGGGCGCTGGCCGCGTCGGCCTCCCAGGCACCCTCGCGGACGACCACGCCGTAAGCCAGGACGACCTGCTCGGGAAACGGGGAAGGTCCCCCGGCAAAGTCAAGGCCGCCATGTGCGACTCGCTCGCCCGGCGGATGGACAGCATCCCCGACGAGCAGCTGCTGGACGAGCGCCAACGCGACCGCCTCGCCCGGGTACGCTCCGGACACCTCGCCGCGTACCGCCCGGAGTCCGGGGCCAACGGCTACGCCGACTACGTCGAACAAGCCGACCTCGACAGCGGCGCCCGCCGCGAGCCCTGGGGCTATGTGAGGATGAACGCCGAGGAGTACCGGGACTTCGCGCGCGCCGAGGCCGTCTCCTCCCACGTCGCCGGATGGGCGGCGACCTCCAACGACCACGACCCTGACGCCCTCACCCTCCAGGAGAGCGCCCGCCAAGCCTTTCACCTCACCGACACCATGGCCTGGGAGCACGGGGACGCCGACCTCGACGCCGAAACCGCCCAGGCCCTGGCCGACGACGGGCCCGTGCTGCACGCCTTCCTCACCGCCATGTGGGAGAGCACCCAGGCGCACTTCGCCGGCCTCGGCGTAACCCACGTCACCGTCCACCGGGGCTTCACCGGAGGCTACGACGACACCTGCGTCAGCGGCCTCGACAGCCCGGGCACGGTCACTGACCTGCCCCTGCGCCCGCTGTCGTCCTTCACCACCGAAGAACACGTCGCCGCCGACTTCGCCACGCACGGCGGCGAGGTCCCCGTCGGCTACACAATCAGCGGCGACGTGCCGGTCACCCGTATCCTGGCCGTGCCCGGGACCGGCATCGGCTGCCTGGACGAATCCGAGATCGTCATCCTCGTGGGCCCCGGCGACTGGCACGTCCAGCAGGTTCACGCCGAGACCGACGGCGACAACTGGTACGACGAGTAGAACGAGACCCAAGCCCGCCGCCCGCCTACCGTGACCGCCACCAACCCAGCGAACCGGGAGCGACACGGTGGCACCGACCCCCAGCAGCACGCTGGACCACAAGCAGGCGACCCTCGGCGTCCTGGAGACCGACGACGACCAGGGCACCTTCACCACCCTCGTGTCGATCACCGGGCTCCGCGACCACGACGGCGACGTGATCGAGCCCGGCGCCTACACCCGCACCCTCACGCAGATCACGCCGAAGGGCGTCTGGTCGCACGACTGGAACGTGTGGACCGCCCGCACCGAGCACACCGAGGAGCTGCTCCCCGGCGACCCGCGGCTGCCCGCCACCTTGCCGACCGGGCAGCCCTGGCCCGCCGAGGCCGGCGCGCTCCTCGTCAAGGGCCGCTGCAACCTTGCGACCCAGGCCGGGAAGGACATGTACGCCAACCTGCTGTTCTTCGGCGACCAGGTGCAGTGGTCGATCGGCTACCAGGTCCGAACGGCCAAACGCGCCAGAGGAGTTCGCCTCATCACCGACCTCGACCTGTACGAGTACAGCCCGGTGCTGTTCGGCGCGAACCCCTATACCTCGACCCTCGACCTCAAACAGCTCAAGGCCCGGGGGCTCCTGACCGACACCCAAGTAGAACTAGCGCCGCTGGCCGGCACACTGGAGGAGCGGATCGACGCCATCGCCTCCGCCGTGGAGCAGCGCCTGCGTCCCACCGAAGGCGACCGCCTCGACGGCACAGTGCAGATCATCGGCACCTACCCAGATCGGGTCATCGCCACCATCTGGAAGTACACCCAGGACGGCTTCGGCTCGACCAGCTGGGAAGTCCCCTACACGCTCTCCGGCGATGGCGCCCCAACCATCGGCCAGCCCGCCCCCGTGCGCCTGGTCCTCGACGTCGAAGCAACCGGTCCCGACGCGGCGCTGGCGGCCCTCACACCCGACGTCGAGCGGGTGGCCTCCCAGATGAAGACCCTCGCGGACCTCCAGCGTAAAGCGGGGCGGGTCCTCTCCGGGGAGAACGCCGACCGCCTCGCCCTCGCCGTTCAGCACCTGGTCGCCGTGCTCACCGCCGCCGGCATCGACTGGCAGCCACCCGAGCCTCCGGCCGACGAGAGCAAGACCCTGGCCACGGCGGTGATCGAGCCAGGCGAGATCAGCGCGGCGCTCTCCCTGTTCGCGGACGCGCGGACCGGCACCAGCACCAGCCACGTGCAGGAACCCGGTTTGTGATCGCCAGCGCGTGCCGTAGAGTCAGGGGCACCGACGCGGGGTGGAGCAGCTCGGTAGCTCGCTGGGCTCATAACCCAGAGGTCGCAGGTTCAAATCCTGTCCCCGCTACCACGTACGTCGAAGGGGCGGACACGCAGCGCGTGTCCGCCCCTTCGACGTCCCAGTCGTTGGTCAGACCGTCCTCACGGCGTCCAGGCGCCGTCGCACCTCGGCTTCTCCGAGCGTCGCCGCCACCAGGTGCAGAGCGGGGCTGCGGGTCGATCCGGTGAGTAGCACGCGGATGGCCTGCGACGCCTCCTTGATCGAGCCCACGTACTTGTCGGGGTTCTGCTTGTAAGTCCTGGCGCTGTCGGCGAAGTTCAGCTCAGCGGAGACGGCACGGATCTGGTTGAACCAGGCGTCGCCGTCCTCGATGGCCTGGTAGCGGTCGAGCAGACGCCGGCTGAGTTCCTGGACCACGTCCGGGGCCAGGCCACCGAACCGCGGGTCGGCGGGGTCGGCGACGGGGACGAAGAGCTGCTGGAAGAAGAAGCCGTAGTGGGTACGGAAGTTGCTCCACATGCGGAGGTCCTTGCGCGGGTTGTCGAAGCCGTCGCGCTCCACAGCGATGGCCCGCAGAGCCAGACCCTCCTCGGCCTGCAACACCTCGGCGAGCGGCAGGTCGTAGGCCTTCGCCCACTCCTTGACGCGCTCCAGGACGGTGGTGCCGGGCAGGGTTGCCACGTGGTTGGCGCAGATGTCCTCCAGCTTCGCGAGGTCGACCAGTGCGCCGGTCACGCCGCACTCCTCCAGGCGCACGGGTTCGCGCAGGGCCTGGTCGAGGGGCATCTCAGCGAGCCGGCCGTTGGCCAGGCCGCGCAGGTAGTACAGGACGGCCTCGGTCGGGTAGCCAGCCTGGGCGTAGAACTCGACGTCGGCCTCGGGATCCTTGCGCTTGCTGAGCTTGCGGCGGGTTTTGCCCTCCTGCTTCATCAACGGGGCGATGTGGGCGTAGGGGATGCGGGGGAACCCGAGGGCGTCGAAGAGCTGGTGGTGGACCGGGACGGAGGACAGCCACTCGTCACCGCGGATCACGACGGTGACGCCCATCAGGTGATCGTCCACGGCGTGGGCGAGGTGGTAGGTGGGCAGGCGCAGCGGCCTGTCGGAGGTCTTGAGGATGACGGTGTCGGCGCGGTTGTCGTCCATCTCGATGCTGCCGCGGATACGGTCGGTGAAGACGATACGGCCCGCGTCAGTGCCGGGGGAGCGGAACCGCACGACGTACGGGACACTGGCGGCGAGCTGGTCGCGGACCGCGTCGTCGTCGGCGTCACGCCAGGGCGCCCACTGGCCGTAGTAGCCGCTCGGCAGCTTCTTGGCGAGCTGGTCGGCGCGCAGCGCCTCGAGTTCGTCCTTCGTGGCGAAGCACGGGTAGGCGCGGCCCTGGCGCATGAGTTCGCGGACGTAGGTCTGGTAGATGCGGGCGCGCCGGGACTGGGTGTAGGGCCCGTAGAGGCCGGTGGCGTCGGTCTCGTCGGAGGCGACGTCGAAGTGGCGGAAGGCGCGGTCGAAGCGGTCGACGGCGCCTTCGACTTCGCGGGCCTGATCGGTGTCCTCGATGCGCACGAAGTACAGGCCGCCGCTCTGGTGGGCGATGGCCGAGTCGATCGCGGCGACGTGGATGCCGCCGATGTGCGCGTGACCGGTCGGGGACGGACAGAACCGGGTGACCTCGGCACCGGCGGGCATCTGGCGGGCGGGGTACTGCTGCTCCCAGTGGGCCGGCGCGGGCAGGTCCGGGTCGAAGAGCGCGTCGATCTCGCTGGGGTTGAGCACGGGGGTCCTCCGGGTGCGGTGTTTGCTCGCCGTGACGGCGGCCTGGCGGTTCGGTCGGTACCGGCGGGCCGGGCCGCTGGCCCGCATGGTACGCGAGCGAGCGGCCCGGCCTGCCCTAACGCCTGCTGGCCGGACGGGAGTTCGACGAGTGAAGGCTCGTCACATCCGAGGGCTGGGTGAGGGGGGTTTCCGCGCCGTGGACGTCCAGGTGGGCCGTGGCGGTCTCCACCCAGTACCGGGGCCCGGGGCATCCTTCCTGGACGCCGTAGACGGCCGCCGCGCTGCGTCCTCGGAGCCGCAGGAAGTGCGCGAGGGCCTGGCTCATGGGCTGGGAGGCGCCGTTGACGAGCGGGAAAGCGCAGGCCCGGCGCGCCAGGTCGGTGAGCGTCTCGCCGAGTACCGGATCGGCGGCGGTCGCCCGGGCGGGCGGAACGGGTATGCCGGGGTGCAGCTGGTGGGCGATGTTGAGCGCGGCCAGGGCAACGACGTGCCTGCGGGCAGGACGGCGTCGGTGCCGGGCGGCGGGCAGCTGCGGGCGCTCCAGGGCGGGCGGCGCCGAGGGGCTGCTCACGGTCACGGACGGCCGGTGCGGGGGACGTGGAGCGGCCTGGTCGAGCCACGCGGTCAGGGCGGCGGGGCGGATCCACTCCTCGCTGTGCCAGAGCGGGTGGTCGGGGTGTTCGGTATCGGACGGCAGACGCAGCCCGATGCGCTGCGCGGTGGTCGAGCCGAGCAGGTCCAGCAGGTCACCGTGCTCGTCGGTGCGTACGGCGTGGAGGATCGTGCCGTCGGCGCTGCCGATCTTCGGGTGGAGCGCGATCTGCGGGTCCAGCCAGGCCAAGGCCGCCTGCCGTAGAAGCCACTTCGGCTGGAAGCCGACGACCGAGGGTTGGAGGGCTGCGCGGTGCAGCGCGAGGGCGGGGGCGATGATCTGGGCGTCCACGAGGGGGCTGAGGACGGCTATGCCCGGGGCCTGCGTGCTGGCGGGCTCCCACTCCGGGACGGCCGCCGCTCGGCGCGCCGAGCCCAGCGCGGACCATGTCCAGCCCTGGAGCCATCGCTCGCGGTCCGCATGCAGGGCTTTGGCCCGGGCGGAGGCGACCTGTTCGGTGAGCGCGTCACCGAGCAGCGTGTCGAGGGCGGTGGCTGTGTGGCCGGGTGCCGGGGCGTGTCCGCGAAGGTGGCGCAGGGTGCGGTGTGCGCGCAGGAGCGGTTCCACGCCGCGCTGCTGGGTTCGCAGCGCGTGGTGGCCGAGCGCGGCCGGCAGGGCGCGCGGGTGGCGGGCGAGGAGGTCGACCAGGAGCTCGTCACGTTCGGCGAAGACCTCGTCGCCGCCGTCGCCGGTGGCGATGGCGTCGCAGTCGAAGTCGGTGTGGGCGACGGCGAGGATCTCCTCGAAGGCGGCCGCGAAGGGTGAGCCGGTGGGCAGGGCGGTCACGGCGTTGACGTCGCGCAGGGAGGCGACCAGGCCGGGCTTGGCGGGGAGGTCGACCGGCTCGCTCGTGGCCCCGTACTGGCGCAGGAACCGGGCGCGCAGCCGCTCTTCGGCCGGCGTTCCGAGGCCGCTGCCGACGTTGAGCAGCACCACGCGGTCGGGGGCGCGGCGCAGCAGGGCGGCTGCGATGAGGGTGGAGTCCAGGCCGCCGCTGAACAGGCAGGCCACACGGCGATGCCGGGTGAGGATACGGTCGGCGAGGTCATCGAGGCGGTCGCGCAGCTGGACGGTGCTGGTCCCCAGCGCCTGGGAGGCATGCTCGGGGTTGCGGTGCGGCGTCCAGATCGCCTCGGCGCGGATCGTTCGGTCGGGCCGGATCACGGCGGCGTGGCCGGGTTGCAGGGTGAGGATGCCCCGGTAGAGGGAGGGCAGAAGACCGCGGGTCCAGCGGGCGCCGGTCAGGAACGCGGCGGCGCCGTCCGGGTCGGGTGTGCGGGCGCCGACGGCCCAGGCGAGGGTGCGTAGGTCGGAGGAGAGCAGCAGGCTGGCGCCGTCCCAGGCCAGGTGGATCTCGGCGCGCCAGACGGGGGGCAGCTCGATGCGCAGCTCGCGGGTGGTGGCGATGAGCACGATCGGGGTGCTGTCGAGGGCGGCCTGCCAGGCGGAGTCGGACCAGTAGGCGACGGTGGGGCCGTCGTGGTGGCGGGCGGCGAGGTCGGCGTTGAGGAGCAGCGGGGCGGTTTCGTCGGCGTGACCCGTGGTGAGCAGGTCGTTCCAGCCGGCCGTGCGGGCCGCGGTGGAGGCGCTGTCGGGCGCCCAGACGGCTCGGAGCGTCATGTCGAAGGTCCTTCCGGACGGGCGTTGCGGTGGACGATGTCGGCCACGCTCGGGTGCTGGAGCAGCGTGGTGTGGTGGGCGTCGAGGACGTGGACGGCGTGGCCGTGCTGGGCGAGGGCGGCCCAGCCCCACGAGGGGTCGTCGACGGGGGCGGGCAGCACGCCCACGAGCAGGTCGTCGTACTCGGGCTCGGCGGCGCGCACCACCACGATGCGGCCCGGATAGGGACGGGGCCGGTAGCGCTCGGCGGCCGCAAGGCGGTGCCGGTAGCCGACGGCGAGGCGTGTGGCCAGGTCGGTGGTGAAGGCCCTGGGCACGATCTGCTGGGCGCGCAGCTCGTCCAGCAGGTGGGCCAAGGCCTGCTCGGGAGGGTCGTGGCGTAGGTGATCGGGGTCGATGGCGAGGCGCCGACCGGCTTCGCGGGCGCGGTGGCTGGTGATGGCAGCCACGATCTCGGCGGCGGGGACCTGGGCGATGCTGCGGGGGCCAGGGCCTGCGGGCGCGGGCATGTCGAGGACGACCACGGTCGGGGCGTGCCCAGTGGTGTCGTGCACGAGTTGTGCGACGGCCAGGGCCAGATGGCTGCCGAAGGAGAAGCCGAGGACGACGTCGGGGCTCGGCGCGCTGGCGGAGAGCCGCTCGTGGTGGTGGCGTGCCAGGTCCTCGATCGGGATCTCACCGGTGACGTCGGCCAGAGGCGGGCCGGTCAGCGCGTGGACGTGGTGGCTGCCGCCGAGCCGGTCGGCCAGGGCGGCGAAGACGTCGGCGGATCCGCTGATCGGATGCATGCACCACAGCGTCGACCGGCCGCCCTCGCCCCAGCTTCGGACCGCTGCGGTGCGCGGCCGCTGGCCGGTGGCCGGGGTCGCGTCGATCGCGGCGGCGAGGCCGCGGACAGAGGAGGCGGCGAAGTACAGCTCGGTGGGCAGGACGCGGCCGGTCTGAGCGCCGACCCGGGCGAGGACGTCGATCGCGGTGAGGGAGTCGGCGCCGCGCGCGGCAAGGTCGTCGTCCGGGCCCAGGCCGGGGTCGGCCAGGCCGCTGCGCCACGCATCCAGCAGGGTCGTGAGCAGGTCGCTGCGGGGCCCGGTGGCCGGCACCGGTGGCTCGGTGGAGTGGGTGGTGCTCAACGGGGCCCGCACGTAACGCTCGTAGCGGCCGGAGAAGCTCTCTCCCATGGCGACGAGGATGTGGCCGCTCTGATCGGACAGCAGCAGGCGGGTCAGGGCCTGCTCGGCTTCCCGGGGAGTCAGGCCATCCTGGACCATGCGCTGCTCGTGGGCCGAGGCGGTGGCGTCCTGGTGCTGCCAGGCGTCCCAGCCGATGCTGAGCCAGCGGGTGCGGGCGTGCTCGGCGTGCAGGGCGTAGCTGTCGGTCGCCGCCGAGGCCGCGCTGTAGGCCGGCAGTCCGATCGCGCCGAGCACCCCGGCGAGGGAGGACATCAGCACGACGCGCCGCACGTTGTGGCTGGCGGCTGCGGCGCGCAGCGTCGCGGCGGCGTCGATTTTGAGGACGAAGTGCTGCTCGTCGTCCCACAGCGGCAGGTGGGTGCTGTCCTGGTAGGCGGCCTCGCCGGAGATCCCAGCAGCCATGACGACCCGGTCGATCCGGCCCAGCTCGCGGGTGACCTGCGCGATGAGGGCCGTGAGGGCGAGAGGGTCGGCGGCGTCACACTCCCGCACGACGATGCGGGCCGGCAGCGCGGCGAGGTCGTCGGCTAGGCGGTGGGCGTTGTGCAGGCCGAGGCCGGGGCGGGCCGCGAGCACCAGCGTGCCGCCGGTGGCGGCGAGGACGCGGGCGGCGACGGTGCCGATCTGCCCGACACCCACGACGACCGACACACCGCCGACCGGGTTCGGCTCGGGTTCGGGCACGCGCGTGTAGGTGGGGCTCCACCAACGTCGGCCGCGCAGGGCGAGCACGGGCTCGGCGGCCCAGTCCACGCTGCGGCGCACCGCTTCGGCCAGCGCCCAGGGCTGAGTGCCGTCCAGATCGAGGGTGCGGGCGCGGACCGCAGGCACGTCCATCGACAGCGCCCGGGCCAGGCCCGTGAGCGTGGCCGCCCGGGGGTCGCCGCCCTCGGTGCCGAGCACCGGGTGCGCCCGCCGGGTCAGCAGCACGACATCCACGCCGCAGGCGGACGACCAGCCCGCGGTACTGGCGGCCACCGCCGCCAGCGCGTCGTACGCGCGCCGCGCGGGCTGGGAGCCGGCGCCAAGCGCGTACCCGCACACCACCAGGGTCCTGCCGGGCTGTTCCTCGGCGAGGCCGTTCGGTGCCCATGTCACCGGGGTGCCCTCGGGGACCGTCGTGGACAGCAGGTCGAACAGCCTGCGGCCCGTGTGGTCCTGCTCGGCCATCAGGACGACGCGCGCCCAGCTGGGGGCCTCGGCGCCGGGGTGCCCAGCCCACTGGCTCCAGCTGCTGCACCGGAACTCCACCTGGTCTCGGGCGGGCTCGGCCGTGCTGATGCTCTCGGCGGTGACAGGGTCAGGCCAGATTCGGCGAGGCCGGTAGCCCGCGTCCCGGAGCGTTGCCGGGCACGGTTCGGGAGCGCTGCCCGACGGCGGGGGCTCCTCCAGGACGATGTGGGCATTGGTGCCGCCGACACCGAAGCTGCTCACCCCCGCCCGGCGCACCCCTTCGGCTGACGCCCAGGGCTCGGGACGGGTCAGAACCCGCAGGGGTGCGGCGCCGGAGGTCAGGGCGGGGGAGGGCGTGGTGTGGTTGACCGTGCCCAGCAGCACGGCGTGGTGCAGGGCCAGGCTGGCACGGATCAGCCCGATCACGCCGGCCGCGATGTCCAGGTGCCCGACCGCGCCCTTCGCGGACCCCAGCGTCACGCCACCCGGATCGGGGTGGGAAGCGAACACCTCCGCGAGCGCCTGGAGTTCGACCTGATCGCCGAGAGCGGTCCCGGTGCCGTGCGTCTCGACGTA
The DNA here is from genome assembly GCF_044749365.1 of Kitasatospora sp. NPDC089509. Taxonomy (NCBI): domain Bacteria; kingdom Bacillati; phylum Actinomycetota; class Actinomycetes; order Kitasatosporales; family Streptomycetaceae; genus Kitasatospora; species Kitasatospora sp. NPDC089509. The sequence goes on along the minus strand of NZ_JBIVHS010000017.1, from coordinate 102,407 downwards.
GCCGATCTGCCCGCCGTCGAGGCCCGCGCGGGCCAGCGCCGCACGGATCACCTCCGCCTGTCCGCTCCCGCTCGGCGCGGTGAACCCGTTCGAACGCCCGCCGTCGTTGGTGACGGCCGAGCCGCGGATCACCGCGTAGATGCGCGCCCCGTCGGCCACGGCGTCCTCCAGGCGGCGCAGCGCCACCAGGGCCGCGCCGTCGCCCATCACCGTGCCGTCGGCGGCGGCGTCGAAGGGCCGGCAGACGCCGGAGGCGCTGTGGATCGACGCGCTCTCGTACTGCCAGCCCGGGGATTGGGGCAAGACGATGGACGCTCCGCCGGCCAGCGCCTGGTCGGCCTCGCGCAGCAGCAGGGCCTGACAGGCCAGGTGGACCGCCACCAGGGAGGACGAACAGGCGGTCTGCACGGCAACGCACGGTCCCCGCAGTCCGAGCCGGTAGGCGAGCCTGGTGGCGGCGAAGTCCTGGGCGGTGCCGGCCTCGAACTCCAGAGCGCTGACCGGGCCGGAGCGGGCCAGCAGGTCGCGGTAGCCGCTGTGGTTGGTGCCGCAGAACACCGCGGTCCGCTCGCGGACGGCGGTGTTCTGCGGGCGGCCGGCGTCCGCGTCGGCCAAGGCCTTCCAGGCGCACTCCAGTAGGAGGCGCTGCTGCGGGTCGCAGGTCAGGGCTTCGCGCGGCGACATGCCGAAGAACGCGGGGTCGAAGAGGTCGACGTCGTCCAGCTGTCCCCGGGCGTAGAGGTGGGGGCCGTCCGTGGAGCGGGTGACGCTGGCGCGGTGGGCGAGGACGTTGTCCCACAGCTCCTGGACGGTGTCGGCGCCGGGCACGCGGGCGGCCATACCGACGACCGCGACCGCGTCCTCGGGAAGCGGCGTCATGACCGGCCCTCCGCCCCGTTGCGGCGTCGGCGTAGGACGCCCCGCGCCGCGTTGCGCAGTGAGCCGTGGTCGTGCTGAGCGGGCGTCTCGTCCGTCCGGCCGTCGACGTGGGCGGCGAGCGCGCGCACGCTCGGGTGGTCCAGGCAGTCGGCCGCCGAGACGTTGATGCCCAGCTCGCCCAGGCGAACCACCCACGTGAGCAGATCGAGCGAGGTCCCGCCCGCGTCCGCGAACCGCTTATCGGGGCCGGTCGGCGGGCAGCCCAGCGCCCCCTGCCACGCCTGGGCGACGGCGCGCTGCGTCGCCGTCGCCCAGACCGTGTCCGGCACGTCGGGCCCAGCGGCGGGCAGGAGATCGGCCAGGAGGTGCCGGTCGACCTTGCCGTGCGCGGTCGCCGGAAGCGCGTACAGGGGCACGACGTGGTGCGGGACGAGGTGCGCGGGCACGCGCCCCGCCAGCCAGGTCCGCACCCTGGCATCGAAGCCGGCCAGGTCCGCTCCGGTCGCGGGGACCACGAACGCCACCAGGCGCGCCCCCTCACCGGCCGTGCTGGGAACGGCCACGGCCGCCGCTTCGGCCACAGCCTCGCTCGCCACCAGGTGGCGTTCCAACTCGGTCAGGTCCACACGCACACCGCCGACCTTGACCTGCGCGTCCATGCGGCCCAGCACCCGCAGCTGCCCCGACGAGTCCAGCACGCCCAGGTCACCGGTGCGGTAGTACCGTCCGGAGGCCAGCGGACCCGTGCCCGGCACCTCCACGAACCGGGCGGCCGTCGCGTCGGGGGAGTCGAGGTAGCCGTCGGCCAGGCTCTCGCCGCCGATCCACACCTCCCCGACCTCTCCCGCACCGAGCGGTCCGCCGTCCTCACCGACCACCTGCACGGTGCTGTTGCCCAGCGCGGTACCGACCGTGTCGGTGGCCACCGGCTCCCGCGGGTCGAAGATCCGCAGGGTCGAGGTGATACCGGCCTCCGTCACCCCGTAGACATGCGCCAGCGGCAGACCCCGCTCCAAGGACTCCTCGATCAGCGCGGGCGGCGCCTGCTCGCCTCCCATGAGCAGCAGCCGCAGCGACCCCGGGAGCGGCCCGGGGCTGGAGCGCAGATGCCGCACGAGTAACTGCCAGTAGACGGTGGTCAGTTCCGCGACGGTGACGCCCCGCAGCTCCATTTCGCACAGCAACTGGGCGGGGTCATCAGGCTGCGCCCCGGTCAGAACCGCGGTGCCGCCCGCGCACCACACGGGCAGCAGCTCCTCGAACACCACATCGAAGGACGGCGGCGCCACCTGGAGGAATCGGTCCTCCGCGCCCAGGCCGATGGCGGAGCCGAACGCCCGGCAGTAGGCACCCAGCGCCCGGTGGGAGAGCACGACCGGCTTGGGCCGCCCGGTCGACCCGGAGGTGTGCATGACGTAGGCCGCGCCCGGCACGGTCCGGGCCCCCGAGGACGGTGGTTCCAGAAGGCGGACAGCGCCCGGCGCTTCGCCATCCACCAGGACGCCGGCCACACCGGCCCGCTCGCAGACCTCCCGCGTCCACGCCGGCGGGGCGGCGGCGTTGAGCGGCACCGCGACCGCGCCGGCCAGCCACACTGCCAGCAGGCTGCGGCAGAACGCGTGCCGGTCCGAGGTCTTGATGCCCACCAGGACGCCGGGCGCGATGCCGGTGGCACGCAGCCGCGCCGCCGTGGACTCGGCCTGCCGGTGCATCTCGGCGAAGGTGTGGATCCCGGTCACCGGGCTGTCGATCGCCACACCACCGGGGTTGGCGGCCACGCTGCGCCGCCACATGTCCGGGAAGCTGTCGTCGTGGTTCACTCGGCCTCCTCGGCCATGGTGTCCAGCAGGTGGGAGAGGGCGTCCAGGCCGGCTGCGAGGTCAGCGGTCGTACCGCCGAAGCCGAGCCGCACACGGCCGGGCACGCCGAAGGCTTCGCCGGGTACGAGCAGCACCCGGTACTCGCGCATCAGCCGCTCGCACAGCGCCATCGTGTCCGGGACGCGGGTGAGGTGCGGGAAGACGACGACGCCCGCCCCCGCGGTGGCGGACACTGCGTCTGGGCGCACGGACAGCCACTCGCGCACGAGGCGCCTGTTGGCGGCCGCGGTCGCCATGCGTGGACCGATCAGGTGCTCGGCCCCGTTCAGCGCCCGCTGCGCGACCCACTCGACCATCGGCGAGAGCGCGAGGGTGGTGTAGTCGCGTACCCCCACGGCGGCGTGCACGATCTCCGGGGCCGCGATGCCCCAGCCCACCCGTAGCCCCGGTAGACCGAACGCCTTCGACATGGTCCCGAAGCACAGGGCCCGCTCGTAGTGCGTCGGGGCCGGCAGCGCCGGTGCGTCGAACACCAAGTCCTCGAACGCACCGTCCCACAGCAGGTAGCAGCCGTGCTGCTCCACGATCGAGACGAGGTCGGTCAGCTCCGCCGAGGTGAGGGTGGCGCCGGTGGGGTTGTGCGGGAAGTTCACGATCACCGCCCGCGTGCTGCTGGTGACAAGGCGCCGCAACTCCTCAAGGTTCGGGCGGAACCCGTTCTGCGGCCGCAGCCGCCACCGGCGCACCCGGCAGCCGCGCGCCCGCACCGGAGCGAGCAGCGAGTGGTACGCCGGCTCCACGATGACCACCTCGTCCCCCGGCTCCAGCAGGGCCGCCAGGAACAGCAGCTGGGCCTCCGTCGAGCCGTTGCCCACCAGCACCCGCCCGGGGTCGCCGAGGCCGTAGCGCGCGGCGATCAGTGCCCGCAGCTCGTCGCCGCCAGCGGACTGCGAGTCCCGCAGGGACACCGCGGCCAGCTCCTCCATGTCGAAGCCGAGCAGGCCTCGAAGATCCGCCACCGTGTAGGGCTCGACACCGCTGGAGCTGATGTCGATGTCAGCCTCGTGGTACCGATCGCGCAGGAAGTCCTCCAAGAGGGCGCGCTCTACCAGCGGTCGCATCAGCCCACCACCTGGGCGAGCAGGCTCGGGCGGGCGGCGCGGGACTTGCGCAGGTCCCGGGTGACCAGCACGCGCTTGAGCCAGCGGTCCGTGCCGTCGTAGCGGGCCTCGAACGGCACCCGGCCGTGGACGGCCCGGAAGTTGTCGACGATCAGGATGTCGCCCGGCTCCAGCACGACGTTGCGCAGCCGACGGTCGATCTCGCGCGTCAGGCGCTCCAGCGCGGCCAGCGCCTCGGTGTCGGACGGGTCGATCGTCCCCCAGAACGAGCGGTCCGCCCGCAGGTAACCGCCCTCCAGCAGCGCGACCGCCGGCGGAGCGGCGAACATCGCCTCGATCCCCTCAAAATCGGCTCCGCCGGAGGCCGAGTTGTTCGACGCCAGGTGCGAGTTGTCCGGCAGGATGCGGAACCTGGGCTCGCCCAGAACCCGCCGGTCCGCCGCGCTCAACCGCAGGTCGTCCACGACGGCGACGGTCGTAGCGGTGGCGGTGGGGTTGCGCACGCACGCCAGGGCGAGCCAGTCGGGGCGCAGCGGGTGAAACGCATCCTCGGTGTGCCAGTCGAGCAGGACATCGGCCGCCGTCCCGAGCTGCTGGCCCTCGTTCTCCTTGATCGGCAGGACGTCGTGGATCACCCTGCCGTCCTGCTGCGTGGCCCAGCCGAACGCGTCGCCGAGCAGCCCCGCGTAGAGCACGAGCGTCAGGTCCAGCGCCAGCGTCGGGGAGGGGTCGGGCAACGTGTTCCAGTGCGCGGGGGTGGGGCCGGCCTCGGCGTCATCGACGTGGTGGCCGTGGATCACGGTGTAGCCGGGCTCGCGGCGCCGCAGTTCGTTCAGGTGCTCCTGGACCCGGTGCGGCAGCGCCCGGGCGAGCACCGGGGCGTGCTCCAGCAGCTCGGGGTCCTCCGCGCTGCCGTACTGGTCGCTCAGGGCCGCGACCAGCGAGGAGGTCTCCTCGCGCTCGGAATCGGTCAGGGACAGGTCCATGCGTGGCTCCTTCGGGTCTTCGCGCCCACAGCCGCTCGGCAGGGGCCGGCGGCCGGGAAAGGGGGTTGCAGTGCGGCGTCGGCCGGCGCCTTCGGATTGCGGGCAGGGGCCGTGCAGATGGGTCTCGGGCTGAACGAGATCGACTGGACCGGCGAGAGGACCGGGCTTAGGCCGAGGTGGAGAGGCGCGCATCCGGGCTGCTGTGCACGGGATCGCGGCAGGGCGCGACGCCATAAGGAGTGACCTTTCGCTCACTCCTCGTTGTCGCCCCCACAGCATGCCCCTGCGAAAGCCAGTTGGGCAATATGCCCATCTGAGATTGCCTCAGATCCGTTGCCCCGCAGTGGCGCACCCGCCAGACTGTGATCCATGGCGAAGAGGCCCCCAGCACCCCAGTCCGTTTACCGGCGTCAACTGGCGCCCCGGCTCAAGGCGTTACGCGAAGCCACCCCCGGAATGACCCTGACCGCGGTTGCCGAAGCCGTGGAGATCACGCAGGGCAGCCTCAGCCGTATCGAGACCGGCCAGCGCGGCACAACGCCCGTCCTCGTCAAGGCGCTCCTCGACCACTACGGCGTCACCGACCCCGAGGTCCGCGAAGACCTGCTGGACCTGGTGCGCGCCGACATCGCTCAGCGCAACTCGTGGTGGCGCAAGTACTCGGCTCTGATGGCCCCGACCCAGTACTCGGGCTACGTCGCCCTGGAGTCCAGCGCCTCCAGCCTCCACTCCTACGAGGCCCAGATCATCCCGGGGCTGCTGCAGACCAGGGACTACGCCCGCGCCGTCATCAGTGCCATGCGGGTCGACCTCGACGCCAAGAGCATCGAAGACCTCGTAGAGGTCCGCATGCGGCGCCAAGACCTGCTCACCTCGGACGAGCCCCCGAAGCTATGGGCCGTGATCGACGAGGCGGCAATCCGCCGCCTGCGCGGCACACCGGCGATCCTGGAGGGCCAGCTTCGTCACCTGCTGGACATGTCGCTGCGGCCGAACATCGTGATCCAGCTTCTCCCGTTCAGCATCGGTCTCCACCCCGCCGGTTACGGCCACTTCATGCGGATGGGCTTCCCCAGTCCGGCCGAAGATGTCGTCTGGGTGGAGAACCTGACCGTATCCGCGTGCCTCTCGGCGGCCGAGGACGTGGAACGCTACGACGAGGTCTTCGACCACCTGCGGGCCCGAGCCCTCGGCCCGCCGGAGACTCGCACCCGAATCACCGAAATGATCAAGGAGTTCCGTCCCAGTGACCAGCGCGAAGCCTGACCCTGCCGACCTCGACTTCTCCGACGTGACGTGGGAGAAGAGCCCTTACAGCGGCGGCAACAACAACTGCGTGGAGTTCGGAGACCTCGGAGATCATGTCGCAGTCCGCGACTCGCAGCGGACCGGACAGACTCCGCTCGTCTTCACCCGCGATGAGATCCGCGCCATGATCCTCGGCGCGAAGGCCGGCCACTTCGACCACCTCGCCTGATCCTGCCGACTGCTCCAGCAGGGCCGACCCCAGACGAAATGGGGTCGGCCTCGGGCCATCCTCCCAGACCGTGCAACCGCGACGCGTCGGGCACACGAGCCCCATCGACAGGTTCACCGCCCGGCGGGCCCGGTGAGAGCATCACCGCCTCGCCAGAACACCAACTGCCTTGTTGATGATGGGATCCCAGGCCCGCCCCGCAGCAGCGGCGGCGATCATCGCGTGCGAGATGCCGAGCCGCTCGGCAAGGTCCGTCGGCGAGTAGTTGCCACGCCCCAACTCATGGTTGCGGTAGGCAGCCCGAGTGATCGCCCCAAGGTCGGCCGTAGCCCACGTAGTCAACGCCCGGTAGCCCTCCCGGACCCAGAACTGCGTCTCGATGGCCCGGACCCCAGGCGGCAGGTTGGCATCGCCCCCGGTAGACCACTCAGCTGGGGCGATCAGGTGGGCGGCCGTGTGCACCTCGGCGTCCTGTACGCCGAGGTGCACACGCACAGTCGGGGGCAGGGCCATGCGTGCCAGCGCGGTCATCCAGCCCTCCGTAGCCAGGGCGAGGCAGCCCCATTGCCCGCGCGCGCGGGCCAGCGGCCACAAGCGCCAAGCTGCGTACTGGTGCAGCCACTCTTGAACCTGCGTGCAGGTGGGCGAAGGCCCGTACAGCTCGACTCGGGAGGACGTGCTGATTCGCAGCGCCCACCCGTCGGAGGCCCGGACTACCCGCAACTCCTCTCCGTCGACGGTCAGGAGCGGGTTCACGCCCTGGCTGGCTTCGGCGAGCTGGCCCGAAGGGGCCTCCAAGGGTGGGAGTTGGGGTCGTGGGAAGGGGTACATGAATCTCCAGCGCACAGGCCGGCGGATCACCGGCTGCCCGGCCCTCTGCCGGACAGCGCCACACTCACCTGCACCGCACCGGGATGGGCACAGCCAAATGCACTGTCATGTTGGCGACTTGGTGACGCCGGTCGGTGCGTCCCGCAGCGCTGGAGCGAGCCGTGATCCTCGACGCGACACTAGCGATCAGCTCTTCCTACGGTGTGCCGATCGCCGTGGCGATCCGGTGCTGACCGGTCGCACGGCTGGACCTCTTCCGTCCCGCGCTGGCGGGGTGGCCCGGCACCATCCCAAGGAGCGCCACACCGTGCCTACCACCATCGACAAGAGCCGGCTCAAGGAGCTGAACAGCGCGCTGCGCGCCAAGGCCGCCGACCTCGACACCATCAGCGCGTCCTTCGCCGTCGAGGACGGCGGAGTGACCGTCTCGGCGGAGAAGGCTGCCGCCTTCCGCAAGGCCCTTGGGGAGGCGCAGGAGATCAAGCAGCTCATCACCGACCTGGAAGGCGCGGTGACCGTCCACGCCTTCCTCAACGAGCCCACCTCGCAGCCCTTCGCCCCGCAGGACGCCGCTCTCGCGGCCCACCTGGCCAACCAAGGGAAGTCCCTCGGCCAGCAGTTCCTCGACAGCGAGGAGTTCAAGGGCCTCAAGGTCGCGGGCTTCCGAGGATCCTTCGACCAGATGGTGACCATCGACGGCAGCGCCCTGGACCAGCTCGGCCGAAAGGACGTGTTCAGCCGGAGCGCCGGCACCTCCGGCGTCCTCGGCTTCGGCACCCCCGAACACCTGGACATCGTGCCGCGCGCCGTACGGCCCGGCCGCATCCGGGACCTGTTCCCCTCCCAGACCACCACCGCGAACCTGCTCTACGGGGTGCGCGTCACCGGCTTTACCAACGCGGCGGCGATCGTGCCCGAGCGGGCCATGGAGGTGCCGCCCGGCGGCACGGCCGCCGTCGAGGTGTACGCGCGCGCTCCCCAGTCGAACCTGACCTTCAAGACCGTCACCTACCCGGTCGCAGAGATCGCGCACACCATCCCGGTCCACAAGAACACGCTCGCCGACGAGCCGCGGCTGCGCGACATCATCGACAGCGAACTCGTCGACGGCGTCAAGATGACTGAGGACAACGAGATCCTCTATGGCGCGGGCGGCGACGAGAAGATCACCGGCATCGTCAACACCCAGGGCGTGCAGACCTACGCCCAGGCCGACACCGACAAGCAGAGCGCGGCGATCCGGCGAGCGGCCACCCGCGCCGTGCTCGCCTACTACCCGCCGAGCGGCATCGTCCTCCACCCCTTCGACTTCGAGGACCTGGAACTGGAGACCGACCTCCAGGGCGCGTACCGGGTCGCCGTCAACGTCGCCATCGGCGCGCAGAAGATCGTCTGGCGGCTCGCCGTGGTGGACTCCATGGCGATCACCCAGGGCAAGTTCCTCGTCGGATCCTTCGGCCTGGGCGCCCGCTTGTACGACCGTGAGCAGGTCTCGGTCCAGGTATCGACCGAGAACCGCGACAACTTCGAGCGCGGCGTCGTCACGATGCGCGGCTCCGAGCGCATCGGCCTCGAGGTGCCGCGCCCCGAGAGCTTCGTCTACGGCACTCTCAAGGCCCACTGATGGCTGCCAGCGAGCCGGCCGAGCCCGCCACCACGCCCCCGACGGAAGCCTCCGACACAGGCGGCCCGGAACTGGAGACCCCGCCCGCCGAGCTTTCGGCGGCAGCGCCGCTCGACCCGCCGCCCAGCCCTACGGCCGCACCGCAGCCGCACCAGGCGGAGCCGACGACCCCGGGGATCACCGCTCACCAGCCCCTGGCCTCCGGGCACGTCGACCTGGTGGACGAGGACGGCAACCCGCTGACCCACGACCTGGAGCAGCTGTTCGACCTCACCCACCCCGAGCAGACCGTCGTCTTCCCCCGGCTGCGGATCTACCAGAGCCGGACCTACCCCGGCACCCACCGGACCGTCACGCAACTGCTCTACGTGCCGACGCAGGCGATCCCCCGAGACGAGTTCGAGGGCCTGCGGCTGGCACTCAGCGGGGAGTAGCCGCCGCAACAATCCACGGAGCCCGCCCCTGCCACCGGGGCGGGCTTCCCGGCGTTCTCCCGGAGGAAGAGCGGGAGCGCAACCACGGTCAGGGCTGCGGGTGGAGCCGGCGGCTGGAAGGATCAGCCGCATGAGGATTCTCGTCCTGGGTGGCGGCTGGTTCCTGGGGCCAGCCGTCGTGGCCGGCGCGGTGGCACGCGACTGGGAAGTCACCACCTTCACACGTGGCCGCTCTGGACGCGTTACGCCCGGAGCAACCGCAGTCCACGGTGATCGAGAACGGCCCGGCGACCTCGCCCGGCTGGCCGAGGAACACGGGCCCTGGGACGCTGTGATCGACACGTCCGCCTCGGCACTCAGCTCACGCGACGTCCTCGCCGGCGCCCGCGCCTTGGAACCGGTCGCCAACCGATACGTGTACGTGTCCACGGTGGCGGTGTACGAGGGCTGGCCCACCGCCCCCCTGAGCCCCGACTCGGCGGTGTGGGAGGGCTTGGCGGGCACGGACCAGGAACTTGAGCAGCCACCCGCGGGGGCGTCGGGCATCAACCCCGTCTACGGTCGGCGGAAGGCTGCCACCGAACGCGCGGTGGTCGACACGTTCGGGCTCGCCCGGACGAGCCTCCTGCGGCCAGGTGTGCTGCTCGGGCCCGGGGAGTACGTCGGGCGGTTGCCGTGGTGGCTGGACAGGGCCAGGCGGGGCGGGCGAATCCTGGCGCCTGGGGACCCGTCGCGGAGCATCCAGCCGGTCGACGTCCGGGACGGCGCTGTCTTCGCGCTCGACCAAGCACTACGTGTCGGCCACCAGGTCCACAACCTCGCCGCGCCGACCGGACGGGAGACGATGGGCGGTCTCCTCCAGGCGTGCGTAGACACCACTGGAAGCAACGGAACGCTGGTGTGGGTGCAGGACGACGTCCTGCTCCGCCACGGGCTGCGGCAGTGGACCGAGCTGCCGCTGTGGTGGCCCCACCCGGGTACGTCCGCCATCGACACATCTTCGGCGTCACAGGCTGGCTTCGTCAGCCGGCCTCTGACGGAGACGGTGACCGACACCTGGGCCTGGCTGAGGGACGGGAACAGGCCGGTGCCGCACAGACGCTGGGCGAAGCACGGACTTGACCCGGAGAAGGAATCAGCCGTCCTGGCGGGTATGAGCTACTGATCCAGGCGAGGTTTTGCCGGGCCTCGCCTTTGCTGGTGCCCGCCACGCGGTCAGGCTGGAGCTTCCCCTGTGGCCTCATCCTCTGGCGAGGCTCCCGAGCCCCCATCAACCCACGTGGTGCCGGGGGCGAGGTCGTCTCCTGTCCGCGCCTTGTACTCCGCTCTCTTCTCTTCGCTGGCGTTCCGGCCTGGCGCAAGCCTCCGCAGGTGCGGGGTTGGGGACTGCCGAGGCTCACCCGTGCCCCCACGGCCGGAGACCGGTTCGGAATGCGCGGCTTCGTCGGGCTCGTACCTATCGGCGTCGTGCGCTTCTAGCAGATAGGCGATCACGACCAGGGCCGCGCCCAAGGTGACACCGCCGATGACGTCGATCTTCGGTTTGTGCTTCTGGTACCACTTCTTCGCCGTCTGGACGCTGGAGGTGGGCTCGCCGTCCTCGGAAGGCGTGGAGTGGTTCACGGGCACACATCTATCGGACCCATCCCCTGCCTGTCAGGCGATCAGCCGACTTCGCCCAACCAAGTTCAGGAACTGCTGGTCCCGCCGAGAGCAAGCCGCGCCGTCCCGGCTCCCAGGACCTGCGGGGGCGCAACGACGGTGAAGTCCTCGATCTGCTCCGCAAGATCCTGGGCGAGTTGGGCGTCGCGGAAGGCTGACGTTGCCAGCGCGGCCTGGATCGTATGGACCCTTGCTGTGAGTCCGGCCCCGCGCCACTCGCGGGGAATGCCGAGCACCGGGCTGAGAGCGTCAGCGGCCCCGTCCAGGTCGCCGCGCATCAGCAGGGCGGCGGTCAGATCGGCTCGGGCCTGCGGTGCCACGACGAGCGGGCTGGAACCGGTCGAGCGGGCCGCGATCAGCTCCAGCGACCGGCGGGCGGATGCCTCGGCTCCCGGGCCGTCGTGGAGCAGCAGCAGGGTGGAGCTGTTGCTCATGGCAACCCGCTCCAGGTCGAAGTCGAACTCGCCCCCGATGGCATGGAGATCGTCTTCGAACTGGCCCCGTTCGGCGAGGCTCTCCGCGATAGCCGACTGCGCGTTCTCGACCAGACCGCGGTGGGCGTAGGCGCGGGCCGCGATCGCCGCCAGCCGGGCCTTGCCCGTGGCGCCCACGCCGGGGAACGACCTCGCTTCCTCGATCTTGCGGACCGCTTGGGCGGGCTTGCCCGTCCAGTAGTACAGCACCGCCAAGTAGCCGTGCGCGTAGGCCTGAAGGGGCCCGTCCTCCGCGACCTGTCCATACAGCGCAGCTGCTCGGGCCAGCTCGAACGCGTGGGGTATCGCGCCGAGGTCGAAGGCGCACGCGGACAGAAGAGCGCTCGACTGGCCGGCCACGAGGTACAGGCGCCGGCACTGCGAGGGCACCTGGGTGCGGTCCAGCAGCACCTTTGAGACGCCGAGTACCTCCTTCGCCTCCGCGAAGACCACGTGCGGTGGCTTCGTGCTGGTGTCCTGGACCAGGCTCACGAGATCGTCTTCGAGCTGGTCGAGAGTGAGGTCGGGCAGCAACTGGGCGGCCGCATCCGAGGCATGGGCGCTGGCGTCTCGTGCAGTCATGGAGAGGTCACTTTCATCGAGCACTGGAGCAGAGGCCCGCAGCACCTGGGCCTGCTCGCCGGTGTAGGGCGCGAAGAGCTCGTCCACGGTCCTGCCGAAGAGCCCCTTGAGGACTGCGGGCGCCGGGTGGTGAGGCCGGACAACGCGCCCGGAGCGCCACCGCGCGAAGGTCTTCTCCGTCAGGTCGATATTCCTGAAAGAGGGATCGCGGGTCTTCTCGTGGAGGTGGGCGGCAACCTGCCGGTACTCGGACAGGAACTCGCGAAAGTCCATGCCGGACTGGCTGATTAAGGCGTCGAGCAGGTTCATCACGGTCCCTTCGTCGCAGCCCGTGCGAACCGCGTCGTTCTCTGCCTACCACCGCAAGCCTGGAGATCACACGGGCAGGGGCGAAGTGTCCGCGAACTGTCCATGGTTTGTCCCTCGGCTCGCCCGAATGGGGAGCAAGTGTCCTTGTCTCGGCAGTAGTTATGTCCGCCGGCCCGGTCCAGTGTTGATCACCGCAAGCGAACCAAGAACGGGGCGCCCAGGTGCTCCTGCTGACGGGAGCGATGCACATGGTGGCCGTCGAGCACCCGACCGCACGCCGCTGGAAGGGGCGCTACAGGGCGCACGTCGACCTGGTCCCGATGGTGCGTCACCGTGTGCGGGCGGAGCTGGGGAAATGGGGGTGGGACGTGAAAGGCGACCGCGCGGGTGACGTGCTGCTCATCCTCACGGAGCTGCTGACGAACGCCATCCGGCACGGAAGCGGCCCGGGCGACGTCGTCGTGGTGCGGGTCGATGAGCAGGGCGGCATCTGCCAGGTCGAGGTCGAGGACTCCCGGCCCGACCGGCTGCTGCCCGACGACTTCATGGCCTGCGGGGAACACGGCCGCGGGCTGATCCTCGTCGACGACCTGGCTCTCGCCGTGGGAGTGGCGGCGACGGCCACCACGAAGAAGGTATGGGCGAGCGTTCTCGCCGACGACAAGCCAGGAGCCACGCGGTGAAACTCAGCAAGCTTGCCCAGGTCTTCGGCTGGCAGCCCGCGACCGGCCACCGGCGCAGGACCGCGCCGAACCGGTCGAAGCTCGCCGTCCAGCAGCACCACGCGACCGACCAGGATGTCTTCGCCCGGACCCGCCCCTGGGCGCCACCCGAGCCGTACTGGTGCACGATGACCGCCTACTACCGGTTCGGACAACCGATCACGCTCTGGAGCGGCGGGACGGGCAGTGTTCGCTTGGCAGTCAGGGCTCTGCGCGACCGAGTCGACGCCCTCGCTGCCGAACTTCGACTTCCCGAGGACGATGATCAGCTGCTGTCGCTGGACGTGCCGTCCGCCGAGGGCCGGGCCGCCGACGATCTCACCAAGGGCCGGTCTCACGCCATCGCGATCACCTACGGCGACGTCGTCTACATCATCAGCGCCACCCCGACCCTGCACTCCGCCACCGGGCCCCGCCCTCCCCAGTCTGCTCTGCTCGGTCTGACGGGAATGACGCCATGACGTACAAGCGACCCGGCCGACTCCGACAGGTCCCGAACTTCAACCTCGGTGCGAACTGGCTCGCCTCCGCCAACCAGCACCCTGCTGGGGCGATCAGCCAGTGGCGTGCCGGCCAGCTCGCCGCCGTCGAGACCGGCCACCTCTTCAACGTCGTCCGAGTCGACGGCGTGCAACGAGGCCGGGCCGCGCTCGCGGACCTGTACCAGGCGGACGTGCCGGTCGGCCCGGTCCTGCACAACCACGCCGACCAGTGCATCGAGTTCCTGGTGACGACGCGGGTGGCCAGCGCCTGGGCCATGCCGCACACGCACCTGGTCGGGCGCCCCGCGGACGGAGACCCGCCCCTGACCGTCGCGATGCCGGCCCCCGGCATGCAGAGACTTTCCGGCCGCACCTGGCTGGTCCTCCCGGACGGCGAACGAAGACCGACCGATCTCGGCGACCTGGCAGTGGCCCTGCGACGTGCCGACGCCCGCCTGCGCCACGAAACCCCCTGACCCCGCTACGTCCAGCTGCTCAGGCGTAGCGGGCCTGGCCCGGCCGGTTGACTTCCAGCAGCCCGGCGGGGCCACCACGGATCGGCGACGGCCGATCCCATGCTGATCGTCCCCAGGCGCGGGCGCGCGCAAGGTGGTGCCGCTGCGCCCCCTGGGGACGGTCAGCGCCAGCCCGCCAGCGAGCGAGCGCGAAGACCTGAACGGCGGCGGGCGCGAGCGGCCCACCCCGATACACCCGTCCGCCGCGCACCAGCCGAAGCCGTCCTCCAGCCCAACGGCCGATTCCTTCCCGGCACTGGCGAGTCTCCCGCCGACGTCCCAGGACCTTGCGTCGCCACTGGTCCTGGAGCGGGTGGACCACATACGTCGGCAGGCCCAACACGCCGCCTGCCGCAGCTCACCGGGGCCGCGCCCCGATGAGCGACACCGCGCCCGCGCGCGGGCGCACCCCTGCGCGACCCATGGCGGCCTCCGGGTTAGGGCCGTGATCCACCAACTGTCGACCTCAAAGGAGGAGTTCAACCATGCGCGAACCGTCGATTGAGGAACTTGCCTTCCTCAGCAACACGCGCGCCGCAGCGCTCACCCAGTCCGACGGCACGATGACCTGGCTGTGCCTGCCGGGCTTCGCCTCGCCCGCCGTCTTCGCGAACCTCCTCGGCACTTCCTCGAATGGCTTCTGGCGCCTCGGCCCCGCCCCGTACACCACCACGTCGCTCGAGAGCCGGCGCCGCTACATCGGAGACAGCCTCGCGGTCGAGTACACCTGGGACACTGGCAGCGGCGTGCTGGAGGTGACCGACTTCCTGCCTGCCCCGGACGCCACCGGGTACGCGCCCGCGACGGTCGTACGCGTGGCCACGTGCCGCAGCGGCGTGGTCCGCCTGGCCTCCTCGTTCCGGCCCCGACCCGGCTACGGCTCCCTCACGCCCACGATGCGGTACATCGGCCACGGCACACCCAGGCTGCGCGTGACGGGCGGCGACGAAACCTACTGGCTGGACGCGCCCCGGCACACCGTGAAGCCCGACGGCAGCGCCTCCTGCGACGTGCCGTTGAAGGCCGGGCAGAGCCTGGTCTTCGCACTGACATTTACGCGCACCGGCACCCCGGCGCCCGACCAACTGGCGGGCACCACCGTGCTGGAGGAAACCCAGCGGTACTGGACGCGCTGGGCGTCCACCTGCACCTACACCGGCGCGCACCGGGAGGCCGTCCTCCGGTCCGCGCTCACTCTCAAAGGGCTGTGCGACCTCGATGGCGCTGCCATCGCGGCCCCGACCACCTCGCTGCCCGCGCCCGTCGGAGGTGTACGCAACTGGGACTACCGCTACACCTGGCCGCGCGACACCGCGTGGATGATGCAGGCGCTGCTGTCGCTGGGGTACACCGAGGAGCCCACCGCCTACCGGGCCTGGCTGACCACCCACGTCGACCCCGACGCCCTGCGCCCCCTGTACGGCCTCGGCGGCGGCCCGGTGCCGGCCGAAGAGCCGCAACCCCATCTGCGGGGCTACCGCAACTCCAAGCCGGTCCGGATCGGCAACGCCGCCACCGAGCAACACCAGCTGGACGTGTACGGCGAACTGGCCGACCTGCTCGCGCAGATGGACGACGCGGGAATCCCGCCCTGCCCCGCCGCCGACGACCTGCTGCTCGGCCTCGCCCTCAAAGCCGAGCAGCTGTGGGAGCAGCCCGACGACGGAATGTGGGAGAGCAGGGGCACCCCGCGCCGGTACGTCTCCTCCCTGGTGTGGGCCTGGGTAGCCCTCGACCGCGCAGCGAGTGTGCTGGGACGCCACGGCGCCGCCGACCAGAAGACTTTGCTACGGCTGGCCGCGACCGCCGAGACCATCCACGCCGAGGTGTGCGCCCGGGGCTACGACGAGGAGCGCAACACCTTCACCCAGTACCTCGACGGCCGGGACCTGGACGCCTCCCTTCTGCACATCGTCCGAGTCGGGTTCCTTCCGCCGGACGACAAGAGGGTGATCGGCACCATCGAGGCGATCGAACGTGAACTCGGCGCCGGAGGCGGCATGCTCCTGCGCTACCCGACCCGCCCGGACGCGGCCGACAACGTGGACGGGCTGTCCGGCCACGAGGGAGCGTTCCTCGCCACCGCATTCTGGATGGTCGAAGCCCTCGCGCAGATCGGCAGGAACGCCGACGCAGGAGAGCTGTTCGACCGACTGCTCGCAGTGCGCAGCGACCTCGGCCTCCTCGCCGAGCAGTACGACCCCGCCGAGGGCACCCACCTCGGCAACTACCCGCAGGGCCTGTCGCACGACGGCCTGATCCGGGCCGCCCTGGCCATCGCCGCCGCGAGCACAGGCCCCGCCGCCGACGGGCAGGCCGCGCTCGCCGCCGCAGAAAGGTAGGGCCACGGCGCTGCCGCGCGCTTTCCGGCGGCGGGTCCGCCACCTCCACGGACCGCCGCCCCACGGCCGGCCCTCGCGCTGCTGCGCCGACCGATCGGCGAGCAGCGCCTTCCGAACCTCCGGACGCCAGCCCGCCCGACATCCTCTGCGGCAGCCTGCCGTCTCCATCGACCCAGCCACAGTGCCGACTAACTATCCCTACGAGGAACGCAGTTCATGACGATCACCGACACCATTGACCGCCTGCCCCCGCGAGAGCGGCGGCTACTCGCCCAGATCGCCGACCTTCCCGCACCAGACCTGGACGTCTACGCCGTCGCCACCGCCACCGAGACACCCACCAGCCAGACCAGGCAGTTGCTCGGGGAACTCACGGTCAAGAACCTGCTGGAGAACACCGGAGACGTCGCAACCCGCGGCCCGGTGTACACGATCCGGCCCGATGTGGCCGGCTACGCCCTCGAACTCGCTGACGGACCTGCCGCCCGTACGGCTGTCCTCCAGCGATACCTGGACTACCTGATCACCACCGCCTACGAAGCCGGTCTGATCCTCACCCCTCATCACCGCGTGCTGAGGCGCACCAGGAGCTCCGAGCCCGCCGAGCCCGTCCGGTTCGCCGTTGGCCATGTGGCCCTCGCCTGGCTGGAATCGATGGCTGATGCGCTGCTCCCGGCGATCATCGTCGCCACTCGACACGGTGACTACCAAGCCGCGACCTGCGTGACCCACGCGGCACGACCCCTGTTCCTCTACACCCGCCGCTACGAACTGTGGATTCCGACCCACCGCCAAGGCCTCGCCGCCGCCGAGCGCTGGGGTGACACCTTGGCCATCCGCGAAATGCTGAGTGCGCTCGCCACAGGCTTGCGCGGCACCGGCGAGTACGACGAAGCGATCTCCTGCCTCCAACGCGCCCGTTCCCTCGCGGAAGGCGACCTCGAGGGAACCGCCAAGTGCAGCAGCGGCATCGGAGCGTGCCTGCACGCCGATGCGCGCTACGTAGAGGCCATACCGCAGCTGACTGCGGCTGCCACCCGCTACGAGCGGCTCGGCCACGCACGCGGCCAGGCCCTCGCCTTGATCCTCATCGGGTCGGCGCACGCGAGGCAAGGTCACCCCGCCACCGGTGTACCGGTACTCCATGAGGCCTGCACACTCCTCTCTGGCCTGACCGATCCGGACCCGCTCAACATCACCCGGGCGCTGGCCTACCTCGGTGAGGCCCACTCGCTGGCAGGCGCCCACGATCTGGCCGCCAGCGTGCTCGTGAAGGCCCTGGAACGGTTCCGCTCCCACCACGTGCCCCACTGGACCGCGCACACCATGGAGTTCCTAGGCCAAGCCGCCCTGCGCGCTGGCCAACGCCACGCCGCCAAGGACTGGTACGCCACCAGCCTCGCCCAGTACACCGATCTCGCCAGCAGCCACGACGCCGATCGTCTCCAGCGCCGCATCAAGGCCGTCAGCCACCAGTGACCGGGAAGACCGTCCTGCGGTTCCGCCCCGTCTCGCTCGTTCCCAGCACCACCGCCACGGCCGCTGCACCGCAGGAGCTGCTGCCGCGTACCAACCGCCCAACCACCGAAAGATCCACGATGTTCACCATCCACAACGACGCCGACGCTACTGCCGACGACCAGCGCCGATACGAACGGCTGATGGAAGCCGCCATCCCGCTGGCAGCCGACCTCTCGCAGCTGCCGCTTCCCACCCACATCACCGTGCGAATAGCGACCCCGGAGCAGTTCGTCGACTGGCAGACCGAGCACAACCAGCTGATGGTCGACCGGGGCATTGAATCCCTCGAACTGGGCCGCGTGAAGAGCCGGTTGATCAGGACGACGACGATGCTGGCGATCAAGACCAAGGCCAAGGCCATGGCAGAGAAGTTCGCCCCCACCGTCCAGGGCGCCATCATCTACCGCGCCGGCGCCCCGACCCTGGTGGTCATGCCCACCGCTCATGCGGAGTCCCGCGGCACTGACCGCCTTCTGACGTGCTGCCTGGCCCACGAGGTCGTCCACCTTGGGCAGTTCGAGCTCAACCCGGCGCTCCCTTACGCCATGGTGCGCCTCGGCCTCCAGGACCAGCAGGCAGGCCGGCCCCGCGATGAATACCGCTTCCCGTCTGCCGTTCTGGAGGGTCACGCCGGATGGGTCCAGGCAAGGGCATCCGAGAGGCTGTGCGGCATCGCCACCCGCGGGCGCCTGGACGACGAGCCCGAGCCGACCGAGCTCTTCACCCGGCTCGTCGCCGAGTCCCCCCGGACGGACGCTTACGAGCTCGGCGAGACGTTCGTCGCGGCCGTCTACGCCTACGGCGGGTACCCCGCGATCGAGCGCCTCCTCAAGGACGAGGAATGGATGCCGACCAACCGGGAGATCCAGGACCCGACCCTGTGGCTGGAACGCCGCCAGGACGCCTGAGTGCCAGCCTGCCAGGGGGAGCGGGTGAGCACCGGCGGCTGCTCGTGAGAAACCTGCCGTGATCCCGGCGGCGCGCTAGGACACCCGGGACGACACAAGAACGGACGCCACCTACCGTCCCTCCTCGCCACCCAGGAGCGAGGAGGACGACGGTGGAGTTGATCGTGACAGCCGAGGACGTCGCCCGCCGCCTCGGGTACCCCACCCCCCTCGGCGACCCGGTGCGGCAGCGCATCGAGATCGCCGTCGAGGACGCCCAGGACACGCTCGTCGGGCATCTTGGCCGGCCGCTGCTCCCCGCGCAGTACACCCAGAGCGGCGTCCGTGCCGGGACGGACGGCTGGGTGCTCGCCCATGGCCCCCTCATCGCGGTGATCTCCGCCGTCCTGGACACGGGCACGACATCGGGCCCCTTCGGCGCCCCCACGTACACCGTCACCTACACCGCCGGCATCGACGCCCGCGCGGACCCGCAGACCGCCCCGCTGCGCCTGTGGGTCCGCGCGACGGCGTGCCACCACCCGCTGCTGGCGGACGCGCCCGCGCGCCAGCGCCGCATCGCCTCCGCCTCCGTGGAGGGCCAGTCGGTTACCTACGACACCGCGTCCGAGCCGCCGGTGGTGCTCGCGCCGCCGGACCTTGCCACGACCGACCGGTGGAGGCTTCGCGGCCGCAGGGTCTACCAGGCCGCGACGAGGCCGAACCCGCCCGGGCTCACGGTGCCCGGACACCTCGGCCCGGGCAGGTTGCGATGACGGTCCTACTGGCTGACCGGCAGCTCGGGGTCCGTACCCGAGGCGTGCCGGTCCTGGACGCACACGGCGCGGAGATGACGGGACCGCTCGGCCCGCTGCGCGGACCTTGGCCGGGCAGGGCCGTGCCGCAGCCCGACGGCACATGGCACCTGGCCCTGGACGCACAGGCCGGCACCCTGCTGGTCGGCGACATCGTGGTGGAGCCAGCCGTCGGAGCAGAATGGACGGTCCTGGCCGCTGACCAGCTGGCGAGCACCGTCGACCCGGCGCTGGCCTACGTGCGGGTCAGGGCCCGCTCCCGGACGGCGAACGGCACCCGGCCCGAAGGGCACCCGTGATGGCGCGCCTCGAACTGCCCTCGGACGTCGCTCGCCGCCTGGCGCCGCTGATGCTGCGGCACACCCAGCGTCTGACCGAGGAGGTCGCCGAGGAAGCCCGGAGGCGAGCCCCAGCGGCCAAGACCTGGCACACCCAGGAAGACGGGCATGCCCGGCCCAGCCACCAGGCCGCCGACGGCCAGACCGTACCCGTCCCGCTTCCCTTCTCCGTCGGAAACACCACGCTCTCCGAACCCCGCGACCCCGAAGGCCCGGCCGAGGAGACCGCCGGGTGCCGGTGCACGGTCACCGAGGACCCGGAAGCCGTCGCCGCGACGATCTCGGCAGGCAAGGCCGCCATCGACGGCACGCATACCCGGGCGGAAGTCACCTGTGACTTCCCGCGCGCCGCCGAAGCGGAGTACGCGCACGGCGACGGCACGCACTTCATGAGCGGCGCCGCCTCCCAGGTCGCCGCCCGGCACCGCTGACCCGCTCACCGTGCACTGGCCGGCACCGGGGCCCGGAGCGGCGGGGCGGACGGTAGCGGTCTCGCCCTGCTTTCCTTCGCCGGTCACCGACCACCGTACGAAGGAGCCGACATGCCCCAGCCCGACCACGTCCGGATCGTCCTCGCCCACCACCTCACCCGGGACGGCGAGCAGCTGCTGCCCGGCGACGAGATCGAGATCCCGCACAACGAGGCCCAGCAACTGATCGGCGCCGGGTACGTCGCCGACGTGGACCCCGCCGACTCGGCCGCGGTCTCCAAGGCCCTGACGTTCACGGGCGAGAGCAAGCCGGCCGTGGCCATGGCGCCGGCGAACAAGGCGGCAGGGCAGGCGAGTGGGTGACCTGACGGCTCTCGACCCCGAGGAACTGGTTGTCGCCTGGCTGTCCGGGCATGCCGAGCTGACGAAGGCGCTCGGCGGGCCCGGACGGGTCGGGGCCCGCAACGGCCCGCCCTACCCCCGCATCCGCGTCACGCAAGTTCCCGGGGGATCTGTCCCGGGCTGGCGCTGGACCGCGACCTTCCATCTCCAGGTCGAAGGGCTTGGCGACCTGGACCGGTCGACTCCCCGCCCGCTGCTGCGCCGGGCTTTCGCCACCGCGATCAAGGCGCTGCACGAGCTGGCCGAGCAGGCGGCCGTCCCAGGACGGCCGGTGGTGACGGCGGTGCGGGCGCTGTCGGCCGGAGGGTGGCTGCCGGAGCCGACCGGCCAGGCCAGGTACGTCGCGGTGCTTGCCGTCACCGTGCACCCGCCGACCGCGTGATCGGGGACATTGCGCGAGTTGTGCGACAGCCCCACGCGCGGTGCCGGCGCGACGCTACTGCTTGGCGAGGCCTACGGTCCGGCTCGGCCCTGGCGCCCACGTCTAGGAGGATCGGTGCCCGCGGAGAGCATGTTCGTTGCCCAGATGGCCCGTCTGTACCTGGCCGTGCCGGGTACGGTCGCGCCCACGGACCCGGTGGCGGCGATGCCGACCGGATGGAAGGAAGCCGGCCTGTTCAAGCCGGGCAGCCTGGAGTGGAACACCGACCCGAAGTTCGAGGACCTCAAGAGCCATCAGCTGAGGTACGCGGCCCGCACCATCCAGACCGAGGACGCCGCGTCCATCAAGGTCGAGCTCCAGGAGTGGAACGCGGCCAACATCGTCGCGGTGTACGGCGGTGGCGAGGTCACGAGCGTCACCCAGAGTGGCAAGACGTTCTACCGCTACAGCCCCCCGAAGGTGGGCGGCCGCCGGCAGTTCGCGGCGGTGGTCGAGCTGATCGACGGCGCGAAGCACTACCGCCGGGTCGTGCCGCTGTGCGACCAGGTCGCGTCGGTGAACCAGAAGTACCCCAACGACGCGGAGTCCACGCTGCCGCTGGAGTTGAAGGTGGTCGGCGGGTCCGCCGGCGACCCGTGGTACGACCTGACCGACGACCCCGGATTCGCGCCCGCCGCGCCCTGAAATCCAGCTCACAGTAGGCACATTGAGGCTGTGCCCATGCGCAGCCGGTGCGCCTACTGTGGATCACGTCGGGCAGCCCTCACCCCCCTGGGGCTGCCCGACCCCCGCGATGCCCCGGCTACCCCTTCGGTCGGGGCATCGCCATGCTCACATCGGGGGTGGCGGCGCCGCGCGCAGGCACACTGGTGGGCCCTCGATGACAGATGGCGCTGGGCTTTCGAAGCCAGGCAGCGGGAGGTCATCGAAGAGGGACGGCCCGCTCGTTGACCGAGGTGTCAGCCCCTGCTCGAAGCCAGGCAGGTCATCCCAGAAGGATGACGTGGTGCTTTTCGGTACTGACGCAGCTAAGCCGGGCGGTTTCGCCCGGTCTTCATCATCGGCCTGCATCCACAGTTGACTGAGCGTCAGCGCGTAGGAGTCGATCTGGTCGTGTGGCAGACCCTTGATTCGACTGAGGAGCTCGACCACGAGGGCATCTACCAGGCTGGCCATCGGTAGCCGCGAGTGGGTGAAGGCGTTGTAGATGGTCGTCCTGCTCGCGTCGGGCACGCTATGTGTCGCCAGAGCCTTCGCCATCGCTCCGACGGACGGGGAGTTCGCGCGCCTGTGTAGGTCATGGAGCCAGTCGTTCAACTCCTTGTGCGGTCCCTCGGGAAGATCTGGCCGCTTGAGTCGTCCAGCACGTCCCATGGCCGCCCCCACCACCGTTCACAACCGTTCAACTGTGTTCCACCGTCTCTAACGTTAGCAACTTGCAGTCAGACTCGGTCGCCGATGTTCTTGTCTGTTCGGCGAGTTGGAATGGGTATCCACCGTGGTTCTTCCCTGAGAGGAAGGACACGTGCATGGCTGGAAAGCAGCTCCGAACGATCCGCCGGCTTGGCCAGGCGGCTCTGTTTCAAGCTCTGCGTGGGGCGGCGTACGCGACCGGTGGTGGACTTGTCACCTGGCTGATCCACCGCCAGTAGCGGCCAGACGACCGCGGTCCTGGCGGCCCGGCGCGACGCTAACTGCCTTCGACTCCTACGGTCTGCGGCGTTCCGTTGCCGACAGACCGAGGAGCCGACATGGTCGGGATCGACCTGGATGCCGCCCGTGAGCGCCGTCTGGCCGCTGCTGCCGAGAAGGCCCGCGCCGCCAAGGCCGAGTACACCGTCGGCGAGGAGCCGCTGATCTTCGGCGGCACCACCGTGGCGGTGCTGCCGGCTGAGCTGCCGCTTGCGGTGTGGGAGCCGCTGGTCGGCATCCCGTATCTGCCGTTGCTGCTGCGTTCCCTTGTGGAGGCCGCGCAGGCGCAGGGCGACCAGCAGAGCGAGGCCGCGAGCCTGATCGTGGACGTGCTCGGCTCGGAGCCGACGCTGCCGTCAGACCTGCTCGCGGCGGCCGCGGAGATGGGTCGACGTCTGCTCGGGGAAGACGGGTACGCCCGGCTGATGGAGCAGCGTCCCAGCCACCCGGACATCTTCGAGCTGATGCGTGCCGTCTGGGCGAAGTACTTCCCGGGCGGTGTGGGCCTGGGGGAACTCATGGGGCCGTCCGAGTCGCTTTCGAGCGCTGGGACGACCTCGAAGCCGATCTCCAGCGCTTCTACGGCCTCGACGCCCGACGTGTCTGGCGACGGCCCGGTGACGCGGGGTTCGTCGGCACCCGACGCCTCCTGACCCTGATGCGGGGGCTGCCCGCCGATGCCCTGCTGCGCCGGGACGGGGCGGAGATCGGCGCGGACCGCTGGGGGCTGACGCAGGAGTTGCTGGCTCAGCTGGTCGAGCTGGTGTCGGTGCTGGCAGCGGATCACCGGCTGCGCCGACCGGTGGAGCTTCCGCGTCCAGCCCACCTGGGCACCGGCCGCGCCCAGGGGCAGGGCGGGCAGGGCATGGCCCGTGCGGTTGCCGTGCTGCGCCGCAGTGGGAAGGCGCGTCGTGGCTGAGGAGATCGACTCCGGCCGCCTCGTCGTCGAGGTCGTCGCCGACTCGTCGGGGTTCGCGACGGATGCGAAGGCCCGCGTCGACGCGGCAGTGCGCAACCTGCGGGCCAAGGTCCGGCTGGACCCGGACGCCTCCGGGCTGCGGGAACGAGTCGACGCCGCCGCGCAGGCCACCCGCGCCCGCATCAAGGTCGCGCTCGACATCGACACGGCCGGGCTGCGCCAGCGCGTGCAGGCCGTGACCACCGCCGCCCGCGCCCGCATCAAGGTCGCCGTCGACGCCGACACCTCCGGCCTAGCGGAGAAGGTGCGGGAGGCGACCGCCCGCGCCGCGTACGTGCGCGTTGGTGTCGGCCTGGACACCGGCAACCTGCGTCAGCGCGTCCGCATCGCCGCCGAGGCCGCGGCCGCCACGGTCAAGGTCGACCTCGACGTGGAGACGGCCGGACTGCGCGCCCGTGTCAAGGAGGCGCTGGCCGGCCTGTCGGTGCGCGTGCGGGTCGACATCGACACCGCCGCCGCGACCACCCGCCTGGCGGCGTTCCGCACGCTGGCGTCCCGGCCGGTCGACGTCCCGCTCAAC
This sequence comes from Kitasatospora sp. NPDC089509, assembly GCF_044749365.1. Taxonomy (NCBI): domain Bacteria; kingdom Bacillati; phylum Actinomycetota; class Actinomycetes; order Kitasatosporales; family Streptomycetaceae; genus Kitasatospora; species Kitasatospora sp. NPDC089509. The sequence goes on along the minus strand of NZ_JBIVHS010000017.1, from coordinate 78,181 downwards.
GCCCGAGGCTCGGCCAGCGGCGGCGAGTCCGGGGGGCTGCTCCAGGCCGCCGAGGGCCTCGGGTCCACCGTCGCCGGGCTGGTCCGCCTGCCCGCGATGGCCTCCGGGGCGCTGGCGCTGGGCCAGGCTCTCACCCAGGTCGCCGCCGGCCTGTTCGCAATGGGCGCGGCAGCCGCGCCCGCGGTCGGACTGCTCGGCGCCCTCCCCGGGGCGGCGGGGGCCGCCGCTCAGGGCGTGGGCACCTTGCTGGCCGCGTTCTCGGGCATCGGCGCTGCCGTCAAGGCGCTCGGCCAGGCGGACAAGCAGTCCGCCGGGGCGGCCAGCGCCTCCGCGCAGGCCCGGCAGGCCGCCGCCGACCGGGTGGCGGACGCGCAGCGCCGTCTCGGCACCGCCCAGCGCGACAGCGACGAGCAGGCCCTTCGAGGCGCCGAGCAGGTCGCGCAGTCCCGGCGCCGGCTGGCCGACGTCCAGGAGCGGGCGGCGGCGCAGGTCACGGCCGCCGACCGGCAGCTGGCGGCTGCGGAGGTGACGGTCACCCGCGCGCATCAGGCCGCCGCGCAGGCGCAGCAGGCGCTCAACGACGCCCGGCAGGCCGCGCAGCGCACCCTGGAGGACCTGAACCGGGACGCGGCCCGAGGGCCGCTGGAGGAGCAGAAAGCGCTGCTCTCTCTGGAGCAGGCCCGCTACCGGCTCAACCAGGTCAACGTCTCCCCGTTCTCGTCGGAGACGGACCGGCGTGAGGCCCAGATCTCTTACCAGGAGGCGGTCAACCAGCTAGAGGACGTTCGCACCCGCAACAAGCGGCTTGCCGAGGACGTCAAGAAGGCCAACCAGCAGGGCGTCGAGGGCAGCGACCAGGTCGCCTCCGCCAAGGAACAGCTGGTCCGCGCCCAGGAAGCTGAGCAGGACGCGGTCCGGGGCGTCCAGGAAGCCGAGCAGCAGGCCGCCCGCGCCCGTGTCGCGACGGTGCGCGAGATCCAGGACGCGCACAACGCTCTCGACAAGTCCGTTCGCGAAGCGGAGCGCCAGCAGAAACGTTCCGCCGAGCAGGTGGCGGACGCCCAGCGGGACGTCGCCCGCGCCGTACGGGATCAGACGCAAGCGCTGACCTCCGCCGCCGGCGCCGCCAACGCCGCCGAGGAAGCACTCAATGCCCTCTCCCCGGCCGGGCAGCGCTTCGCCCGGTTCATCTCCGGCACGGTGCAGCCCGCCCTGCGCGGCCTGCGGGACACCGCACAGGAAGCGCTGCTGCCCCCGCTGGAAAGGGGCATCGGCCGGGCCCTGAGCCTGCTGCCGATCTTCAACCGGGCTATCGGCGACACCGGGCAGGTGCTCGGCCAGGCCGCCGAGCGCGGCGCGGAGATGGCCACCTCCGGGCCATGGCGGGCGGACCTGGCGCAGGTCGCCTCGACCAACACGCGGGTCATCGGATCGCTGGCCAACGCCGGCCTGAGCGCGGCCGACAGCCTGCGCAACATCACGGTCGCCGCCGCGCCGCTGCTGGAGCGCCTCGCCAACGGCACCGAACGCGGCCTCGCGCTGGCGGCCGCGTTCATCCAGGCCCGCCGCGACGGCGGCCAGCTCAGCGCGTACTTCCAGCGAGCCGGCGACACCGGCGCGCAGCTGTGGGGCATCCTGCGGGACATCGGCCTCGGCGTCCTCAACATCGGGCGCGCCGCAGCCCCCGCCGGACAGCAGCTCCTCAACTCCCTCGCCAACGCCGCAAGTGCCTTCCGCACACTCACCGGCGAAGGCGAGACGCAGGCCAAGCTCGCCGGGTACTTCGCCAACACCGTCCCCGTCCTCCAGGAGGTCGGACGGCTGGTCCTCGCCGTTGGCACCGCCTGGTTCAACTTCACCAACAACCCGGCACTCGCGCTGCTGATCGCCCGGCTGCGCACCGAAGTGCTGCCCGCGGTCATGCAACTGGCCGGATCCCTCGGCAACGGCCAGCTGTGGGACCAGCTGCTCGGGTTGCTCAACTCCATCGTCGGCATCGCCGCCCAACTCGGCGGCCTCGGCAACACCCTGTCCGGGTTCCTGTTCGTCATCCAGGCCGTCGCCTCCGCCGTGCAGGTGCTGCTGTCGATCCCCGGCATGGCGCCGTTCGTGTCCGCGCTGCTGACGATGGCCGGCGTCGCGGGCGGCATCATGTTCGTCGCCAACGCGATCGGCGCCGTGCGAGGCGCTCTGACCTTGCTGTCCGCCAACCCGGTCATGCTGATCGTGGCAGCCGCCGCCGCTCTCGTCCTCGGCCTCGTGACGGCCTACCAGAAGGTCGACTGGTTCCGTAACGCCGTCAACGGCGCGTTCAGCGGCCTCTACGATGGCGTGCGCTACGCCCTCGACAGCATGGTGTCCTTCGCGGCCTGGTCCTGGGGCAAGCTGTCGGGGATCTTCGCCCCACCCATCCGCTTCCTGGTCAACACCGTGTACGACGGCGGTATCCGCAAGGCGTGGAACTGGATCGCGGACAGCTTCGGCCTCGGCAAACTGCCCTCGTTCACCGTCGGCTTCGCCCGCGGAGGTGTCGTGCCCGGCTATGCGCCCGGCCGCGACACCGTGCCCGCGATGCTCTCCCCCGGGGAAGGCGTACTGGTGCCGCAGGCCGTGCGTCAGCTCGGCGGAGAAGGCGGCATCAGCGCCCTCAACGACGCGGCCCGAGCTGGCCGCCTCGCCGACGCCGGCGCGCCCGTACAGGGCTTCTTCCTCGGAGGCTTCGTCGACGGCGCGGTCGACAAGCTGCGCGGCTGGGCTGCGGGCGCCCTCGGCAAGGCGCTCAACCCGGTGAGGGGCTGGTTCAACTGGATGCCCGACAACACCTGGGGCCACATGCTGCGCGGCATGGTCAACCGGGCCGTCGACGGGGTGCTGGCCTTCGTCCGCGGCTACGCCACTGGGGGAGTGGTACCCGGCTACGCGCCCGGCCAGGACACCGCCCTGGCCCGGCTCAGCCCCGGCGAAGGCGTCCTGATTCCGCAGGCCGTGCGCGGCCTCGGCGGCGGCGCAGCCGTCAGCGCGATCAACGCCGCCCGCGGGCAACTCGCCGACGGCGGGCCCGGCGAACGCATCGGAACCGTCATCTCGCCCGGCGCGATCGTGCAGTACATCACCAACCCACTGCCCGAGACCCCGGGAGAGACCGTCAACAACCGGTTGCGGGCCCTCGCCAGCTTCGGCCTGTTCGACAAGGAGGGAGTCTGATGGCCCGCGAGCGTTGGCTGGTGGACGGCTACGACCTCACCGACGGCCTGGTGCGCGACGTCGAGTACCGGGCCGGTCTGACCGGTACCCCCGCTGTGGTCGGGGCGAACGCCATCGTGCCCAACCGCATCGGGGAGCTGTGGCGGCCCAAGCACCACGGCCCCGGCAAGTTCACCCTCGCCCTGTGGTTGTCCCCCGCCACGGGTGGCTGGCAGGACGTTGAAGCAGCGTGGGAGGACCTGCTGCGTGCCGTCGCTCGCCCGCACCGGATGCTCACCTTCGAGCGTTACACCGCCGCCGGCCAGGCGCGCCGCTGCGAGGGCGAGGTGCTCTCCGCACTCACCCCGACACCGCTGGGCCAGAGCGGCATGCGCATCAGCCTGGAGGTCAACGTGCCCGCCGGATACTGGGTGTCCGCCGACACCAGCACCCAGGCGACCCCTCCTGGCCAAGCAGTCCCGCAGGACCTGCCGCTGACCGCGTTCTCCGACGCCACCGCGCCCATGGAACAGCTCGCCTATCTGATCACCGGGCCGATCACCGCCCCGACCGTCACCGACACCACCGACGGGCCCGGCCGAGACGGCGACTCCTTCACCTACACCGGGCAGATCGGCGCCGGGCAGACCCTCACCGTCGACGCCGCCACCTGGCAGCTGACCGGCGGGGGTGGCCTCGTCCCCGACCCCGGGCGGCTGACCAACACCGGGCCTGCCTTCCTTCGCTTGGCCCCCGGCCGTCCCCACCAGGCGCCAAGCGTGCGCCTGACCGGCACCAACACCGGACCCACCACCCAGCTCGCTGTCACCGGCCGACGCGCCTACCTCACCTGACCGGAGAACCATCGTGGCCGTCCACCTGCGCGTCTCCAGTCCGAGCGGCACCCTGCTTGGGCTGCTGCCCTACCCCGCCGACCTCAGGACACAAGCCGAGCACAACGGCCCAGGCGCACTGACCTTCACCTACCCGCGCAATGCCCCGGGCGCCGGCCTGCTGACCGGAGACGACCCGCGGATCTCCCTCGTCATCGACGGCGTCGAGCAGCCCGAGCGGTACCTGCTGGAAGACGACGGCGACGACCCAGCCGACGGCGCGGGCGAAGCCCGACCGGTCCAGGTCGGCTGCCGCGGCGCCCTCGCCCTGCTGGAACGCGCCGTGATCTACCCGGTCGGACACACCCCCGGCAAGGCCGTGCAGGGCCTCGACGCCCACTTCCCGTTCGTCAACGCCACCCCCGGGGCCGTCCTTGCCACCCTCCTGCAACGCGCCCAGGCCCGCGGAGCCCTGCCCGAAGTCAGCTGGGACTTCACCACCGCCACCGACAGCGCCGGACGGCCCTGGCCGACCACGTACACCGTCCAGTACGACGCCGGCGGGGACCTGCTCAAGACCGTCACCTCGATCACCAGCGCAGGGTGGGCCGACGTGCGGATGGAGGGCTACCGGCTGCGCGCCTACGTGCCCGACACCGTGTGCGCCACCGACCACCCCGGCACCGTGCTGTACCTGGGCCGAGACGTCCTCAAAGGCCCCCGGCAGCGCTCCCGCCGCTCGGTGCGCTCCCACCTGCTCGCCTCCGGCGACTCCGGCAACCTCGCCGAAGTCGCTAACCCGACCGCGGCCGCCCGCTACGGACGCCGGGAGGCCTTCGACGGCCGGGGCGGCATCACCGACGCCACCACCCTCGCCGAACTCGCCCGCGTCACCCTCGGCAGCATGGGCGCCGCCTCCGAGGGCTTCACCATCGAACTCGACCCAGCCGCCACCCAGCACCGGCCCGGTATCGACTACCGGGCCGGGGACTACATCCGCTACGACCAGCGGCGCACCGGCCCGACCACGCTGGAGCCGCTGCGGGTGCGCACCATCGCCACCACGTACGACGACGCCGGCCAGCCCAGCAGCAGCCTGGAGCTCAACGACCTGTTCGTTGAGCAGCGCATCCGGGTACAGCGGCAGCTGGAGGCCCTCACCAACGGCTCGGCGACCGCCTCCCGCACGCCGCTGCCGCCACTCGGCGACCGCAACGACACCGTCGCCCCCAAGGCCCCGGACGCGGTGTCGCTCGGATCCTGGGCCTACCTGGACCGGGACGGACTGCAGCATGCCGCACTGGCGGTGTCGTGGCCAGCGGTGACACAGAACGCCGACGGCACCGTCTACGACGACGCCGGCAACTACTACGTCTCCTACCTGCTGCCCGGGCTGCGGATCGCCGGGAAGGACCCGCAGTGGTCCCCGGAGCAGGCCGTTCACGGCACCATCGCCCACTACGACCAGCTCCCGGCCGGGCAGCGCGTCCAGGCCCGGGTGCGCACCGTGGACGCCTCCGGTAACTCCTCCACCTGGCGGTTGTCCGAGGAGATCATCCTCGCCAGCGACACCACGCCGCCGCCGGTGCCGTCGAAGCCGGTTGTCACCTCCCTGATCGGCGCGCTTCGGGCCGTATGGGACGGGCGCGGGGCGCAGGGCGAGGAGATGCCCGCAGACTTCGCCGAGCTGGAGGTCCACGCGTCCACGGCGGCCGGGTTCACCCCCAGCGCGGCGACGATCGTCGACCGGCTCGCCGGAGCGGCGGGCGCCCCGATCACCGGCCTGTCCTACGGCACTACCTACTACGTCAAGTTCGTCGCCCGAGACCGAGCGGGCAACGCCTCGCAGGCCTCCGCCGAGGCCTCCGCTGCTCCGACCGTCGTCATCAGGTCTGACCTCGCCGACCAGATCATCGGGACCGCCCAGCTCGCTGACGCCACGATCATCGGCGCGAAGATCGCGCTCGCTACCATCCAGGATGCCAACATCGGCACCGTCTCCGCGGGCAAACTGACCGTCGGCAAGCTCAACGCGGACATCACGGTGTCCGCGCGCATCAAGACCGCTGACACCGGCGCGCGGGTCGAGCTCAACTCCGCCGGCATCGAGGCGTGGAACGCCAACGGGGTGAGGACCGTCTCCGTCTCCGCTACCACCGGCGACGTGAGGATCGTCGGCGGCCTCTCCAGCGGAACGACCGGGCAGCGCATCGAGATCAATCCCGGCGGAGGCCTCCCCGAGATCCGCTTCTTCCCCACCAACGGCAACAACTACGCCTTCATCAACGCGGTCGGCGGGAACAACGGTGCGGCGTACATCGGACTGAACAGCGGCACCTTCCAGCACAACGGGCAGTCGACGGCCTACAGGCTCTATCTGACCGACTACATCTCGGCGTTCGAAACCATCCGCACCGACACCCAGCGGCCCTGGGGCGGCACCGTCCGGATGAACGCGAACGACGGCGCCGCGCTCGCCTACATGGTCGAGGACACCGTGAAGGGCTACGTGGCCGCCAACCAGGGAGGCGTCCAGATCGGCCGGAACAACGACAAGGGCGGCACCACCGAACTGTGGATCGACGCCACGAGCCTCCAGTACAAGGGCACCTTCCCGAACTACTGGTACGCCGAGCCGGACCGCGGGCTGTTCACCGGCAGGGTGGAACAGCGCAACTGGATCTCGATGTCACTCGTCTACGGACCGACGATGCAGTCCGAGATGGTGCCAATCGTCACCCTGTGGGACTGGCAAGCCGTACGGGCCTGGCAGGTCACCGCTTCCTCCACCACCGGCTTCACCACCACCCTCTACTCCGCCAGCGCCGACGGCTCCATCAACTTCTGGTGCTTCCGCATCTGACACGAAAGGGCGTCCACCATGCCCGAGCAGTACCGCGTACTCGACGCGGCCCGGATCAACGTGGGGCCGACGCCGTGCTGGGCCGTGCGCCAGCAACGGCCAGACGGAGACCACCACATCACCGTCTTCCCGGTCTCCTCACTTGAGTGGCGAGCCGCCGAGTACAACATCGACCACACCACCCCAGAGGGCATCGACACCATTCTCGACATGCTGCTCCACGAGCCCTGGATCCCGGACCCGCGCAAGAACCAGCACGCCGATCCGGCAGCCGCGCAAGGCCTCACTGCCCCCGCCACCGAGGCTGCCCCTGGCCTTGAAGCCTGGGAGCCGGCGCCCGTCAACCTGCTCACCGCGCCGGACCGGGCCACCGCCCGCCAGGCCCACCTCGAACGGATCGCCCACGCCAAGCGGACCCGCGTCACCGTGACGGCCGGACCGGCCCCAGGCACGCGACGTTCGGCAGCAGCGAAAGCCGCGCCGGACCCGCTCGACGCAATCCGCCGCCACCACGGCATCACCTCCGAAGGCGTGGCCGCGAAGACGGAGATCGTGGAACAGGCCCGCCAGCGCCTCGCCCTGCCCCAACAACCCGCCGAGAACGCGGAAACCCGCGTCAGCCTGGACAGCTTCACCACCTCGGTGTGGGACGCGGCAATACGCCGACGCGACGAGGCGCAACACAACGGGCAGGACACGGCATGACCGACAGTCCCACCCCCGAACAGGTCGATCGCCTGCTCAGCACCGCAGACCGGCGCCGGCTCACCCCGTCCGAAGCCGCTCTGCTTCGAATCGGCGTCCAGCACCTGCGGACGGCGGCCGCCCGTGCCACGCCGGCCACCAGCGACACCACCAACCCGACAACGTGAACGGAGCCACCGCCCCCATGGAGCACAACGCCGAGTCCATCACCGTAGACGCCGAGCCGTACATCGCCCGTTTGAGCGCCCAGATGGCCGAGGCCTGGGGCCAGACGCAGGCGCAACTCGCCCTTGCCCGCGAGGAGATCGCCGTACGTGCTGCGCGAGAAGCCGACCTGGAGCAGCGGATCGCCAAGCTCGAGGCCACCATCGCCGAACTGCGCGGCACCTCGACGCGACCGTAGGCACCGCTTCGCCCTACCGTCCCCCGCTGTGGAACGGGACCCGGACGATCAGCAGCAGCCCGCTGGTCGGCGACACCGACGGAGGACCAGATGGAGCGAGATCACCGGATGGAAGTCGATCCGGGACCTGGTCCTGTTCCTGCTCGGAGCAGCGGTGATCGTGCGGGAGGCCTGGACGCCACCGGCCGACCCGAGCGTGATCATCACGGGCCTGACCCTCGCGGGGTTGCCCGCCGCGCTGTCAAGGGACGAACGGCCGCCGCGCGAGTAGCCCCGGACGCCGGCCTTCTGGCCCGGTACCGGTTCACCGTCGGCTACCTGGCCGCCGCCAGCGTCGCGTTCGCCGCTACCTGGCCGCTCTGAGCGCCAAGCCCGCCCATCACCAGCACCAGGAGACGACCGTGAACATCCTGAACGACACCGAGGCGTGGGGCCTGCTGCTCGGCGCCGTCACGCCCTGGGCGACCGCGCTCGTCCAGCAGCCGCACTGGACCAAGCCGGTCCGCGCCGTCGTTGGGGCTGCGGCCTCCGCCGTCGTCGGCATCCTCACCGTCCTCGCCCGCGGGGACATCGCCCACGCGCAGACCGCCCTGACCACCGTCGCCCTCGCCGTCGTGGCCTCCAAGACGTTCTACGACGGCCTGTGGCAGCACGCCGGCGCCGGAGCACTGGAGCGCGCGACCGCCCCCGACCGCCGGGCCGGTTGGTAGCCGACCCTGTGTCTGCGGCCGGCGCTACCCTAGAGTGATGATGTGGCCGCCGGGCCGACCGGCCGTGTGCTCTGGCAACAAGCCCTTCGGGGCTGTCTCCTATCAAGGGGAGCACGCGAACCCGGGCGGCTTCGCAACCCGCGGGCCCGGCGGCCACACTTCCTAATCTCCCTTCTCCGCAGCCGATTTGGCCACGTGGTGGGTGTTCCCACGCTGGCCGGGCTGACGGGAGGGTTAAGGCAGGCAGCCACACCGGGCCTGCGAACCCCGGTGCCGCCACGGAGACAAGGAAGGCACCCTGAGGTGACAGCACCAGCTCAGCACGTACCCCCCGCCTTGACCGAGCAGGTCACCCCGCTGACGGACAACCGCGCGGAGATGACCATCGAGACGGCCGACCAGGTCCTGGAGATCACCGGCGCGCAGCGGTTCTGGACTAAGGCCCAGCGGGCCGCCCTCGCTGCCATCGGCCTCGCCCAGGCCCCGACGCACGACCTCGTCGCGTTCTTCCACATCTGCAAGTCCACCGGCTTGGACCCCTTCCGCCGCGAGATCTACTACATCCAGCGCAAGCGCAAGGTGGGCAAGCAGGAGGAGCTGTACTACACCGCTCAGACCGGCATCGATGGGTTCCGGCACATCGGGCAGCGCACCGGCCGGTTCATCCGGCGCGTCGGCCCGTTCTGGACCGGACCCGAAGACGACCCGAAGTGGTGGATCCTGGGCGAGGACGGCATCAACCGCCGCCGCTGGGTCGACGTATGGCTCCACGACAGCCCGCCCGCCGCCGCGATGTGCCGGATCGAACACCGCAGCATCGCCGGAGACGAGACGGTCACCCAAGCGGTCGCCCTCTTCTCCGAGTTCGCCGTCGGCCGGGACGAGTGGCAGGACGACCCGCGCACGGGCAAAGGCGTCAAGACGGGACGGCGCATCCTGTCGGGCCTGTGGCCGGCCATGGGCGCCCACATGATCGGCAAGGTGGCCGAAGCGCAGGCCTGGCGCATCGCCTTCCCCCGTGAGCTGGTGAACATCTACGAGCACACGGAGATGGAGCAGGCTGACGCCGCTCAGCGTGAGCTGGAGCGCGAGACGGCGGCAGCGCGCCGACGCGACGCCCGGTCCCAGGACCAAGCCAGCGACGTCATCCCCGGCACGGTGGTCAGTGCCTCCACCGCCGAGACGACCGACGGAGACACCGGGCAGGGCGCGCCTGAGAGGGGGGCGGACGCGACCTCGGCGGAACCGGCCGACGACGCCCCCACCGCCGACGAGTTGCGCCAGGAGCTGCGCGCCTACGCCTCCGCGATGGGCAGCACCGTCACGAAGATCACCGACCGGTGGCGGAAGGCGACCGGCATCGGCGTCAACAAGGCGAACGCGGCGCAGCTCACCGGCTTGCTCGGCGAACTGCGCCCCTACGTCGTGTCCGCACTGGGATCCCACCCTGAGGCGGCCGAGCACGTCGAGGCCGGCGGCCTGCTGATCCGGCTCAACACCGACGCCACCGCGTGGAGGCGAGAGGACGCCCGCGAGGACTAGCCCGCGTCCCTGCCCACCCACCCCCAGGGCCGCGCCCTGGCCGCGCGGCCCTGGGTCCTGCCCACACGGACAGCTCATGCAACCCCTCATCGAGCAAGCCCGCACGATCGCCCGCGCCCGTCTCATCGGGCCCAGCCCTCTCCCGTGCCGCTGCGGCGCTCCCCGTCACACGCACCGGGGACAGAAACGCTCCGGCGGCCACCCCTCCACCAACTGCGCCCGCTACCACCGCGACCCCGCCGACGTCCTGCTCGAACGGGCCCAGACGGCAGCCCACGCCCGCCTCGGCGACGACCTCGCAGCGTCCGAGCGCACCGGCCGCCGTCGCCGCCCTCGCCGCCCCAAGAAGCCCGGCCAGTGGTCGATCGGCGCATCCGACACCAGCTCCTGCCGCCGCGCGATCTGGTACCGGGAGAATCCGCCCCCCGGCTACGCCCCGGCTCCTGTCGACCGGCGCGCGGCCCGCGCCGGAACCCTGATCCACGACTCGGTGTCCCGCCGCCGGCGCGCCCTGTACCCGTGGCGGCTGTACGAGCAGTCCGTCACCCTGCCTGGCCTGGACCGGCCGAGCCGCTACGACGAGTACGACCCGGTCACCGGTGTCCTGTACGACTACAAGACCGCCGGGGACTGGAAGTGGGGGCTGGTCGGCAACGATGGCCCGCCCGAGACCGAGTGGGACCAGACGCAGCTGTACGGCCTCGCACTGAACCTCGCTGGCGACGTGGTGACCGAGGTGAGGATCATCTACTTCGAGCGCAAGAGCGGCGAGGACGAGGAGTTCACCCGCCCGTTCGACGAGCAGGCCGCCCGGCGGGCACTCGGCCGGTTGACCGCGATCGCCACGGCCCTCGACCTGGGCACCGCCCCGCCCCGGGACCGGTCCGGGCCGAGCACCGACGTGATCTGCCGCCGCTTCTGCCCGGCCCGCATCCACTGCTGGAGCATGGCTGAGGCCCAGGCCGCCGGCCGCTCCCCGGAGTCGTACACCCTCGTCACCGACAAGGCCGACATCGAATGGGCCCTCGGCGAGTACGACCGGCACCGCGCCGCGAAGTCCACCGCCGAGAAGGCGCAGAACGTCGCCAAGGCGCTGCTGGACGGGGTTCCACCCGACACCTACGGCGAGTACGAGTACGTGCGCACCGCCGGGCGACTCAAGGACCCCGAACCGGACCATCAAGCACGCGTCCGGCAGCTCGAAGCGTTCTGGGACAGCCCTCTGAACGAGCGACCGGCACTGCACGAACTCGACTACCCGACCAAGCGGTCCCGCACCTCCGGCAACACCCAGGTCCGCCGAGTGCGCGCCTCCAAGCGCGGAGCCCCGCCGGTACGTGGAAGCCAGTAAGACCGCCAAATCCTGCACGCGTCGCATCCCTGGCCAGGCGCTCCCCGCCCGCGCCTGGCCAGGCCGACCCGGGACGCTGAAACGGCCCCGGTGTCCTTCCCCTGATCTAACATCCGCCCACCGCAGGCAAGTTGAGAGGAACACCGTGACCAGCCCGTACGACCCCGTGTCCGACGTGCCTCGCTCGCCCTGGTTCACCGAGCGGCCGTCCGCCCCCCAACCCGCCGCAGCCCCCGCGCCAGCGCGCCCCGCCGGGGACGCCGGCACACCGATCTACGAGCAGCTGGTCGCCGACTTCGGAGACCCGTTCAGCCTGATCGGCCCCATCCACGCCAGGTACCCGCACCGGCCTCTCGCTGGCCCGGCCAGGGACTGAACCCCCACCCCAGCATCGGAAGTTGCTCGACGCGACCTAAGAGGCGACGGCGGCCTAGGTTCCCCGCCCATGGCAGCAGCTCCCCGCTACATCGACTACATGCCGCTGGACGAGATCCGGCCCGCCGCCCGAAACCCGAAGGGGCACGACGACGACGGGCTGGATCGCTCCGTCGAGCAGTTCGACTTCACCGAGCCCGGCCTGCTGGATGAACGCACCGACCGGCTGGTAGCCGGCCACGGCCGCTACGAGACCCTCGCGCGCCGTCGCGACGCGGGCAAGAGCGCCCCGGAGGGCGTAGTCGTCACCGCCGACGGCACATGGACCGTCCCCGTCGTACGGGGATGGGCCTCCCGCGACGACGCCCACGCCGAGGCCTACCTGATCGCCTCCAACCACCTGACCACCGTCGGCGGCTGGGACGGCGAGGGCCTGGCCGCGATGCTGTCCGACCTGGAACAGGTCGACCCGGCGCTGTTCGCCGCCACCGGATTCGACCACACCCAGATCGACGCCATGCTCGCCGACCTCACCCCGGGCGGCCAGGCCGACGAAGCGGAGGACGCGGACAGCGACGGCTCTGCCGAGCCCGAGCAGCTCACCCGCGGCGACCTCCTGGCCCTGGCCGGCGTCACCGTCGGGGAGCCCGAGCACCAGGTCGAGACAGGGCAGGTGTGGGAGCTCGGCGACCACCGCCTCGTCGTCGCCGAGGTCTTCGACGGATGGCCGCTGTGGACCCCGCTTCTCATCGAGAACAGCCTCTTCCTGCCCTACCCCACCCCGCTCGCCCCGTTCGCGGACCGGGCCGCCGGCCGGCGCCTGGTAATGGTGCAGCCCGAGCGCTACCTGGCCGGTCACCTCCTGGACAAATGGGCGCGAATCAGCGGCGAGGCGCCCACGCTCCGGGAGGAGTCGTGACGACCGTCCTGCCGACCGCCGGGGGAAGCTTCGACCAGTCGGAGCGGCCCATCTACTTCACCGCGGGCGGAGGCGAGTTCAACGCGGGCCCGCACGTGCTGACGGCGGTCAACGAGCTGATGGGCGATGCTGAGGAACGGCGGCTGCGCGACCTGCTGGACGCCGGCTGCCGGGTGCTGCTGGACAGCGGCATCTTCTGGCTCACCAACCGGCACAGCCGGGCCCACAGCGTCTCGATGGACGAGGCCCTGGCGCTCCCCCCGGAACAGATCGACGGGTTCGAGGAACTGCGCGAGCGGTACATCTACCTGGCCCGCACCTACGGCGACTGGCTGTGGGGCTACATCGAGCTGGACCAGGGCGGCCTGCTGCACAAGCGGGCACAGCGCGCGGCCCTCCACGACCTCGGCCTGACACCGATCCCGGTCTACCACCCGCTGGTGGACGGCTGGGACTACTTCGATGAGCTGGCCGAAGGATACGACCGGATGTGCGTGGGCAACATCGTCCAGGCTTCGGGCCCGGTACGGCTTCGGCTGCTGCACACGATCTGGGAGCGCCGCCAGAGGTACCCGCACCTGTGGATTCACGCGCTCGGCCTTACCGCCAACGAGTGGTGCCTGCCGCTGGCCCCGGACTCCTGCGACTCCTCGTCCTGGCTGGCGCCGCTGCGCTGGAACCACCAGCGAGTCGAGACCGCACTGCTGCGCCGCGTCGGCAACCTGCCCGCCGGCTTCCGCTACGCCCCCGGCGACAGCGACTCCTACCAAGCCGCCGCCCGGCTGTGCGCGGACGCCGCGACGGCGCTGGGCACCTGCTGGAGGCACGCCGCCCACCGCATCCAGGAGCTGACCACCACCCCTGCCAGCACCGCACTGGAAGGGGCACAGCGATGAACCCGGTGAAGCGCACCGGCGGCGGCACGTTCGACCCGGCCGACCGGCACCTGTACTTCGCCGCCGGCGACTCCGAGCACTACCCCCACCACGTGCTGCTCGCCACCAACGACCTGCTGACCGCCGGCCACGAGCGGAGGCTGCTCAAGCTGCTGGACGCCGGGCACCGCGTCCTGCTCGACTCGGGGATCTTCTGGCTGACCAACCAGTACAAGCGGGCCCACCCCGGCGTCTCCATGGACGAGGCCCTGCGCTTGGCCCCGGAGGAGATCGACGGCTTCGATGACCTGTACGCCCGCTACGTCGAACTGGTGCAGCGCCACGGCGACCGGCTGTGGGGCTACATCGAGCTGGACCAGGGCGGCCGGGACAACAAGATCCGCACCCGCGCCCGCCTCGAGGGCGAAGGCCTCACGCCGATCCCCGTCTACCACCCGCTGGTGGACGGCTGGGACTACTTCGACGAGCTTGCGCAGCACTACGACCGGATCTGCTTCGGCAACGTTGTCCAAGCACCGGCGCCGGTGCGGCTGCGCCTGCTGCACACCCTGTGGGAACGGCATCGCCAGTACCCCGACCTGTGGGTGCACGTCCTTGGCCTGACGGTCAACGAATGGTGCCTGGCCGTTCCGCCGGACTCCTGCGACTCCTCCACCTGGCTCGGCCCGCTGCGGTGGCCGGACGTACGGGTCGACTCCGCCCTGCTGCGCAAGGTGGGCGTGATCGACCGCGGCTTCGCGTACGACCTCGACCAGCCGGCCCATCCCACCCGTGGCCGCACCGCCTGCTGCCTGATGTGCGCCCAGACCGTCGACGCCACCACCACGGTGTGGCGCCTCGTCCGCACCACCCGCGACGAGCTGCTCGGCCAGCCGTCCTACCCGTCCCTCAGCGAACCGGAGACACGATCCTCGTGAAGTCAACCGCCAACGTCTGGACCAAAGTCCAGCTGCCCGGATTCCACCACTGGCCCGCCGCGCCCGAGCACCGCTCCTACCTGCGGGCCCGCCACCGGCACCTGTTCCACATCACGGTCAGCGTCGCCGTCGCCCACGACGACCGCGACACCGAGTTCCACGACCTCGGCGACCTGATCCGCGCCTGGTGGGGCCCGGGCGCCCGCGAATGCGGGCCCGCCTCCTGCGAGACCCTGGCCCGGACCCTCGCCGAGCACCTGAGCAGCATCGGCGTGAGGGTGACGACGACCGCGGTGTCCGAGGACGGCGAGGCCGGCGCCGTCGTGCACCTGGTCGACGCGGGGGAGCAGCAGTGAACCACGCCGTTACCGTCCGCCACGACTTCCAGACGGCACACCGGCTGCCGCACCTCACCGGGAAGTGCGAGAACCTGCACGGCCACTCCTGGTGGGCCGAGGTCACCGTCTCCGCCCCCGAACTCGCGGCCGGCACCGTCGTGGAGTTCGGCGCGTTCAAGCGAGCCCTGAGGGAGTGGATCGACACCTTCCTCGACCACGGCACCATGCTCGGAGCCGCCGACACCCTCGTCCCGGTCCTCGCGGGCGAGGGCAGCAAGCTGTTCCGCTTCGGCGCCAAGGACCCCACCGAGCAGGAGCAGCACGCCGCCGACCTCGGCTGGCCGAGCGTGGAGGCCGTCGCCGAACTCCTCGGCCGGGTCGCGACACAGGCCCTGCACACGCTGCCGCGCGCCGCCGGCGCGTACGTCTCCCACGTCGGCGTCTCCGAGACCGCCGTCAACGCCGCCTCCTGGACGGCAGCCCCGTGAGCGCCCTCGTCGTGCCGGACGCCGGCCTGCCCGTCGCAGAGACCTTCGGGCCCACCATCCAGGGAGAGGGGCCGACCGCCGGCCAGTCGGCTAAGTTCCTGCGCCTGGGCGGCTGCAACCTGGCCTGCGACTGGTGCGACACCCCGTACACCTGGGACGCCAAGCGGTACGACCTGCGCCAGGAGATCTCCCGCGTCCCCGTGGTCGAACTCGCCGATTGGGCGGCCGAGCACCCGCACGCGATCATCGTCATCACCGGCGGCGAACCGCTGCTGCACCAGCGCACCGACGCCTGGCGCTCGCTGATGGCCGTCCTGCGGTACACCACCCGCCGCGTCGAGATCGAGACCAACGGCACCCTGGCGCCGAAGCCCGTCAGCCTCGGCGTGCCACGGCTGACCTTCAACGTCAGCCCGAAGCTGGCGAACTCCGGCATGCCGGAGGAACGGCGGATCAAGCCGGACGCGCTGGAGGCCTTCACCAGCCTCGCCCACAAGAGCCGCGCCCGGTTCAAGTTCGTCGCCTCCGGCCCGGACGACCTTGAGGAGATCGCCGACCTGGTCGACCGCTTCCACATCCCCCCGCACGCGACCTGGGTGATGCCCGAAGGGACGACGGCCGAGCGCACCATCGACGTTGCCCGGGACCTGGCCGAAGACGTCATCGCCCGCACCTGGAACCTGACGATGCGGCAGCACGTGCTGCTGTGGCCTGGAGAACGCAACCGATGACCGCCCCCGCTAACACCGTCGACCTGGACGGCGCGGCCGAGCACGCCGCAGGCCTGCTCGCCGCCCTCGGCATCCCTTGCGACACCGAGTCCACCGCGGCCACCCCGCGCCGCATGGCCAAGGCCCTCGCCGAGCTAACCGCCGGCGTGCGCCTGGACCCGGCCCGGCACCTTGCCGTCACCTTCCCCCCGGAGGGCGAACGAGCAGGACTGATCGCTGCCGTCGACGTGCCGTTCACGGCCCTCTGCGAGCACCACGTGCTGGCGTTCACGGGCCGGGCCACCGTCGCCTACCTGCCGACCCCGGGAGCCCGCATCGTCGGCCTGTCGAAACTCGCCCGCCTGATCCAGGAGTTCGCGGCCCGCCCACAGGTCCAGGAGCGGCTTGGCCAGCAGGTTGTGGACGCCCTCGGAACGCACCTCGACACCCAGGGCGCGGCCTGCCTGATCCGCTCCCAGCACGCCTGCATGACCTTGCGCGGTGCCCGCGCGCACGGCGCAGCGATGGCCACCAGCCACCTGACCGGCGCGCTCCACGCAGACCCCGTCCGCCGGTCCGAAGTGCTCGCGCTCATGCCGTCATCAGCCTGACAGCGCTGCGAAGTTGTGCCCAAGAGGGCTGGCCGCGCGGGAGGATGGCAGGGCCAGGCCGGGGCCGCGAACCCTGGCCGCCCACCACCAAGGAGACACGAACGATGCTGCTCAGGGTTCCCCTGGATCTGCCTGCCAACGCACTGCGGGCCGGCGACCTGCGAGCCTTCCTGGGGGTGCTGCCCGACGACATGCTGGTCGTCGCCGACTGCTCCGGCCCGGAAGACCCGCACCTGACCACCGTGGGGTGGCCGCTGAAGGCGCCGGTGCTCGACGAGTCCGGCCGCCGCGTGCCGGTGGTCGCTCTCCCGCAGGTCTACGCCGGAGACGACCAGGCCATGACGGTCTCCCTGCTGTACCGGCTCATCGCGGACCTGCCCGAGGAAGCGCTGGTCGTCACGGTCTGGGAGACGAACGACGGCCCTCGACAAACGACCGTTGGCACACCGGAGTTCGGCGGCCTCGTCAACGAGGTGACAGGGACAACGGTGCGGGTGGTTGTGCTGCCCGGCGTGCTGAGCGGCGCGACCGGCACGGCGTACGACGAGATCGTCTACAACCTCGGCTGGGAGTAGCCCAGGAGCCCGAAGGCCCGGCGGGGGCACCCAGTAAATTTACTGGGTGCCCCCGCCGGGCCTACTCGTCTCCTCCGAGGAGGAAGCCGTCGAACACTGGGCGGCGTCCGGCCGCGACGCCGACTACCGGCGACAGAGCAGCGACCACAGGACCGGGCCGGTGAGCCCGATGAGTGCCGAGGTGGCTGTCGGCCATCCGACCTGGCTGTGCAGGCTGGCGGTCGTCAGCGCGCCGTGACCGCAGACCGCGAGGTCGCGCCAGGTCACCGGCCGGTCCGCCGCTGTCGGCGAAGCGGACCCTTTGAACTGTGCCATGATGGGTATGTTCCCTTTCTGCTAAATGAGGGCAGCAATGCGGAGCGAGCGGGTCACCCTGTGACGAGGGTGACCCGCACCGCGCCCCGATACTAGGTACATGGCTGACGTCTCGCCAAATCACGAAAGTCTCCTCACGAATCGTTCCAGCTGAGGGGTATGTAGGCGCAATGCGCCTACCGTTCCAGAGGACCCACGCTTCCAGGCTGGGTGACACACTTGCTGGTCTAGGTTGCACGGCTTGTGCTCCCGCCGCCGAGGCCCAGTCGGGCCCGTTAATACAGGTGAGCAGGCTTTGGGGTCGCGGGAGGGCTGGATGTAATGAAAGTCGGCAAAAGCTCCCCTGGGGTTAGTCTCCGTAATGGAATGGCGGCAATAGTGCTTTGCGTGGAGGTGCTATCAATGGGCGGCATGGATTGGCTCCTGGTTCACTGAACGTTTTTTATGCCATTCGCCCCGGAGTGAATAAGTTGGCACCGTAATGCATTTGGTAAATGAAAGCGGATGCAAGGTCGTTTGCTGCCTGGCATTGCTAATGCCCTAAGCGCCTAACCTCCGGCGCCAGCGGGTGGGGTTCCCGGAGGGTGTCGACAAGCCGTTGACCTGGGGTTCGACGTACTTTCGGCTTTGTGAGTAGTCGCCGCGGTCGCCGCCCCGCCCTCGATCCGGAGGTGGAGAAGCGGCTCCTGGATGCCGTGCGGGCGGGCGTTCCGGTCAGCGACGCGGCGCCGATGGCCGGCATTCACCCCAGCACCGTGTACCGGTGGCTGGAGCGCGGGGAACAGGAGCAGCAGCGCCGGGAGGCCGGCCTGCGGGCCCGGGCTGGCGAGCAGCCGTTCTGCGAGTTCCGCGACAGGTTCACACGCGCGCGCAGCGAGGGCAAGGCGCAGCTGGTGCTGCTCGTGCGGAAGGCGGCGAGTGGCGGCCACGTGGTGCGAGAGCGCACCCGGACGGTACGCGACCCGGAGACCGGCGAGCGGGTCGTGCAGGTCGAGCGGGACTTCGCCCAACCGGACTGGCGGGCAGCTCAGTTCCTGCTCGCGTGCCTGGCGCCGGAGACGTTCGGCCGGGCGGCGCAGGCCAGGATCGAGCTCGCGCCGGCGGGCGGGGGCGAGCTGCCGGCGGCCACGGCGGACCAGGGTGTCGGAGTCGAGCGGCTGGCGGCCCGGCTGGCCAAGATCCGGGAGGACTTGGCGGCGGAGCTGGAGGAAGACGCCTCGGTGGTCGATGCGGAGCTGGTGGACGGCTCGGAGGGCTGAGGTGGCGGTTCGCCCGGGGCGGGGCGGCCAGGATCCCGCGCTGATCAGCCGGATGTCCGTAGAGCCCAAAATCGATCAACTCCGGTGCCAGATAGCGCTGTTGTCCGGCGCGTGCCCATTGGTGAGTGTGGGCGCAGTTGGGTCGAAGGGGCCCAAAGGGGACAGAGGAGCCTGCATGGCGAGCAAGGATGTCGAGCTCGGTCGCGCCACGGCCGTGGTTGCTGAACAGGTTGTCGCCGAACTGACGGCCGCCGACCGGTTGTTGAACAAGGTCGGCCTCGGAGATCTACCGGACCATGCGATCAACGGAGGCGCCCTGGTCGGCGCTCTCGCGCCGGGTCTGCTGAGTGCGTCCGAGGTGCGGCAGATGACCACCCTGGCCGCGTTGTGGAGGTTGTGGGCGAAGGGGAAGAACGTCGCTGCGATGCACCCCGACATGGCCTCGGAGCTGGCGACGTACAAGCTCGGCACGCTGCCGGGGCAGCTGTTCCGGAACCTGGCCCGGCACCCCAACCTGATGGTGGTCTTCGCCGAGCCGCCCACCGTCGAGCTCAGCGTGGGGGACGGCGGCGCCGGGCAGTTGCTCGCGATCCTCTTCTGCGGGCGCACCAACCCGCGCAAGCTGCTGTGCCTGACCAGCGACGACCGGATGGACGAGGTAGCCGTCACGGTGATCGCCGAACCGCGAGCCGAGGACGGCTCCGCGCTGCCCCGGCTGCCCGGCGCGACGGCTGCTGTGCTGGAGTTCGCCCACCTGTCGATCCCAGCCAGGGACGGCGACCGGTTCACCGTCGAGGACCTGGCGAATCGGCTCGCCCACAAGAGCGGGCAGGAGGAGCCGACGAACGCGCAGCGTGAGATCGTGAAGCGGATGCTGCAGATCGCCGTCTACCTCTGCTCCTCGGCGGCGGACCTGGCCACCCCGACCGCCCTGCGTGGGAAGGCCGCCAAACCCGGTAAGCAGCAGCGGCGGTGGAACAAGCCGGACGCCTTCCTCCGCCTCGGCTGGCGGCTGGGCCCGCGCCTCAAGGCGGCGCGGGCGCGCGTCCAGGACGCGCGCCGCAGCGCTAGCCAAGGGGACGGCAGCGGATCAGCCGGGGGCTGGAGGCAGTACCCCCACCAGCGGAGCGGGCACATCAAGACCATCTGGTACGGGCCCGGGCGCAGCCTCGCCGACTCGCGGCTGATCGAGCCGTACTGGGTGTCGGAGGACCTGCTCAACGCGGACGGTGAAGCGCCCGAAGGCATCATCCGGCCTGTCAGGTAAGGCTGTTGTCCGCTCCCAGCGCGGGTGGGGAGGGTGGAAGGGTCCGCCAGCACGAAGGGCCCGCTCCCGCCCCGTGCGGGGCACGCGGCTCCAGGTTCATCCGAGGGCCGGAACTGTCCGGGCCCCGGCGCCGGCGGACCCGCCGTTGCCGCGCCTCGCCGCGACCGGGGCCCCTGGAGGACACGATGCCCAACCCAACCCTGCCCGACCTTCCGCCCGGGCTCGCGGAGCGACCACGCGACCCGCGGCGAGGCCTGCCGATCCCCGTCGTCAACGAGCGCCCCGACGGCACCCCGGACTTCGTCGTCCTCAACGGCGAGAAGGCCCTGAGGATGGCCAGCCTGCACCGATGCTCGCTGTGCGGACTTCCGCTCGGGGGCCCGGCCGCGTTCCTCGGTGGCCCGGTATCGGCGAAGACCGGTCACTACTCCGACCCGCCGATGCACGAGGCCTGCGCGGAGGCCGCGCTCACGCTGTGCCCGCACATCGCCCGGCCCCACGCTCGCCGAGCGAGTGAGCGGCAGCTCCCGGACGACGTGACCGTGCCGGTCGGGTTCACGCTGGAGCGGCCCGAGGAATGGGTGATGGTCATCGCGACCGCCTACTACGTGGGGATCGCACCAGCCGAGGACGGCGGCGCGGTCCCGCTGTTCGTCGTAGACCAACGGGATCGCGAGCGCCGATTCGGCTACGCCGACGGAGTGTTGACCGAGCACCACGTGAACTGACGGCGCGACCTTAAGGATTGGCCCGGCCTAGCGTCCCGGCACACCAACCACCCGACCTGGGGAGGAATCCGTGCCGATCACCAACCGGGCCGACCGCGAGCGGGAGGTGAGCCGATGAAGCTCGTCTCCCGCTCCGAGTGGGGCGCGGCCGCGCCCACCGGCTCCTACACCCGCATCAGCTCCACGCGCGGCGTCAAGATCCATTACGAGGGCTCGGCTGTCCCCGGCAGCCTGCTGGGCGACCACGGTCAGTGCGCCGGCCACGTGCGCGACATCCAGCGGTCCCACATGAACAACCGGAGCGAGGGCTGGCTCGACATCGCCTACTCGTTCGTGGTGTGCCCCCACGGGTACGTGTTCGAGGGGCGCGGCCTGAACAGGAAGAACGGAGCGAACGGCAACTCCTCGCTCAACGCCGGCCACTACGCAGTGTGCGCGATGGTCGGCACCGAGGGGATCACCTCGCCGACGGACGCGATGCTCCACGGCCTGGTCGACGCCATCGAGTACTGCCAGACGCAGGGCAGCGCCGGCGGCGAGGTCCGCGGCCACAGGGACGGCTACGCCACCGACTGCCCGGGAGACGAGCTCTACGCCTGGGTGCAGCGCGGCACGCCCAGGCCCGGCGGCGGAGGCGGGGATACGCCGGCACCCGAGCCCTCAGGCGACAGCGCCGGCGTCTACACCGTCCAAGGCGGCGACACCCTCAGCGCCATCGCCGGGCGTTTCGAGACCAGCGTGGCGCAGCTCGCGGCAATCAACGGCATCGCCAACCCGGACCTGATCCAGGCCGGCCAGCAGCTCCAGATCCCAGCCCCTCCGTTCCCGGGGCGCGAGCACTTCCTGCTGGGCGCGCACAGCTCCTACGCGCAGCAGCTGCAGACCTGGCTCCAGGCAGGCGACTGGGGGCCGCCCTACCGGGTCGGACCGAGTGAGGACATGGAGCAGCTGGACCTCCAGAAGGTGCAGGCGCTCCAGGAGTACTACGTGGGCGACCTCGGGCCGGCGGACGGGCTGACCGGGCCGCTGACGTGGCTGTACGCCTTCCAGGCGGCTCACGGGCTGCGTGGACGGTAGGGGTCAACTCCCGCTCGGGGTAGGCGCTTTGAGTGCCCACCCCGAACAGAAAGCTACCTAGGTAGTGTTATTTGACTCAGGTCTGTTTTGTGCGAGGCTGGTCCTGCCAGCCGGGGACCGCGAACCCCCGGCCCGACGAAGGAGATAGCCCGATGACCGACACCACCCCCGCCGAGGCCCCCGCCCAGGATGGAGCCCGCAGCACCCGCCGGGCGGTCACCCTGCGCCTGGACCTGCGGACCCTGGCGGCCCTCGGCCTGGCCGGGGCCGGGTTCATCACCGGCACCCTGGTGATGAGCCGCCCGGCGGCCACCCCGGCCCCCGGCGCCCAGCCCGCGTTGACCCCGGTCGTGCCGAGCCTGACGGCCGCCCCGGCTCAGCTGGGCACCGGGACGCCGACCGCCCCCGCCCTGCCGACCCTGATCCCGGCGCTGTCGACCCTGGCCACGGCGATGGAGACCACCCCGGCCGCGCTGACCGTCCCGGTGGCCTCCCAGCTGAGCCCGGCCCCGGCCCTGCCGTCGCAGCCCGGCGAGCAGAACACCCCGACCCCCGTCCCGACCGTGACCGTCACGGTCACCCACGTGCAGACGGCCCCGACGGGCGGAGCCCCGTCCCCGACCGGCGGCCCGAGTGCCTGCGCCCCCAACCCGTCCCCGTCCCCGACCGGCGACGTCAGCCCGACCCCCGGACCGACCCCGACCCCGACACCGACCCCGACCGGCGCTCCGGTCACGCCCGTTCGGCCGACCTCCAGCCGCTGACCACCTGACCGGCCCCGCCCCGGCGGGGCCGGTCAGCCCCGCCCGAAAGGACACCGCCCATGCGCGGCACCGCCCTGCTCGTCGGCTCCCTCCTGGCCGGACTGGTGCTCGGAAGCATCAGCGGCGCCGCCGTGGCCCGCAGCGCCGACGGCCCCACCCCGGCCCCGGTCGTCATCACCTCCCAGCCCGCCAACCCCGACTGCCCCGCCCCGGCCAAGCCCGCCGCAGGCTCGCCGCAGCCTTCCCCGGGCCCGACTCCGGCGCCCACGCCCCGATCCGCGTAGGCGCCCCGTATGCCCCCGGGTCGGGCGACGTGACCGCATACCGTCCCCGGCCCGGGTCCACCACCGAACCCAGGAGCCATACCCATGACCGTCAACAAGCGCGTCCTCATCGACCGCCTCGCCCCCGCGCTCGGCGGCCGCCGGCCCGCCGCCCGCGCCGTCGAGGCGGTCCTCGACGCCATCGTGCGCGCCGTCGTCGAAGGCGAGCGCGTGTCCGTGACCGGCTTCGGCACCTTCCAGGCCGTCGAGGTCGCGAGCCGCACCGCCCGCAATCCCCAGACCGGCGCCAGGGTCACCGTCGTGGCCTGCCGAATCCCGCGCTTCCGCGCCCACGAGCGCTTCCGCGACTTCGCCGACGGCCGCCGCGAGCTCCCGCAGGAGGGCAGCGCGACGCGCAAGGACCCCAAGGGCACGTACGCCCCGAAGGCAGACGTGGCGTGAGCGCCCTCGCGGCCCGACTCGCCTCCCTGATGGCCCAGTTCGAGCCTGAGCCCCCCACCCCGTACGTCCTGCTCCGCGACGTTGACGTGTCCGGCATCTCCGGTACGGGTGTGGTGGCGGAGGGCGCGATCTTCTCGGCCGCCGCCGGCTCCACGGGGGTCACCCGTTGGCGCGGCGAGCGGGGCTCCACCGTCGCCTGGGACCACGCCCGGGACATCGAGCCGATCCACGGCCACGGCGGCGCGACCCGCGTCGTCCTGCTGCCGGTGCCGGCCATGCTCGCCGCGCTCGCTTCCATCGTCGAACTCGGGAGGCAAGGAGGAGGCGACGACTGGGCGCGGGGCTGGAACGAGGCGCTGGGCGCTGTCCACGGCCTGGTCGAACGGGCCCTTGATCCGCATCTGCCCAGTGCCCCGCGACGGGGCGAATCGAGCGGGAGAGCCAAAGAGAACACTGGGAAGTAAAGTTGATCTAAGTCAATTTGTGATGGAGGCTGGTCTCATCGCTTGGGGGTGAACCCTTGCGCCAAGCAGAGGAGTTGATGTGGTAGTGGTTAACCACGAAGCGGTCCTGCGTGCTCTCCAGCCGCTCCCCGGGGGCGTGGTCGCCGGGCGGCGCCAGGTCCGACGGGGTGGGGCACTGGTCGCCATCGCCTCCCTTGAGCCGAGCCGCTTCTCCGATGAGTGGGAAGGGGTCCGCATTCGCATCGTCAGCCGGTCGGCCGGTGAACTCGACGGCAACGTCTTCCTGTTCGCCGAGTACGACGTCCTGCCTGCTGGGGGCGGCGGCCGGATAGCCGTCGGCAACGCCCCGGGGGGCAAGGGGTGCAGCCCCTTGCGGGGGGCGCGACTGGCCGAGGCGGTCGGGCGATACGTCGCCGCCTTCTAGTGCCCGGAGGGGGTCGGTCCGCCGCCGCGCCGGACCGGCCCCCTCCGGCGCGGCGATGCCGAGTGAACGCAATGACCTAAGTCAGTTTTATTGACCCAAGTCTCTTTGTGCGAGAGGCTGGTACCGCCAGCCGGGGACCGCGAACCCCCAGCCCGACCTAGGAGAGACCAACGATGGCTTTCAGCAACGGAATCCACCCGCCCCTGGAGAACGGAACGGCCGTGGAGTACCTCGGGCAGGTGGAGTCCCTGCACCACCGGATGCTCACCGCCCGACGCGGCACCAGCACCTGCGACACCTACACCGACGAGACCGGCGCGCGGCAACACCTGTACGACCTGCTCGACGGCGACGACCTGGTGCTGAGCCACGTGCACCCGAACGACCTCCTGGACTGGACCCCGCCGACGGACGAGAACGGGCAGCTGCTCGACCCCTTCTCTCCGGAGCGCGGCTAGCCCGAAGGGCCGGGCGGCAGGGCCCGCCCCGCCGCCCGGCTCGCTGCGCCCGCCGACCCCGTCACCAGGCCAGGAGCACGCCAGTGGAACCGACCAGGGCCACCTACCACGGCAGCAAGACCGAACTGCACGGCCGCATCTTCACCGTCACCACCAACGAGGACTGCGCCGGCCACCCCGGTGGACCCTTCGGGGAACTTGAGGAGTGCATCGTCCTCCTCGCCCCAGACGGAAGCGGCCTCCAGCATGTCCACCCCCGCAGCTTCACCATCCTCGCCCCCGACGGGGACCCGCTCAACCGCGACGCCAAGGACGGCGACTGGACACGGATACCCCGCCTCGGTGAAGTCCGCTTCGCCTATGCAGAGCCCACCTCCAGCCCGTGGGCACTGTGGGTCCACTACTACGCCTTCACCGGCCGCTGGATCATCCTGTCCGAGCGCGTACACCGCGATGAGCACACCGCCAAGCGCTCCCGCTACAGCTCCCCTCGGGACGTCCTCACCTGGCGGATCCGCGTAGCCATCGATGACCTCGCCGCCGACCGCAACCACGCCATCACCGACGCCTACGAGCGCTGCGCCCACCGCCTGGAACGGCGCATGCAGGAACTCGAACTCGACCTGCCCGCTGCGTCGCGCGCCGGCCACCCTGCCGCACCCCACTGAGAGGACCCATGCGCGTCTTCACCGCCACCACCTACCTGGACGACGGCAAGGCCGTCACCCCGGTCAGCATCGCCCTCCTGTGCGAGGACGGTGCCTCCTACTACGCCATCGATGGCTCAATCGGGCGCGTCAGCCTCGACCCCACCCAGACGATCGGACCCGGCCTCGCCCACCTGCCGTGGCACGACGGCCACCTCGACCGCCGCGACCCGAACGTGTGCGGCCGCGACCGGCTCGCCTGCGAGCTCCACTGGTTTCTCAAGGACACCCCCAGCCCCGAACTGTGGTCGTGGCGAGGGGACACCGACCACCTTGTCCTCGCGCGAATGTGCCACCGCCTGGGCACGCGACCCACCGGAGTACCGGACTGGGTGGGCAGCCTGCGCCAGGAAGCCCACCGCCTCGCCCTACCCATGCGGGACCTGCCCCGGTGGCCGCGTCGCGCGGACCACCCCATGGAGACCTCCCGCCACTTCCAGCGCATCGCCCGCTGCCTGGACGCCGCAGCAGCCACCGACCCCCTAGAGGTCGACACCGCGCGCCGGGGCGGGGCCTGGTGAACCTCCCCAACCACGCCACCCTGATCGGCAGCCTGCTGCAAGACCCGGAGCTGTACCAGCCGCCCAGCTGGGGCATCGCCAAGGCGACGTTCACCCTCCTGCAGCGCCCGCGGCTCGCCGAGCCCGGCCAGCCGCGCGACCCGCAGGCCAGGGAGCTGACCGTGCGCTGCGTCGCCTGGCGGGACCTCGCCCACAGGACGGCACAGACCCTGCGGGCGAACGACCGGGTCATCGTGGTCGGACAGCTCACCCAGCGCGTGCACCAGCCGCCCGGCGAGAACGCCCGCCTGCTGGTCGAGCTGACCGTCGAGGCGATCGGCACCCTGCTGTAGACCGTGCCCGCGCCCTGCCGTCCAGGGCGCGGGCACGCCGCGCTGTTCGCCAGCCCCGGCAGCCCCTGGTAGACATAGACGATCCCCGGCCCCGGCCGGACCGCAGCACGAAGGAGAGCACCGATGAGCGGCAAGGAGCCGGCCGCGACGCCGAAGCGCAGCAAGACACGCCGTACGGCGGCGAGCCCCGGCGAGCGACTCGCCGCCGCCGCCCAGGAGCTCCGAGCCGCGCTGGCGGCCGCCGAGGAAGCCGGCCTGGAGCCGATGGACCTCCTCGATCAGCTGCGTGAACCGCTCGCGGTGGTCGACGACACTGCCACCAAGATGCGCGAGATGCGCCTCGCAGGTGTTCTCGCCGCCTACCCCGACCGGGCCGTGCCGGTCTACCGCATCTCCGACGCCTCCGGGCTGTCCGCCGCCCTCGTCACCCGGTACGCCAAGCAGGCCGGACTGGACCTTCGCAACCGCCGGGTCATCAAAGACTAGTGGCACTGCCCAGATCGTTGGCCTGGCTATGTCGAGGGTGACGTGCGGCAGGATTCGGGTGTGATCAATGTCGAGGAGTTCCGACGCGTCCTGTCCGGTCCGGTGGATGGGGAAGTTCCGCAGTCGCTGATCAGTCGGATTACTTTCGCTGCGGAGAACCCTGGTGCGGTGATCTCGCGTGCCCGTGAGGTCATGGTGTCTGTCTTCGAGGGCGGTCGGGCTCCATGGCCGGAGCTGGAGAGCTGGAGGGCTGCTCTGCCTCTTTGGTTCGCCGAAGCGTGTGCTCCTGAGCGGTCACCTGAGCAGGCTCAACTTGAGCTGGCGGCCTGGCGTCGTCTCACACAGGCAGAGCGGGCTGCATGCGAACCGGCGTGGACGCTGTCAGGGTGGGTGCACTGGTTCGACCCGAACGGCGCTGGGCCGGAGCGGGGATGGACCTGGTGGCATGCGGGGGCTGCGGGAGAGACCGGCTGGATTGATGTCGCTGTCGAGGATGTCCCGTTCACGTCAGGCGCGCTGCTGTGGCTGATCGCAGCCGCTGGAGGGCGGGAGGTTGACTCGGATTGATGCCTAGCGTCTTGTCACGCAGCCTTGGCCGGGTAATCGGTCCAGGTGCGGATGGGTGAGTCGGGGGCGAAGTTGGTCTTCGGTTCGGCGCGTGCGTTGTGCCAGCGGATGTAGGCGCCGATGGCGGCGTTCTGCTCGTCGTGGCTGTGGTGGTCGGTGCCGTTGAGCGCGAAGTAGCGAAGCGCCGCGAACTCGGCCTCGATCCAGTTCAGCCATGAGCCGTAGGTGGGCAGGAAGACCAACTCGACCTGGTTGACCGCCGCCCAGGCCCGCACGTTGGGGTGCTTGTGCGGGGAGAAGTTGTCCAGCACGACGTACAGCTTCTCCCCGGGCCAGCGGGCGCGCAGGGTCTTGAGCAGGCCGAGGAACTCGAGCCAGCGCTTTCGCTTGCGGATCCGGTAGTAGATCTTGCCGGTGGCCAGGTCGAGGGCAGCGAGCATGTGCATCACGCCGTCGAAGCGGTTGTAGGTGGGCCCGCAGCCGACGCGGCGAACGCACGGGGCGCCACGCTTTGCCCTTGCGCGGCTGGAGGTTGAGCGGTCCGAACTCATCGACGCAGACCACCCGGCCGTCGGCGGGCGGCGCGTCGTAAAGCTCCAGGACGCGGTGCATCTTGGCGATGAACGCCGGGTCCGTGGAGGACTTCCACGTCGTTGTCGTCTGCCAGGAGACCTTGCCCTCACGCAGGATCCGGCGCAGGGTCTCCCTGCTGACCGCGGTGACGACCCTGTGCTTGACCAGGTGCTCGGCGAGCTTGGTCAGGCTCCAGGTGGAGAACGCGGCGATGCCCCAGTCGGCGGGGGACGTCCGGGCGATCAGGCAGATGCGCTCACGCACCTGGTCACTGATCGTCTTCGGGCGTCCCCCGCTCCATTTTGGGTCCAGCGCGTCGAACCCCCGCTCGTTGAAGGCGTGGATGACATCGCGCACGTAGTCCTCGCCGACCCGCAGCAGCGAGGTGATGTTCTTCACCGGCTGGCCCTGCGCGGACATCAGCACCACGATCGCCCGCCGCAGCCGGACCGGATCCTTCGAGGTCCGGCCGATCCGTTGAAGCCGCCGGCCCTCCTCCATGCTCACCGGCCGGACGAACACTCCCGGACGACGCCCCACGACCACCTCCAAGATCAGATCCCGGAGACAGCCTGACGGACTACCAGCAGCCGATCAACTTCCCGGTCGACCTATCGAGCCGAGCCACTAGCTGTTCCTGCCAAGGCCAGCGCATTGAGCGACGGGTTCGAGAGTTCGACGCCGACGCCGCAGCCAGAAACCTTCAGGTTGTCCGTGGGCAGGGAGCGAGTGAAAGTCGGCTGCGATCACAGCCCTACGGCGTGCAGCCGGGTATATCGCGTTCCCCTCCCAAGTACGTTGACCGCTCCTCGGGCGAGAATGTGATACCGGCAGCCTTGCAGATCATGTCGATCTCGGTCTCCGGATCGGAGTAGAACCAAAACCGCACTGTGCCGTCGGCGTTGGGAGTCGCCAGGGTGTGTCCGTTGGGGCTGAGCGCCTTGAGTAGCAGATCCGCGCCCCCGTACGGGACGGGAAACGTAGTTGTGGCCCGCCTGCTCCCGGTGGTCGTGTCCCACAGGTTCACCAGGCCGAGGTGGCTGGCCGTGGTGAGGGTGTGTCCGTCGGGGCTGAAGAGAATCGCGCGCGCGGTATCCTCAGACATGGAGATGGTGGTTTGGGTTCTCCCGGTTGCTGTGTCCCACAACCGCACGGTGTAATCCTCGCTAGCCGTGGCGAGGGTGCGTCCGTCGGGGCTGAAGATCGCCTTGATCAGCGGTTGGGTGTGCCCCTTGAGAGTGGCTCGGACCGTGGCAGTTGCTGTGTCCCACAGCTGAACCTCCCCTTGGCCGTAGGTGGAGAGGGTCGTGGCGAGGGTGCGCCCGTCGGGGCTGAACACCACGGGTTTCACGGAGTCCCTCCAATCATCTGTGACGGTGAGCGTGTTTCGGATCGCACCGGTGGCTGAGTCCCACAAACGCACCGAACCGCCTCGTTCGCCAGTGGCGAGGGTATGTCCGTCCGGGCTGAATGCCACCGATTCCGCCTCTCCATTCACGTTGTGCTCGGAAGCGAGGGTGAGGGTGGTTCGGAGGGTGCCAGCAGCCGTGTCCCACAGTCGCACCGCATGGTCGCCGCTGGAGACCGCCAAAGTGCCTCCGTCTGGGCTGAAGGCCACGGCGTAAACAGGGATGGAATTGCTGCTGAGGGTGGTTCGGAGGGCGCCAGTAGCCGCGTCCCAGAGTCGCACGGCGTAGCCGGCACTGACGGTAACCAGAGCCACCCCGTCCGGACTGAACTCCTCGAAGTAGACGTGGCCGGCCTCTCCGATCGGGTCGCCCCGGATGGGACTGGTCCCCGTGGCGGCGATGGCCGTGTCCCACAACCGTACGGTCTTGTCCATGCTGCCGCTGGCGAGGGTGTGTCCGTCCGGACTGAACGCGACCGAGTAGACGTACCCGAAGTGGCCGGGGAGCGTGGTGCGGGTGGAACCAGTGGCCCGGTCCCATAGCCGGACGGTTCCGTCGTTGCTGGCCGTAGCCAGCGTCCGGCCATCGGGGCTGAACGCCACCGAGTTCACGGCATCGCCATGGCCGGCGAGGGTGCTCCGTATGGCGCCGGTGGCTGCGTCCCACAGCCGCGCCGTTCCGTCTTTGCTGGCCGTCGCCAGTGTCCGCCCGTCCGGGCTGAACACCAGCGAGTTCACGGCCGCCGTGTGGCCGGTGAGGGTGGTCCGGACGGTACCGGTGGTCCGGTCCCACAAGAGCACGTGGCCGTCCTTCACACCAGTGGCCAGTGTATGTCCGTCTGGGCTGAACGCCACGGAACACATGTCCGATGAGCCGCTGGTGACCTTGCCGGAGCCAGTGGTGAAGACGGCCTGGGCGCTGCCGGTGGTCGCGTCCCACAGTCGCACGGCGGTTCCGCCGTTGTCAGCGGCAGCTACCGTCCGTCCGTCCGGACTGAACACCACCGAGTAAGTGCAATGGGATCCGATCGTGATGGTGGCTTGGGCGATGGCGGTGGTCGAATCCCGCAAACGTATTGTGCCGTCCCTGCTCGCGGTGGCCAGGGTCCGTCCGTCCGGGCTGAACGCCACCGAGGTCAGGTCGTAAGTGTCTTCATCCGGCTTGCTCTTGTTCTCGTCGGTGAGGGTGGCTTTGGTGCTCCCAGTGACCGGATCCCACAACCGGACAGTTCGGTCACCACTGGCGCTGGCCAGGGTCCGTCCATCTGGACTGAACGCTACCGAGTGAACGAAGCGGGTATGGCCGACGAGGAGATGGCGCAGCGGAAGTGCAGCAGCAGTGTTGAGGCTGACGGTCGCTTCCGTGGTCGGGCTGACGCGGTAAGCGGCGACAGCGAGGAGGGATGCTACGTCGGGGTTGGTGCCGATGAGGCTCGCCGATTGGGCTGCGAATTGCCGGGACAGGGCCGTCTTCCTCTCGGTGACTGCCGTCTGCCGTTCCTTGTCGGCCCTCTCCTGCTCAGTAGTGGCCGCCTGCCGTTGCCAGAAGGCCAATCCGGAGGCGATCAGGGCGAGGGCGAGGGCGGTGGCCAGGACCTGGTTGAGGCGGCGGCTGCGGCGGGTGGCGGCCTGCTGGCGGTGGCGTCCGGCTGTGAGGAAGTCGGCGATGCCGGTGGGGAGTCGTCGGCGGGTGGACCAGTCGGTGCCTTCGGCGAGGAGGGTTCCGGTGGGCAGGTCCTGGGGGTCATTGCCGTCATTCCAGCGGGCGTGCTGGGCTCGGGCGCGGTGGAGCCAGCCGTGGAAGCGGAGGTCCTGTTCGACCCATTCACGCAGGGTGGTCCAGTCGCGGATGAGCGCGTCGTGGACCAGCTCTGCCACCGCGGTCCCCTCCGAGCCGTCCGGTTGTGCATTCTCGTGTATCCGGTCGGTGGTGACGATGCGGTGCCGGGAGAGTAGGGCCAGGACCTCGTCGACAGCTCGCGCCGCGTCGGGGTCGTCGTCGGCCGCCAGTTCGCGCAGTTCGGCGAGCGGCAACTGCTGGCGCGCGGCCGGAATGTTCAGGGAGGCGTCAGCGGGCCGGACCAGGGCGGTGAGGATTCTGCGGGCGATGTTCCGCTGATTCTGGTCGAGTTCGCTCAGGGCGGTGTCGCACCAGTCGGTGAGGGCGCCGGTGACGGCGCCGATGCGGCGGTAGGCGTCGTGGGTGAGGCGGCCGTCGTACTCCAGGCGGCGTTCCCACAGGCGGGTGAGGGCGACTTCGAGCAGGGGCAGCACGGTGACAGGCGCGCCGCCGGTGCCGCCGGTGCTGGGGTTCAGCTCCAGGACGTCGGCGATGATCTGCTCTGCGAGGCCCGCCTCGAAGTGCGTGTCCAGGTCGTGGGCGGGGCCGGTGACGATCGCGTCCAGCTCCGCGGCGGTGAGCGCGGAGGGGATGTTGAGGACGCCCCCGGTCCGCTGGGCGGTGTCCAGCAGGTCCGGGGCGAGCGCGGACAGGCGGGAGTAGAAGTCGTCGCGCATCACGAGGACCACGCAGAGCGGGGCGTCGGAGCGGATTGCGGCGGTGATCCGGGCGATCACCTCGAGAGCCTGTGGGCCGGCGGAGGGGGCAAGGAGCTCCTCGAACTGGTCGACAATCAGCACCTCCCGGCGCCCGGGGGCCGCCCCGGCGACGCCGCTGGTGTCCGCCCCGGCGCTCTCTCCCGCGGCCCCGAGCAGGCCCGCCTGTGCGAGGGCGGTCGGCAGGTCCGGGCCCGGCCGCACCACCACCGGCCGCCAGCGGTCACTGCCCGGCAGCCGCCCCTGCGCCAGCGCGGGCAGTACTCCGGCCTGGACCAGGGAGGACTTCCCCGAGCCGGACGGGCCAAGGAGCACCACGACCCGCCGCCCGCCCGCGAGCCCTTCCAGGACCTGGCGGACCGCCTCCTTGCGGCCCTTGAACCAGCGGGCGTGCTCGGCGGTGAACGGCTCCAGCGCGCGGTAGGGCGA
This sequence comes from Kitasatospora sp. NPDC089509, assembly GCF_044749365.1. Taxonomy (NCBI): domain Bacteria; kingdom Bacillati; phylum Actinomycetota; class Actinomycetes; order Kitasatosporales; family Streptomycetaceae; genus Kitasatospora; species Kitasatospora sp. NPDC089509. Next base: position 45,702 of record NZ_JBIVHS010000017.1, on the reverse strand, counting down.
CACGTCGTGCTCGTCGAGGGCGGGCCAGACCTCGCGCAGGACGGCGGTTGGGGTGGCGTAGGCGATGCCCAGACCCCGGTCGTGGCCGTCCGGGGCGGTGATTGCGGTGAGCATCCCCACGACCAGGCCCGTCGTCTCGTCGAGCACCGGCCCGCCGCTGAACCCGGTGGTGAGGTCGTTTGCGCCGGTCAGTTGCAGCAGATCACCAACACTGTCGCCCGCCGGCAGTAGCCCGCCAGCCTTGGCGAACCCGAAGTGACCTCCACGCGGAGCCTGTTGTGGGAACCCGAAGGACAGCACTCGATGCCCGCCGCATCCCGCCGCTGACCCCAGGGGCAGTGGGTCGATGTCCGGCAGTGGGTGCGAGAGCCGAACCAGGGCGATGTCCTGCTCCTGCGGGTCGCGCCACGCCCTGTCCAGGACGAAACCAGTGGTCCTCGGCGTACCAGGTGCGCGGGGGAAGACCAAGCCCACCTCCGCGCCGGGGCCGTAGCCACCATCCTCCATAACGTGCGCGCAGGTAACCAGCAGGTCCGCGGCGACCAGGAAGCCTGCCCCCACCACAGCCCCGGCCCCGTCTCGGATCTGGGCGACAGCCGTAGCGAAACCCGTTGCAGTTCCACTGCCGGGGTCGGTGCGCTCAGCCTTCACCTCATCAATCCGGCGGGTCGCTGGTTACTGCGGTGGCGGTGTCATTGCGCCATACCACCTTCACCGTCAGGTGGCAGTTGGCCGCCGTCTTGGTGATCACCACCCCGGCCTCGGTGGCGAGATCCACCCCGAACTCGACCTCCACCTCCGCTGGCCCAGCCTCACGTAGCCGCCCTAATACGGTCCGTGCCAGATCTGTGACCGGTCCTAGGGCGGTGTTCAACCCCACTGGGAGGTCGCGGATCGCCTCGCCGATCCGCCCCGCCTTCACCGGGCCAGCCCCGCCATCCGCAGCCTCGACGAGAATCGATCCCCCATCGCCTAGCGGTACCCGCGCCAATTGCTGCCCCATGCGGTCCTCCTGTGCTGCCGCCCCGTGGCGACTACACCGGCACAGTAGCCGCACAGATGCACCAGTGTGAGGCGAACTACCCAACCAGGTGGGGAGATTGCTCCATTGTTCGAGGCATCCGGGTGGCTTGTTGTCTCTCCTGTGGCCTGTGGGTCCGAGGCTCAGTTTGACGCGGGGAGCGCTACTGGGTGTCCGCTGGCTGGCGTAGAGGTGCCCGAGTTTCATGCTTCGAGGGTGTGCCCAAGGTCGCCTGCCCACCAATAGACTTAGGTCAAGAAAGTGGACGAAAGTCAGCTTGGTTGCCAGTCCGGACCGCGAATCCGGGCAGACCTCACAGGAGAACCTCATGCGTGACAGCGACGTCATCACCGGCCGGGCCGACCTCGGCGCCATCGACAACACCACCGGCGAGGCGGCCTTCTACTCCCACCGCGAGCCCGCCTGGCACGGCCTCGGCACCGTCACCGAGGAGGCCAAGACCAGCGACGAGGTGATCGGCCTCGCCAAGTTGGACTGGGAGGTCGAGAAGCTGCCGCTCCTGCCGATGAACAAGGGCAAGCTCGGAAAGAAGATCCCCGGCCGCTTCGGCACCTTCCGCTCTGACACCGGCGACTGGGTCGGCGGCCTGGTCGGCAAGACGTGGACCCCGATCCAGAACCGCGAGGCGTTCGCCTTCCTGGACGAGCTGGTCGGCGGCGGCCACGTCACCTACGAGACCGCCGGTGCGCTCGACGGCGGCCGGGTCGTCTTCATGTCGGTCAAGTCCCCGAGCATCACGCTCGACCCCGAGGGCGCGGCTGACCGGATCGACCTGTACACCCTGTTCGCCAACTCGCACGACGGCCGGTCCGCCGCCGTCGCCGTCGAGACCCCGGTGCGGGCGGTGTGCACCAACACCCTCGACATGGCCGTCAGTGAGGCTCAGCGGGTCTGGAAGGTCCGCCACACCTTCGACGCCCTCTCCCAGCTGGAAGAGGCCCGGCGCACCCTCGGCTTCACCGAGCACTACGCCGCCGCCCTGGAAGCCGAGGCCGCCGCCCTGTACCAGCAGGCGATGACCAACCAGGAGTTCGACAAGCTGATCACCCGGCTGTTTGGGGCCCCGAGTAAGGACGCGCGCAAGCACATCGTCGCTGCCTACCAGGAGCGCCGCGACCGGTTGCACCACCTGTTCGCCGAGGCCGACACCCAGAACAACATCCGGGGGACCCGGTGGGCTGCCCTCCAGGCTGTCGTGGAGTTCGAGGACTACTTCCGGACCGTCAAGGCCCCCGAGGCCCTGACCGAGCAGGAGCACCGCGCCCGCCTTGCGATGACCACCCTGCTGCACGACCAGAAGAACCCGACCAAGGACGCGGCGAAGGCCCTGCTGCTCGCGGCGTGACCCGGCGGCCGGGGGCCTGCGGGCCCCGGCCGACCACCGGTCGCCCCACGTCACCCCGGCCGCGCCGCCCGCCGGCGCGGCTCCACACCCTGGAACGAGGACCCGCCATGTCCGACAGCAACAACAGCCCGTTCATCCTCGAGGTGGCAGACCTGGCCGACTTCGTGGCCGGTGCGCTCGGGCGCGAACCGGCCGGGAAGATCGTCGTCGCCGAGTTCGGCGAGCCCTTGCGGGTGCTCCTCGCGGACATCCCGGAGCAGCCGAGCCGTTCATCCTCCTTCGCCCGGGCGTTCATCGGCGACGTCGCCGGGCTGTCGCCCGCCGGCCGCGGGCAGCGCGACGTCGCACTGCTCCTCTACGCCCGTGACGGCCACGGCATTGAGGATGTCCACTCCTACAACGCCGTGTGGCTCAACCTCCGCGTCGTATGCGAGCGATACGGCCTGAACGTCGTTGAGAGCCAGTTCATCACCCCCACCCACTGGTGGGCCCTGCCGTCCATCGGCGTATTCGGCCCGGGAAGTCCCCGCGCCGCCGCGCGGCCGACGGCCGACAGGAGCACTGAGGGCGGTCCGACGGGTGCCGCCAGCGTGGTCGCCGAGGCTGTGCGCGCCTTCGCCCGTGAGCTGGTTGCCGGCCACGAGGTCGTCAGGCGGAGCCTCAAGCCGCTGCTCACCGCCGTGCTGACCGGCCGCCGCGACGTCGAGGGCCTGACTGATACGGAGGCGGCGAAGCTGCTCCACGCCGTCCAGAACGGGGACTTCCAGCACACCGCCTCGACGTACTGCGAACCCGACGAGGTGAAGCGGGCGGTGCCGTTGTGGTCGCGCGTCGCCCGCCTGTGCGTTGGCCCCTACCGCCACCTGGCCGCCGCGCCGCTCACCCTGCTCGGCACGGCGCTGCTGCTCGACGGCGACGTGCCGGCGGCCGGAGGAGCGGCACTCCTCGCTCTGGAGGCCAAGCCGGGGGACGGGTCGGCGCAGGAGCTGATGGGGCTCATCTCCCTCGCCGAGCTCGATCGGGTCGTCCGCGCGCAGGTCGGTGTGGCGGAGGCGCTGAGGGCCGCCCTTCGGGAGGGCCGCGAGGGATAGTCGGACGTCCGGGTGCCCGTCCCGGTGGGGGCGGGCACCCGGGCCCGGCCCCGACTGCGCCCAAAACCAGGGGACTTGGGGTGTGCCCAACATGCACGCCCTCAAATAGACTTTAGTCAAGAAAGAGAACGCAAGTCCTCTTCTGTTGCCGCTCCGGACCGCGAATCCGGACCAACCCTGATAGGGACCCATGACCGACAAGCTGCTCCTGCTGGACGGCCCCGAAGGCCTCGTTCACCTGCTGCCGTTCCTCTTCGAGTACCACCCCGAGAACAGCGTGGTGCTGGCCGGCATCACCCCGGCCGGTGAACCGCTCGGCTTCCTCCGGACCGACCTGCCTGCCGACCCCGGCCTCTGGCCGTCCCTGGCCGAAGAACTGCTCGACGCCCACCGGGACGAGGCCGCGTCGTTCGGGTACCCGACCCACCGGCTCGTCGCCTACATCTGCCCCGACCCGGACGACCCCAACTACGGGCCGCGCTCCCGCCTCACCCACCAGCCCATCGCCGACTGCTTCCGCGACGCCTGCCGCCGTCAGGGCCTGGTCCTCGGCGAGGCCGTCTATGTGACCCGCACCCACTACTGGCCGATGCTGACGACCGCTCCCAGCGGCGGGCACCCCATCCCCGAGCCGCCCGCCGAACTCGACCCGACGGGCCTGCCGCGCAGCAGCGACGTCCTCAAGTCCCTCGCCCCCGTCACCGGGGCGCAGGCCGCCGCCATGGCCGCCACCCTCGACAGCGCCGTCCGCACCCTGCACGCTGAGATCCGCTCCGACGGCCACCAGAGCGTCGTCGACAACGCGATGGACCTGGTGGCCACCACCGTCGCCGAACTCGCCGCCGGGGCCCGGCAGGCCAAGGAAACCCCCGACGACCTCGCGGCCCGACTGCTGCTCGCCCTCCAGTACGACGACGTGCGCAACACCGCGCTCGTTCACTGCGAGGACCACGAGCTCCCGGCCGCGAACGAGCTGTGGCTCGCCCTGGCCCACCGCTGTCCCGCCGCCTACGCCGACCACGCGGCCGTGCCGCTCGCCCTGCACGCGTTCACCGCGTGGGCACTCGGCGACGACGCCAGGTCCCGGCTCGCCCTCCAGGCCGCCGAGGCGTGCATGCCGGACCAGGACCTGACCCGCATCCTCCTCGGCATGTTCAACGACGGCGCGGCCTTCGAGCACCTGCGCGCACACCTGCGCGAGCACCGCGCCGCCTGGGGCATCCCCGTCGCGGACTGACCGCCCCCTGGGCAGGGGCCGCGAGCCGAGCGGCCCCTGCCCACTCCCATCGACCTCGAACGGAGAGATCCCCTTGAACAACAGCACGGTGCCTGCCTTCGACGTCCGCAGCCCCGCCCAGGCCGTCGAGGCGCTGCCCTACCTCCTGAGCTACCAGCCCGACGGCCCCGACGGTATGGTGTTCGTCCTCGCCCACGACACCCTGCACAACCTCCCCCTGTTCAGCCAGAAGTTCGACCTGCCCGGAGACGAGGACAACCCGAACGAGGCTGCGCACCACATGATGCACAGCACGCTGCACCGCCTGGAGAAGTTCGCCACCGGCCCGGCCGACATCCTGCTGTACGTGTGCGCGGGCCAGCAGGACGCGGGCGACGGCTACGCCGCGATGACCCAGTACCGGGTGCTGGCAGACGCACTCCTGCTGTCGGCCGAGGCCCACGGCATCGACACCCTCGCCGCCCTGTTCGTCACGCCCACCCACTGGTGGGTGTACCACCACGACAACCCCAACTACCGACACGAAGGCATGCCCGTGGACGGCCCGGACAACCCGGGCGTGGTCACCATGAACGCCCGCGCCGTCGGCATTCCGACACCGCCCAGCCAGGCGGCCATCGCCGCCGCCTTCGAACCCGTCACGGGTGAAGAGGCAGAGAACCACCGTGCTGCGATCCTGCGCGCCGTCGGCGAGCGGGCCCACCGTGTTCAGGACAGCAGCTTCGACGCCGAGACCGAGCGGCTCACGGCGATCCTCGACCGCCTGCTGCTTGACGGGGGAGACGGCACCCCCCTGGAGAGCCTCACCCCGGACGAGACGGCCGAGCTGATCGTTGGGCTGCGGCACCGGCCCCTGCGGGACGTCGCGCTGGAATACATCGAACCGGACGAGCTGCCGCGTGCCCGGGAGCTGTGGCCACTGCTGGTCCGCCGCTGCGCCAGCGCCACCACGACGTTCGTCGCCGCTCCCCTGACCCTCACCGCGTTCACCGCCGCCGTGGCCGGGGAGTTCCCGGCCGCACTCATCGCCCTCGAACGGGCGCGAACCGCCGACCCGCGCTACCTTCTGGCCCAGCTGTTCAAGGAGCAGATCCTGATGACGGGCTCCGTGGACACCCTCCTTGACACGGTCCGGGAGGAACGCGCAGAGCGCCTTCGCGGCCGCGACAGCTGACCGCCCGGCCGGGGTGGGCACCGAGCCCACCCCGGCCCGCGCAGCCCTTCAACCGACAGCAGGGGGAACACCATGAACGCCAGCCGACCGCAGCACAGGCCCGACGACGACCCGGTGCCGGCCGTCGCCGACCCCGCCACCGGGGAAGTACGAGTCCTCGCCAGCCTGTGCGACACCTGCATCTACCGCCCCGGCAACCTGATGCACCTCGCCCCCCGGCCGCGTACGGCAACTCGCCGCCGAGGCCCTCGCCGCCAACGGGCACATCGTCTGCCACTCGACCCTGCCCGCCCTTGCCCCGCCCGGCACGAAGGGCGCGATCTGCAAGGGCTTCGTCAACGCCCACGGCAACGCGATCTACGCCCTGCGCATCGGCTCCGCCTTCGGCCGCATCGTGGAGGTGCCGCCGCCAGCCAAGCGGACGTAAATCAGACGCGCTTCCCGGTGGCCGTGCGCAACCGCGTTACACCTGGGGATCGTTCGGGAGTCCGATCTCCTGAGAGTGAGTACAGGCAAGCCAATCACTCGATACGGTGGCGTTCCGTAGCGGAACGGATACTGAGCCCGGGGGCCAGTGTGAAGCCCAGCAGCATCACGTTCGGGAAGTTCATCGCGCTGCGCCGCACGGCGAAGGGCTGGACGCAGCTGCGCCTGGCCCACGAGCTGAACCGCAGCGAGGACTGGATGTCCCAGGTCGAACGCGACATCCAAGGAGTCAAGGACCTGGCGCTGCTGCGGTGCCTCGCCGAGGTGTTGGCCAGCGACCTCGGCGAGCTGATGACGCTGCCTCAGCCTGCTGCCGATCGGCCAAGATCCCGCGCCCGGAAGTCGGCCTCGGCTACGCTGGCGAACACTTCCGCCGCCGAGGAGGACGATGTGCGACGCCGCCCGTTCCTGACCCTGGCCACTGCCGCCCTCTTCGCCGCTGCCGCCGGCCAGGAGGCCGCGCACGCCGAGGAGAAGGCCCCGCTGGGCGGGCTGGAGGACCTCCTGCTGTACGGCGCGAACCGAATCCCGGCGCCCCGCAGTGAGCCGACCCATGAGTCGATCTCCGCTGCACTCCTGACGTCGCGTCGCCAGTTCAAAGCGGCCCAGTACGACGAGCTCGCCGAAGCGCTGCCGAGCCGGATCGCCGCAGCCCAGATGGTCGGCAGCGCCGAGGAGTGCGCCCGCAACGTCGCCCAGCTCTACAACCTCGCGGTCCGCCTGTGCATCAAGATCGGCGACAACAACCTGGTGGCGATCACCGCCGACCGCGCGCTCACCGCCGCGCGGGCCGGCGGCGACCCCCTTGTGGTCGCCGAGGCCCAGAGGATGGTCTCCAGTGCCTGGCGCCGCCAAGGCAGCCTGGCCCGCGCAACGGACATCGTCGTGGTCGCCGCCGAGGACCTGCTCGCCGACAACACGGTGCCCGAAACCGCCCGCCTGGCCCTGCGCGCAGACCTGTACGCCACCGCGGCCTACACCGCCGCGAAGTCCGGCGACCGCGGCTACGCACACGCCCTGATCCGGGAAGCCGCGGACAGCGCCGCGGCCGCCGGCCGAACCTCCGGACTGGTGGACGGCATCCAGGGCGTCGCCCTGCACGAGCTGTCCGTGCACTACGAGCTCGGCGACTCCGGAAAGGCGATCGAACTGGCCTCCACGATCGACCCGGCCGCCCTGCCGACCGCGGAGCGGCAGGCGAGGTTCTTCACCGATGTCGCCCGAGCGTTCGACCAGTGGGGCAAGCCCGAACAGTGCTTCAAAGCCCTGCTGGCGGCCGAGGAAGCCGCCCCGCAGGAGATCCACCGAGGCGCCGTCCGAGGCCTGGCCGACGGCCTGCTGCGGCACGACCGAAAGCTGCCCGGCGTCCGGGACTTCGCCGCGCGAGCGGGTGTCCAGATCGTCTGACCCGTAGCTGCACTACGGCCCGTAGCCCGACTACGGATTGGACCCCCGGCCCGGCAGTTCACTGGGAACGTCCGCACCTCCCACCCGCTGCCGAAGGCCTCCCATGCCCAAGCACAGCACCCCCCTGAACGCTGCCTCCGCCAGGCATGCCGCCGCGCCGCTGGGCCGGTTCGACGCTCTCCTCACGGGCCTGTGGGCCGCCCTGCACCTGCCGGTCGTCGTGCTGCTCGCCTTCGCCGTTGGCCACCAGCCCGGTGCCGGCGCCCAGGCGCCCGCGGTCGCCGTCGAGCCCGACCGGATCACTCCCTAGGAGCGCGCAGTGTCCCGCCTTACCCTGGCCTCCCTCACCTCCCTGCGCCTTGGCGGCCCCATCGGCGACACCCAGACCATCGCCGACCCCAGCGACTGGCCGGACTTTGTCCGCACCATCAAGAGGCAGGGCCAGGAAGCCCCCCTGGCTCTCGGCCACGGAAGCAACGTCATCGCCTCCGACGCCGGACACCCCGGCACCGTCGCCGTCATCAACACCCATGGCATCGCCGCAAAACGTCTGGACGACACCACGGTCGCCGTCACGGTGAACGCCGGCCACCCCTTCACTGACCTGACCACCTGGGCCGTCGCCGAACACCTCGCCGGAATCGAGTACCTGGTCGGCATACCCGGCACCGTCGGCGCCGCCCCCGTGCAGAACACCGGAGCGTACGGGCAACGGATCTCCGACACCCTGCACCACCTGCGTGCCTGGGACTGGCACGCCAGCCGCATGCGCACACTCCCCGCCCAGCAATGCCGCCTCGGACACCGCCGCAGCCGCTTCAAGCGGGAACCCGGCCGCTGGACGATCCTGTCCGCGACCCTCCACCTCACCCGCACCGACACCGCCGCACCAGCCACCTGCCGGCGCCTCGCCGACGCACTCCAAGTCCGGCTCGGCACCCGGCCCCCGCTCAGCGAGACCACCGCAGCCGTCCTCGCCGACCGCCACCGGCGCGGGCTGCTCCCCGACCCGGACGGGCCCGACGCCCGGCAGATCGGATCCGCCTTCCTCGACCCGGCCGTCACACCCGGGCAAGCCGCCCGCTGGTCCGCCGCCGGATGCCCCGTCTACACCGACACCGCAGGCCGCTGGCGAGTAAGCGCCGGCTGGCTGCTCGAACTCGTCGGCTGCCACCCCGGCCGCAAGGTCGCCGACGGCATCCACTGCTCGGACCGGCGCACCCTAGCCATCGCGGCCCGCGGCGAAACCACTGCCGCCGCGTTCGCCCAGGTTCTCGCTGACCTCGCGGCGCAGGTAGGCGCCAATACCGGGATCAAGCTGAGCCCCGAGCCCGCCCGCATCGGCCAGTGGCCTACGTGAATCCCGCGCCCAAGGGCGCAGGGTTGCGGCAGCCGGGAGCTGTGGTCTGGCAGCCATCCCCGGACTGTGCCGTCGTCGGTGCCGCTGGCAGCATTGCCGAGGATCTGCGAGGTGCAATGCTGGCGAGTCGCCGAGCTCTACCAGGGCCGGACGGCGAGCGTCGCTGCTGCGGTACCCGACGCGGGCGCGCTGAGGTGAACGCTCGCAGGCGGCTCGGCCTTCCCGTGCCCGCTCGGCCGTGGATAGCCCTCAGCGGGGGCCTCGCTTCTTCGGGGGGTGAGGACTGGAAACGTGGGGGGAGGCCGCTTGGAGCCTGACCTTGATCCAGCGAGTGGGAGCGGCACTGGCGAGTAGTGGTGTCGGGGTGGACTGTGTGGTGTCGGGCGGTGCGATTTGCGAGTCCGAAGAGAGGAGGAGCAGTAGGTCGGTGATGGATTCGACTAGGCCAAGCCACGCCTCCTGCCGGCCCAGGCCACATAGAAGGGTGTCGACGGCATCGGTGACGGCCTGGGTGGCGACGGGAGTCCGCCACCGTCTCACTGTGGAGATCGCGAATTCTTGTGCGGTCTCGATGGCGTCCGCGGTGCCGCAGGTGCGGTGCACGGCGAGCTTGGGGCTGGCCGGGCCCAGCGCCGGGTCGTAAGAGAAGCGAGGGGCGTCGGGCCCGGTCGACACGGTCCTCCTGAGCGCATGCGGCAGTGGCTGTCTGCCAGACCTTTCCCGTCTTCTGCTGTCCGCAACCGGCCTGACGGGAGCACCGTGATGCGGATCGAAGGCACCCGTTTGGAGGACACCGCGTTCGAATTTCCTGTCGCTACCATTCCCATGGTCGCTCGCATGCAATTGCAAATGGGATTGCACGGGTCGCTTTGTTCGCATTTTCGTGCGATGAAAGGGGAGAGGTCGAATGGATTTTGCAATTCCGGCAAACGGGGTCAGTGCGGGATCGCTGGCAGTGGCGTGGGAGAAGAGCCCGTACAGCTTCTCGGATGGCAACTGCGTGGAGGTGGCAGGTCTGCCGGACGGCGTCGTTGCCTTCCGCAACTCGCGTGATCCGCACGGGCCGGCGCTGATCTTCACGCATGGCGAGGGCGAGGCGTTCGCGAAGGCTGTAGCGGACGGAGCGTTCGACCACCTGTTCTTCGGCTGATTCGTGTGAGTCAATGGGATCTATAGAACGGCGGGTATGCGGGACGGGCGTCGTGGGATAGTAATTCCTGAACCCGCGCCGTCAGGAGTCCTGCATGCCCGCTGACCCCGTCCGTCCTGCGCTGAGCGAGCCGGAAGGTGGTGGCACGCGCAGGCTTCCGCCCAACGGGGGGCCGGCCGTTGCTGCGAGAGTGCTCGGCGCGGCGCTGAGGGACCTGCGGGTGGAGCGTCGGATGCGCCTATCCGATGTGGCCCCGCAGATCCGCGCATCGGTGTCGAAGCTGAGTCGGATGGAGCGTGGCGAGAGTGCGCCATCCGCGCGCGATGTCTGTGACTTGATCAATTTCTACGGTGTCAGCAGCGAGGACCGCGCGAACGTGGAGACCTTGCTGGACCGCGTGGCGGCGGGGCCATTCGCAGCTGAGTACGCGGACATCACGCCAGGGTGGTTCCGACGGATGATCGGTCTGGAGGTCGAAGCAGCGCAGGCGGAGTACTGGGAAGGCGTCGTGGTTCCGGGGCCGCTGCAGACGCGCGACTACGCGTGGGCCATCATCCAAGCGGGTCACCACCGGGCGCCATTGCGAGAGATCGAGCGCCGGGTACAGCAGCGGATGGACCGCGCGCAGTTGGTCCACGACAATCCTGGCCGTAGGGTGGTGGCGTTGCTGGATGAGAGCGTGCTGCACCGCAACATCGGCGGCCCGCAGGTCATGATTGAGCAGCTCGAGCACCTGACGGTGCTAGGCGAGCGGGAAAACGTCTATGTCCGTATCCTGCCGTTCGCGGCGGACTTCACTCCGCCGCCAATGGCCTTCGCCCGCCTCGGATTCGAGTACTTGGGGCCCGGCGACATAGTCTACGTGGAGGGGCCGGGGGCCGGCGCGACCTACCTGAGCAAGCGGCACGAGGTGGACCACTACCGGGACCTGCTACGGACGCTGATGGGGCATGCGGCCGACCGTGAGGAAGGACTGGTCCTGATCAACAAGGCGATCGATGTTCACCGGGGACGGCTGCGGGGACCTAGCCTCGCGGGTTAGTGTGCCCGTGCGATGCCGCCGAACTCCTCCCACTCGATCTCTGGGCTCCGGATGCCCCTCTTGGCTGGGCGCCATTGGGACACCTCGACTACGCCAGGCTCCAGGATCTCCATGTCGTCGAAGTAGGAGATCACTTCGGATGCTGTACGCACCTCGCCCCACCTGTTGCTGGTGAGCTCGGCCATAAGTGTCGTGATGCGCTCCCGAACTTCTTGATTGGGGCTGACGAGCTGGGAGATGGCCATGTAGGCAGGCTGGTTGGCGGGCAGGAATCGGCGTACCCGGCGGACCACCTCAGCAGGCGGGACCGGATTGGTCTCCGGGATGCAGTGCAGCACACTGACGAAGAGTGCCGCGGTGGGGACATCGGATTTAACCAGCCGCTCGACCGCAGAGCTGGAGAAGATCGTGGCGGTGTCGCGCATGTCAGCCCAGACAATCGCGGTGTTGTCGTTCTCGGCGAGCAGGGCCCGGCCGGTGTGGAGCACCATCGGATCGTTGTCGACGTAGACGACCCGGCAGGTCCTGTCGATTCCCTGGGCGACCTGGTGCACGTTGCGCTGCGTGGGCAGTCCCGAGCCGAAGTCGATGAACTGCCTGACTCCGTAGTCCCTGACGAGTACCTCGACGACCCGCATCAGGAACGCCCGGTTGATCAACGCGACGGTCCGGCTGTTCGGCGCTACCTGCAGTAACCGATCCACGCCTTCACGATCGGACTCGAAGTGTTCGTGCCCACCGAGTAGGAGATCGTACATGCGGGCGACGCTGGGCTGATTCGGGTCGAACGTGGTGGGAGGACCGATTTCCGCATCCGACTGCACGCGACCACCCCTGATTGAATCCTCTTGATCGAAGACTCCATGCTAGAGCCGAGTATGACGACGCGCCAGACACGGCCGAGGCTCGTAGGGCTGAACCTGGCGGGCATTTCTGGCGCAGCTGAGCGAAGGGGTGGCGCGAGTGCGAAAACTCGCGCCACCCCTTCGCGCCGGTGCCGCCGGTCAGGCGGGCCTCACGCCCCCGTCGAACGGAAGGCGAGTTGTTCCCCGGCCGCCTTGGGTAGGCTTCTCTCAGCCGCAAGGACCAGGCCCGCAGCCGTCGACGGCTCGACGCCCATCAGATCCGCCGTCTCGGTCAACTGCATCCCCAACTGGTAATGGAGCACGGCGGCATCAGCTGCGGCACTCGGCAGAAGGCGGTGCAAAGCATCCGCCTCCCACAGGCCGTGAGGCCCGTCGCAGCGCGCCGAGACCTCCTCGCGGACCAGCGCCCACGCGGCAGCCGACAGATTCTGCTCCCGCACGAGGCGGGGCCAGTCCGCCGCAAGCCTCACCATGACACAGTCAACAACCTGCTGGGCAACGGACGTTCGCCCTATCCGGGACGCCGCATACCTCCAGTACGGACTTCGGTGGCGCAGGACGAACGCGTTCAGAGCCTTGTCACTCCCAGTCACAATTCGGCTCCCTCTCCGGCACCGCGGCGCGCTCGAAGCCTCCGGCCGGACCGAAGCCCCCGTGCACCAACTCCACCAATACCGCGTAGTGCAATTGCTCCCAGCACGGGCGGAGATCCGCAGGACGCCCTCCCAGCGCTGTGGCCAAGGCGCTCACCACCGGCCAGTCCGGGACCGTCTCGAACCCCAGGACCGATCGCACCAGGTTCTCCGTTAGCCCCGGCGCTCGGGCGCACACCCTCTCCACCGGCAGTTCGCCGGCCGCAAGGTGCAGGCCATGCAGCGCCCACAGCATCCGGTCGGCGGCGACCGCCAGCGACACCCGACCCGGCAGCACGATGCCCTGGGCCAGCTCCCACAGCATCCGCACTGACCGAGGATCGCCCCCGAACACCTCCACGAGCGTCTGCAAGATCAGCCACGTCGGCACCCGGTCCCCGGCGAGGATCCTTGACACGTACGACGCAGAGCACCCTGCCTTCTCCGCCGCGGCCTGCAGGCTCACCCCGCTCCTCGCCTGCAACATGGTCAGCGCCGCCGCCAGGCGGTCCGCGTACCGTAAGCCCGGGGACCGAGCGGCTACCTCCCCCGGGGCAGGAGAGTTCCCGGTGGCATCGGCCGGCGTCCCTCGGCTCCGCCGGCGAACCAGTTGCTGCTCCACCTGCTGTGGGGCCCAACGGCGCCGAGCCGAGTCCGCCTCAACTCCCAGTGCTAATCCGATTTCTGCCCACGACGCCCCGCTTTTGTACGCATCGTGCACGACCGCAGCGGCATAGTGGTCAACCTCGCCGCGAAGCTCCCGCGCACGTGCCACCAGCACAACCAGCGGTGCTTGACGGGACTGTGCATCCAACAACCTGCCGGCGGCCGCGTGGACGTCTTCAGCGACTAACTGCCCCCATCCACCGGCATCCTGGACCGTTCGCTGTATAGCGGCCCGTCCCTTGTCGCGCATCCGCTGTGCCTGCTTCTGACACTTCGTCGTGTGGTACTGCTTCGGCCGCCCTGCGCGCACCGGCCGCTGGAACGTGCTCCCGCACGACTCCAGCGCGCACGTCACGGTCACCCATGCCGTCATCCCTGGTTGTCCTTTTCTCCCTCATCCGGCGGCATTTCCACCCACAATGGCGGACCGCATCGGCGGTCCACCCAGCGCGCCCGGAAGGGGTGCGCCCGAGCATCCGGGTGCACCCCTTCCGGGATGACGCCTACTGCAGACGCAGGCGCCGGTAGTGGAATCGGGCCTGACCGGCGGTGGTGATCAGTGCGCTGACTCCGGCCAGCAGCCACCACGGCACCGTGCTGGCACATGCCACAGGCACGGTGACGGCCGCGACCACCGCGCCAAGGGAGACGGATACGTCCCAGTAAACGAACCCGCGCAGCAGCTGCGGGTGGCTGGTAGGTTCGGTGGCGATCACGGGCCGGCTACCAGGCAGCCCCGTGAGGGCGTAGTTGTGCACACGCACTCCTCGCTCAGAGCCCCGGCCAGCGGTGTGGAGACCAAGGCCGGGGCAGTTCCTTTTGCTAGTGCCGAGAACCGTACCGCTAACTCGTCAAGCTCGAAGACCACTTGCATCGAAGAGGCATTCTCGGCCAATCGTCGGGGCCGGTGGGAATGGCAATCCTGACGAGGCCCCGTCATATTCAGGGATGCTGGTCGTGGCGGTGGTGTACGCAGGGACCACCGACAGGCGGCCACATAATGGCCTACCGGTGCGCAGAATCGATCAGGGGAGTGCGGACCTGTGTCGAGGATTGTCATTCGAGGCCTGGAACTTGACCTTCCGTTCAGTCGGCCAGTGCGATATTGACGACCCTTTGCAATCTCTCCGGTTGCAGATGCAAATGACCGGAGCAATGAATTCCGGAATCGAGAGTGGCGCACATCACACGACCTGGAGGGGGCGTGAGGGGGACAGGGCAGGTGGCCAGCCTAAGCGGGCGCCGGATTGGTCCGGACCGTTTGCTTCGCGCGGCTGACAAGCGGGCAAGGGTCGCAGTCAGGCACCGGGGGCTGACCGGAGCATCGGCGCTCAGGTGCCTCGTGAGGCGAGCCGCCGGCTTGCAGTCGTCGAATGGAACCGGCTCTCGGCCTGCTAGGTGAGACGAGCGCGCCGCCCGCTCCGGCCAGCTTCCCGGAGAGCCTGTCGGCAGAACTCGGGCTGGCGGCCGCCCGCAGGCGCCACGCGTCCGCCCGCACGGTCCCGGCGGGTACCTGGCCGCCTCCTACGCCTTTGCCGCCGACCGCATCCGCAGAACGCCAGCTGGTGCGGCGGTCCTGCATCACCCTGTCGCAAGGCACTCCGGCCGACGGCTACGGATATACGTCTTGGGGCCGTCGGCGTTGCGCCGACGGCCCCAAGGCAGAACTACTGGGAAGCTGACCGACTACTCTGCGCCTCCCAGATGGAGGGTGCCGCCGTCGGGAAGGCTGTGAATCCTCTGGGCGATCGGGCCCCTGATCCGCATCGCCTCGCCCGCCTCCCGGACCACGACGTTCTCGAAGGAGTAGTCGCCGCCGGCAACGAAGAACTGGAGCGGCACCAGGCGCTGGTCGGGAGCGAGGGCACCATTCTGCTTCTGGAACTCGTAGGCGAAGGACGCGGTGGCGTTCACGTCCGGGTCGCTCAGCAGCCACGCGGCCCAGTCGTGCAGGCTATCCCCGAGGTCCTCCGCTTCCGCGGTCTCGGGGTCGAAAGCAACAACTCGCTCTCCACCGACGATCGCGAACTGGGTGCCGAACAGGTCCTGACCGAAGCAGAAAACGTCGTCGGCCAGGCCTTCGTACGTGCTCTTCCACAGCTCGTCCGAGTTCCAGGACAGGAGGTCGGGCCCCAGACCTTCCTCGCCGACCCGGAAGACCTGGACACCAGCGTTGAAGGCGAAGAAGCCGTTCACCCGGCCGAGCAGGACCCCGAGCTCGTGCAGCGGCCCGGCCTCGCGGCCGAAGTCGAGCTCAATAGCCGGGCCCATCGGGCCGCGGGCACGACCGATCAACTGGTCCAGTGCGCTGTCGGACATCCGTTTCACTCCGCTGTTTGTGCTTCTGGGCCGATCGGCCTGGTGAGGTAATGGTCGCGCACCTTATCGGTGACGACCAAACGAAGGGTCGGCTGGAGGACGGGCGCATCCGGGAGGGCGTCCCACTTGGCAAAGGGCCACCAGCGGCTGTGCGCAGCCAGCAGCATCCGCTCGCCGTGCTCGATCTCGCCATGGGTCGCGTACCAGCCGGCCATCCACAGACAGATGGAGTACTGCTCGGGCTCCGCCCTCGTGTCGGTGAGCAGTTGGTGCGCCCTCGCAAAGTCGTTGGTCTCACACAGCGCCTCCCACACCAGTCGCCGCTGCTTCCCGTCGAGTTCGTGGTAGCTCCGGTCAAGGAGCCCGGCCCCGATGACACCGTCCGGCGGCCGAACCGGGCCGCCCCAGTCACTGTGACAAGGGAGAAGAAGCTCCGCGCCCTGCCGGGGCAGTTCCTGGGAACTCCACTCAAGGTCTCTCCTCAGGTGGCGGCCGTCCGGGATGCGCTCAACGCACGCGGCTAGTCGTGGTGCTGCCGGCACATCCGCGTAGAGCTGGCCCGCGAGAAGCGCTGACCGGAAGGGGACGGATTGATCGCAGAGCTCTCCTCCGAGTGGGCCATCGCTCTCGATTAGTGCCTGGGTCAGGTCAGCGGCCTGTATGAACTCCCCTGTCCAGAAGAGAACCTGCACCGCTGCAGCCGCGGCCTCCCATACCGGACCCCGGGCGCCGCCCTTCTTGGACGCGATCTCCAGCAGATCCGGAAGGTCAGCGAGGAAGTTTCCCTTCCTCGAATCAGAAATAATCTTCTCGCTCTTATTCACGGCCACCTCCAGTGTTCATCTAGATCACTTTTATTCTTACGCGAGTTCCATCTTTCAACAGCTGTAGCGCGTTCCCCATTGTAGAGCCTGAGCCGCCGTTATCAGGACCGTCGATGTGCTTCACGCTAGCACCGGTGCCACCTTCTTTGAACATGGCCGGCGGATATTCGTCGCGCTGAGTACCGCGATTGGTTCGAATTCCGCGCAGCGAGTCTTTTCGATTCTGCTTGGCGTTTGGCCGGTCGATCGTCATGACAGAAGGCAGCGGCGGGCCGGAGGTGTATGAAGCCCCCCGCCAGATCATGCCCTTCTGGGCTTCTGCGATGTGTTTTGCGGACTCCGGATACTTAGAGCTGTCAATCAGGTACTCGACATCGAAGTCGCCCTTCACGCTGACCGCCGAGGCGAGTTTGGTCCTCGCATCGTGCTGCTCCTTGAGTCGGAGCTGCGAGCCCTCACCACCCTTGCCGGGATTCTTGGCGATCTTCTCGGCCAGCTCTATGATGCTGCGCTTGTGCGCCGCATCGGCCGCGGCCACATTCTTCGCCACCTGCTTAGCGCCATGGGCGGCGTGGTGGTACATGTCGCTGACTGCCGCTGTCGCCTCCTTGCTGATCGTGGTGCCGATTTTCTTGGCGGCGTCTTCCAGTGCCTTCGTGATCGGGTGGTGGCTCAACCGAAACTCACCGCAGCCGTCGCCGTCGTGAAGTCCTTGGCGTGACCTCTAACTGCATCCCCGTGGCCCATCAACTTGTCGGCCAGGGCCATGAGTTCGAGGGGGTTGATAGAGAATCCTTCGCCGGTATCACCAACCAGATCGCCGTCTGCTCCGGCCAGTGCCTTTTTCACGCCAGCGAAGACCATGCCCTTGACGGCCTTCTCCACTTCTTTCTGGAGCGGCTCCGTGGCCTTGGTGATGAGGATCGCGATGATCTGCTCCTCGGCCTCCTTGATCATCTTGCTGACAACCCGTCGGGTTGCCGCTACGGCAGCCGCATCGACGGCTGTGGCAAGGCCGAGCGTCGCGACAGCCGCGACCGCTCCAGCCACTGCCTCGGCAGCGAGCACGCCGAGTTCTGCGATCACGGCGAGCTTCATCGCAACAACAGCATCCGCGGCGACGTCAAGGGCAGTCGCCGATCCGTTGCACACGGCGACCAACTCATGCAGGTGGCTCTGGGTCATCTTTGACCAGCGGGCGACCATATGCTCATACGACTTGGCCTGGTAGTGCTGCGCCATGTCCTGGAGGGTGGCGGTTGCCGCGGCATGCGTGTGGTCGATGTTGGACGCGAACTTCCGGACATGGCCGGCGAACTCCCGTACCTTGTCCTCGTTGACGCTGGGCCACGGCAGCCCTAGCAGGTCCATGACCCATACCAGCTCGCCCGGCAACTCGATAGCCATACTTCCCCCCTGAGAGCGACGCGCACGCACGATCATGCCATGCTCACGCTGCGCTAACGGCGTGGTGGGCTTGTCCACAGTGCGGCGAGAAGCGCAACCGGCTTCGACGAAGCCGCGGATGAGGACCCCGCATCAGGGGCTAGCGGGCTGTCGTCGCCTGACAGGTGCATGGGCTGCGAGTGTAGTTTGACGCGAGCCGGAGCCAACTCGATTGTCTGGCTCGGATACCCGGGTGGGAGTTCCAGTATCCATGGCGGGCGCATGCTAGGGCGGCGCTCGGACGAGGTCGTGCGTGGAGGCGTGGCCATGGCCCTGTTGGTGTGCCGGAATACGCTGGGCGGTCATGGACTGGCTGGAGCGGGTGGCGAAGTTGAGACGGTGGACGAGCAACGACGTTCGGGCGCCGCACAAACCGCTGTTGCTGCTGTGCGCGTTGGGCAGCTTCCAGCGCGATGCCGACGGCGAGCTGCGGTACAGCGTGGTCGAGGGGGAGTTGAAGCGGCTGCTCGAAGAGTACGGGCCGTCCCATCCGACCACCCCCGCGTACCCGTTCCACCACCTGGTCGGTGACGGCGTGTGGGAGGTCAGGACCGACCAGGGGCCCGGGAGCCCTGGAAGCGGCGTGCGGGTCCTGCGTTCCAGTGGCGCGACCGGCAGGCTCATACCCGAGTTGCGAACGGCTCTGATGAAGGAGCCGGGGCTCCTGGGCCGTCTGGTGCGGGTGGTCCTGGACTTCCACTTCCCGCCGTCACTGCACACCGACCCGTGTGAAGCCGTCGGTCTCGACCTGGACCTGGCCGAGACCGAGGGTGTGACCGGAACCCTGGGCGGAACGCAGCGGGTGACACGACGGCAGCGGGACCGGAGAATGCGTGAACTCGTCCTGACCGCCTACGAGCTCCAGTGTGCCTTTTGCGGCTACGACGGGATGCTGGGCGCGAGCACGGTCGGCCTGGAAGCAGCGCATCTGCGCTGGTGGTCCCACGACGGGCCGGACGAGGTCGACAACGGCCTCTGCCTGTGCTCCCTACACCACAAGCTCTTCGACAAGGGCGTCCTGGGTCTGGGGGAGAGGCGCCGCATACTCGTCTCACAGCGCTTCGTCGGACGCAGCGAGGCCAGCAGGCAGCATGTGCTCACGTTGGCCGGACGGCAGGTCATCGGCCCACAGGCGGGGACTTCGTCGGTCGCGGGCCGACACCGGCAGTGGCACGCCGAGTAGGTCTTCCGGGGCGAGCCCAGGGATCCCCTGACCCCGGCGCATGCTGGTTGAGAGAGGCTGCCTGTTCGTTGATCAGTCGGTGTCTACCGCGCGCTGTCCAACTCCGGTCTACGCGGCTTGCTCCCGGCCGTGCGGACCGGACGGCACCAGTCAAGTGGAACGCGGACGGCGGAGCAGCCCCGTCTCCGCGGGGAGGAGCACCCGTGCCGATCCGTCAGCCGGTACTCGGTCGGAGCAGCCCCGTCTGCGCGGGGAGGAGGACTCCACCAAGTACATGCCGTCGGCGAGTTCCGGAGCAGCCCCGTCTTTGCGGGGAGGAGGGCCCGCTCACCGGCTACCGGTGGACCGTCCGCGGAGCAGCCCCGTCTGCGCGGGGAGAAGAGGGCCAGCGGCACCAGGTACTCCATGCCCCCGGGAGCAGCCCCGTCTGCGCGGGGGGAGGAGATCATGCCGAGCGCGGCGACGAACGCGCCGGCCGGAGCAGCCCCGTCTGCGCGGGGAGGAGCCCGCCGCCGTTCTCCTGAGCGCGCTCCTGCTCGGAGCAGCCCCGTCTGCGCGGGGAGGAGAGGAGGTGTCGGACGAGGGCGAGCCGTGGTGCGCGACCGGAGCAGCCCCGTCTGTGCGGGAAGGACCTCAGCAAGCTGACCCGCGGCTTCGCCGAGTACGGAACAACCCCGGCTGTGCAGGGACGAGATCGGGTCGTCGACGATCGTAAGGTGCGAGTCCGGAGCAGCCCCGTGTGCGCGGGGAAGACTCGATGATCATCCGGGCGTCCGCGAGGTCGTTCGGAACAGCCCCGGGTGTGCGGGGAGGAGTTCCGGCAGAGCAGTGACGCCCTGGCGGGCTTTGGAGCAGCCCCGGCTGCGCTTCGCGGGGAGGAGCGGATCGCCGTCAAGTACGCGCTCAGGGTGGCCGGAGCAGCCCCGTCTGCGCGGGGAGGAGCGGGTGGTGAGGGTGGCCCGGGCGGCGTCGCCCGGAGCAGCCCCGTCTGCGCGGGGAGGAGCCGGGGGGTCAACCCGGGGCGCTTTTTCCCGGGGAGCAGCCCCGTCTGCGCGGGGAGGAGCAGATCCGAGAGGCGATTCAGCTCAGCAACATCGGAGCAGCCCCGTCTGCGCGGGGAGGAGCCGGGGCAACTCGGTGCGATGGTGGCAGCAGCCGGAGCAGCCCCGTCTGCGCGGGGAGGAGTTCCCGGCCAGGGCCCGCAAGGCTCGCGAGTCCGGAGCAGCCCCGTCTGCGCGGGGAGGAGTTAACCCGTGCCTCGTCCCACTTGTCGTCGGGCGGAGCAGCCCCGTCTGCGCGGGGAGGAGATCATAAAGCCGATGGCCGACGGGGCCAGGGACGGAGCAGCCCCGTCTGCGCGGGGAGGAGGCTTCGCGACCTGCGGCGTTGAGGCGACTTTGCTGTTTCTTTGCCTTGTCAAGGAGCTGTCCCCCACAGGATAGGCGTGCGCTGCCCGATGCGGTGGCGATGAAAACGGTTTGGCATCTTCCTGGCTGGATGACGAATCATCAAAAATCTATTCTGACGGCGCTTGTCAGTGTCCCGGTCTACGATCCGCCGCGTGGACGTTGACCGTGCGGCGTTGCCGGAACATCAACTGTGCAGTGGCCTTGATTGTGCGTTGTGGGGGAAGTCGGAGGGCTTGCCGTCCGGGGTGGTGTATCCGCTGATTGGCCATCTGCTGGATGTCGCGGCGGTGGCTTGGTGGGTCTGGGAGCTTCACCTGGTGGGTCTCCAGCGCCGTGTCCTGGTTGCGGGCATGGGGCTGGACCCGGACAGTGCTTCGGACGGCGAACGCGCTCGGGCGTTGCTGGCGTGCTGGGCCGGCTGGCATGACGTGGGGAAGATCGGCGGCTTCCAGCGCAAGGACGCTGAGGCGTACGGACTCCTCTGCGGCTACGACCCGTTCGATGCCGGTGTCGTGTCGTCGCACGGCCACGTGACCCATCTCTTCCTCGCGCACGCGTTGCCCGCTCTCGGCTACGACGCCGAGGGCGATGGGCTGGCGCTGGCGTCGCCGGCCCGTCGGGTGGCGCAGATGCTCGCGGGGCACCACGGCCGGTATCCCGCCCCGCCTTCGCGGCGGGCGCTGCGCTCGGAGGCGATCCGGGGCAGGGAACTGGGCGCAGGGGAGTGGGAGAGGCAGCGCCAGATGCATCTTGCGGCGGTGGCCGATGCGCTGGGTGGCCCGGTCGCGCCGCCGGTGTTGTCGGTCGAGGCGGCGGTGCTGGCGACGGAGGTGGTGGTGCTCTCCGACTGGCTGGCCTCCCAGGAGCACTACGTCGAAGCCCAGTTGCACGCGATGAGGTCCGCCGGGGGTGACCCCTTGGAAGGGCATTGGGAGCGTGCGCTGGAAGCCGCGCCCGCGCTGATCGGGGATGCCGGTCTGCTGGTGCCGCAGTGGAAGGAAACCCCGCTCGCGTGACGTTCCGGGACTGGTTCGACTTCGACCCCAACCCGATGCAGGCCTCACTTCTCGACGGCCTCCCCCGCTGCGCCGCGCCCGGCGCGGCGGGGTTGTTGATCATCATGTCGGAGACCGGCAGCGGCAAGACCGAAGGCGGCCTGTGGGGAGCGAGGTGGCTGGGCGGGCCCGGCATCGGAGTCCATGTCGCGCTGCCGACCATGGCCACCACGGACGCCTCTCACCGGCGGGTCGAGAACTGGGCGGGGCGGGCCCTCGCGGTTGCCTCCCCGGTCACGCTGGCGCACAGCCAGGCCGGCTGGAACCGCGACACCTCGCGCGTGCTGACCCACGAGAGCGGCCTGGACACCTCGCCCTCCGGGTGGCTGGAGGAACGCGGCAGGGCGGTGCTGGCGGGGATCAGCGTCTCGACGATCGACCAGGTCCTCGCCGCGGTCCTGAGGGTGCGCCACAACGCGCTTCGGCTGGGCGGGCTGACCCGCAAGGTTCTGCTCGTGGACGAGTGCCACGCCTACGACCCGTACATGCAGTCGCTGCTGCGCCGGGCCCTGGCCTGGTGGGGCGCCATGAGGGTGCCGGTGGTGCTGATGTCGGCGACCGTGCCTGCTTCGGTGGCGCGTTCGCTCGCCGCCGCCTATCTCTCCGGGTCGGCCCCGGGTGCTCCGGTGCCCGAGGTCGAGCCGGTGTACCCGGGCTGGCTGTACGTGGACGGGACGACGGGCAAGCCGACGCAGTCCGGGCGCATCTCCACCAGCCGGCCCCGCACGCTGGACGTCGACCTGGTGGAGCTCCACGGTTCGAACAAGCCGAGACAGGACGGCGGCGAGCCGGCGGCGGACGAGGCCCGCGCCCGGTTCGTCGCCGGCCTGATGCGCGAACAGGGCGGTGACTTCTGCACGTTGGTGGTGTGCAACACGGTTCGGTCCGCCCAGTACACCGTCACCGTCCTGGACCGGCTGCTCGACCAGGACGTGGAGGTCTTCCTGGTCCACGCCCGCTACCGGGTCCTCGACCGGCGTGGCCGCACGCTTCGCGTCGAGGAGGCCTTCGGCAAGCGGCGCGACAAACGGCCCCGGCGTGCGGTACTGGTCAGCACCCAGGTCTGCGAGCAGTCGCTGGATCTGAGCCTGGACCACGTGGTGAGCGACGTCGCACCGATCGCCCAACTCATCCAGCGCGCCGGCCGCGGACTTCGCCACCACGACGGTGACGACGTGCGCGTGCCGGTGACCGTCCTGGTGCCCTACGGCGCGGACGGGGAGCCGGACGACGGCCGGTGGAAGAGCGTCTACGGCCGGGCCCTGATGCGCTCCACCCGTGAACTCCTCACCGCCCACGGGCCGATCGCCGTCCCCGGCGATGTCCAGACGCTCGTGGACGCGGTCTGCGCGGGCTGGGACACGGACATGCCGGACCGGGACATCCGCGCCCACCTCGCGGGCGAGCAGGCGATGGAGAACGCCGCGAAGCCCGTCATGATCCCCCATCCGCGAGACGTGGTCGACCTGTTCGACCTCACCGACCTGTCGACGACCGAAGAGCAGGCCGCGACCCGCTACAACCTCGACAGCGTCACCGTCCTGCCCGTCTGGGCGCAGCCCGACGGGGGCCTGAGCTTGGAGAAGGACGGCAGCCTCACGCTCCCCGAACGCCGACATGCCGACCTGCGCCCGATCCGCGAACGCCTGCTGTCCGTGCGGCGCGAGCCCTGGCAGCGTGCCCTGCCGACCCTGGCCGAACGACTGCCTACCTGGGCGGCCGACCGCAGGCTCAAAGACGTCATTATCATCGAACACCCTTGCGGGCAAAGGGAATTGTCAGTGGGAGGGTTCACAGTGTCCTATGACAGCCGCTTGGGCCTCATCGTCCAGGCGCCCGTTGCCCAGGAGTAGAAACGTGAACGCCCCACCCGACTTCGACCTCGCCCATCAACCCTGGATCGACTGCCTGTACACCGACGGCGTCGTACGCCCCGTCGGATTCCAGCACGCGATCCTGGACGCGCACCGGATCGTCGACCTCGCCCTGCCCTATCCGGCGGCCTACGGCGCGCTCTACCGGCTGCTCGCCGCCATGGCCTACCGCATCACCGGCCTCGACCGGCTGCAGGACGCCGAGAACGCCGAAGGCTGGCACCGGCGCCGCAATCGCCAGTTCGGCACACCCTTCGACCCCGACAGCACCAGGGAGTACTTCGCGCAGCGCCACGACCGCTTCGGGCTCTACCACCCCGTCTGGCCCTTCCTCCAGGACCCGCGCGTCGCCGCAGACTGCAAGGACACCTCCGGCATCAACAAACTGGTCATCGGGGGAGCGTCCGGCAGTGCCCGGCCGTGGTTCGGCGGCAAGCACGGCGACCGCTCCCAGCGGCCTCTCCCGTCGGCGCAGGCCGCCCTGCACCTGGTGATGTGGGCCTATTACGGCTCCGGCGGCACGGTGACCACCCGCTCCCACGGCGCGGTCACCACCCAGACCGGCTGCCAGGCCGCCCCGGCCCGCGGCACCGTCGGCTACCACCCCCTCGGCACCACCCTGCACACCACACTCCTCGCCCACCTCACCCCACCCGCCACGTCCGAGGCCGGCGCCCGCCCCGACGAGGCGATCTGGGAACGCGGCCAACACCCCGACCCCACCCAACCCGCCCCCGAGCCCAGCGGCCCGCTCTCCCTGCTGGCCGGCCGCATGCGCCACGCCATCCTGCTCATCCCCGGCCCCGACGCACAGTGGGCCACTGATTGCACCATCACCTGGGGAGCCCGCAACCCGCCCAAGGCGACCGGCGGCGAGAAGACCGAGTACGTCGAGGCCCACCCCGACCCCTACCTGTCCTACCGGCGATCACCGAAGACCCAGCGCCCCGGCGCCGCCGTGGAGGCCGACGGAGGCCGGCACCTGTTCCGCGACCTCGACGTCCTCCTCAGCGACCCCGACAACCGCCCCGCCACCAGGCACGGTGCCCCCACCCGCCCGCTCGTATTGGCCGGCTGCGACAAACTGCCCGACCACGTCCTGGACACCCTGCGCCTGCGCGTCGTCGGCGCCCAACAGGACCGCGCCCAGAACAGGGACAGCCAGTGGTGGACCACCACCACACCCCCGCTCCTCGCCCATAGTGCCCAGCACGACCCGGACACCGCCGAACTCGTCGAGGACGCCGTCAAGGAAGCGGACACCGCCGCCTGGCGACTCGACCTCGCCCTCGCCGCCGCGTTCGACGACCGCCCCAAGGATAAGACCGACACCGCCAACCGCAAGGCCCGCGCCGCCGTCCAGTACTGGCCCCGCGCGGACACCGCCTTCTGGCACCTCTACAACACCGGCCAACTCGCCCGCGCCCAGGCCCGCATGCGCCACGCCGCCCTCGACGCCTTCGACCACCTCACCACCGCCCTGGCGCGCAGCCCCTCCTCGACCCGCCGAGTCGCCCAGGCCCGCGCGCTGCTCCCCCTGCCCCGCAAGGAATCCGCCCCGTGACCGACCTCACCACCAGTGCGCCGGACGCGCCGCACACCCACGCCCGCCGCTTCGTCGAGCGCATCGACACCCACCTGCGCGCCAACGGCGCCGCCCGGCGCGCCCTGGCCACCGGCCTGCGCCCGTGGAACGGCGAGCCCCAAGGCGCCATGCACCCCTACGTCGCAACCTGGCTGCCCGGCGGCCTGCACCCGCAACGCGAACGCGCCTACTACACCGTCGCCGCGCTGATGACCACCACCAGCCGCGCAGGCATCGGCACCGGCGTCAGCATCGGCGACGCACTCGCACGCGCCTCCCGCACCGTGTCCGCCACCACCACGGAGTCCTCCCTGCGGCGCCTGACCACCTACACCACCGCCGGCCCCTACACCCACCTGCGCGGCGCCGTCCGCCTGACCGACGCCGGCGGCGCCTTCCTGGACTGGGAACGCCTGCTGCGCGAACTCGACTCCTGGTACTTCACCGGCCGCCGCACCTGCACCCAGTGGCAACAGGACTACTACCGCACCACCCAGCCCCGCCCCACCACCACGAACGACAGCGAGTGAGCCATGACCACCACCATCCCCGCCACCTTCCTGGACCTGCACATCATCCAGACCATCCCCCTCTCGGCCCTCAACCGTGACGGAGACGGGAACCCCAAGTCCGTGGTCATCGGCGGCGTCACCCGCGCGAGGCTCAGCCCCCAGGCCGTCAAGCGCCCCGTACGCCTGCACATCGAGAAGGCCCTCCCCGAGGAAGCCGCCGTCCGCACCCGCCGACTCGTCCACGAGATCCGCGACACTCTGCTGCGCGAGCACTGGACGCCCGAGACGCCCGGCAAGCCGACCCCGGAAGAGGCGGAGCTCGCGACCTTCGCCGCCCTGGACGTCTTCGCCGCCGCCTCCGGCGGCATGAAGGTCGGCAGCGTCGAGGAAGCCGCCGAAGGCGCCAAGACCAAGGACTCCCTTGCGACCGCCGCCCTCATCTACACCCCCGCCAGCACCGCCGCCCGCCTCGCCAACGTCGCAGCCAGCCTGAGGGACGCGTACGAGAGCGCCCTCAAGGAGGCCTCCGCCAACGGCGGAAAGCCGAAGGCCCGCGGCAAGGCCAGGAAGGACGAGCCCACCACGCTCGCCGACCCCAAGGACATGAAGGGCTGGCTCGCCGAAGCGAACGGCTCCATCGCACTCCTCGGCCGCACCCTCATGGAGGTCGACGGCGCCGAACGCGATGCCTGCGTCCAGGTGTCCTCCGCGTTCACCACCCACGAAGCCGTCATCGAAGTCGACTTCTTCGTCGCGGTCGACGACTACGCCGCCGCCACCCCCGGCATCCCCGACGTCGGACAGATGGGCGACAGCCAGCACACCGCCGGCACCTTCTACCGCTACGCCACCATCAACCTCCAGGCCCTCATCACCGCCAACAACGGCGACACCGACCTCTCCCGCCGCCTCACCCGCGCCTTCATCGACGGCTTCATCAACACCCTGCCCGACTCCGGCCAGACCAACGCCGCCGCCTGGACCCTGCCCGACCTCGTCCACCTCGCCGCCCGCAGCGACCGGCCAGTCAACCTCTCCACTGCCTTCGACAAGCCCATCCGCGGCGGCCACACCGGCCACGCCACCCCCTCCACCGAGCGCCTGGCCGCATACGCCGCCACCATCCAGCGCCTCACCGCCGGCCGCGGCCTCGTCCACGCGGTCCACGCCCACACCGGCACCGAGGAGCTGCCCGGCCTCGGCCAGGCCGTCGACAGCTACGAGCAGGCCACCGACACCATCCTTGACGCCGCCTTCGGAACCCAGCAGTGACCGACCACGTCCTCGTCCTGCGCCTGGCCGCGTCCATGCAGTCCTGGGGCGTACGCGCGGCCTTCCCCGAATACCGCGACAGCACCGACCACCCCACCCGCTCCGGCGTCCTGGGCCTGCTCGCCTGCGCCCTCGGCCACCCCCGCGGAGCCGAACCCGGCGAGCTCGCCCAGCTCGACCTCGTCGTCCGCATCGACAAGCCGGGCACACCCATGGAGGACTTCCACACCATCGGCGGCCAGTCCACCACCGAGGTCGTCCCCTCCGCCGACGGCGGCAGACGCCGAGGCGCCGTCCTCACCCGCCGCGCCTACCTCGCCGACGCCGCCTTCACCGTCATCCTCACCGGCCCCATCGCCCTCCTGCACAAGGCCAGCGACGCCCTCGACCGGCCCACCTACACGCCCTTCCTCGGCCGACGCGCCTGCCCGCCGGCCGCCCCCTACAACCTCGGCATCCACCCCGGCGGCGCCAGCACGGCACTCGCCACCACACCGCTGGACCGCAACGCCCCTGCCGGCACGACCACGGTCACCGTCGACACCGTCACCACCGTCGCCCACGACGACCCGGCCGCGACCCACGCCCTCAACGACAACCCCCACGGCCGGCGCCGATTCAGCCAACGCACCCTCGCCCGCTCCGCGTTGACCCTCCCCGCCGACCTCTGCCTGGGCAACGACGCCGGGGAGCGCTACGAACGACTCCACAACTACCGCTACAGCCAGACCGACTAGCCAGCAGCTCCCCGCACGCCGGGGCTGTTCCGGAGTACCCATGACCAGCGCCTACCTCACCGAAATCCGCCTCAACACCCGATCCCGCGACGTCCAAGCCGACCTCAGGAACGGCGGCTACGGCTTCCACCACCGCACCGCACGCCTCACCGACACCGACGCCGCCGGCTCCCGCCTCCTGTGGCGACTCGACACCTTCAACAACGGCTTGCGGCTACTCGTCCAGACCACCGACAAACCGGACCCCACCACGCTCCCCGACCAGTACGGCCACACCCGAACTCTCCCGCTCGACAAGC
This sequence comes from Kitasatospora sp. NPDC089509, assembly GCF_044749365.1. NCBI lineage: Bacteria > Bacillati > Actinomycetota > Actinomycetes > Kitasatosporales > Streptomycetaceae > Kitasatospora > Kitasatospora sp. NPDC089509. Next base: position 17,689 of record NZ_JBIVHS010000017.1, on the reverse strand, counting down.
ATTTCGACCGCCTCACCGCCGGGCAGAGGGTCCGCTACCGCCTCGCCGGCAACTCCGTCCGCTTCGCCTTCGACGAGATCACCGGCCTGCCCCTGCCCAACCGCATCCCCTGCAAGGGCGACGAGATCACCACCTGGTGGACCCGCCGCGCCCCCGACGCCGGACTCGACGTCGACACCACGGCCACCTTCCAACTCCCCACCGTTACCGGCACCCGCGAACGCAAACCCGGCTTCCGCCTCGTCCTCACCCGCTACGACGGAACCGCCACCATCACCAACGCCGACACCCTCCGCACCGCCATGCTCACCGGCATCGGCCGCGGCAAAGCCTTCGGCGCAGGCCTCCTCACCATCGCCGCTACGCTGTAACCCGGGTCGCCATAAGCTCCTTGACAACAGCAAAGAACCCGCAAAGCCACCGAAACGCCGCAGGTCAGAAAGCGTCCTCCCCGCGCAGCCGGGGCTGTTCCGTCCTGATGAGCATCCGCACCCTGTTCGGCCGCGTCCTCCCCGCGCAGCCGGGGCTGTTCCGTAATCCAGAAAAACCGAACCTGAATCCGAAACGTCCTCCCCGCGCAGCCGGGGCTGTTCCGCCCGAGTGGGTGGTCGAGTACCTCCGGCGCGAGTCCTCCCCGCGCAGCCGGGGCTGTTCCGAACAGCCACGTCGTGATGTTCAGCAGGGCCTTGTCCTCCCCGCGCAGCCGGGGCTGTTCCGTAGGCGACTGTGCGGGGCCGGCCACGGTGGGCGTCCTCCCCGCGCAGCCGGGGCTGTTCCGCTCACCCTCGACGCCCCGATGCTGGGCGTGGAGTCCTCCCCGCGCAGGTGGGGCTGTTCCGGCCGCCCGGGTCTACGAGCTCCGCACCATGACGTCCTCCCCGCGCAGCCGGGGCTGCTCCGAACCTTCCGGTCACCCGAGCGCCAGTGGCTATGTCCTCCCCGCGCAGCCGGGGCTGCTCCGGTGTCCACGTCGGCGTCTCCGCCGAGGATTACGTCTTCCCCGCGTAGCCGGGGTTGTTCCGACGAACACCTGCGGGCCCGTCGCCGCGCTGATGTCCTCCCCACGCAGCCGGGGCTGTTCCGGAGCTGACGCACGCCTAGCCGGCCAGTGAGCGGTCCTCCCCGCGCAGACGGGGCTGCCCCGGCGTCCGGGGACGCGGTCCGGAACCCCCGACGCTCTTCCCGCACAGCCGGGGCTGCTCCGGGGACGGCGTGGGAGTCGGCGGTTCGGGACTCATCTCCTCCCCGCGCGGCCGGGGCTGTTCCGCAGTCCGTCCGGCTGTTCTTGCCGCGCGCCGAGTCCTCCCCGCGCGGCCGGGGCTGTTCCGAAGGCGAAGCCGGCCCCTCCCATCGATCTCCAGTCATCCCCGCGCAGCCGGGGCTGCTCCGATCTGGGTGATGATCGAGGCGTTTCGGTCGATCTTCTCCCCGCACGGTCGGGGCTGCTCCGGGCTACGTCCGAGAAAGAGGAGAATGTGTCCCCCAGCGGACGGGGCTGCTCCGAGTTTCCTACCGCAAGCCCGTGTCCTCCCTGCGCAGACGGGGCTGCTCCGAGGCTGACTTCGCCGCCGTACATGTGCCCTCGGTCCTCCCCGCGCAGCCGGGGCTGTTTTGAACCGCGATGGAAAGCTGACCCCTCTGCCGGTCTTCCCCGCACAGCTGGCGTTGTTCCGATCATCAAGGTCCTCGTCGACACCGCCGGCCGAGGGTCTTCCCCGCGGAGCCGGGGCTGTTCCGAACCGTTCTGCCTGGGCGAGATCGCGTTCGGGGTCCTCCCCGCGCAGCCGGGGCTGTTCCGTCGACGTAGATCAGGCCGCCGGTCTGGTTCTCATCCTCCCCGCGCAGCCGGGGCTGCTCCCTTGCCGAAGGTGAAGTAGGGGCCGCTGGTGAGCTCCTCCCCGCGCAGCCGAGGCTGCCCCGGCCTCCGGGATGTTGCCCTCGGTGAACCACTGGTCCTCCCCGCGTAGATGGGGCTGTTCCGGTTTCCTCAGCGGGGCCACCGGCTTTCAGTTGCTCCTCCCCACACAGGCGGGGCTGATCCGCCGTTCGTGGTCCTCGTTTCACCCGTTGCCGACAGCGGAGAGGGCGCTTGAGATGGTCCTCCCCTCACAGTCGGGGCTGCTCCGTCGGTGCCACGCCGGAGGACCGTACGCGCTTGTCCTCCCTGCGCAGCCGGGGCTGGGGGGCGTTGTTGGAGTGCCGTGCCTGGCCATTTTCTTTGCGCAGACGGAACTGCTCCGTTGGCTAAGGCCGTTGGAATGAGCCACAAGGAGGGGAAGATTTGGGGACTTGCCAGGGACCACGTGTCGATCACTATGGTCTCTGAGGCGTCTCTCGGTGAACGAACAGCGCGGGCTGTCCACCGTCTGACGTGCAGCGATGGGTATCGCCGGGCGACTGGGGGTCAAGGGGTCGCAGGTTCAAATCCTGTCGTCCCGACAGTGATGTCGGTTGTGAGAGCGGGTATTTGGGAAACCAGGTGCCCGCTCTTGCTGGTTTTCGGGGCTTGTTTTTGGTCCCGGGTGGTCCCAAGGTGGTCCCCAGGTTTGGCCACGGGTGCGTCGCCACCCGTTGCTCCAGCGGCTGGTATGCGGATTGTTCTTTGATCTCAAGGTGAAGTGCGAGACCTCCTTGCTGTTTTGCTGGAGCGAGGCGTGGTGGCGCACTTGACCTTCGGTCAAGTGCGCCGGGCGTCGGTCAAGTGGGTCAAACTGGTTTATATCGCGGTATTTTTTAAGGCCTTTCTGATGCCTGCTGCTTGCTGTGGAGTGACTCAGGCCGCCTCGAAGCGGCTTGGCGGCGGCCTTTTCGAGGCGGTGGCGGTCACGGTGTGCTACCAGCGGCGGGTGATCTGGCCGTCGCATTGGAGCTTCTCGAGGTGATGAGTGAGGGCTTGGCCGGCTTCCAGGATCCGGAGCACGTCAGGGTGGAAGCAGCGCTGGGTGGTGGTGATGAGTCGGTGTCCCGCGATTTCCATGAGGATGTGCGGTAGGAATCCGGCGTCGGCCATCCAAGTGAGCCCGGTGTAGCGCAGATCGTGGCGTCGTAGGTGCTCGTAGCCGAGGTCGCTGGTGACCTCGTCCCAGTGGGTGGCGTCGCTTAGGACGGCGGTGCTGATGCGACCGCCGCGCGGGCCGGTGTAGAGGCGGGCGTCGGGGTCGCCACGGGTGGCCTGCAGTCGGCGGGCGATGAGCGGACGCGGCGGCTCGATGATCGGGATGAAGCAAGCGATCCGGCCTTTGGTGTGCGTGTCGACCAGACCGCCGGGTGCGGGGGTGGTCTGTCGGCGGCAGGTCAGGAGCCACTTGTCGGTGTCGACGTCGCGGGCCCGAACTCCAGACACTTCTCCGATGCGGGTGGCGGTGCAAGCGCTGTGGACGACGAGGTCGCCCCAGCCGCGGTAGCGGTTGTAGGAGGCGTCGATCAGGGCGTCGGCGAGTCCGATAAGGGCGTCCCAGCCGCGCAGTGCGAGGGTGCGGGGGTCTCGCAATTCGTCCTCGGCCTGCTGGAACTGGTGCTGCCAGCCGGTGATGCGGGCGGGATTGCGATCGAGGACGCCATCCACGATGGCCTGCTCGAAAGTGCGGGAGAGCATGGCGAGGGTGTTCTTGATGGTGGAGCGGCTGCAGCCGTCGGCGATCCAGCCGCGGACTGCAGCGGTGATGAGACTGGTGGCGATCAGGCGCAGGGGGAGGTGCCCGAGCGCGGGCTCGATCCGCAGGTGCCAACCAGCAAGGTAGGGGACGTGCGTGGTGGCTTCCAGGCCGGCCAGGATGGTCGAGAGGCGGAGGTTGACGTAGTCATTCAGCGGCATGGAGGCCAGGGACGGGAGGGCGGGGCTGCCAGTGGCATCAGCCAGGATGGTCAGCCATTGGGTGACCAGTGTCGGGTCGAGCCCATTGTGGACGGCCCCGCCAGGAACCTGGCCCAGGCAAGCGTCTGGGCTGGGGGACCTGGGCGGTCGGCGCGCGGCGGCCGGTGAGCGGCGAAGCGCGGTATTGCGAGCGTGGGGCGCTTGGCGGAGCCGGAAGGTTGGCGGCGGTGATCTCGCTGAACGGATCCGGGGTGGCTGATTCCCAGGGGTACGCGGCGCCGCTGTCCAATCACTCACGCACCTGCTCGACCAGGGCGTCGAGTTCGGCCTCCTCTGTCTTCGCCGGGTGGACGTGCGGTCCGGAGCCGTGCAGGGCAGAGCTGTATCCGATCAGGGTGTCGTGCCCCCCACTGTCGGCCAGTTCGGCGTAGGGGCGGCCGGGCAGGAGTCCCGTCGTCCAGCTCAGGATTTCCTGGGTGGAACGGTGTTTCTTGCGCAGCTTGGTCGAACGGCCGGCGACGTTGATGCCGAGGGACTTCAGTGACACCCGGTTGTCGTAGATCCGCTGGTGCGGGTCGCCTGCGATGAACAGGTCATCGGGGCGCCGCGGGACGGCCGCTCGGAGCATCCGCCACTGGGCGGGGTGGAGGTCCAGGGCGTCGTCGATGACGACGTGCTGGTAGCACGGCCCCTGCGTGGTCAGCAGGTTGGTGGCCTCCACGCAGGTGCCGAGGTAGGTGCGTAGCCCGTCCTCAGCCAGGCGCCGGGTGAACTCCTCCACGGTCCGCCACACCAGCGGCCGGGCGGAGGGCGGCAGCGTGCTGCCGCGGCCCCGGCGTTCGCAGCGTTCGTACTCCTCCCGGCTGCGGATGTCCTGGGCGAGGACGACGTACTTGTACTCCTGGGCCAGGAACTGCGGGGTAGCGGTGAAGCCGGTGGCTGCTGCGGCCCGTTTCCACCGGGCCGTCTCCTCGAACCCGGTGAGCGGCCAACGTGAGGTGTTGACCACGCGCCCGGCGAAGGCGTCGACGGTCACTACGTCCACCCGGTCGCGCAGGTCGGGGTCGTCGACGAGCAGGGAGAGTCCTTCGTTCAGGGAGTCCATGAGGGCGTTGGTGAAGGTGGTGAGCAGGATGCGGTCGCCGTCGCGCAGGTGCCGCACCCGGTGGAGGGCGACGACGGACTTTCCGGTTCCGGGCCCGCCGGTCACCTGCGCGGGGCCGGAGTACGACGGGCGTGGGTGGTCGCGTCGATGCCGAGAGCGGCCATCTCCCCGTTGGAGACCTTGGCGAAGAGCCGCTGCTCCTCCGCGGGCGCGATGCGCTGGTAGGTGGGGGTCAGCTCCTCCAGGGTGGCGATCTCACGGCGCTCCACGGCGCCGGTGACGGCGTTGATGGTCGCTTTCTGCTTTACCGCCCACTCGGTGGCGTCGTCGTGCGGGCCGACCCGGAGCAACACGAAGGTGTCCCCGGTCTCGGGTGCGAGGACCACGCCGCGGTATCCCTGGGGGATCCGGATGGTCCGGATCTGCCGGTCCCTGGCGCCCTTCAGGGATTCCAGCTTCAGGCCCGGGGCCTTGAAGAGTTGGTCGAGGGTGAGCCGCTCGAACTTCTCCAGGCGTCGAACACGCCGTTCCTGACGTGCTTCTCGAGCTTCTCCAGCTGCTGACAGAAGGCCTGTCGAGGGCGAGGCGCGGCATGATGGGATTCTAGGCCGCCGCGGTCCGGCAGCAAGGCCACGATCGTCCGTTCATCGGTTGTCGACCGAGCTTCTGCCGTTCACTCGTTGTCGAGTTCGCGGCGGAGCATGGCCAGGACCTCCGCGGCCTCGGTGGCGACGTCGTGGCGCAGGCCGTGGACGAGCAGGACGTCCTCGTACAGGGCCGCTAGACATGCCCGGGCCTTCTCCGGGCTGCCCTGACTGAGCAACAGCATGCGGATGTCACGGCGCAGTTCCACAGTCGCGTCGCTGACGTCGCTCTCGACGGCCCGTTCCACTTCGAGGACCGCCCGCAGCTCCCCAACGCTTCGGTCACCTTGCCGAGTTCGCCGTGGCAGCGGGCGGCCTGGGCGCGGCAGTCGCGGGCGGCCTCACTGGTCGGCCCGTTGATGCGGCCGTACGCCTCGGTCAGCGCCTCGAACTCGGGCAGCGCCGCCCGATGGTCGCCCGCCAGCTGCCGGCTGACCGCCCGGCGGCGCAACCGGAGGACGGCCTCCCAGGGCTCGCGCCAGCGGCTCGATCATCTCGCCCGCGACCTAGGCAGCCTGCGTGTAGCGCTCCTCCTCCACGAGGGCGATGTAGTGCTCGTCGACCTCCCGCAGCTGCTCCCGCTCGGACGGCGACACCACGTAGCCGTCGACCTGGCCGGGTGCCGCCGCGTCCGGGGCGACACGGAGACGGCCCTCGGTCCGAGCGCGGGGTGCGTAGGGGCGGCAGTAGAGTCAGGTCGGTCCGGCGCTCCGGGCGGCCCGGCCTCCTCGAGGGCGGAGGACTCCCCCGGCACGGGCGGGAAGGGCATCAGCCGCTCGTACACCTCCTGCACGTCCACCGGCCGGTTCTCCGGGGTCTTGCGGAGCAGGTGTAGAACCAGCGCCTCCAACTCCTCCGGCACGTCGGCGCGCAGGCCTCGCAGCGGAGTGGGCGCGGTCCGGACGTGCTGGTCCATCAGCTCGAAGTCACTGTGCGAACTGAACAGCGGCTTGCCGCAGAGGAGTTCGTGGAGTACGCAGCCGATGGCGTAGAGGTCGGTGCGCGGGGTGACCCGGGTACCACGCACCTGCTCGGGTGACATGTACGGGTGCGTCGGTCTGCAGGATCGCCGCGACCCCGAAGTCGAGGACCTTCACCGTGCCATCCCGTGCGACCTGGATGTTGGGCGGCTTGAGGTCGCGGTGCACCACGGGCAGGTCGTGCGCGTAGGACAGCACGGTGGCGACCTGTGTGGCCATCGCCACCGCCCAGCTGACGGGAAGGGGCCGCTCCTCATGCACGTACCGGGTGAGGGGGACGTCCTCCACCAGCTCCATGACCAGGAACAGGTGCTCGTAGGTGCTGTCGAGGACGGCGTCGTACACCTGCGGCACGCCCGGGTGCTGGATGCGGGCGGTGATCCGTGCTTCGCGGCGGAAGCGTCTTTCGAGCTCCTCGGCCAGTCGGGGCGTGGCGGCGACGGCCTGTGGCCGGATCCGCTTCACAGCGACCGGTCGGTCCAGTACGGCGTCGTAGCCCCGCCACACATCGCCCATGCCGCCGTTGCCGAGGTGCTCCAGCAACTGGTAGCGGCCCGCGATCGGTTTGTCCGGTACCTGTCCCCGCCCCGCGTCCCGCACTTGCGCTCGCTCTTCTCTCTGAGCCATGTCCGTCGCAGTGAGTTTCTCCGGAAGAGATCACTGCGTCCAGCCGACGGCCGAGAGGAAGCCGCGGACGGCGCGTATTGCGCCACTCCGAGTACTGGACCGGTCCCCACGCGGGCTCAGCCTTCTCGGCGTCACCAAGTGAGCTGTCGTGCCGCAGTTCGCGCCACGGCACGTGCGTGCTCACTCCTGTTCGGTCTGCTCATCGTGCAGTGCTCGTGCAAGATCGGAAAGAGTGTCGTCCGTACCGTCCAGCGTCCACCGTGCTGGCCCTTGCACTGCCACGGGGGCTTCCTGCCAGCCGGCGAGTTCGTAAAGGTTGAGGACCAGTCGGGTCGGCGAATACGCCTTCCCGTCGACCGCCCATACGAGGCACCGTGTGCGGTCGTTCACCCAGGATGCTTCACCGCGTCGTGGGTCCTCCGCGAGCCAGGGGGTGAGTGCCTCGATCTCGGGCTTGTTCCACAAACGTAGCCGGACAGGCGTCCCGTTCTTGATCCTTCCGTTGTCCACGAGGGTCGGCACGGCGTTGGGCCTACGTGGCCTGCGCTTGCTCTCCTTGGTGGCCTTGTAGATCGCCGGCAGGTCGGGGATGACTCCCTCGCGTTCGGCGTCGCGCAGCACCAGTTCCGCAAGCCGCTTGCAGCGCCCGGCGTCAGTCAGTGTCCCACTTAGGAAGGAGGTGGGTCCGTACTCGGCGTCGATGTGGTGGATCAACCAGGACAGGACCCGATTGGTGAGTGCAGGTACCTCCTTCAGTGCCGTGTTCCAGTCGAAATCCGGATCGTCGATGCGATCCTGATCGAGAAGCTGAAAGACCAGATGGGTGAGGAGCAGGTCGCCCCGCTGACTCACGTCGACGGCGCGCTTCTGGAACCGCTTCCGTTCCTCGTTGAGAGCAGTACCCACGGCGCGGTGCACCAGCACCGAGCGCCAGATCTGGAAGGCGCTGGGGCGCTCTCCGAAGAGGCGGGGATATGCGCCTCTGCTGCCACGTTCCCATAGGAGGTCCGTGTCCCGCTTTGCACGCACGGCGAGCTCGGTGTTGCGATGCGCACAAGCCAGGGCAATGGCGGCGTGCACGACCGAACAACCCTCGTCCGGCGCCGGGTCGGGCTCACCGCGCTTGAACACGTAGGACTTCTGAAGCGACAGCATGAAGTCTTCGCGGATCATCGCCTGTACCTCGTCCAAGGCGATGAAGTCGCGCTGCTCCACGTGGTTCTGCGTATTGGTCGTCTCCGTGATGCGCCGTGCGAGGTCCGGCACGTCCTTGTCGACAACGATCACCTTGACCGTGACCTCGGCGTCCTCTACCGCTTGGTGGGACGCTTCCATCGCGCGATGTGCCGCCGCGACGGTTTGTGCGCCGTTCACGACGCTGACGCCCGAGGCATGCAAGTGCACTGGCTCGTCCGGACGGCGGCGTCCTGGCCACTCCTCTTCGAGGCGATCGCACAGCACTGTCACCCCGTTGTTGAAGAGCCAGAAGTTCTCCGGCTCATTCATCAGAGTGTTCAACATTCCGGAGTTGACTCGCGTAGTACCGAGGGACTGGCGCAAGTTCTGCTCGTACAACCGGCTTTCATGCGCCTGGTACCACTCAGCCACATTGCTGGCCGGAACCGTGCCCTGGTAAGCGGTGAGTGGTGTGTTCCGCCGGAGCCAGTTCGTCATCCGCACGGTCACCCGCACAGGCTCAGGCGCGAGATCGCCACGGATCTGTCGGAGGAGGTCCGCAGCGTGGACTACGCGGTACTCAAGAACCGGTCCGAGGCCGTTGAACTCGTTCCGAGCGTCTTCGAGAACGTTGACGACTTCCGTGCTGAGGGTCCCCACACCCATGACAGCGATCACCAGAGTCACCTTCAGCCGGGCGTCGTGCATCGCTGCGTTGACACGAGCGGCGATCGGTTCCAGGCGGTCGTTGAATCGGTCGAAACTTCGCTGCTCGATGAGGCGGAGACCAGCGATGAGCTTGTGGGCCGCGTTGGTGTCGAGCTTGCCCTTGCCCTCGTCACTCCACTTGGCTTGAACGAGCCAGACTTCCTGTGTGCTCTCGGTGACCGCTACGCCGTCGATGCCTTGATCGTCTTCGCCATCGATGACGGAGGCGCCAGCGGTCGCGTGATCGCAGCCGGTCACTTCGCGCACGGCAGCCGCCGTCAACGCACGGGAGAGGAAACGCTGTTCGTAACCCTGCTGGTCGTAGCCTTTCAGGTCCTCGTCGTAGATGAGCCCCTCGTACTGCTGCAGAAGCGCGGCGCGGATCTGGTGGATGCGGATAGGAGCGGTTGCGGCCCTGCGTTCTGCTTCTTCCAACTTCTCCCCCAGCGCTGTGACCTGCGTTTCCTGACGCAGTCTAGGTCTTTCCCGACGGTCCCCAGGCGAAGTTGGTGGATGTTGAAGTGCTCCAGGAGGGGTGGAGACCCACCGATCATCAGATGCGGCATGGTCGGCGGACCCGGCCATGCCCGTCAGGCGAGGCTGCGGTCCGACACCGATGATGCCGGACCGCAACTCGTCAGAAGTCGTCCAGCCCCTCCTCGCGGCGGATCACCCGCCAGGCGGCGCGGCGCGTACTGCGGTCGAGGTTGGACTTGAAGTCCCGCCTGCGCCCTATCGGGGGGCCGATGGCACGTCGCGGGCGTCGACCCCGGGGGCGGCCGGGGCGAGGTTCCAGGCGATCACCCGGACGGGGTGGATGCGGATCAGCTCGCCGCTGAAGTACGGGTTCGGCGGCGTCTCGTCGTACCGGGCCTCGGAGTGGCCGCGGATCTCGATGCCCCGGCCGCGGAAGGGGGAGGTGGTGCTGCTCTCCGGCGCGTGGTCGTCGACGACGAAGGAGACCAACGGGTTGGCCGCCACGTTGCGGGACTTCCGGCTGGCGGCGAGTTTGAGGCCGCCGATGTCGACGGTGCCGGTGGCCGGGTCGAGGGAGAAGCTGACCGGCCGGTTCTGCGGCTCGCCGGAGGGGCCGACGGTGGCCAGTCGGCCGTGTCCCTGGGCGGCCAGGTAGCACAGTTCGATCTCGCTGGACGGATTGGTCGTCATCACGGCGTCCGATTGTCGGTTTCGGTGGCGGACCGGGTGGTTGCGGTGGGTTCGGCGCCGACGTGTGCCTGGTCGCCGAGGCGGCGGATGAGCCGGCGCAGCTGCTCGCCGTAGTGGCGCTCGAACTCGGGGTCGTCCGGGGCGTGGCCGCTGATCTCGCGGGCGGCCTGCGGGAGCATCACGGGGGCCAGGATCATGCCCATGACGGCGAGTCGGACGAACCCCGGGTCGAGCTCGGCGGCGATCTCACCGCGGGCCTGGGCCTGGCGCAGGTTGGCCAGGTCCTGGGTGAGGGTGGCGTCGTCGTGGACCTCGTCGGCGGCCGAGCCGTCGCCGGTCAGGCCGCGCCAGACCATCAGCCGGGCCGGCCTCGGGTCCGCGAGCCCCGCGTGGAGGTAGCGGGCGGCGACCTCCTCCAGGGGCAGGTCGGGATCGGCGAAGACCGCCTCGCTCTCCGTCCAGCTGCGCTGCAGCTCGCGGTAGAGCCCCTCCTTCCCCCCGAAGTAGTAGTTGATCAGCTGCTTGTTGACGCCCGCGTTGGTCGCGATGTCCTGGACGCGGGCGCCGGCGAAGCCCTTGGTGGCGAACTCGTCGAGCGCGGCGCTCAGCAGGGCCTGGCGGGAGCGGTCGGCGTCCCGTCGGCGCTCCTCGGGGGTGGGGGACCGTCGGGGATGTCGCCGCTTGCTCTCCACGTCGGTCGATGGCTCGGTCATGGCGGCAGTCTACACCGGCATCACCTCGATGTATGACTGCATCATCTGGTTGGACGAGTTAGTCATCCAATTGGTTGACAGAAGCGAACCATCGGTTGAGAGTGCTTCCGTGAAAGCATCCAAGAACGCCTCAGCGCCCGTGGTGGAGAATCCGGGACTGACGCCGGAGACCCGGCGGGTAGTCGTCGTCGTGCTGGTCGGCGCCGTCCTGGCCTTCCTCGACGCCACGATCGTCAACGTCGCCCTCAAGTCCCTCGCGACTGCGCTGGACTCGTCACTGGACGCCGTCCAGTGGGTGGTCACCGCCTATCTGCTGGCCCAGGCCGCCGTCCTGCCGGTGACCGGGTGGGCCGCCCGCCGGGTCGGAGCCCGGCGCCTGTACATCGCCTCGCTGCTGCTCTTCACGCTGGCCTCGATCGTCTGCGGCCTGGTCGACGACGTCGGCGCGCTGATCGCGGCCCGGGCCGTCCAGGGCATCGGCGGCGGCATGATGATCCCCGCCGGTCAGATGATCCTGGTGCGCACCGCCGGTCAGGCGGGCCTGGCCCGGGTCATGGGCGCGGTGGGCATCCCGATGGTGCTGACCCCGGTCATCGGGCCCACCGTCGGCGGCCTGCTGGTCGACCACGCGGGCTGGCAGTGGATCTTCCTGATCAACGCGCCGCTCGGCGCGGTCGGGCTGTTCCTGGCCGCCCGGCTGCTCCCGCCGGACCCGGCGGGCGAGGAGGCCGGGCCGCTCGACCTGCCCGGGCTGCTCCTGGTCGGCCTCGGCATGGTCGGGATCACCTACGGCCTGTCGGAGGCCGGGAGCGCCGGCCTGACCTCGGTCGAGGTCCTGGTCCCGCTGCTGGTCGGCCTGGTGCTCACCGGCGGGTTCGTGCTGCGCTCGCTGCGAGTGCCGCACCCGCTGCTGGACATGAGGCTCTACCGCAGCCAGTTGTTCGGCTCGGCCTCGGTCGTCACCTTCATGTTCGGTGCGGCCACCTACGGCGGCATGATCCTGATGCCGCTCTTCTACCAGGTGGTCAAGCACGAGGACGCCTCGCACACCGGCCTGCTGCTCGCACCGCAGGGCCTCGGCGCGGCGGTCGCGATGGGCATGTCCAGCCGGCTGTTCGAGAAGATCGGCAGCGTCACCTGCGTGATCGGCGCGGCGGTCAGCGTGGTGGCGACCCTGCCCTTCGTGCTGATCTCCGACGGCACCTCGTACTGGCTGCTCGGAGTGGCGATGGTGGTCCGCGGCCTCGGCATCGGACTGTCCGTGATGCCCGCGATGACCGCGGCCTTCCGCGCCATCGACCCGGCGAAGATCAACGACGCCACCCCGCAGCTCAACGTGATGCAGCGGATCGGCGGCTCGGTGGGCACCGCGGTGTTCGTGGTCGTGCTGCAGCGGCGACTCTCCGGCGAGACCCGGCCGGCCGCGCAGGCGAGCGCCTTCGGTGACACCTTCTGGTGGGTCTTCGGCACCGCGGTGCCGGCCGTGCTGCCGACCCTGCTGATGGCGGCCGTCGAGCGCCGCCACCGGCAGGACCGGCCGCCCGGCGAACCCTCGTCCCGAGCACTCGTGGACGAGGGCGAGCCGGTCTGAACCACCCGTCAGGCGCGTTCCGGGGACGGGCCCCGCCGTTTCCCGGTGCGCGGCCGGACAATCTACGGCCGGGGGCCTTGAGGGAAAAGGCTTCGCGCTGTGGCGAAGGTCATCGTGCCGGTGGCCGGACGCGGTGGTCAGGGCCGCGTCCGCCGGGCTGATCGACCACGTGGGGTGACCTGCCGGTCTGTCCGGGGGTGTGCACGGAATTGACATTCCCCTTGCATTCCCCGGGAATTCGTAAGGAATCGACCGGGAAAGATTGACCCGTATCTCACGCGATCGCCCTTGAATTCCGGATGCGAGGTGAAGAAACTCAATACCGGTCTCCGAGGAACTGCGCTCAGGGCGCGGTGGCGCCGGTGGCGGTGCCGGGTCGAGGCGGGGAGAGGGAGCGTATGAGCGCATTGTCCGGGCGGACCGCATGGGTGACGGGCGCCAGCCGGGGAATCGGACGGGCCGTCGCGCGGCGAACGGCCCGCAGCGGAGCACCGGCCGCGGTCCACTGCGCCTGGGGCGCCCAGGAGGCCCGGGAGACCGTCGAGTTGATCGGGAAGGACGGCGGCCGGGCGTTCGCCGTCCAGGCCGAATTCGGAGTTCCCGACATCCTGGTGAACGGTGCCGGGATCGCCGGGGCCTTCGTCGACGCCACCGGCGGAACCCTGCGCGGCTGAGCCCGAGCGGAGGCGGAGGCCGTCATGGACATCAGAGAGACCGGAATCCCGGGCGCGTTCGTCGTGACGCCCGAACAACTGCCGGACGAGCGCGGGAACTTCTACGAGGCGATGCACTCGGACCGGTTCGCCGGGGCGCTCGGCCGGCCCTTCGAACCGAGGCGGATCAACTTCGCGGTGTCGCGCCGCAACACCCTGCGCGGCCTGCACAGCGTGGCCGGTCCGCAGGGGCAGGACACGTTCGTCACCTGCGTGCGCGGGGCACTGCGCGCCTTCCTGGCCGACCTGCGGCTGGGGTCACCGGCCTTCGGGCTCGTGGTGGGACACGAACTGGACGCCGACTCCGGGGTGTCGGTGTTCGTGCCGGAAGGGGTCGCCCACGGGTTGCTGACCCTCACCGACGAGGCCTGCGTCTGTTACGTGCTCTCCACGGCGCACGGGACGGGCACCCAGGTGGACATCGACCCGCTGGACCCGGTGCTGGCGATCGACTGGGGCTTCACCGAGCCACCGCTGATGTCCGCCGGGGACTCCGGGGCGATGAGCCTGCGCGAGGCCGTCGCGAGCAGGGTCCTGACCTCGTGGTGACCCGCGGCCGTCGGACGCCGCGGACCGGTGCCGCGAACCGCCGAACACACCCGGACCGGCCGAAGTCCTGCCCGGACTGAACGATCTGACGAGGCGTCACCGTACTTATTGGGCTCGTGCGAAACCGGGACCGTCGGGTCCGGAACAGAGGAGAGACATGCGCTGGGAGAACGTCAACATCAGCTCCGCCGCCGCCTGGCTGGGCAGGTTCGAGGATGTCAGAACCGCCGTGGAGCAGGGCCGTTACGGCGCCGAGGTGGCCGAGGCGGAAGGCTACCTCGGGGTACGGGTCACCGACACCGGGTCCCCCGCGGACATGGCGGTGACCGCCGGCCGTACCGCGCTCTCCCGGGTCCCGGACCAGATACCGCACGTCGAACTGCTGATGCACGCGAGCTTCGGCTTCCAGGGCATCGACTACTGGAGCCCGGCTGCCTACATCGAGCAGCGGACCGTCGGCGGGTCGGCCTCGGCCATGGAGGTCAAGCAGGCCTCCACCGGCGGCCTGGCCGCCCTGCACCTCGCCGCGGCCCATGTCACCGCGGGCTCGCCGACCTCGTCGGTCCTGGTCACCACGGCCGACGCCTACCGCCTGCCGGTCTTCGAGCGCTACGGATCGGACGACGGGGTGCTGCGGGCCGACGGCGCCAGCGCCCTGGTGGTCACCCGTCAGGAGGGCGTGGCCCGGGTCCTGTCCACCGTGCTCTGCGGAGACACCACCCACGAGGGGATCCACCGCGGCGACGAGCAGTGGAGCGACGTGGCCGGCAGCAGCGGCTGGCCGGTGGACGTGCGCCAGCGCAAGCAGCAGTACTTCGACCGCACCGGGCTGGCCGGCCGGGACGTCGGCATGACGCTGATCCAGGGCGCCCAGAAGGCACTGCACCAGGCCCTGGACGAGGCCGGCACGCGGCCGGACGAGATCGCCCGGTTCGTCTTCCCCAACCTCGGCCTCCCGGCGCAGCGGATGATGTACCAGTGGGAGGCCAACGGGATCGACGAGTCCCGCACCACCTGGGGCTGGGGGCGCGGGGTGGGACACATCGCGGCCGGCGACCAGGCCGCGGGCCTGGCCCACCTGCTGGAGACCCGCGCCGTGCGGGTCGGTGACCGGGTCGTCCTCTGCGGCACGGGCAGCGGATTCAGTTTCGCCGCCGCGGTGCTGGAGATCACCGCCGTCCCGGACTGGTCCGTCAGCTCGGACTGATCCGCCGGCGTGGCCCGACCCGGGCGGCGCCACCCACCTTCAGCAGAACCGGTACGCCCCGACGGGGCGCACCGGTTCTGCTGTTCTTCCCGCACCCGAGAAGGAGAACAGGCCCGGAGGAAGCAGGGTTCGGGTCAAGGCGGGGCAGGGCGGGTCAGTGCGGGGAGAGGACCAGCCGGCGGGCGTTGTTGTGGTAGCCGAGGCGCGTGAAGGCGGCCGCCATGGGGGTGTTGGTGAGGTCGGTGTCGGCCAGGATGCGGGTGGGGGTGTCGGTGGCGGCGGGGTCGGCGGCGAGGACGCGGGTGATCTCGCCGAGGATGTCGTCGGCGTAGTGGCGGCCGCGGTGCTCCGGGAGGACGCCGAGGTAGCCGACCACGGGGGCGCTGTGGTTGCGGGAGGGGATGCCGAAGCCGACCGGTTCGCCGTCGGGGGTGCGGGCCACCCGCCACCAGGAGCGGTCGCCGCGCATGGTGTCGCGGTAGAAGGCGACGTCGGCGCGGGCCTGGGCCTCGGCGCCGAGCCGCTCGGACTCCTTGCGGGTGTCGGCGTCCAGGGTGTCGACCAGGGCGCGGCGGAACAGGTCGACGAAGACCTCGTCGTCGGGCTCGGGCTGGAGGAGGAGGCGGCCGGACGGCTCCGGGAGGCCGGCCTCGGGCGTCCACTCGAAGCGCAGGCGTTCCAGGCTCACCGGCAGGCCGGCCCGGCGGGCCGCGTCCTGGCGCCAGGCCACCGCCGCGACCGTCTCGGGGCGGTCGCGCCAGTCGCCGGGCAGGGACAGGTGGTACTCGGGGGCGGCGTCCGCGCCGGCCGCGGCGTAGTCGGCGTGGGCGGCGGTGAGCACGGCCGCGGCCAGCTCGGTGCGGTCGGCGGCGGAGCGCACCGAGTCGTGGACGAAGACGCCGTCGAGGGCGGAGGGCAGGGCGTCGGCCGGGTCGCCCCACCAGACGGCGAGGGCGAGCGGGGTGCCGTCGGCGGCCTCCTGTGCGATCCAGGTCCACGCGGGGCGGTACTGGCCGTCGGCGAGCCGGGACCGGTAGGTGTCGGCGGTCAGGGCCGCGCCGGGGTCGGGGGCGATCAGCGGGAGGACGCGGTCGAGCTCGGACGCGGTGGTCGGACGGGTGATCATATGGGCTCCGGATCGGTGGAGTTGGCGGAAATCCTGGTCGATGGCGTTCTATCGCACACGATCGGGTCGGCCGGTGGCAAGGGCTCGACGGTGTGACGGCGTCCGAGCAGGCCGACGACGGCGAGGAACAGGCCGGTGAGGCAGAGCAGCAGGGCGCTGCCGCGGTCCCGGGCGGTGCCGAGCAGCCGGCCGACGGTGGAGCCGAGCGGGCCGTCGGGGGCGACCAGCGGTTCGCAGACCCGGGAGGCGAGCGGCCCGGCCAGCAGGTAGCCGAGCAGGGTGCCGCCCTGGGTGAACATCCGGCGCAGGGCGAACACCCGGCCCTGGGCCTCGGGGGCGACCGCGGCCTGCCAGAGCACCTGGGCGCAGCTCGACACCACCGGGAGGCCCAGGAAGAAGGTGAAGGCGGCCGCCGCCAGTGCGGCCGGCCGGGGGTGGAGGCCCGCGGCCAGGACCGCGACGCCGCTGAGGACGGTGGCCCCGGTGACCCAGGCCAGCGGGCGGCGCGGACCGGACCAGATCGACATGGCGACGCTGCCGAACGCCAGGCCCAGACCGCCGGAGGTGCTGACCATGGCGACGGCGGCGTTCTGCTCGGAGGCAGGCGTGCCGGACAGCACCAGGGGGAGCAGCAGGGCGGTGGCGGCGGCCTCGGCCCCGTTGAGCACGGTGACCACCCGGAGCAGGTGCCGTAGGCCGGGTTGGCCGGTGAGGACCCGGCGGCCCTCGGCCAACTCGGCGCGCCAGCCCAGGCGTTCACCGGGACGGTCGGTCTCCCGGCGCGGTCGGCCGGGCGGTTCGGGGAAGCGGGCGACCAGCAGGGTGAGCAGGCCCAGCGCGAAGGAGACCACGTCGACTACCAGGACGGCGCGCAGTCCGCCCGCGCCGAGCAGGACGGCGGCGAGCATCGGGCCGAGCAACTGGGCGGCGGCCAGGGCGGTCTGGGTCATCGCGCCGGCCCGGCCGCGCTGTTCGGGCCGGACCATGCCGGTGACGGCGGCGGCGAGTGCGGGCCACTGGAAGGCGGCGCACAGGGACTCCACGACGGTGGTGGCGTACACCTGCCAGACGGCCAGGTGGCCGGTCAGCTCGGCGGCGGTCAGTGCGACGGCGGTGAGCATGGCCGCGGTGTCCGCGCAGAGCAGGACGGTGCGGCGGCGGTGCCGGTCGACGAGGACGCCGGCGGCGGGGGCGGCCAGCATGCCGGGGGCGAAGCCCAGCAGCAGGCCGGTGGCGAACTGGGTGACGGAGCCGGTCTGTTGGTAGATCCACAGGCCGAGGGCGAAGCCGGAGATGCCGGAGCCGAGGGCGGTGAGCAGGCGTCCGGCCCAGACGATCAGGAAGGTGGTCACGGCGCCTCCGGAGGGGGTGGGAGAGGGGTGGTTGGCAGGTGCATGGCATGGCTCCGGTGGCGGCGAGGTGATGGCGGGGCGGCGGCGAGGGGCGGCGGCTGCCGGGGTGGGGGGGGCGGGGGGGGGCCCCCCCCCCCCCGGGGGCCGGGCCCCCCCCGGGGGGGGGCCCGCCCGGGCCCCACAAGTGCCCCGCCCCCGGCGGGGGGGAGAGGCGGTG
>NZ_JBIVHS010000016.1:151446-199388 GCF_044749365.1 Kitasatospora sp. NPDC089509 | reverse complement strand
GGTCGCCGATGCTCCGCATGGACTCCCTCCTCCGCCTTGCGATGCACGCACCCCGACGCCGCGCGCTGATCCGACGCGAATTGTCAGACACGCCCTAGACCCCCTCCCCCGGCGCTGCGGGCGGCCCGCCCGCAGCGCCCCTTCCCCCTCGGAGAGGAACTCCCCCACATGTCATGGTCCTTGAGCAGACGCCCCAGGCGGCGCCCCAGCACCCGCCGGGGCCTGCCCCTGCTCACCGCCGCCCTGCTCACGGTCGGCTTCGCGACCGCCCAGACGGCCGTCGCCGCCCCACCGGCCCCCGCCTCCGGCGCGTCCGGCAACTGGGTCACCTGGGACGGCAGCAAGCTGTCGTACGCCGCGGACGCCCAGGGCAACCGAGTGCCCGACTACTCCTTCGCGGGCTACGCCGGCGGCGGCGTGCCGCTGCCGCAGGTCGCCACCAAGGTCACCGTGCCGCCGCCGAGCGGCGGGGACGACACGGCGGCCGTCCAGAGCGCGATCGACCAGGCCGGCGCCCTCCCGCTGGACGCCGACGGCTTCCGCGGTGCCGTCCAACTCTCGGCCGGTCAGTACCAGTTGGCGGGAACCCTGAGCATGGGCGTGAGCGGGGTGGTGCTGCGCGGCGCCACCGCCGACTCGGCCGACACCAGCCTGGTCGCGACCGGCGCGACCTCCCGCACGCTGATCCAGCTGGGCAGCACCAGCGCCAACTACACCGTGGTCGGCAGCGCCCAGAACGTCACCGACTCCTACGTCCCGGTCGGCGGCACCGTCCTCACCCTCGCCGACGCCGGCGGCTTCGCGGTCGGCGACCAGGTGGTGGTGGAGCGCCCGACCACCCAGGCCTGGATCGACGCGATGGGGATGACCTCCTACTGGAGCCCCAACTGGAGCCTGCGCAGCGAGCGGACCGTCAAGGCCGTCAACGGCAACCAGATCACCATCGACGCCCCGCTGACCACCGCACTTGAGTCCCAGTACACCCAGGCGACCGTCTACCACTACACCTACCCGCGGATCAACCACGTCGGCATCGAGAACCTCAGCGCCGACGGCCAGGCGATGACCGCCGACCCCGACTACGCGACGGACTTCTACAACTCCAGCCTCTCCGAGGTGAACGCGGTCGAGGACGGCTGGATCACCAACGTCTTCACCCACCACTTCGGCCAGAACGGCGTCACCGGCCTCAACTCCCAGAGCCGGCGGATCTCCGTGGTGCACACCGGCGCGCTGGACATGGTGGTCAACACCGCCACCTCGGCCCGCTCCGACGGCTACACCCTCCAGGGCCAGGAGAACCTGATCCAGGACTGCCGGTTGAGCGGCACCAAGGTGCACGCCTTCGAGACCGAGGCCCGGCAGTCCGGGCCGAACGTGTACTCCAACTGCACCGCCACCTCGACCCAGACCTCCTTCGACTCCGGCGGCCACCAGCGCTGGGGCGGCGGCACCCTGTACGACGACGTGAGCATCGCGGGCGGCTCGCTCAACATGCTCAACTACGGCAGCCAGGGCACCGGCCACGGCTGGGGCGACGGCAACAGCACCGCGTGGAACTGCAACGTCGGCAGCTACACGATCATGAGCCCGCCGACCGCGCACAACTGGGCGATCGGCTGCACCGGCACGCTGGGCAGCGGCAGCACCGGTGAGATCCAGAACCCGGGCGCCAACGTGCTGCCGCAGAGCCTCTACAACGAGCAGCTCGCCGAACGCCTCGGCTCCACCCCGCCGCCGCCCACCGACGACTTCTCGCTCTCCGTCGCGCCCACCTCCGGCTCCACCGCCCCCGGCCAGTCCGCGACGGCGACCGTCGGCACGGCGGTGACCGGCGGCTCGGCGCAGCAGGTCACCCTGTCCGCGAGCGGCCTGCCGGCCGGCGCCACGGCCTCGTTCAGCCCGGCCACCGTCACGGCCGGCGGCTCCGCGACCCTCACCCTCACCACCGGCGCCACCACCCCGGCCGGCAGCTACCCGGTCACCGTCACCGGCACCGCCCCCTCCGGCAGCCACACCGCCTCCTACACCCTCACCGTCACCGGCTCGGGCGGCACCTGCACAGCGGCCCAGCTGCTCGGCAACCCCGGCTTCGAGAACGGCGCGACCACCGCCCCCTGGACCACCACCTCCACCCTCAACCTCAACCCGATCACGGCCGCCACCACCGCCCAGCCCGCCCACTCCGGCAGCTGGATCGCCTGGTTCGACGGCAACGGCAGCGCCGACACCGACACCATCGCGCAGACCGTCGCCATCCCGGCCGGCTGCACCGGGACGCTCAGCTTCTGGCAGCACGTCGACACCACCGAGAACACCACCACGGCGACCCCGGACACCTTCACCGTCCAGCTGCTCGACTCCGCCGGGACGGTGCTGACCACCCTCGCGACCTACTCCAACCTGGACGCCACCAGCGGGTACGTCCAACGTTCCCTGGACGTCTCGGCCTACGCCGGCCAGACCGTGACCCTCAAGTTCAGCGGCACCGAGACCGACGCCAACGGCGGTACCACGAACTTCGTCATCGACGACACCGCCCTGACCGTCCCCGCCACCGGCTCCACCACCCCGCCGCCCGCCACCGGCTCCGCGTACGTCAGCGCCGCCTCCGGCCGCTGCCTGGGCGACGCCGGCGCGAGCGTCACCGCCGGGACCACCGAGGTGATCTGGGACTGCACCCACAGCGCCGACCAGACCTGGGTCTACGACGCCACCGCCAAGACCCTGAAGAGCAACGGCATGTGCCTGGACGCCTTCGGCAAGGGCACCACCGCCGGCACCGCCGCCGACCTCTACACCTGCAACGGGCAGGCCAACCAGCAGTTCGCCGTGAACGCCGACGGCACCGTCACGGCGGTCGCCTCCGGGCTGTGCCTGGACGTGGTCGGCAACAAGACCGCCAACGGCACCGCACTCGACCTGTGGACCTGCAACGGCCGGCCGAACCAGAAGTGGACCACCGCCTGACCACCGCCCCCGGGGCCGGCCGCACGCGGTCGGCCCCACCCATGTCCCGACCTCGCCGGAGTGTCCACACCGTCGCCGCCGAGCCGTCAGTGATCGTTCAACCGCGAACCCTACGCTCCGGTAACCACCGATCATCTTGGAGAGCCATGAGCCGCCGGACCACCCGCAGGCCCCTTCGTCGCACCGCCGTCGCCGCGGCGGCGGCCGCCCTGGCGCTGAGCCCCCTCGCCCAGGGCACCGCCCTGGCCGACACTCCCGTGCGCACCGGCCTGGACAGCCACATCTCGGACAACCCGTACTCCCCGGCGCAGTTGACCGCCCAGCTGACCGCCTCGGTGGCCGCGGCGATCAAGAACCAGCAGGCGAACGGCAGCTTCGAGATCCCCGGACGGACCAAAGACGTCGGCGACAACTCGCTCGGGGTGACCTCGCTGCTCGCCTACCAGTGGTCCAGCACCGGGCAGAGCGACGCCAGCCTGGTCGGCCCGGTCCGGCGCAGCGTGGACTACTACCTGAACAACCGGGTGTACACCACCGACAACACCGGCTCCGGCAGCTGCGTCACCGTGAAGAACAGCGGCGACCCGTACGCGATCTACGGCCTGGGCTCCGACAACTCGCCGACCGGCGACTGGCCGACCACCGTCTGGGCGCTGCTGCACGCCGTCAACACCCTGCAGTACGGCCAGGGCCTGCTGACCGCCGACCAGTACGACCGGCTGCTCACCCTCGCCCAGGGCTACTGGAAGTGGCTGACCGTCGACACGAAGTTCAACTGCCAGCAGGCGCAGAACCAGGCGATCGGCACCGTCGACGGCGGCCTGCTGCTGGCCAACCTGCTGGACCGCGCGGGCAACTCCGCCGCCGCCTCCACCGTCCGTGCCAAGGCGATGGACCTCTACACCAACACCATCCGACCGGCCCGGGGCAGCGACCGCGGCTACCACTTCTTCCAGGAGCACAACTCCGGCTTCGACCAGAACTACGGCGCCATCGCGCTCTCCTTCGTCACCGAGGCCTACTTCGCCAGCGGCAACCCGGTCTTCCTCCAGGACGGCGAGGAGCACGCCCGCTACCTCGACCTGCGGATGTCCACCGACGGCTTCGACTACGGCGGCCCGCGCCACAACGAGGCGCGGGACAACTCGGCCGACGCGCTGGGCCTGCGCTTCTACAGCAACGACCTGCACGACGACCTCGGCCGCTACCTCACCATCGGCGGCAAGGCGTTCACCCCGACGGCGAGCGGCGTGCCGATCGGCCACTTCGCCTTCGACACCGTCTGGCTGCTCGCCCACCCCTCCACCTTCGCCACCGCCGCGCAGAGCCCGGTCAACTCCCCCTACAAGCTGCGCCAGGGCGCGACCAGCATCGTCTTCGACCCCAACCTCAGCCCCTACCTGGTCAGTTCGGGGCAGAGCCAGGTACTCGGCGCGGTCGACGACGGCCAGACCCACGGCATCGGCCCGTCCTACACCGACTCCACCGGCGCCACCTACCTGTTCACCCCGGTGGCCGGCCAGGCCACCTCCACCGAGCTCAACCCGGCCGGCTACTCGCTCAAGCTGGTCACCCAGCCGAGCACCGACGGCAACGGCGCCACCCTCACCACCCGCACCGCCTACCTCTCCGACGGCAGGAACCTCTACCTGGTCTCGGCCGGCGACGCCGGGACGGTCGGCAACGACGGCCAGTTCGGCTACCTGTTCGGCCTGCCGTACCTCACCACCCAGTCCGGCACCGCGGCCACCCAGCAGAAGATCCTCGGGGTCAGCTCCTCGGACGGCCAGAGCCTGTCCTTCGGCGCCGACGGCTCCTCGCTGACCACGGCGGGCACGGTCGGCGCGGGCGGCCTGCAGCTGGCCGGCCCGGCCGGCGTCACCGTCTCCAACCCGACCGTTCCCTCCGGCGGCGACCCGATGGACTACTTCAACAGCTCCGCGAGCCTGCGGATGCCCCTGGAGCAGTACAGCCTGGCGCGCGACCCGGGCAAGGACACCGACCGCGGCTGGAACACCACCCAGCGCACCAACCTGCTCCAGGCCCCCGCCCCGGCCGCCCAGCCCGGCCAGAACCTGGTCACCACCTCCGGCTGCTACGGCCCGACCGGCGGTTGCCCGGCCGCCCTCACGGCCAACACGGTGACCACCGACGCCTTCGCCTTCGGCCTCCTCGACGCGGGCCAGCAGCTGCTGGGCGTCCAGGTGTCCGCGCCGACGCTGGTGTTCATCAACCGCACCACCGGCGAGACCGTCCGCCAGCCGCTCTCCTGACGTCCACCGCGACGCCGTCGGCGGGCGGGCCACCTCACCGGCCGACGGCGTAGCCCTGCATCCCGCGCGGATTGGCGCCCGCCGACAGCACACCCGTCTCGGGATCGCGGGCGACCGCACACAGCCGCCCCTCCGACCAGGGCCCGCCGACGGTGACCTGGTGCCCGCGCCGGCGCAGCCGCTCGACGGTCCCCGGGTCGAACCGGGACTCCACGAACAGGCTTCCGGGCCGGCTGCGGCGGGGGTGGAAGGAGCTGGGGAAGCCCTCGGTGTGCCAGTTGGGCGCGTCGATGGCGCCCTGGAGGTCGAGCCCGCCGCGCACGAGCGGGCGCAGCGCGGCGGCGAGGAAGAAGTGCAGGCTCCACTGGTCCTGCTGGTCGCCGCCGGGGGTGCCGAAGGCCAGCACCGGTCGGTCGCCGCGCAGGGCGAGCGAGGGCGACAGGGTGGTGCGGGGCCGGCGGCCGGGGGTGAGGGTGCTCGGCAGGCCCGGGGTGAGCGTGGCCATCTGCAACCGGGTGCCGAGCGGGAAGCCGAGGCCGGGGACGACCGGGTTGGACTGCAGCCAGCCGCCGCTCGGGGTGGCGGAGACCAGGTTGCCCCAGCGGTCCACCACGTCCAGGTGGCAGGTGTCGCCCCGGGTGGCACCGTCGCTGCCGACGGTCGGCTCACCGGCCCCGGGCGCGTCCGCCAGGTCCTCCCCGTGCAGCACGTACTCCGCGAGGCGGGGTTCCCGTCCCTCCGGGCTGCCGGGCCTGAGGTCGTACGAGGCCTGGTCCCCGATCAGGCCGCGCCGGGCGTCGTTGTACGACGGCGACAGCAGCGCCCCGATCGGCACCTCGGCCGCGTCGCCGTACCAGGCCTCGCGGTCGGCCATCGCGAGCTTGGTGCCCTCGACCAGGGTGTGCACGTACTCGGCCTCGTCGAGCGACCCCAAGTCCTCCGGCAGCAGGGCGAGTTGCTGGAGGAACACCGGCCCCTGGCTCCACGCCCCCGGCTTGGCGACCGTCCACCCGTTCCAGCTGTACGTCACCGGACCCTCGTAGTGCGCGCTGTACCCCGCCAGGTCGTCCCCGGTCAGGGTCCCCGCGTGGCGCTCGCCCGAGCTGTCCATCGCGGGCCGGGCGGCGAAGGCGGCGAGTGCCTCGGCGATGAAGCCCTCCCGCCAGATCCGCCGGGCGGCGTCGATCTGCGCCTCGCGCCCGCTCCCGGCGGCTTCCGCCTCGCGGAGCAGCCGCCGCCAGGTCGCGGCGAGCGCCGGGTTGGTCAGCAGTGCGCCGGGCTGCGGCGCCCGCCCACCGGGCAGGTAGAGCTCCGCCGAGCTGGTCCACTCCTTCTCGAACAGCTCCCGCACCGTCTCGACGGTGGACCCGACCTGCCCGACCGCCGGGTGTCCGTACTCGGCGTAGCCGATGGCGAAGCGCAGCACCTCGGCGAGGCTCCGGGTGCCGTGGTCGCGCAGCAGCAGGAGCCAGGCGTCGAAGGCCCCTGGCACGGCGGCGGCCAGCGGTCCCGTCCCGGGGACGAGCGAGAGCCCGAGCGCACGGTAGTGCCCGACGCTCGCCCCGGCCGGGGCCGGGCCCTGCCCGCAGAGCACCCGCACCGGCCCGTCCACCGGCGCCAGGATGATCGGCACCTCCCCCGCGGGCCCGTTCAGATGCGGCTCGACCACCTGAAGGGTGAACCCGGCGGCCACCGCCGCGTCGAAGGCGTTCCCGCCGGCCTCCAGCACCGCCATCCCGGCCGCCGACGCCAACCAGTGCGTCGACGACACCATCCCGAAGGTCCCCTGCAACGTCGGTCGGGTCGTGAACATCGCCATCCCCTCCGTGCCCGTACGGCTGGTAGGAATCCTGACCCGCCACCGCCCGTCTTGTCACCACCGCCCCGCCGGCCGCGTCACCCGGTGAGCGTCTGGGTGCCCAGCACGGTGAGCAGCGCGAGCCGCTCGGCGGCCTCGGTGCCGGGCTCGGCCGTGTAGACCATGATCCGCAGGTCGCTGCCCGCCACGGTGAGCACGTCGCAGTCCAGCGTCAGCGGGCCGACCCGAGGATGGTCGATGATCTTGTGCGCGGCCTCGTGCCGCCCGACCGTCCCGGAGTCCCACAGCTCGGCGAACCGTCCGCTGCCCGCGTACAGCTCCCCGACCAGCCGCCGCAGGCGCGGGTCGGCCGGGTACCGGTCGGCGGCCGCGCGCAGGTCGGCGACCAGGGCGGCCTCGAAGGCGCGCCGGGACTCCGGCGTGTGCCGGGCCCGGCTGCCGGGGCCGAGGAAATGCCGCCACACACCGTTGCGTTCGCTGCCCCGCCACCCGCTCGGATCGCCCATCAGCGCCGCGTACGGCGGGTTGGCGGTCAGCAGGGTCCAGGTGGCGTCGTAGACCGCCACCGGTGTCCCGGCCAGCCGGTCCAGCAGCCGCTGGACGCTCGGGCCGAGGTGGGTGGGCACCGTCTCCGGGCCCGGCGGCGCCAGTCCGGCCAGCCGGAACAGGCGGTCGCGCTCGTCGTCCGACAGCCGTAGCGCCCGGGACAGGGCACCGACCACCTGGGCCGAGGGGTTGGCGGCGCGCCCCTGTTCGAGCCGGGTGACGTAGTCGGCGGAGATGCCCGCCAGCAGCGCCAGCTCCTCCCGGCGCAGCCCCGCGGCCCGCCGGTGCCCACCGCTCGGCAGCCCGGCGGCCTCCGGTGCGCACCGGTCCCGCCAGCGCCGCACCGCCCGTCCGAACTCCGCGTCCGCCATTCCTGCCATGCCCGCCAGTCTGCCCTCCGTGCGGGCCGGTCTGCCTGGTACCGCTGGTCCCAGGACCATGGGACGGCTGGCTGCCCGCGCCGCCCCGGCGAATGCTGGGGGCATGACGACAACACTGATCACCGGAGCCAACAAGGGCCTGGGCTTCGAGACCGCCCGCCGACTCCTCGCCGCCGGCCACACCGTCTACCTCGGCTGCCGGGACGCCGAGCGCGGCCGCCGGGCCGCCGAGGAGCTCGGCGCCCGGATGGTCCTGCTCGACGTCACCGACGACGCCTCGGTGGCCGCGGCGGCCCGGGCGGTCGAGGCCGACGGCGGGCTGGACGTCCTGGTCAACAACGCCGGCATCGAGGCCCGGGGCGAGGACAACGCGGTGGTCGGCCCCGCCGAGGTGACCGGGGAGCTGATGCGGCGGGTCTTCGACACCAACGTCTTCGGCCCGGTCCGCGTGCTGCACGCCTTCCTCCCCCTGCTGCTGCGCTCCGCTGCCCCGGTCGTGGTCAACGTCAGCAGCGGCCTGGCCTCGCTGACCCGGGTCAGCGAGCCCGGCACCCCGACCCACGCCTACCCGGGGGTCGCCTACCCGGCCTCGAAGACCGCGGTCAACATGATCACCGTGCAGTACGCCAAGGCCTTCCCGGCCCTGCGGATCAACGCCGTGGAGCCCGGCTTCACCGCGACCGACCTGAACGGCAACACCGGCGTCCAGTCCGTGACCCAGGGCGCCGAGATCATCGTCCGGATGGCCCAGCTGGGCCCGGACGGCCCCACCGGCGGCTACTTCGACATCCACGGCCGCCTCCCCTGGTAGGGCCGGTCCGGGCCCGGATCGCTACTCCTCGGCGTCGGGCAGCCGGTCCTGGCCGACCAGGCGGTGTCCGCGTTCCGCCGACTCCCGGACGGCGGCGAAGCCGTAGCCGCGCATCTCCTCCTCGTAGGCACGCAGTGCGGCGGTGAGCGGGCGGCCCCCGGCGGCCTCGGTCAGCCGGGCGGTGAGCACCCGGGCGTCGCGCAGGGCGGTGTTGGCGCCGACGCCGAGGGTCGGGCTCATGGTGTGGACGGCGTCGCCGAGGAGGGTGACCGGGCCGGTCGGCCAGGCGGGGACGGGGACGCTGCTGCGGACCGTGACCGGGAAGACCGAGGCCGGGTCCTGGCGGGCGACCAGCTCGGCGAGCGCCGGGTGCCAGCCGTCCAGCAGCGAGAGCGTCAGCGCCTGCCGGCCGGCCCCGTCCAGTCCGAACAACTGCTCGTCGGTGCACGGCAGTTGCTCCCGGCGGGCACCGAACACGCAGGCCAGGTAGGCGGTGTCCGGGCTGAGCGGGATCCCGGGCGCCAGCCGGGCGGCCGCCTCCTGCTGGGGTTCGCGGTAGCGCACCGGGGCGAGCCCGAGGAAGCGGCGCTGCGGGCCGAGGACGGTGGTCCACAGGCCCAGCAGTTCCGCCGGGAGCAGCTGTTCGGCGTCGGCCAGCGGCACCTTGCCGTACAGCAGCCGCAGTCCGGCGTCGACCACCCGGGCCCCGGGCAGGTGCTGCCGCCGGGTCACCGAGTTGACCCCGTCGGCGCCGACCAGGACGTCCCCCTCGGCGCTGCTACCGTCCGCGAAGTACGCGGTGACCGAACGGCCGCTCTCGTAGCGGGTGAGGGCGCTGCCGTAGTGCACGGCCCCGTCCAGCCCGGCGAGCAGGATCTGCCGCAGCGTCCGGCGGTTGACCGCGAGGCGCCCGCCGCCGGGCAGGTCGGCGGCGGGCGGCTGCTCCTGGGCGTGCAGCAGGCCGAGCCGGTGGTCGTAGGCGGCCGTCCGACCGCCGGGGGTGCCGGCGGTGGCGGCGAACAGCTCGAAGGCCGGGGGCGTCAGGACCGCCCGGAGCGCGGTGATGCCGTTGGAGTCGATCCGGATGCGGTAGCCCTGGTCGCGGAACTCGGGGCCCGGGTCCTTCTCGTGGACGGAGAATCCGATCCCCGCCCGGCGGAGCCCTTGCGCGAGGGCCAGGCCGCCCAGGCCGCCCCCGGCGATGATGACATGAAGATCCGACACAGCCGTGTCCCTTCTCGATCGTGAAAACGAGGAAGGGACGCACCGGTTGTGCCGCGACGGGCACTGTACGAGCGGCGGACCGCCGTCCGGACTACCTACCGGACCGTGGCTTTCGTACGTCCACCGGCACGGTAGCACAACCCCCGTGCTGCGGAGGCCCGTTGCGCCGCGACCGCCTCCGGGGCCGGAGTCTTACCGAAGCGTGACACGACGCCCGGAGCGGCCGTCCGGGCCGGGGTCGGGCGGTAACGTCGCCGGTCATGAGGATTCTGGTCACCGGCGGCGCCGGGTTCATCGGTTCGGAAGTCGTACGGACGCTGGTGGCGGCGGGCCACCGGGTGCGGGTGCTGGACGCGCTGCTGCCCGCCGTCCACCCGTCCGGGGTGATGCCCGGGCTGCCGGGCGGGGTGGAGGCGCAGCGGGGCGACGTGCGGGACGCGGCGGCCGTCGAGCGGGCGCTCGCGGGGGTGGACGCGGTCTGCCACCAGGCGGCGATGGTCGGCCTGGGACTGGATCTCGACGACGCGCCGGACTACGCGGGCTGCAACGACTTCGGCACGGCGGTGCTGCTCGCCGCGATGGCGCGCGCGGGCGTGCGGGACCTGGTGCTCGCCGGGTCGATGGTGGTGTACGGCGAGGGCCGCTACCGCTGCCCGCTGCACGGGGAGGTCTCCCCCGGGCCCCGGCGCCCGGAGGACCTGGCGGCCGGGCGGTTCGAGCCGCCGTGCCCCCGCTGCGGGGCGGAGCTGGCGCCCGGGCTGGTCGCGGAGGACGCCCCGGCCGACCCGCGCAACGTGTACGCGGCCACCAAGCTGGCCCAGGAGCACCTGGCCTCCGCCTGGGCCCGAGCCTGCGGGGGCCGGGTGCTGACGCTGCGCTACCACAACGTCTACGGGCCGGGCATGCCGCGCGACACCCCGTACGCCGGGGTCGCCTCGCTGTTCCGTTCGGCGCTGGCCCGGGGAGAGGCGCCCCGGGTGTTCGAGGACGGCGGGCAGCGGCGGGACTTCGTCCACGTCCGGGACGTGGCGGCGGCCAACCTGGCCGCGCTCGGCGTGCTCGGCGGCCGGCTCCCGGGCAGCGTCCGGGCGTACAACGTGGGCAGCGGCGAGGTCCGCACCATCGGCGAGCTGGCCGCCGCGCTCGCCGCCGCCCACGGCGGGCCGGCGCCGGTGGTGACCGGGGAGTACCGGCTCGGCGACGTCCGGCACATCACTGCGGACTCCGCCCGGCTGCGCGCGGAGCTCGGGTGGCGGCCCCGGGTGGCCTTCGCCGACGGGATGGCGGAGTTCGCGGCGGCGGCGCCCCAGCCGGTGTGAACCACGGCGTCTGAGCCGCGGAATCCGGGCCCCGGCGGCCGTCGCACCCCGGCGACGGCCGCAAGGCGCGGGCGGCGACCGTCAGGCGCGGGCGACGGCCGTCAGGCGCGGGCGGCGGGCAGCACGATCTCGAAGCAGCAGCCCCCGGCGATGTTGCGCACCCGGGCCTGCCCGGCGTGGGCCTCGACGATGCCCCGGACGATGGCGAGCCCCAGACCGGCGCCGCCCTCGCCCCGCTCCCGGGCCCCGCCCGGGTCGGCCGGGCGCGGGGTGCGGGCGCTGCTGCCGCGCCACCCCGTCTCGAACACCCGCGTCAGGTCCTGCTCCGGGATGCCGCCGCAGCCGTCGGCGACCGAGAGCACCACGGCGTCCTCCTCCCGGCGGGCCGAGACGGCCACCACGCCGTCCTCCGGGGTCGAGCGGATCGCGTTGACCAGCAGGTTGCCGAGCACCCGGGTGATCTCCCCGGCGTCCACCTCGACCGGCTCGGCGGCGACCTGCCGCCCCTCCAGCCGGACGCCGCGCTGGCGGGCCAGCGGGTGGGCCCCGGCGAGCGCGTCGTCGACCAGGTCGTAGACGGACACCCGGGACAGCGACAGCGAGAGCGCGCCCGCCTGGATCCGGGACAGCTCGAACAGGTCGTCCACCATGCCGGTGAGCCGCTCGACCTCGGTCCGCATCCGGTGCAGGTACTGCTCCGGATGTTCGGCCACGCCGTCCTCCAGCGCCTCCGCCATCGCCCGCAGCCCCGCCAGCGGGGTGCGCAGGTCGTGCGAGATCCAGGCGATCAACTCCCGGCGGGAGGTGTCCAGCGCCTGGGCGCGGGCCCGGGACTCGGCCAACCGGGCGCTGGTGGCGGCGAGTTCGGCGCTGAGCTGGGCCAGCTCCAGGCCGAGCGGATGCTCCGGTGCGGAGAACCCAGTGTCGCTGCCGACGGTCCGGGCGGCCTCGGTCAGCGCCCTGCTGCCGGACACCACCTGGCGGCCGAGCAGGGCGGCGATGGCGAGCGAGACCACCGACGCCATGCCGAGCACGGTGATCACCACCCCGAGGTCGTGCCGGGACAGGAACATCGCCTGGGCGACGACGAAGGTCCCGGAGGTGACCGCGAGCACGGTGACGGCGGCGACGCAGAACAGCGAGAGCGCGAGCGAGCGCCGCCGCACCAGCCGGACGGCCGCCCAGCCGAGCAGACCGGCGCCGCCCGCGCCGAGCGCGGCGTACAGGGCGATCAGCAGCAGGTCCTTCACGCCGCCCCACCCTCCTCCGCCACGGGGTCCGCCGCCGGGTCGAGCCGGTAGCCGACGCCCCAGACGGTGGTGATCAGCACCGGCGCGGCCGGGTCGTGCTCGACCTTCTCGCGCAGCCGCCGGATGTGGACGGTGACGGTGGACAGGTCACCGAAGTCCCAGCCCCAGACCCGTTCCATCAGCTCCTGCCGGGAGAACACCGTCCGCGGCTGCCGCAGCAGGAACGCCAGCAGATCGAACTCCCGTATGGTCAGCAGCAGTTGACGACCGGCGCGGTGGACCGTCCGGGCCTGCGGGTCCAACGTGATGTCGCCGCAGACCACCGGCCCACCGGAGGACCGGGCGGCACCGGCACCGGCCCCGGCACCGGCTGCCCGGGAGCGGCGCAGCACCGACTGCACCCGCAGCACCAGCTCCCGGGGACTGAACGGCTTGGTGACGTAGTCGTCCGCGCCCAGCTCCAGGCCGAGGATGCGGTCGCTCTCGTCGCCCTTGGCGGTGAGCAGTACCACCGGCAGGTCGGCGCCGTCCTCGTCGGAGCGCAGTCGGCGCAGCACCTCCAGGCCGTCGATCCCGGGCAGCATCAGGTCCAGGACCAGCAGGTCCGGGCGCCGGGCACGGGCCAGTGCGAGGCCCTGCGGGCCGTCGTCGGCCAGCTCGACGTGGTGGCCGGCCCGGGTGAGGTAACCGGCCACCACCTCGGACACGGTGGGGTCGTCGTCGACCACCAGGACGCGGCCGGGCGAGGGCGGTCCGGCGGCGCTGCTGCGGCTGTCGTTCACCTCGCCGAGGATACGGGCCGCCGGGCGCCGCGCAGCGGCCCGCCGGGACCGACGTCCGCATTCCGTAAGAACCGGCTGGGGAGCCCGCCGAAGACCCCCGGGGGCCTCCGAAGGTCCCCCGAACGGGCCCCGCCGGTCGGGCGTAGCACTTCCGTAAGGGCGCGGTTCGGCTCCACCGGGACCACCCGCGGTTAGCGTGACCGGCGTGACTCCTCCCCTCCTCCCCTCCCCGGTCGTCGACGTGGTGCTGCCCTGTCTCGACGAGGCCGCGGCCCTGCCCTGGGTGCTCGACCGGATCCCGCCCGGCTGGCGGGCGATCGTCGTGGACAACGGCTCCCGGGACGGCTCGGCCGACCTCGCCCGCTCGCTCGGCGCGACCGTGGTCGAGGAGCCCCGGCGCGGCTTCGGCGCCGCCTGCCACGCCGGGCTGCGCGCCGCCACCGCCGACCTGGTCTGCTTCCTGGACTGCGACGGCTCGCTCGACCCCGCCCAACTCCCCCGGGTGGCCGACCCGGTGCTGGCCGGCACGGCCGACCTGGTGCTCGGCCGTCGCCGCCCGGCCACCGCCGGGGCCTGGCCGCCGCACGCCCGGCTCGCCAACGCCGTGCTGGCCCGCCGGTTGCGCTCGCGCACCGGCGCCCCGCTGCACGACCTCGGCCCGATGCGGGCCGCCCGCCGGGAACGGCTGCTGGCGCTCGGCCTGGGCGACCGCCGCTCCGGCTACCCGCTGGAGATGGTGCTCGCCGCCTCGGCCGCCGGGCTGCGGATCGCCGAGACCCCGGTCGACTACCTGCCGCGCGCGGGCCGCTCCAAGGTCACCGGCACGGTGCGCGGCACCCGCCAGGCGGTGCGCGACATGCGAGCGGTACTGGCCGCGCCGCCGCCCACCCTGCTGGTGATCGCCAAGTCCCCCGTCCCCGGCCGGGTGAAGACCCGGCTCACCCCGGTGCTCTCCCCCGCCCAGGCGGCGGACCTCGCCGAGGCCGCGCTCGCCGACACCCTGCACACCCTGGCCACGATGCCGGCCGGCCGCCGCCTGCTGGTCCTGGACGGCGCGCCGGGCCGCTGGCTGCCGCCGGGCTGGGAGGTCGTCCCGCAGTGCGGCGGCGGCCTGGACCGGCGGCTGGCCGACGCCTTCGCCCACGCCGCCCGGCTGGCCCCGGCGGCGCCCGCACTGCTGGTCGGCATGGACACCCCGCAGCTGGACGCCGCCACCCTGGCCGAGCCGCTGTCCGCCGCCCGGCGGCCGGGCACCGACGCCTGGTACGGCCCGGCGGCCGACGGCGGCTTCTGGGCGCTGGGCCTGGCCCGGCCGACCCCGCAGCTGGCCGCCCGGCTGCTGCACGACGTGCCGATGTCCACCCCGGACACCGGCGCGGCCCTCCTGCGACGGCTGGCGGAGGCCGGACTCGACGTCCACCGGCTGCCGGAGCTGCGGGACGTGGACACCGTCGACGACGCCCGAAAGGTCGCCGCCGAGGCCCCCGGCAGCCGCTTCGCCGCCCGGCTCCACTCGCTCGACACCGCTCCCGAGGTGGCCAGTTGACGGTCGCCGCGCCCTGGGTGGACGACCCCTTCGCCGAAGCCGTCCGGACCGGCCGCGGCCCGCTGTGGCTGCGCCGCGAGGACGGCCGGCGGCTGCACCTGGACATCGAACGCTGGTGCGCGCCCGCCGACGGCGCCGACCACAGCCTGCTCCTGCGCTGCGCCGGCCTGGCCGCCCCCGTCCTCGACCTCGGCTGCGGCCCCGGCCGCCTGGTGGCCGCACTGCTCGCCCTCGGCGTGCCGGCCCTCGGCGTGGACGTCACCGGCGCCGCGGTGGACCGCACCCTCGGCCTCGGCGGCCCGGCGCTCTGCCGCTCCGTCTTCGACCGCCTGCCCGCCGAGGGCCGCTGGGGCGCCGCACTGCTCGCCGACGGCAACCTCGGCATCGGCGGCGACCCGGACGCGCTGCTCCGCCGGGCCCGCCAACTCATCGCCCCGGACGGGCTGTTGCTGGTCGAGGTGGACCCGGAGGAGGTGGACGAACGCACCGTCGTCCGGGTGGAGGGGCCGGACGGCCGGCTCGGCCCGGCCTTCCCCTGGGCCCGCCTCGGCGTGCTCGCCACCCTGCGGCGGGCCCGCGCGGCGGGCCTGGTGGAGGCGGAGCGCTGGACCTCGTACGGGCGGCGCTTCCTCGCGCTGCGCCAGGGGTGAGGGCTACCGCGCCTGATCCACCGGCTGCGGCTCCTCGGCCTCGTCCGCCAGCCACCCGGGGTGTTCGCGCTCCGCCCAGCCCCGCTCGACCAGGCCGGTGCGCATGCCGAGCCGCGACTCGCGGTCCCGCCAGGCCATCCGGACGTGCCCGGCGACCACGACGGCGATGGCCGCGGCCAGCCAGTCGTGCACGAAGGTCGCGCCGGTGCGCCAGGCCGGCGGGGTCAGGTGGGTCAGCCACATCAGCAACCCGGTGCCGACGATCACCAGGATCGAGCCCAACGTCCATTGGGCGTACAGCTTCTGGCCCGCGTTGAACTTGCCGGCCGGGCGGTGCGCGGCCCGGCTGCGGACGGCCCGCAGCCAATGCCAGTCCGCCGGGGTGAACCGGCTCAGCCGGGAGAGGTCCGCGCGCACCGCCCGGGAGAGCAGGCCGAGCAGCAGCGGCACCGGCAGCGCCAGCCCGCACCACACGTGGACGGTGACCACCAGCGGCCGGTTGCCGACCAGTTGGGCGAGCGGCGCGAGGTAGAGGCAGGCCGCAGTGGCCAGGCAGACGCCCATCAGCGCGGCGGTGGTGCGGTGCATCCAGCGCTCGGTCCGGGTGAACCTCCGGACCAGGTCAGCTCGTCGGTGCATCGGCCCGCCCGTTCGAACGGCCGACCCAGGCGTCGACGTCATACCCGTTGTCCTCCCAGTACCCCGGCTGGACCGCGTCGGTGACGGTGATGCCGGAGAGCCACTTCGCCGACTTGTAGAAGTACATCGGCGCGACGTACAGCCGCACCGGTCCGCCGTGCTCGTGGCTGATCGGCTTGTCCTGGAGGCGCAGCGCGACCAGCACGTCGTCGCGCCGCGCCTGCTCCAGGGTGAGGCTCTCGCTGTACGCGCCGTCGAAGCAGTCGAAGCGCACCGCCTTGGCGCCCGGCCGCACCCCGGCGGCGTCGAGCAGGTGGGCCAGCGGCACGCCTTCGAAGGGGGTGTCCGGCACCCGCCAGCCGGTGACGCACTGCACGTCCTTGACCAGCCGCCGCTGCGGCATGGCCTGGAGGTCGGCCAGCCGGTGGGTCGCGGGGCGGTCCACCAGTCCGCCGACGGTGAGGGTGTAGTCGTCGGCGTTCCGTTCGGGAACGGAGGTCACCACCGAGTAGTACCGGAACCCGTTGTTGCCGGGCAGCAGGCCGCTGAGGCCGCTCGGGTCCCGCTGGGCCAGGTTGGACTCGACCCGCTGCAGGTAGGGGCCGGCGGCCACGCCCGCCGCGCCCAGTCCGAGCAGCCCCAGCACGACCCGGCGGCCCACCGGGGTGCCGCCCGGGGGTTCCACTTCTTTCGACACGCGTTTCGTCACGTGCCGATTCGAGCAGGTCGGACCGGGTCGGGGCCAGTGCCGGGGGCGTACCGTCAGGCTTTCGTCATCTCCGGCGACGCCTCCGGTGCCGCCGCCCCGCGCACCGGTTCACCGCCGAGCAGCCCGCGCAGCGCCGACACCACCAGCACGACGGCCAGCGCCGCCCCGTACGCGGCCCGCTGGACCTCCTCCCCGCCCTCCAGGTACAGCACCTGCCCGGCCGCCGGGACGGCCAGCCACTCCCAGCGCCCGTCCAGCCCGACCAGCGCCACCACCAGCAGCCCGTACCAGGGGTAGCTGGGCGCCACCACCAGCAGTGCGCTGCCGGTCACCAGCAGCGCCCCCCGCCAGGGCCGGGCCGGGTCGCCGCGCCGCAGCACCCACAGCGCCACCGCCCCCAGCACCAGGGCCGCCGCCCACGGCGCCAGGCTGTCGGGCAGCAGCGCCCGCAGCAGGCCGAAGCGTTCCAGGTGCCCCTGTTCGTACCCCTCCTCCTTCAGGTAGCCGGGCAGGAACCCGAGGACGCCGACGCCGGAGGCCGCGACGTACGGGAGGTACACCGCCACGAAGGTGCCGAGGGCGGCGGCGAGCAGCAGCAGGTCGTGCTTGGTCGGGCGCCGGGCCAGCAGCCCGGAGACCGCCCCGGGCAGGGCGAGGGCGGGCAGCAGCTTGGTGGCGACCGCCGCACCGAGCAGGACGCCACCGGCACCGGCCCGGCGGCGGGCCGCGCAGCCCAGCCCGGCCACCATCAGCAGCGCCCCGAGGGTGTCCACATGGGCGTCGTTGACGGCCCAGATCGTCAGGCCCGGGAACCAGCCCCACAGTGCGGCCCGCCGTCGGCGCCCGCCGACGGCCAGCAGGACGCCGGTGGTGGCCACCGCCAGCAGGGCGCCGCCGACCTGCACGCCGCGCACTCCCCCGCCGAAGGGGTGCTCGGCCAGGAACCAGGCCTCCGCGACGGGCGGGTAGATGGTGTGCACATCGGACCGGTTGATCAGGATGCAGTCCCCGGCCGCCGTCCGGTGGTGGTCCCAGCCGGTGCAGTCGCCCCCGGCCGGGAACAGGCCCGGGTCGCGCAGCCGCCGCAGCGCCGGGTCGTCCGGAGTGTGGGCGTACGGGGAGATCCCGGCCGCCTGGACCCGCCCGTCCCAGACGTACCGGTAGGCGTCGTCGCTGGTGCGCGGGGGTGCCAGCAGCCCGACCCCGGCGACCAGCAGGCTGCCGGCCAGCATCAGCGGGACCACCTGGCGGTCGGGCACCCGGCGGAGCAGCAGCAGCGCGAGCGCGAAGAGCACCGCGTCGAGGAGGTACCAGTCGCTCAGCCGGTCCCGGTCCCCGAGGGTGCCGCCGACGGTCACGGTCAGGGCGAGGAGCGTCGTGAGGGCGGCCAGGGCGAGGACGCAGGGCAGGGTCCGGGTGAGGGTGGGCCGGTCAGTCACCCGGGACACCCGGCAGGCCGGTCGTCAGGCCGTCCAGGGCGTGCGGGCAGGCGCACTCCCGCTCGACGGGCAGCGCCTCCAGCGCCTTGAACAGCACGGCGCGCAGCCGGTCGACGTTGCGGGCGAAGACCTCCAGCACCTCGGTGTGGGTCACCCCGTCGCCGTGCTCGACTCCGGCGTCGTGGTCGGTGACCAGCGCCAACGAGCTGTAGCAGAGCCCGAGTTCGCGGGCGAGGACGGCCTCCGGGTGTCCGGTCATGCCGACCACGGACCAGCCGTTGGCGGTGAACCAGCGGGACTCGGCGCGGGTGGAGAAGCGCGGGCCCTCGATGACCACCAGCGTGCCGCCGTCCACCGGCTCCCAGGCCGCACTGCGCGCCGCCGCCAGCAGCGTCCCGCGCCCGGCCGGGCAGTACGGGTCGGCCATCGCCACGTGCACCACCCCGGGGATGGTGCCGTCCGGCAGCGGCTGCCCGTCGTAGTAGGTCTGCACCCGGCCCGAGGTGCGGTCCACGAACTGGTCCGGCACCAGCAGCGTCCCGGGCCCGTACTCGGGCCGCAACCCGCCCACCGCGCACGGCGCGAGGACCTGCCGCACGCCGAGGGAGTGCAGCGCCCACAGGTTGGCGCGGTAGTCGATCCGGTGCGGCGGCAGCTTGTGCCCGCGCCCGTGCCGAGGCAGGAAGGCCACCCGGCGGCCGGCCACCTCCCCCACGAAGACCGCGTCACTGGGCGGGCCGTAGGGGGTGCCGACCCGCACCTCCTCCACCTCGTCCAGCAAGGCGTACAGCCCGGAACCGCCGATCACACCCAGTTCGGCCCGGGGGTTTTCCTGACGCTTCATCATGTCCACCGTCTCTCATCAGGGGAACCGCCCGACCACTGTAGGAGCGGGCCGGCGGGGATCCGTCCAGGTGGCGCCTTACGAATCGCGAACGTCGCGCCCGCGCCGAGGTGGGCGGGCGCGCCGGATCCGGATCGCCAGGACGACGGCGGACAGACCGAAGAGCACCCCGGTGATGGCGAGCCACCGCCCGAGGTAGACCCCTTCCGAGAGCCCGGTCGCCCCGGTGTACGGCACCGACAGATCGAGGATCAGCGGGAACCAGACGAGCAGCAGCAGGCCGGACAGGAACACCGGCACCCGTAGGTGGTTGATCCAGCCGACGCCCGCGGTCCGCGCGGGCGCCCGGCGGCGCAGCACCGACCGGGCCGAGAGGTCGGCGATCGAGTACAGCGGGAGCAGCACCAGGTCGTGGGCGACGGCCGCGCCGACGAACCAGATCGCCACCGCGAGCGGCCGGTCGACGACCAACCGTTGGACGGCGTAGCCGGTGAGGGCGAGCGAGGCGAGCAGTGCGAGCAGGTGCAGCGGGCCCGCGCCGTACCAGCGGGAGATACCCGTCCGTCCATCCATCATCGGCTCCGGAAGGTCAGTCGGCGGACCCACTTGGTGTTGTTCACACCGGGGTTGGCGGGGACGATGATCCGGGCCGGGTAGCCGTGGTCCAACGCGAGGTCGACCCCGTTGACGTGCAGGGCGAGCAGCGAGAGCGGGTCGCGGACCTGGTTGCCGCGTAGCACCACGGAGGAGTACGGGCCGGGCGGCTGCACCGAGTCCACCAGGACGTCCGCCGCGTCGGGCACCCCGGCCAAGGCGGCGAGGTCGGCGAGCCGCAGTCCGCTCCAGTGCTGGTCCTCGGTGGACCAGCCCTCCACGCAGGCGATCGGCAGCAGGGCCGGCCACTGCGGCATCGCCAGCAGCTGCTCCCGGGTGAACACCTGCACCGGCCCGGCGCCGTGCAGTTCCAGCCGCCAGTCCGGGCCGACCATGGCCGGCGAAACGCCCACCGACGCCGCCGTCTTGTTCACCTGGAAGCCGTTCGGGCCGTTCGCCGGAGGGCGGTTGTGCGGTGCCAGCAGCGCGGTGCGGCGCAGCCGTCCGCCGATGCTCTGCCCTGCCGTGACCACCAGCAGGGCCAGCGACCCCGCGCCCACCAGGGCGAGCGCACCGCGCCGGGCGATCGTCGGCGCGGCCGGGGCCGTCGCCACCAGGCCGTCGGCATCCGGCGGTTCGGGCTTGGTCCCGGCCACGCCGGTGCGCAGCTCCCGCCAGAGCGGGCGCGAGCGCAGGGCGCGGACCAGCCGGCCGAACTTCAGCCCGACGTGGACGGCGAACGCGGCGATGAACACCCACGCGCCGTAGAAGTGCAGGGTGTAGAAGGACCCCGGGAAGACGTAGTACAGCTGGATGTTGAGGATCCCGGTCACGAACTCGAAGACGGCCCCGCCGACCAGCATCAGCAGCGACAGCCGCTCCAGCGCGTGGGCGGGGCTGCGCACCGGCGGCCACTCGAACAGTTTCGGGATCACCGACCACAGCTTGCCGAGCACCACCGGCACCAGCACGACGCCGAGCGTCACGTGCACGCCCTGGGTGAGCCGGTAGAGCCAGTACGGCCGGGTCGGCCAGTCGAACAGGTAGAAGCCCAACAGGCCCTTGTCCGGCGTCTGGTCGTTGAGCGGCCCGAGGTCGGGGTTGTAGGCGGCGTAGGACAGCGCCCCGGTGACGAACAGCACCGGGATCCCGACCAGCAGCACCAGCCCGAACACCGAGGTCAGCCACGGCCCCCGGATCGGACTGCGCCAGAACCCGGCCCGGAACGGCCCCGGCGGCGCGGGCAGCCGCCCCAGCCCGCCCGCCACCGCGGCCGGCACCCGGCCAGCCCTTCGGACGACCGAACGCAACCCGCCACGTTTCCGGGGCCGTTCACCCGCACGCTTCGCCGCCACCGCCGACCGCCTCCGCCCGCTCGGATACCCCTGCCGCACGCCGGGGGCTCTCCGCACCACCGCACCAGGCCAGTTGGCCGCGACTCGCGGGACAGCCAACCACCCGCCCCGAACCGCTCCCCCCGAAGCCACACGCGACCGCGCCCCACATCACCCGGACGGCTGCGTCGCGGGCGTACTCCGGTGGTCGACTTACCCGTTCGGGTGAACATCGCTTCGCACACATCCTGCTCCCCGGTCCGGTGTCCGAGATTCGTGGTGGACCAACACCCCGCCGAGCCCCGAAGGGCCCCTCGTGGCATCGAGCAAACCGATGGATATCAAGTTCGAGCCGGGACACGCCGCCCTGCCGTACAAGAACAGGGTCGAGTCCGGCACGGAGGAAAATCCTGGCACCATGGATCCACGAGACCCGGACGATTTGAACAGGAGGGCAAAGCCCGACGCCAAGATCAAGGTCGCCCTGACGAGGCACCACCTCTTCCCCGGCAGCAGGGCGATTCGATACTGGAACTATGCGGTCGACCACTACTACAAGGACGACCGGGAGCCACCGCCGAAATCTGTTTCCGAGTTCCTCGGGGAATTGCGCAAGCAAACCGGCATCCTACCCCTGAAGGGCATCGAGAGCCAACAGAAACTAGACGACTTCTTGGCCGAGCTCCAGAACAAGGAGTTCCACCACGACAGCAACACGAAAGGGGAATGCGCCACCCAGCTGGAAGAGTTCGGTCAGATCTTCTTCTGGTGCCCGGGGAACTTGGTGATCGGACCCAGCAAGGCGGGGCCGAAGAATCCGGCAGGGCGCGTGGACGACCCGGGCGAGGACCCGGAGGCGTTCTTGGTCGATGAACTGGAGGACCGCCGCGCCAAGAGCGCAGCCAGACGGCTCTTGGCACTCTCGGACCTCACAGCCCCAGGAGAGGGGGTGGACGAGGACAAGAACCCGACACTGGCGAATGACAAACTGCCTTACCTGCTGGAGTTCTATCAGACCTATCGCTACCTCTTCAGTCGCGCCAAATACCCCCAGGACGTGACGGATGCCGCCTGGAGCAGGATCCCCGAGAACTGGTACTACGTCACGAAGCCTACCGGTCCGGACTACATTCCAAGCAATGCCGACTACATCCGGAGCACCGCCAAGAAACCCCTGCGGCAAGCACGCAGCCGGGATACGCGGTGCCCTCCGAAGGAGAAGCTGGAGAAAGCACCCCGGACACGCGTGTTCCGCGCGACCACCGTACCGACATCGACGGCGAGCTCCCTTTCGATCTCCGTCAAGGGATCCACCGTCACGCTGACCCTGGACGACCCCTCTGCCGACGGCACCACGTTCCGACGCTACCGGGGCGGTGCCACGGGAATCAGCATGAGCAATCTCCTGAAGTGGGCCGAAGAGGAATGGCACGTCAAACCCGACATTCCACCGTTCATCCAGAGCCTGGCGCTCCACGACGCCTCCTTCGAAGTCGCAACGGACGACCCCTGGAAATCCTGGAAGATCGGCCTCGGCGTCACGCTGGACATCGCCGGGGTGAAGGCGGACGCCGTCGTGACCCTGGAGTGGGCCACCGGCGGTTCCGTAGCGGTGACGACGCACCTGGCGCTGCGGGACCACGCCTCCGCGGATTCCCCGATGCTCATCTTCTCCGGCGGCCTCACCAGGAACAAGACGAACGACACCTGGGAGCTGGGGGCCTCCCTGGCCACTGCGGAGCCGGTGGAACTGAGCACCCTCGCCCGCCGGTTGGGCATCCCGGATGGCGAGATCCCGGACATCGTGAAGGAGATCGCGCCGGCGATCACCGAGGCCGACCTCCGCTACACCCGGGGCCCGAAGGCACAGGACCTCGCCGTCACCGTCAAGACGGAGCACGGGGTGCTCGCTCTGGCCACCCTGAGCTGATCGCCCTCCGGGCCCGCAGCGGGGCCTGCGTCAACCCAACGCCGCCGTCGGCTCGTTCGAGCGAATCCGGCTCGAATCCCCCAGCTGATACGAATACGAACAAGTCTCACGTGGTCATGTGGGGGCGACAGTTCCAGGACTCGGAAGGACAGAACCGGTGATCCTCGCGAAGGGCCCGTCCGATCATGCTTCTCCGCGAAGGGCCGGCCCGTGACCGGTCTCGACCCCCTCCCCGTCAACCGGCCCCCAGCGGATCCGACCGTCCGTGCGACACCGCTCTGCTTCTCCGTACAGGGCTGGAACAACATCCCGCTCAACGCGGGCAGCCGGGACACCGTCGAGCTGATCGTCGTCAACCACGGCAAGGAGCCCGTCCGGTGCGCCCGAATCGCCGTGACGGTGCCAATCGGTGAGGGTCAGGGCGACCTGTGTTCATCGGACAAGGACCTGCCGGACGCGGACAAGGTGGTGATTCCGCCCGGCTGGACGGCGGCTACCCTGTCGAAGCCGGAGACCTATGCGTTCGAGTCCTCCGACGACACGACCATCGCACCGTACGGGACCACGACCGAAGCGGACCAGGTCAGCTTCCGCTTCCCGGACGTGAAGCTCAACCGGACCCCCGGCAAGGCGGACCTCCGGGTCACCGCCTGGACAGCCGTCGGCACCCAGGACGAGGTCGAGCCACACTCCTCCGAGGTGATCCTGACCAAGCTTCCGCACGGGTTCTTCTTCGACTACCTGGCGCCCGCCGATCCGTCGGTCGCCCTGGGGCAGTCCACCAAGCTGCTGTGGTCGGCCGAGGGCGTACAGGGCTACTCCCTGAACTCCTACGACCATGACGCCGACAATCCCGGGAAGGACGACCGGGAACTGAGCACCGGTCACCTTTCCGGGACCACCGGCTACACCTTGGAGGCCTTCGCCGGCGGCGGACTTTCCCACCGGCACCAGGCGATCGTCGAGGTCGTGGCACCGACCACCCCCCTCACCGACGTCACCGTCCGGGAGGCCCTCCTCCTCGGCGCCGCGTACGCCTCGGCGCTCGACCAGGAGTACCGGGCCAACCAGCAGCAAGGCCAACCGCTGGACCTCGCCGAGCCGGCGGACGGCGACCGGTGGGCGGTCCTCGCGATCACCGAGACCGACGGCCTGGTCCCCGACCTGAAGCCCCCGGTCCTCGACGTCGTCATGACCGACATCCACGGGGGCGCCCCGGTCGTCGGCAGTCTCCGGCTGGACGGCACCGACTCCCCGCTCGGCCTGAAACTGCCCGGTGGGTCCCCCTTGCGCGTCCAGGCCCAGGACGGCTGGAAGACCTGGCAGGGCGGCACCCTCAACGCTCGACTCAAAGTCCTGATCAGTGAACCCCGGATCCTTCCCATCAGCCCGGTTCCGCCACCGCAGCCGTCACCGTGAGAGCTCCTGCCCGCACCGATCCGAACGGAGCCCGAGCCGTGCCCGGCACCGAGCTGTCCATCAGCGACTTCACCCCCGCCGATCCCCTGGTGGCGCACGGCTTCGGCACGGCGCTGACCTGGCGGATCACTTCGACCGCGCCCTTGAGGAGTCTTCATGTCCTGTCGCGCGTGAGCCGGCCCGGCCCCTCCGTCCCGATCGGCCTGCCGCTGAACGCCACGAGCTTCGCCACCCGCGGCCTGATGGAAGCCACCACCTTCCTGCTCACCGCCGAGACGACCGACGGCGCCACGGCCTCAGCGTCCCTGACGGTCCTGGTGGCCGCCCCCGACCGCGATTTCCGCCGCCTGACGGTCAAGCGGACGCTCTACGTCGAACCTCCCCCCGAGTGACCCGCCGGTACCCCGCGAAACGCCGCCGATC
The DNA here is from genome assembly GCF_044749365.1 of Kitasatospora sp. NPDC089509. Lineage (NCBI taxonomy): Bacteria > Bacillati > Actinomycetota > Actinomycetes > Kitasatosporales > Streptomycetaceae > Kitasatospora > Kitasatospora sp. NPDC089509. The sequence continues at coordinate 174,487 of NZ_JBIVHS010000016.1, read as the reverse complement.
CCGAGGATTCCGCTGTGTCCGATGACCAATCCCTCTGCACCCTGACGACCTCTCCCCCGGAGTTCGTCTCGTCGACGACCGGGTTCGCGTCGATCGTGGACCTCCACCTGGTGTTCTCCGTACCCCGGTGGGATCCGTCCACCGAGATCACGGTGACGTTGCCCATCGGCAGCGCCCCGGGAGATCTCCTCCCCGACCAGGCCGCCGCCGACGCGATCAGCGTCATCGTCAGCGACAACAGGAACGAACGCGACGGCCGACCAGTGTGGCGGGTGACCCGCAAGGCTTCTCAGGGCCGGTACGCGATCACCTGCCGGCCCGATTCGGCTGTCGGCGCTTTCCTCCGGCTCTCCCTGGCCGGCGTGCGGATCAACCAGGCCCCGGGCGAGGCCAAGATCGATTTCTCGGCCTCCAACGACGCCGGGCACGTCACGCCGGACCTCCCTCCGCTGGTGAAGTACCCGTCGGGGTTCTACTTCGGCGACCTCACCTGCCCCGACCCCGCCCTCAACGGCACCGCACGGCTGCACTGGCGAGCCCGTGACGTCCACACCGTGGACGGGTTCGTTCTGGAGGGGAACGGCTCCACCCGCACGTTGGACAGTGACGCACGCTCCGTGGCCGTCACCGGGCTGGCGAACGAGACCACCTTCACCCTGACCGCGACGGAGCGGGAGTCACCGGACACACGGCACGCGCTCACGGTCACGGTCCCCGTGCCCACGACGGACGAGACGCTCACCCAGCTCACCGTCGGCGGCACCATCACCTTCCCCGGCCGGAACGAGGTGAACAGCCGCACGTACGTCCTGGAGCCGTCCGGGGCAGCGCTGGACTTCACCGCACCGGCTGACGGCTACTACACGATCGAGTTCACCACCGCCTACCGCGTCCTGCGGCTGCTGCCGATCCTCCGGGAGCCCGGTGTCACCGGCACCCACGACGTGAAGATCACCGTCACCCATGCCGGCCAGGCCACGACCTTCACCCGCCGTACCAGCGACGGCAGACCTGCGAAGGCACAGCCGTTCAGCTTCTTCGCCCCCGCCGGGGCCAAGCTCACGCTCCTCGCCGAACCGGACCGGGTGGAGCAGCTCTGGCGTTCGACGGCGACGGAACTGAAAGTCACCTGGCAGGGCCCGAACGACAAGTCCGGGTGGCCCGAACAGCCTTCCGGCCTCCTCGACCACCTTCTCCCCATGGCCGTGTTCCCCACCTTCGCCGCGGATCCGGGGCAGGTCACCGCCGTGCTGAGCGGCGAGGACAGGGTCACCTGGAGCGGCCCCGACGGCACGTTGCAGAACGTTCAGGTCCCCGGTCTCCGGTACGTCCGCGTGCAGACCGACACCATGACGTGGACCGGGGAGGAATTCGCGACATCGGGCGTCTGGGTCAGCGGGGACGCGGGGACCTGGGACCTCCGCTCGGGAGTCCCCTCCGACCCCGCTGCCAGATCGGCCACCCTGTCCATGGGCACCGGGACGGACCGGTACCAGGACCCGAACCTGGAGAAGGGGCAGGGGCCGCAGTACACCCGCCAGTGGGAATGGGGCCTGCGGGTCGAGAACGGGAAGCTCCTCGCCTACCAGGACATGAAGGGGGCCGACCAACCCACCACCTGGAGGTGCGAGCTGACACCCTTCAAGACCGACACCCCCGTCCCGAAATTGAAGGGCTGCACCCAGACCCCCGAACTCCCCACCGTCTGCTGGCAGGACGGCGAAGGAACCTACGCGACGGGAGTGGACTGGAAGAGCACGGCACCGACCTCTGCGGCACGACCGATCGAGTTCTTCCATCACCTCATGGGAGACCTCGTTCTCATCGGCGAGCAGGACGGCACGATCGGCATGGCGCAGGACACCCAGCCAGTGCCACTGCCCTGGAACTGGAAGACCTTCGGCATCGGGGTCCCGCTGACGAGCCTGGACTACCCCTCCGACTCGGATACCGGGGCGTGGTACATCACCCAGGACTCCGTCTACGACCTGAAGGGGAACCCGGTCCGCTGGCCTGACCACACACTTCCCTACCTTTCCGACGACAGGGTCACGATCGACCGTGACGGCGTGCAGGGGCTCTCGGCCGAGCTGCACCGGAAGTCCCCGTGGTGAGGCGGGCGACGGCACGCGGCCTCCTCCCGTGTCCCGCCCTCCGGGCCGAGACGGCACACCGTCCGAGCGGAGCGGGCCGGTGACAGTGACCACGGGTGACGGAAAGCGGGTCCGGCTGGTCGCCGCGGCGCTGGACCTGGAAGCCCTCGGGCTGCGGCTTCCGCTGATCGACTCGCTACTGCCCTCCTCCTACGGCCTGGGCGTCGGCGAACTGCGCATGGGGTACCTGTCGCAGAACCTGGACGACGCCAGGAGGCAGCGCCTGGCGGCGCTGCTCCCGACGGGTCCGCAGGTTCCCGAGGGCGTGCGGACCGGCCCCTACCTGGAGCTGGACGCACTGTTCGGCGGTGTCCGGCACCCGTTCGGCCTCGGCACCGGCACCCGTCCCGCACCGTCGCTCACCGCCACCACGGCGGACGGCGCTGCCGCGGGAGCCGGGGCGGCCGCCACCGCGTGGTGGGCGGCGAACCGTACGTTCGGCCCCGTGCAGCTGGTACGCATCGGGGCGGGCTACGCCGAGGGTCGGGTGCACCTGCTGGTGGACGCCTCCGTCAGCGCCGGCGGTGTGGAGTTGGCGACCCGGGGACTGGGCGCCGAGCTGCCGCTCAAGGCCCCCCGGACACCGGTCTTCCACCTCGACGGGCTGGGGCTGGGTCTCGACCGGCCCCCGATCACGGTCGCCGGGGAGTTCGTCCGCTACAAGCAGGACGCGAATTCCAAGTACGCCCTGGCCCTCGGCGGGGAGGCGGTGGTGGGCACCCCCGCCGTGAGCGTCACCGCCCTCGGCTTCTACGCCCAGCCCAAGGACTCGGCGGATCCGTCGCTGTTCGTCTTCGGGGTCCTGGACCTCAAGGAGAAGGCCATCGGACCCCCGATGTTCCGGGTCCAGGCACTGGCCGCCGGCTTCGGCTACCACTCCGTGGTGCGCACGCCGACGATCACGGAGGTCTCCTCCTTCCCGTTCGTGACGATGCTCGACGGGCAGCAGCCCCCGAACGACCCACTGGGAGCACTCGACAAGCTCCTCGGAACCGGCGGCACCGAGGCCTGGGTGACCCCGTCCCGGAACGGCATCTGGCTGGCCGCCGGTCTGCGCGCACAGGTCTACGAGCAGGTCGACGTCGCCGCGGTGGCCGTGGCACAGTTCGGCGACGACTTCGTCGTCGGCCTGTACGGCCGGGCCTAGGCCGCGTTCCCCAAAGGGAGCACCACCCCGTGGGCGCAGCTCGCGGTGGACCTGCGGGCCGAATACCGGCGCAGCACCGACACACTGGCGATCGACGCGGTCGTCGCGGACGGCTCGTTCATCCTCGATCCCGCCTGCAAGCTGCGGGGCGCCTTGGCCGTCCGCCTGTGGTTCGGCGACAGTGCCCACCCCGGCGACTTCATCGCCACGGTGGGGGGCTACCACCCGCGGTTCCGCGCCCCGGGCCACTACCCGCGGGTGCGTCGGCTCGGGTTCGACTGGAGTGTCGGGAGCGGCGTCCACGTCACGGGCAACTGCTACGCGGCCCTGGCCCCGCATGCCTTCATGGCCGGTCTGAACGCGTCGCTGAGCGGCGACTGGGGCCCGGCCTCGGTGCACGCGAGCGTGTACGCGGACGCGTTGATCGAGTGGGATCCGCTCTACTTCGACGTCGACTGGGGCGGCAGCATCCGTGCGGAGGCCGGCCCGTTCTCCCTGGAACTGTCCGCGGACGGCAGGGTGTGGGGTCCGCCCGTCGGGGGCCGGGCCCGTTTCAAGATCGGCTGGTGGACGGTCCACGTCGACTTCGGCTCGGACTCCGGTGGCGCGACGGTCCTGAGCGCCGACGCGTTCCGCCGGCAGATGCTGCCGGCCGGGGACAGCAAGGTGGTGCACCTGGCGGCCCTGCGGGGCCTGTTGCCCTCCGCCCCCGGCAAGGGCGGGCACGCAGCCGAGGTGTGGACGGCGGCGCGCGGCGGATTCCGCTTCGGTGTCCGGACCGCGGTGCCGGCGGCCTCGGTCACGGTCAACGGCACGGAGGTGGGGCCCCAGCCGTCGAAGTCCCTGCACATCCGTCCCATGGCGGACGGCGGTGCGACACCGCCCGCCTACGACTCCTGTCTGGTGGTGAGCCTCACCGTCGGTGGGAAGCAGGTAACGGTCGACACGGCCGGTGACGACGAGTCGTGGCAGGCGGCCGCCACGAGCGTGGGTGTGCCGGCCGCGCTGTGGGGCGCCGGGGCACAGAGCCGGTCCGATCCCGGTCTGATCGACGGTTACGCGACCGGCGTCGAGGTCTGCTCGCCCACGAGGGTCCACACCGAGCCGACCGTTCTCCCCGAGCAGGCGTTCACGGTGAAGCGGTTCGCGGTGGACCTTCCGTCGCCGCAGGACCCGAGCAGCTTCCCGCCGCAGGACCGGAAATCCGGCGATCCCTCACCCCTGAAGGTCGTCGCCGACGACATCGCCTCCTCGGCGTCCGCCCGGCGGCGAACCGGTCTGCTGGCCGGGCTCGCCCACCGCACCACCCCGATCCCGGGGTTCAGCTGCCCTCCCGACGCCGGCCTGCAGGCGTTCGCCCGGCACTGCGCGGACTACCTGGACGCCGAACCCCAGCTGGTGGAAGGAACGAAGCGCACGTGACCGACCGGAAGGCCGGCGTCGGCCTGTACACCGGCTGGCGGCCGGCCCTGCGGGGAGCCGAGTACACCGTCTCCGCGACCCACACCGTCACCCGGACGGGTGAGAGCTCGCCACTGTGGACGTTCAGGTCACCGGATCAGACGCTCGTCACCGGCACGCCCCGGTTCTCGGTGTCCGGCGCGGACGTCTGCGGCTGCTTCCCCCCGCCCGGGGGGTCGGGCGAGTACGGATACCTGCTCCCGTTCGTCTCCTTCGGCGACCCCTACCTGCCGTGGGAACACGAGCTGCTGCCGGGCGGCCACACCGACCCGACGTGGGCGGAGCGGCCGTGGATGGCGCTGCTGGTCATCGCCGAGGACGAACTGGACGCCGGGGACATCCACACCGGCAAGGCCGTCGACCTCCTGAAATCGTCCTCGGACACCCGCGTGCCCGACCTGGAGCTCGGCGACGGGTCCGCGCAGACCTCCTGCACGGTGATCGACCTGCCGGCCGACCTGTACCGGGACCTCCTGCCCGCACCCGAGGAGCTGCACCTGTGGGCCCACGTCCGTGAACCACGGGAGAAGAGCACCGGGCAGGACGACGGGACGCAGGACGCCGTCCACGCCCCGCCCGCCACGGCCACCCTGGTGGCGGCCCGGTTCCCCAGAACCCCCGGCCGCCACACCGCCCATGTCGTCTCGCTGGCCGGCCACGAGGGGACCCTCACCTCCCCACCTCCGGCGGGCTCGACCGTCAAGGTGCGCATGGTGTCCCTGTTCTCGTGGACCTTCACCACCCTCGACCCCGCCGAGGTGAAGGGCCGGGACGACGACCGCGCCATCACGGCGCTCAGGGAGGACCTGCAGAGGAAGGACGGCAGCCATGGGCGGCTGCGCGTCCCCGGGCCCGAGAATCCCGCCGACCCGGTCGAAGCACGCCTGTACGCCGGCTACAGCCCGGTCCGCCACCGCCTGGTGACGGGCGAACAGACCCTCGCCTGGTACCGGGGCCCCTTCGTCCCCGGACCGACCGAGCCCGCACCGGAGCACACCCCGTACGCGTGCGCGGACGAGGCACTGATCTACGTCAAGGGCGACGGTGTGTTCGACATCAGTCTGGCCGCCGCCTTCAACCTGGGCGCCCAGCTGGTGATGTGCCGCAACGACCTCTTCGACACCATGCTCACCTGGCGCCACACGGCCGGCGCCCTCGCCCGCGCCGCCGCCCTGGCCACCCACCCCCAGTCGGTCGCCCGCCCCCTCAATCCCCTCGGCACCCGATCCGGTGGTCCGGTGCCCCCGCCACGGGCCGAGGGGATCAGACGGCTGACGGCCCCGCAGCGCCTGCGGACGGCCTTCGACGCCGCCATGGTCGACGGCCTGGGCGTCCGTCTGACCGACCGGCTCCACACCACCCCCGTAGCAGGAACGGCCGCCCGCCCCGAGCCCACGGGCGGGAGTACGGCGTCCGTACCGAAGCACCTGGCGACGCTGCTGGCCGATCCCGGGTGGCGCGAGCCCCTGCGCCAGGCCCTGTCCGCCGACCTGGCCGCAGCGGCCTCCGCCCACCCCGATGCCGCCGGTGGTGGACCGGCAGGGTCGCAGACCTGGCAGTGGGACCCGGCGGCCATGCTGGCCCTGGTACCGACCTGGTACCTGCTGCCGCTGCCCGACGCGGTCCTGCCGCCGGACAGCGCCCGGTTCTTCCACATCGACGGCCACTGGCTGAACGCCTTCGCCGACGGCATGCTCTCCGTCGGCGCCCACACCCACGCCGACATCCAGCTCACCGACCTCCTCAAAAAGGTGGTGTTCAGCTCCGGGGACGGCCCCGGGATCCCCGGCTGCGGGCTGCTGCTGCGCTCACCCCTGGTCCGTTCCTGGCCCCCGGCGCCCGCCCCGCACAGCACCGCTCCCCCGACCTCCGCCACCCCGACGGGACCGGGGCCGGGAAAGCAGCTCGGCCTCACCGTCGAGGGCGCAGCCCTCACCTCCTGGCGACTGCTGAGCGCCGAGACCCTGCTCCTGCTGTTCGACCGCACCCCCACCGTCGTCCACCTGCGTCAGCCCGCCCACGTCCTGGAGCTCGGCCTCGACAGTGCCGAGGGCGGACTCACCCTCCGGAACGCGGACGGCGGCGTCCCGGCGAACCCGACCACGCTCAAGGTGTTCGGCACCGACACGTACGTCCGGCCGTCGACCTCGACGCGACGCCGGGGACAGGTCCTGGAGCCCGGCCCGCTCCTGGACGACATCTGCGCCCACCTGGGCACCGGCACGGCCCGCAACTCCGAAACCCTCGCCTTCCAGCTCCTGCACGTTCCGGTCCAGTTGGACATCACCCCCGGAGAGACCCGCTGAGATGACCGAGCCCGCGCCCCTGATCGTCCCGATCGACGTCGACGCCCTCCTGGTCAACAGCTCCAACGTCGACGACGTGCACAGCCGCACCCCCGACTTCCATGCGCTGGCCGAGCACGGGCCGGCCGACCCGGGAAACACGCATCCGGCGGAACCGGGCGTCTACGTGCAGTGGCAACTGCCCATCGCGCTGCGCACCGGTCACATCGATCCCACCGGCCCCGGCGGGATGCGCTTCCCGCTCATCCCGAACCGATGGCTCGTCATCCGCCACAGCTTCACCAGCCACCCCGACGGCTCCACCACCCCGCCGCCCGACGTCCGCTCCTGGCTCCTGCGCGGCGACGAGCCCGCCGTCGACGACTCGGCCGCCGTCCTGCCCGGCCGCCCCGAGGGCGGCGGCTTCCCCCGCAACGCCCGCTACGGCCGCGCACACCCGCTCGGCACCGGCACGCCCCTCCCCGAGGAGCCCGCCACCAAGCCCTTCCTGACCGTCGACAGCACCGGCCTGCCCGCCTTCGCCCAGTACGGGCCCTACAACCGGAACATCCTGTCCTTCCACGACACCCAGGCCGACCTGGAGGCCGTCCCGAACAGGGCGAACGGACACGAGATCACCGTCAGCTACCTGGTCGTCGGCTGGTACTCCGACCGGTCGGCGGACCCCCTGGGGGCCACCACCGCGAAGGACCTCCCGGCCCGGCTCGCGTCACTCCACTGGACCCTCCCGAAGGACGTGCCCGTCCAGGACCCCGCCGGCACCCTCTACGTCGGCAGGGTCCTGGGGCTGCCCTGGACCGCCGACCTCGACCCCGCCCACCTGACGTTCCCGGACGGTGGACCGGTCGACCTGGAGGGCCGGCCCCCGCTGCCCACGGTGACGCTCGCCGTCGGGCACTCCACCGTCGAGGCGGCCACCGCGCTCTTCGCCCAGGACGACCTGCTCACCCCCGACGACGCGGCCCTGTTCGAGGCCTTCTGCTACGACCTGCTCGACGCCTCCAACCGCCCCCACCTGCCCGAACACGACACCGAGCCGGCGCTCGACCACGCCCTGGACTACGCGCGCCACACCCGGGAGTTCCGTGCCCTCCCGGGCGGCCACCGCTGGCACCTCACCGCCGTCGAACCCACCGCCGGGCTCCCCGCCGCGCCCGTCCCCCTCAGCGACAAGGAGCAGCAGACCCTCGACGACCTCAACCGGGCCCAGGCCCGCCTGGACGGGCTGGTCCGTCGGCGCAAGGACCTCGTCACCCGTCTGAAAGGCCTGTGGTGGATCACCAGCCCCTACGACCGCTTCGCCCCGAACCCACCGCAGCAGGGCGTCAACGACTCCCTGAGGAGCCTGGCCGCCCGGATCGCCGACCTCGACCACGGGATCAAGGACTGCGTCGCCGCCCTGCCCGCCGACACCACTCCCCGCGGTCTCACCGACTGGGGCGGTAAGCACGGCATCGACACCGCGCACCACCGCCTCCAGCCGACCCCGTTGCCAGCGTTCCACGCACCGGCCAATCCCGTGGTGACCGTCTCCCACCTCCAGGACCGCCGCCGCAGCCGGGAACACGACGGCTTCCTCGGCGGCCCGCTCCCCGTACGCCCGGCCACCGCACTGCCCTCGGCCACCGCACCCGCCTTCCCCCTGCCGGACACCTCCCCGACGTCGTTCGACGCCGTCCGTCCCCAACTGCCGGGCCTCGCCGCCGAGTTCTCCGCTCAGCTCGCCGGAGTCACCGAAGCCGTCCGGACGAAGGGCGGCCAGGCCCGCGACACCGACCTCACGGCCGTCACGCCGGACCTCCCCTACGTCCGCTGGTGGCACCAGCCCTGGCTCCCCGTCATCCTGGAGTGGGAGGCCGACCTCTACCCGGCCGAGGCCACCGACTGGGCCTTCGCCCCCGGCACACCCGCCCTCAGCCGCTACACCCACGTCAGCCGCACCCCCCGCACCGATGCCCGTGCCACGGCGGTCCGCCGCACGGTCTCCGGCCACACCTACATCCAGCCCCTGCTCGAAGCCCACGCCCGCTACCGCCTCCAGCACGCCGCAGCCGTCAGCCCCGACCCGCGTGCCAGGGACGCCCACCAGGGCCTCTTCGACAGGATCACCGCCAACGAGTGGGACGTGCAGTCCTTCACCCTCGCCGGCGTCAACGAGACCCTCGCCTGCCGCCGCCCCGACATTGGGCTGCGCACCCGCAGCGCCGACGCCCCCGGTGACACCGACGACCTCACCTACGCGCCGCCCACCTCCGGCTACGTCACCCCGCCCCAGAGCGTCCTGGCCGCCCGCACCGGCCACCTCCCCCGTACCGCCGAAACCCCCATCCTGGCCGGCCGACAGGACAAAGCCGCTCTCGGCGACAGGACGTTCCCGCAGCAGCGGGCCGCCCAGCTGTGCCTGACCTCCCTCACCATCACCGACAGCTTCGGACGCACCATCAGCCCGCTCGTCAAGGACCAGGGGCACATCACGGTGCGCGCCCCCTCCCTCACCGTCACCGACGCCACCCGCAGCTACGCCGTCGACGGCCAGCCCGCCTCCGACCTCGTCGACCTGCCTCCCCGCCTCCACCAGGGCGCGCGGCTGCGCTTCGACCTCCTCGACGCGGCGACCCGCGTCCCCCTGGTCGAGCTGGACACCCCCGACTCCGGCGACCCCGTCCACGGCTGGATCCTCGCCACCCGCTCCGGCCGCCGCCACTCGCTGCTGTGCTACGAACCCGACGGCCGGCCCCTGTTCGACCTGCACTGCATCGACGCGGGCGTCGCCCGCTGCCGCCCCCTGCCGGGCTCCCGCTACACCGGCCCCCACGACACCCCCGCCGGCACCCCGTGGAACGCCACCGCCCCGCTCAGGGACTTCGCCGCCGACCACCCCGCACTCGCGGCCTTCCTCAAGCCCCTCGTGCCCGCCCCCGGCAGCGGCGGCAACGGTGCGCTCGCCGCGCTCCTGGACTCCGTCCAACAGGGCCTCGACACCATCACCCCGCCCGCCCCACGCACCGCCGACCGCGGCAACCTCGCCTTCGCCCTCGGCCGCCCCTGCGCGCTCATGACCGCGCGCCTGCGCCTGGAGCTCGACGGCCCGCCACTGCCCGCCGCCACCCCGGAAGCCCTCGGCAACCCGAAGCCGACCGTTGCGCCGGCCACCCGCCGGCCCGTCCTGCTCGGCGACCCGCACCTCGTCGGCGACGGTCTGCTGGGCTACTTCACCCACCCCACGGCCACCGGTCCCGCCGACCACTCCCGCTTCCACACCCACCACCCGGCCGACCCCGCCGGCTTCACCCTGCCCCCCAGCGCCGAGGACATCACCCTGGTCGCCCAGGACATCACGCGCGCCACCGACACCGATCACCCCGAGGCGCCCGAGGACACCCTCGTCACCCTGCTCGCCTGCCCCCACAACAGCGTCCAGGCCGTCACCGACATCGTGCCCGCCGTCAGTCTCACCCTTCCCCCCGCCCACACCGACCGGGCCCTCGCCCGGATCCGCACCGCCTTCCCGCTCGGCCCCGTCCTCGCCCCCGTCCCCTCCGGGCAACGCACCGACCTGATCATGCCCCAGCCCGAGCACGGCACCTGGACCTGGGCCGAACCCACCGCCCCCACCGCATGGACCACCCACGGCGTCACCTCGCCCCGCCCCACCGACCAGGCCCCGGGGCACGTCCCCGAGGCGCACACCGGCTACCTCCTGCCCGGCCCGGGCGACCCCGTGGCCGGTGACCACGGGGGCCGGTGAGCCGGTGGTCGAACCGAGGCCAAGGGGTGGTGTCCGTGCTGGGACACCACCGGCCCGGCCGTCCTCAGACCTTCCGCGCCGGGCCGGGTGCCGCGCACTCGTCGACGAAGGCGAGGCAGGCCGCGAGGTACTGGCGGTAGACGTCCGGCGTGTGGTGGTGCTCCTTGCGGGGCGGGCCCTCGATCCACCGGTGCCAGAGGCCGTCCGGGGCAACGAACGGAGCCGCCCGGTCCGTGCCGAGCGCGGCGTCCAGGTGCAGCAGTGCGCCGATGGCGGCCGGCTGGTCGTAGTAGAGGTCGGGGCGGCGCAGGTAGTGGTCGAGGTAGGAGACCAGGAGCTCCGCGTCGGCGGCGGTGCCGAAGGTGGCGAGGGTGACGCAGTACGCCGAGCCCGCGAAGGGATTGGGGCTGGCGAGCAGGAGTTCGCCGAGGCGCTCGCGGAACTCGGTGCGGCGGGCGACGGCGATCAACCAGGCCGTCGTCTTGCGCTCGCGCCATCCGCTGCCGAGCAGCACGCCCAACTCGCGGGGTGTGATCTCCGCGGCGGCCTCGCCGAGTTCCCGGGTCACCCTGGCGCGTTCCGGCCCGGTCCCGCGCAGGTAGTTGCCGCCGAGCCTGAGGTAGCGGCGGTCGGGCTTGACGTAGCGGTCGATGAGGCGTTGCCACTCGGGGTCCTGGAGGTAGTCCACGAGCCGCATCCTGCCGCGCGCAGTCCAGTCCGATCATCCCAATTTCATGGTCGGATCCTTCGGGTGCGGCGGATCACCCTCGTCGTTGGTGTACATCGGCGGAAGAGTGGATGAAACCGTGCCTCCACTGCGGCGGACCAGCCCGGAAGCCGCGAGCATGACAGGCATGGATCGCTTGCTGCGCTGTGCGGTTGCCCTCCTGTTGGCCGTGCTCCCGGCCGGCCTGCTCGCTCCGCCAGCCCGGGCCGGGACCGACGGGGGCTGGGCGCCGCTCGCGCCCGGGGTGGCGTACCGGGAGCTGACGGTGCGTACCCCGCACGGTGAGGCGCGGGTGTACGCCGTCCGCGCCGACCTCCGGCAGCCGGGGGTGCGGGCGGACCTGCTGTTCCCCGGCGCGGTGGCCGACCGCGCGCCGCTGACCCGGCTGGCCGGGGTGCGCGGGGCGGTGGCGGCGGTGAACGGGGACTTCTTCGACATCTCGGAGGAGCAGCACCCGGGGGTCGAGGCCACCGGGGCGCCCTCCGGTCCGGCCGTGTTCCGGGGGCGGCCGCTGAAGGCGGCGGTCCCCGAGGCCCAGCGGTTCGGCTGGCGGCCGCCGCCGGGGGACGACGACCGGGACGTGCTGGGGGTCGGCGTGGACGGGGTGGCCCGTACCGACCGCCTGGAGCTGCACGGCTATGTGTGGACCCCGTACGGAAGTTGGCCGCTCGGGGGGCTCAACCAGTACGCCCTGCCGGTCGGATCGATCGGCGTGTTCACCGCCGACTGGGGCGCACGCTCCCGGGCGCGCGCCGTCTGCGGGAGCGACGAGTCACGCGCGGACCCGTGCAGCACGGACACCTGGGAGGTGACGGTCCGCCACGACCGCGTGGTGTCGGTCTCCCCGACCCCGGGCAGCGGCCCGATCCCCGAGGACAGCACCGTGCTGCTCGGGCGCGAGGCCGGCGCCCGCGCACTGGCCGACCTGCCGCTCGGCACCCCCGTCGCCGTGGACTACCACCTCGCCCCGACCCGGCCGGTGCCACTCGTCTTCGCCCTCGGCGCCTACCCCGTGCTGCGCGGCGGCCACCCGTTGCCGCAGCTGGACACCGTCGACGTCGAGCCGCGCAGCGCGGTCGGGCTGTCGCACGACGGGCGGGTGCTGACCCTGCTCGCCACCGACGGGCGCGAGGGCACCTCCACCGGCCTGACGGTCAGCGAACTCGCCCGGGTGGTGGGCGACCTCGGCTGCCCGGACGGCGTCTACTTCGACGGCGGCGCCTCCTCCACCCTGGTCGCCCGCGACCCGGCCACCGGCGACCTCACCGTGCGCAACCACCTCGACCACGGCCAGGAGCGGCGGATCCCCAACGGCATCGGCATCTTCGCCGGACCGGGCCCTACCTCCGACTGAGTCGGTAAAGACGACAGAAGGTGTCGGGTATCGCCGGGAGAGTGGGGCCGCCGGTCCGTGCCGCGGAGGTGCGGACCGGGACGGACGACCACACGAACGAGGAACCGACATGCGCGAGACACCCGACGACCTCCGGCGGCTGCAGGCCCTGCTCGACGCCTCGCTGGCCCGATCGACGGCCCACCTGCGGTCGATCATCAGCAGCGAGCGGACCATCACCGCCGAGCAGCTCACCAGCGTGCTCACCGGGATGTGCACGCTCGCGCTGTCGACCGTGACGGCGAAGGGCGAACCGCGGATCAGCGCGGTGGACGGGCACTTCCTGCGCGGGAAGTGGCACTTCGGGACGGCCCGCGGGGCCGCCAAGGCACGCCACCTCGCGGCACGGCCCGCCGTCAGCGCGGCGCACCTGCGCGGGGAGGACCTGGGGGTCTTCACCCACGGCACGGTGGAGGCGCTCAATCCGCTGGACGGCCGACCGGCCGCCGACTGGCCGGAGCTGCTGGCGTACTTCCAGGAGTTCTACGGGGCGGACACCTTCGACTGGGAGCGGGACGTCGTCTACTACCGGGTGCACCCGTCCTGGATGACCGTGTTCGCGCCGGACTTCGACAAGCTGCGGGAGGCCGGGGCGGCCGGGCTGCCGCTGCTGGACGGCCGGGGCTGAGGTCCGGCGAGAATGGGGGATCAGCGTCAACGGAGGCGGAAGGGAGACGAGGTGCGCGCGAGCCGGGCCATCGCGCTGCTGCTGCTCCTCCAGTCCCGTCGGACGATGACCGCCGCAGAGCTGGCGACCGAGCTGGAGGTCTCCGAGCGCACCGTGCAGCGGGACGTCGCCACCCTGGCCGAGGCCGGGGTGCCGGTGTACGCCGAACGCGGCCGGGCCGGGGGCTACCGGCTGGTCGACGGCTACCGCACCCGGCTGACCGGCCTGGAGCGCGCCGAGGCCGAGGTCGTGCACCTGGCCGGGCTGCCGGGCCCGCTGCACGACATGGGGCTGGCCGGGCCGGCGCTGGCCGCCCGGCTGAAGGTCGCCGCCGCGCTGGGCGACGCCCCCGCGGCCGCCGTCCGGCGGTTCCACCTCGACGCGCCGGCCTGGTTCCGCGCGGCCGAACCCCCGCCGCTGCTCGCCGAGGTGTCCCGGGCCGTGTGGGAGGACCGGGTGCTGCACGCCCGGTACGCGGCGCGCGGCGGCACCCGGGACCGGCGGCTGGAGCCGTACGGCCTGGTACTGAAGTCCGGGCAGTGGTACCTCGTGGCGCGCGGCCCGTCCGGTCGGGTCGGCTCGTACCGGGTCGACCGCTTCGAGACCGCCGAGGTCGGCGACGAACGGTTCGAGCGTGACCTGGACTTCGACCTGGCCGGCTACTGGGACGCGGCGGCGGTGGAGTTCACCCGCACGATGCTGCGCGAGCGGGCCGTGGTGCGGCTGAGCCCGCTCGCGGTCGAGCGGTTGGCCGTCCTGCTGGAGCCGACCGCGGCCGCCGACGCCCTCGCCACCGCGGGCCCGCCGGACGCCGACGGCTGGGTCACCGTGACGCTGCCGGTCGAGAGCTGGGAGATCGGCTACTTCGACCTGCTGCGCCTCGGCCCGGAGGCCGAGGTGCTCCGGCCGCCCGCGCTGCGGGCCCGGCTGGCCGAGGCGACCCGCCGGGCGGCCGGGCTGTACGACTGACGGGCCGGCTGTCGTTCAGGAGCGCGGCGCCGCCGGCGGAGCGCCGGTGACAGCGGCGCGGTAGAGGGCCCGGGTGGCGGCGCCGAAGTGGGCGCTGTACGAGACCTGCGGGGTGTTGCCGCCGGTGTGGAAGCCGCCGATCAGCCCGATCACCGCCCAGCCGCCGAACCAGGGCAGCAGCATCGGCCCACCGCTGGTCCCGCTGGTGAAGGCGTCGCAGGCGATCCGCGGGAAGGTGCCCGGCTCGGCCGGGTCGTCGCTGACCCACGCGGTGGTCCAGCTCCAGCAGCCCAGCGGCTTCTCCGCGCCGGCCGGGTACCCGATCATCCGCACCGGGGCGTGGAAGTACCCGGTGTCGGTGAGCAGTTGGACCCCGCCGGTGGCGTCCTCCAGCCGCTCGCCGTCCTGGTTGGGCCCGGTGACCGCGAAGGCGAAGTCGTACTCGGCCCCCGCGTGCGGGCCCTGGTCGTAGTACTCCTGGGCGACGTACACCCCGTTGCCGACGACCGGGAAGACTCCGAACGGCTTCTCGCCGTCGTGGTACTGCGGCACGAAGCCCAGGTGCCGCAGCGGGGACGTACCGGCGTAACCCTTGAGGCAGTGCCCGGCGCTGAGGACCAGGTCCCGGCCGGGGCTGCGCACCACCGAGCCGCTGCAGGTGCGGCCGGCGCCGGTGGCGTCGGTCCAGAAGAACGCCCCGGCCTGCGGGATGCCGTCGAAGCTCCGGCTCGGCGGGATGTACTCCCCCGGCTGCGGCCCGTCCGTCGCGGGCGCCAGGGCGACCGGCCGGTCGGCGTCGACCGGCAGCGCGGCCGCCATCCGGGCCGCCGTCCAGTACGTCCCCAGCTCGGACGCCGCCGGGTCTGCGGCCACGGATGCTGCGGCCACCGGTGCCGCGGCGGACGCCGCCGGGGCGAGCCCGGCGACCGCGATCAGGGCGGCCGCGACAACGGCGGCACGACGAACGGATCTCACCCTACGCATCGTCAATTCCCCTTTCACAGACCGACATTGACATGCCCATCATCCAGTCCGGACCACCGGAACGCTCCGCCGGAGCACCGAAAAGGGCGAATCGTCGTCGGCCCGATGGCGGGTCGCCCACTCTTGTTTATCTGCATCCATGCAGCTAATGTTTCCATACATCTACTGCACACAAGCAGAGAGTGAGGCCCGGCATGACCACCGAGGACCGCAGCGCCGTGATCGCGGTGACCGACGCGCTGAACGAGGCCTGGGCGCGCCACGACGCCGACGCGTTCGGGACGCTGTTCACCGAGGACGCCAGTTACACCACCTTCGTCGGCACCCACTACCGCGGCCGCCGCGACATCGTGGAGAGCCACCGGACGCTGTTCCGGAACTTCCTCAAGGGCACCCGCCTGGCCGGCGAGATCACGGACGTCCGCTTCTACGGCCCGGACACCGCCGTGATCACCGGCCGCGGCGACACCTTCAAGGGCCGGCCGCCGAAGAAGCTGACCAAGGTCCAGACGACGACCCTGGTCCGGGAGGCCGACGGCCGGTGGCGCATCGCCGCCTTCCACAACACCCGGCGCAAGCCCCTGATGGAGCGGATCTCCTTCGCCTTCGCCCCGCGGACCAGGCCGGGTGCCGCTCACTGACGAACGGCCCCGGCACGGTCGCCCGGCACCCCGGGCTGGAAGAATGCGCTGGGCGAGCACCCGTCGAAGCCGCCCAACCGCGCACAGCAAGGAATCGGTCCCGGATGGAAACACCCAGCAACCTGCCGGAGGACGCCGGAGAGGTCTTCCGGCGCTACCTCGGGGCCGTGGTCCTGCACAGCCAGGCCAGCGCCGACGCCGTCGGGCTCGGCGCCACCGACGCCTACGCGCTCAACGCCCTCCAGCTCAAAGGGCCGATGACCTCCGGTGAGCTGAGCGTGCGCACGGGGCTGACCACCGGCGCCACCACCCGCCTGATCGACCGGCTGGAACGCGCCGGGTACGTCCGGCGCAGCCACCCGGCCGAGGACCGGCGCAAGGTGATCGTCCAGGCCGTCGCCCAGCCCACCGAGCTCGACGCCGTCCTCGCCCCCGCCCGGCGCAGGCTCGGCCACCTGTTCGAGGGCCTCACCGCCGAGCAACTCGCCACCCTGTTCGACTACTTCGGCCGCGCCGCCGAAGCCCTGGAGGAGGCCACCGAGGAGCTCCACGCCACCCGCTGAGCGAGCAGGCTGTCCCGTGCGGGCCCATTCCGCACGGTCTCATTCCGTACGGGCCCCGCGTCGGCCCGTCCAGTGCCGGAGGCGGGCCAGGCTCAGCTCGACGGTGTTGACGGAGTCCCGGATCCGGTCGCGGTGCCGGCCGTGGCCGACCAGGTCGCTGAGGTGGTCGCGGACCTCGGCCACCAGGTCGCCGATCAGCACCAGCACGGTGGCCGTGGTGACCTCCTTGCCGGTCACCGAGCCGATCGCCCAGTCCGCCTCGGCCCCGAGTTCGACCAGCAGCACCAGCAGGATCAGGGCGACCCAGATCGCCGTCTTCTTCAGGAACGCGACCAGGTTGACGCTCTCCAGCCGCACCGCGAGCCCGATGCTGGCCACCACGACCACGCCCGCGGCGATGGCCAGTGCCTGCCAGGACTGATGGCCCAGGTCCAGCCCGAGGGCCAGGACCACCAGGACCCACGCGGTGCCCTGGATCAGTGCCCGCTCGGTGTACGGCGGTACCGCCGCGTGCCCGCCGGCCAGTGCCATCCCCAACTCCCCCTCGACCGCAGACAGATGCTCTCTGCGAGTGCAACGCCGGAGACGCCCGCCCGGCAGCGCCGCCGGTGTTAGGGCACCGTCAAGCCGGGCGCGCGCAGCCAGCGGTGCGCCCCCGTACGCGCCCCTGCGCCGCTTCGGCGCGAGCGGCCCTGGGCAGCGTTCCCTGGCGGGGGATTCCGATCGGAGGAGGACGGTATGCACCAGAACGACGGCCGGCAGCCCGGGAACGCACCCGGCAACGGGGACGGCGACCCCGACGAGCGCTACCGCCGGTCCAACGCCCTCCTGGTCGACGAGGTCCTCGGCTTCCTCTTCGCCGCCGCCCTGCGCGCCGCCGCCGAGGTCGGCGTGGCCGACCACCTCGCCAAGGGCCCCGGCACCCCCGCCGACCTGGCCGCCGCCACCGGCACGGACGCCCGCAACCTGTACCGGCTGCTGCGGCTGCTGGCCACCCGCGGCCTGGTGGCGGAGGACGAGTCGGGCCGCTTCGCACTCACCGAGGCCGGGCAGGCGCTGCGCAGCGACGTCCCGTACTCCGCGCGGGCGGCGATCCTGATGCTCAGCGACCGCACCTTCTGGCTGCCCGCCGGGGAGTTGACCCGCTGTCTCACCGAGGGCGGCTCGGCCTTCGACGAGATCTTCGGGATGCCGTTCTTCGACCACTTCGCCCGGGACGCGCGCACCGCCGCCGTCTTCCACGACGGCATGGCGGCGATGTCCGACGCGGAGAACGCGATCCTCGCGGCCGGCTACGACTTCCCGTCGACCGGCACCGTGGTGGACATCGGCGGCGGCCACGGCGGCCTGCTGCTGGAGGTGCTGCGCCGCAACCCCGCGCTGACGGGCGTGCTGTACGACCGCCCCCACGTCCTGGCCGGTCACCGCCTGGGCACGGCCCCGGAGGTCGAAGGCGGCTGGTCCCTCGCGGAGGGCGACTTCTTCGAGGCCGTACCGCCCGGTGACGTCCACCTGCTCAAGCGGATCACCCACGACTGGGACGACGACCAGTGCACGACCGTGCTGGGCCACTGCCGCCGCGCCCTGCACCCGGGCGGCCGGGTCCTCATACTGGACGCGGTGGTCCCGCGCGGCAACGCCCCGCACCAGTCCAAGGCGCTGGACCTGCTGATGATGGTCTCCCTCACCGGCCGCGAGCGCACCGAGGAGGACTTCGCCGAGCTCCTCGCGAAGTCCGGCCTGCGGCTGTCCCGCATCATCCCGACCCCGACCGTCCTCTCCGTGGTCGAGGCCGTCCCGGCCTGACGCCCCCCCCGGGCCGGCCACCGCGCCGGACCCTTCGAGCAGGGCGGTCTCCAACTCGGCCAGCGCCCGCCACCAGCCGTCCACCAGGGCTTCCGGGCACGGCAGTCCGGCATCCGGGTGGAAACAGACCCCAGCCTGCTCGCCGTCACCGCTCAGGACGACGGCGAGCAGGTGGCCGGGGGTGAGCGGGCCGCGTGCCAGGAACGAGACGACCCGCAGCCCCTCGGGCGGGGTGTGGGCGGGCAGCGGACAGGACGAGACGATCGCCGCGCTGTAGCCGGGGGCGCTGAACAGCCGCACGGCCGTCCGGGCCACGGACGCGGGCAGGTACCGGACGGTGTCCTGTACGGCGTGCCGGGCGGTGACGGTCCGGTGGTGCAGGGCCCGGATGACGCGGGCCAGCCGCTCGGCAGGGGGGACGCCCTGACCGGGCAGCAGCAGCCGGGTGGAGAACAGCCGGTTGCCGTGCTGGAGGCCGTGCCAGGTCTGTTCGGTCGGGTGCCGGGCGTCGAGCGGGACGAGCACCGGCAGCTCCGCCAGGTCGAGGCCGCAGGCGGTGGCCCAGTGGGCGACCGCCGCCCCGACGGCGCCGGCGAAGACGTCGTTGGCGGTCCCGCCGCTCCGGGCTCCGATGGCCTTCAACCGGGCCAGGGGCAGGTCGACCACCCGCATCGGTCCGGGCCGGCCGGTGAGGAACGGGAACGGTCCGGGTCGGTGCGCGAGTCCCCGGGTCACGTCGGCGGAGGTGCGGGCCGCGAGCCGGACCAGGTCGGCGGTGTGGCGGCGGGCCGCCGGTCGGGGGCGCACCGGGGCCGGCCGCGGGGTGCAGCCGAGCAGCGCGAGCCCGGTGCGGGCGGCGGCCAGGCCGTCCTGGAGGGCGTGGTGCACGGTGTGGACGACGGTGAACCCGGCGGCGCCGGGGGTGTGGACGATGCGCAACCGCCAGGCCGGACCCGGAGCGTCCAGGGGTTCGTCCAACCAGGTCCGGGCCAGGGCCTGTCGGTGGTCGGCGTCCACCGCCTCGACGACCGCCACCTGCTCGGCCGCGTCGAACGGATCCGGCGCCCAGCGGCGGGCACCCGCCGGCCCGTGCAGGCGCAACGCCAGGAACGGCAGGCGGGCCACCAACTCCTCGGCGCGACGGCGCAGTTCGGCGGCGGTCGGCACGGGGCCCAGCACGGTGTACTGGAAGGCCATCTCCCAGCGGGTGGTCGGCGGGTAGCCCTCCATGGCCGCCAGGAACGCCACGTCCAGCGGGTGGGGGCGACCGGTCACCCCGCCGCCGTCCCGGCCAGGGCGGTGACGCGGTCGGCCGCCTGCTCCAGGCCCGGCACGACGTGGGCGACCAGGTGCCGGTGCGGGCTGTTCCCGATCGGGTCGATCAGCACGCTGTGCGGGGTGGCGGCGAACAGGCCGAGGTCGTTCGGCCCGTTGCCCACCACCAGCACCCGGTGCGCCGGCAGGTCCAGCGTGCGCAGCACGGCGCGGAACTGGCGGGCCTTGAGCGCGGCCATCTCCGCCTCGTCGGCCGCGTACATCTCCAGGTCCGTCAGCACTCCGTCGTGGCCGTACCGCAGGCGTCCGCCCCCGTGGGCGAGGGCGGCGCCGAGCCGGCCGGCGGTGGCGTCGGCGTACTCCTGCGCGGAGGAGGTGATCAGCACCAGCGGCACCCCCGCCGCGCGGAGCGCGCCAAGGAAGCGGTCGGCACCCGATCGGAGCGGCACACCGCCGAAGGCCTCCGCCAGGCGCTGACGGGTCGCACCGGCCCACAGGGTCCGCAGCGCCTGGCGCAGCGACTCACCCGTGAGCGCGCCGGCCCGGTAGGCGCGGTACAGCCGGGCGTGGGCCGAGACCGGCACGCCCAGGGCCCGGGTCACGGCCAGGGCGGAGCTGGTGGCGGTCAGGGTGCCGTCGATGTCGCACACCACCGCCCCGAGACCCACCCGCGCGGTGTCCTGGCCCTTCACCGACCCGGGCCGTTCGCGGCGGCGCAGGCCCGGTAGTAGCCGACCGGCATGGTGGCCAGTGCCTCCAGGCCGGTCCGCCGGTCGGGGTCGGGGACGGCCTGCGCGATCAGCTCCAGCGCCCGGCGGGTGTGCAGTTCGACGGCGTCCAGGGCCCGCTGCCCGGCGCCGGTGGCCGCCGCGAGCTCGGTGGCGCGGGCGGTCCGCTCCGGGCTCAGCGGGGGTGCGGAGGAGTAGAGGGCGGCGAGTTCCCGCCCCGCCGGCCCCGGGTCGGCGAGCGCGTCCACGGTGACCAGGGTCCGCTTCAGGCTGGCCAGGTCCGAGCCCGTCCGCTTGCCGGTCCTCGCCTCCTCGCCCCACACGCCCAGCAGGTCGTTGACGTACTGGAAGGCCACTCCCGCCGTGGTGAAGGCCTCGGTCAGCTGCTCCACCACCGCCGGGGCGGCGTGCGCGGCATGGGCGCCCAGCCCGGCGCAGGCGCCGAGGAAGATCCCGGACTTCTGCCGGCTCATGGTCAGGCACTCCGCCATGGTGACGTCGTCCCGGGTCTCGAACGCGGTGTCGGCGTCCGCGCCCTGGCACATGGCGGCCACCGTCGTGCCCAGCAGCGTCCCGGCCGCCGCGGGCAGTTCCGGGTCGGTGCCGAGCACGCTCGTGCCGAGGGCGAGCAGCGCGTTCCCGGTCAGCAGCGCGGTGGGGGTGCCGAACACCGACCAGACGGCCGGGCGCCCGTGCCGGACGGCATCGCGGTCCAGGACGTCGTCGACCACCAGGGTGAAGCCGTGGACCAGCTCGACGGCGGCCGCGGCGGGCAGGGCCGCGGCGGTGTCCGCCCCGAGCGCCTCCGCCGTGGCGAGGACCAGCGCGGCCCGGATCGCCTTGCCGGTGGCCGCCCGGGCGGGGGTTCCGTCGGCGTCGGTCCAACCGAAGTAGTAGCGGCCGGCGTCGCGCACCGCGCCCGGTGGCAGGCCGTCCACGGTCCGGCGCAGCACCGGATCGACCAGGCGGCGCGCCTCGGCCAGATGGGCGGCCGGGACCTGCCCGGCGGGGGTCGTGGGGGTCGTGGTGGTCATGCCGCGTTCTCCTCCCAGTCGGCGACACCGGGCAGCGCCCGGTCCGTCATCGCGGTCAGCAGCGCCCGTCCGGTCCCGGTGAACGGGCCCCGGGCCGCCGTGTCCAGGGCCGCCCGCCGCCGTTCCAGCACCATGGCGCGCACCCGGGCGACCGCTCCGGTGGCCGTGAGCACGGCCCGCAGTTCGGCCAGCTCGGCGTCGGTCAGGCCGGGGCGACCGAGCAGCCGCGCCATGGTCGCCCGCTGGGCGGCCGTGCCCGCCTCGGCGGCCAGCGCGACCACCGCGGTGCGCTTGCCCTCCCGCAGGTCCTCCCCGCCCGTGTCGGCGGCGGTGACGTCCTCCAGGTCGTCCTGGAGCTGGAACGCCTCCCCCAGCGACCGGGCGTAGCCGGCGAGCGCGTCCGTGCCCGCCCGGTCGGCCCCGGCCATCGCCGCCCCGATCAGCAGCGGGCCGCGCACCGTGTAGGCGACGGTCTTCGCGTCGATCACGGCGAACGCCTCCTCGACGGTGCCGAAGGGCTCGGACGGCTCGGCCAGGTCCAGGAGTTGCCCGGTCAGCAACTCCTGCCGCATCAGCCCCAGTTGGGTGCGGGCCGCGGCGGGCACCCCGGGTTCGTGCAGACGTTGGAAGCACTCGTCGGCCCACAGGGCCGCCAGATCCCCCAGCAGCACGGCGGCGCTGATGCCGTACCAGGCGTCCCCGCCGCGCTGCGCCGCGCAGGCCCGGTGCACCGTGGGCCGGCCGCGGCGCAGCGCGGAGCGGTCCACCACGTCGTCGTGCACCAGGGCGTGGCCGTGCAGGAGTTCCAGTCCGACCCCGATGTCCGCCAGGCGCGGGTCCGGGGGACCGTCGCTGACGGCCCGCCACCCGATCCGGCAGAACAGCGGCCGGACCCGCTTGCCCGGGCCGCCCAGGAAGGCCCGCAGGGCGTCGACCGGCGCGGCCGGTCCCCCGGCGCCGGGCTCACCGGAGAGCCGCTTGGCGTCCAGGAACGCGTGCAGGGACCGGTCGACGGCCGCATGGGTGGCGGCCAGCCAGTCGCGGGCGGCGGTCGTCTCCGCCACCGGCGTCAGCCGGGGTACTGCTGCTGGTGCGCTCATGCCGTGGACCGCCCCCTCCCGTCCGCCGCGACGCGTTCGGTCGCGTACGGGACCATCCCTTCGGGCACCCGGTCGGTGCCCGGCGCACAGCCCCTCGCCGCGCACCCGGCCGAGCCTGCCCCACCGGTCCCACGCCATTCGCGGCTACTCGCGTGCCCCACCTGTTCGAGTGGTTACTGTGCGATTTTCCGACCGTACGCTGGGGCTGACTGGTAAGGGGACGGCGGCGGGGGGGGGGGGGGGGGGGGGGTTGCGGCCGAACCCCCCCCCCCCCCCCGCGCCCGGGGGGCCCCCCCCCCACATGGGGGGGCCGGGGGGGGGGGGGTGCAAACACCATAA